>NZ_CP040128.1:1348282-2022423 GCF_007874125.1 Noviherbaspirillum sp. UKPF54 | reverse complement strand
GCAGTTGCCGTCGGGCCTGCAGATTGGCACCGGCGTACGCCCCGTCGCTACGGAACGCATTTTCACTCAGGGTAATTTGCAGGCGACGAGCAATAACAAGGATGTCGCGATTCAGGGCGCGGGCTTTTTCCAGGTCCTGCTGCCGGACGGAACAACGGCGTATACGCGCGACGGCTCCTTCCAGCTGGACAATCAGGGGCAGCTGGTGACGTCGAGCGGCTTCGTGGTTCAACCCGCCATCACCATCCCGGCGGACGCGCAAAGCATTACCATCGGGCGCGACGGCACCGTGTCGGTCACGCTGCCGGGCACGCCGACGCCGACCCAGGTCGGCGCGCTCCAGCTCGCGACGTTCATGAATCCGGCCGGCCTGGAAAGCAAGGGCGAAAACCTCTACGTCGAGACGGCGGCATCGGGCAATCCCAATACGAACACGCCGGGCACCAACGGTTCGGGCTTGCTGGTGCAAGGCTATGTCGAAACGTCGAACGTGAACGTGGTCGAGGAAATGGTCAACATGATCCAGACTCAGCGCGCCTACGAAATCAACAGCAAGGCGATTTCGACGTCCGATCAGATGCTGCAGAAGCTGTCGCAACTGTAATTTCGACGGAATGACTGCCTGAAATGAAACTGTCGCTTCTCATCCCGACCATGGCAGCCGCCTTTATTCTCGCTGCCTGCGGTACGGTACCCGAAACCATCGTGCAGCAGCCGCTGTCGGCGCGGCCGCAGTCGCCCGCCGCAGCCGTTCCGACGAATGGAGCGATTTTTCAGGCGTCGACATACCGCCCGGTGTTCGAGGATCGTCGTGCGCGCCTGGTGGGCGACATCCTGACGATCGCCATCAATGAAAAAACGAGCGCAGGAAAGAACGCGCTCAATTCCGGCAGCAAGACCGGCAGCACCGACTCGTCCGTGTCGAAATTGTTCGGCGTACCGGCGGCGACGGTCGCCGACCTCGGCGTGGGCGCTTCCAGCGCCAACAAGTTCGAAGAGAAGGGCGCGCAAGCCTCCAGCAATACGTTCAGCGGCACGATCACGGTCACGGTTACCGAAGTGCTCCCGAATGGCAATCTCCTCGTGGCCGGCGAAAAGCAGGTCTCGTTCGACAAGGGCGTCGAGTTCGTCCGCTTTTCCGGTGTCGTCAGTCCGCAGACGGTCGGTGCCGGCAACGTGGTGTCCTCCACCCAAGTCGCGGACGCGCGCATCGAATACCGCACGAATAGCCGCATCGACAAGTCCGAATTCATGTCGCAGATTGCGCGCTTCTTCCTGAGCTTTGCGCCGCTATGAAAATCCGCATGCCAGTTTTCAGAAAATTCCTCCCGCTCGCGTTTGCGGCACTCTGCGCCGGCTTGTCCGGAGCCGCCAACGCGGAACGTCTGAAAGACCTTGCCAGCATCCAGGGC
Organism: Noviherbaspirillum sp. UKPF54; assembly: GCF_007874125.1. Taxonomy (NCBI): domain Bacteria; kingdom Pseudomonadati; phylum Pseudomonadota; class Betaproteobacteria; order Burkholderiales; family Oxalobacteraceae; genus Noviherbaspirillum; species Noviherbaspirillum sp. UKPF54. Next base: position 2,021,011 of record NZ_CP040128.1, on the reverse strand, counting down.
GTACGGCAGAACCAGCTGATCGGCTACGGCCTGGTGGTCGGCCTCGATGGCAGCGGCGACCAGACCACGCAAACGCCGTTCACCGTCCAGAGCGTAATCAGCATGCTGCAGAACATGGGCGTCAACCTGCCGCAAGGCGTGAGCCTGCAGCTCAAGAACGTCGCCGCGGTGGTGGTGACGACATCGCTGCCGCCGTTCGCCCAGCCAGGGCAGACCCTCGACGTGACCGTGTCATCGATGGGCAATGCGAAAAGCCTGCGCGGCGGCACGCTGCTGATGACGCCGCTGAAAGGCGCGGACGGCCAGATCTATGGTATCGCGCAGGGTAACGTCGTGGTAGGCGGTGTTGGTGCCGCCGCCAACGGCAGCAAGGCGCAGATCAATCATCTCAGTGTCGGCCGCATTTCGGCCGGTGCGACCGTGGAGCGCGCGGTTCCAACGGCGTTCGGCCAGGGGGATTCGGTGTTCCTGGAGCTGAACGATACTGATTTCTCGACCGCAAGCAGGGTGGTCGATGCCATCAACAGGCAATTCGGCGCCAATACCGCAGCGGCGCAGGATGGGCGGGTGATCCGCGTTCGCGCGCCCGCCAGCAGCGACGAGCGCGTATCCTTCCTCGGCGCCCTGGAAAGCATCAACGTCACGCCCGCGCAGATCGGGGCCAAGGTCATCCTGAATGCGCGCACCGGTTCGGTGGTGATGAACCAGTCCGTCACGCTCGACAGTTGCGCGGTATCGCACGGCAACCTGCAGGTGGTGATCAATACCGAGCCGGTAATCAGCCAGCCGGCGCCGTTCTCCGGGGGACAGACCGTCGTGGCGCAGACCTCGCAAATCGAGATCAAGAAGGAGCCGGGCCAGGTCTTGTTGTTGAAAGGCGGGGCAAATCTGGCGGACGTGGTGAAGGCGCTCAATGCCATCGGCGCCACGCCGCAGGATTTGCTGGCCATCCTGCAAGCGATGAAGGCCGCCGGATCATTGCGGGCCGAACTGGAAGTCATCTGAGCGCGATGGTCAACCGTATCAATTCTTCCGAAAATCTCGCCATCGACGCGAAAAACCTGGAGTCGCTGCGCCAGTCCGCGCGCGAAAATTCTCCGGAAGCGCTGAAGACGGCTGCCAAACAGTTCGAGGCGCTGTTCATGAACATGATCATGAAGAGCATGCGCGAGGCGACGCCGCAGGATGGGATTTTCGATAACGAGCAGAGCCGCATGTATACGTCGATGCTCGACACCCAGTTGAGCCAGAACCTCTCCAAGCGAGGCCTTGGGCTGGCAGACATGCTGGTGCGCCAGTTGTCGGCGAACCTGGGCGGGCAGGCTGAACCGGCCTCTGCTTCATATTACAAGGCGGCAAGCGCGCAGGCGCGTCAGTATGCCGCCTGGCAGCCGGCAGAGCTGTCATCTGCAGCACCCGCCGATGGCGTCAAGCCGAATGGCGGACAACCGGCGCATGTGCAGGCGTTCCAGGATCGACTCAGGTCGCATGCCGAAGAGGCCAGCCGGACAACCGGCATCCCGGCCAAGTTCATGCTGGGGCAAGCCGCGCTGGAAACTGGCTGGGGCAGGAAAGAAATCGTCGCGGCCGACGGCACTCCCAGCTACAACCTGTTCAATATCAAGGCAGGCGGCAGCTGGAAAGGCCGCGTGGTGGAAGCCGTCACGACCGAATATGTGGACGGCGTGCCGCAAAAGCGGGTCGAGAAATTCCGTGCCTACGACTCTTATGCGGATGCGTTCCGGGATTACGGCCGGTTGTTGCGCTCCAACCCGCGCTATGAAAACGTATTGGCCAACGCCAGCGATGTCAGCGGTTTTGCGCAGGGCCTGCAGCGGGCCGGTTACGCTACCGACCCGAATTATGCAAGCAAGCTGACTAACATCATTACGCAAATCTTATAGATTTGACAATCATCCTGGCCAGCCATGGAACGGAAATGGCGGAATTTTTAAATACACCTCAAGTTTTCCGTCCAGCTGCCGTTCATACAGGCGTTACGGTATATCGCGATACCAGGGAAGAAAATCATGGCTAATATTCTCAGTACCTCCAATAGTGCTCTCTTCGCGGCGCAGCAGGGTCTCGCCACGACCGCCCACAATATCGCCAACGCCAACACTGTCGGATACCATCGCCAAGTGGTGCTGCAGGCGGCCATCGGCGGACAGGACGAGGGGGGCGGCTTTATCGGCAAGGGTACGGAGGTCGTATCCGTACGGCGCGTCTACAATGAATACTTGGGCACGCAGTTGCGCACGGTGCAGACCAGTCAGGGGCAGCTTGACAGCCATTACACCCAAGCTTCTCGTATCAACAACATGCTGGCCGACCCCAATTCCGGGCTCTCGCCGGTACTGCAGGATTTTTTCCAGAGCGTGCAAAATCTCGCGGCCAATCCCGACGCGCGCGGCTCGATGCTTGCATCGTCCCAGTCGCTGGCCAGCCGTTTTCAAAGCATGGATGGGCAACTGCGTGAGTTGCGCGTCGCGGTCAATTCCGAGATTTCGACCACCATTACATCAATCAATTCCTATGCACAGCAGATCGCTGACCTGAACGACGCGATTTCCAAGGCGCAGAGCGGCAGTGGCCAGTTGCCGAACGATTTGCTCGACCAGCGCGATCATATGGTGGGCGAACTGAGCAAGCTGACCAAGGTGACAGTCGCCAAGGACGGCAGCAATTACGGCATCTTTATCGGCAATGGTCAGCCCATGGTGGTCGGTTCGACCGTATCTAAGCTGGCAGCGGCGGCATCGCCGACCGACCTGAGCGAAGTCGAGGTGGGTCTGGTCACCGCCAGCGGCACGATCCGGCTTTCGGAAAACAGCCTGCAGGGTGGCAAGCTGGGTGGGCTGTTCGAGTTCCGCTCGACCACCCTGACCGACACGCAGAATCAGTTGGGCCGAATCGCCATCGGACTGGCGACCACCTTCAATGACCAGCACAAGCTGGGCAAGGACCGGACCGGCGCCATGGGTAGCGATTTCTTCAATGTGGCGCCGCCTCTGGTCAGTGCAAGCAGCCTTAACACAGGGACAGCGGTGGTCAGCGCCAGCATCTCCGACGTGTCGCTGCTGAAGGCGAGCGATTATAAGGTCAGCTACGACGGAACGAACTACTCCATTACCCGCATGTCCGATAACGTGCAGGTCAGTTCGACGGCAACGCTAGGCGCTCCTGGCGTGACGGTCGACGGAGTCAATATTGTCTCGTCGGGGGCGATGAATTTGGGTGACCAGTTCATCGTGAAGCCGACGATCAATGCCGCGTCCGGCTTCAAGGTCCTCGTGACGGACCTGAACAACATCGCTTCCGCCGCGCCGGTCGCGACAAGCAGCCCGACAACCAATTCCGGCACTGCCACGATCAGCAATGGCACGGTCGACAAGACCTTCTCCCTGTCGATGCTGGCTTCGCCGATCACATTAAATTACGTTGCGAACGTTCCGGCGACAACGCCGCCATCGGGCACGCTGAACGACACTGCCACCGCTCCTGGAACCGGCTTTTCGTTTCCTGTAAAGGTAACGGATATCAACGGCAACTCGACGATCTATCCGGCAGGAACCCCGGTTCCTTATTCATCGGGCGCCACCATTACATTCGGAGCAACGACTCCTTCGCCGCCTCCCGCGCCCCAGCGACACCGACGGACGTAAGTGGCATCAGTGTCCAGCTCAGCGGTGTGCCAGGTAACGGCGATCAGTTTATTGTCCAGAACAATACAACCACTTCCGGCGACAACCGCAACATGGTGTTGCTGGGTAACCTGCAAACCGCAGACACGCTTGTAAACGGAACGACCACTTACCAGGGAGCGCTTTCGCAAATGGTCAGCATGGTCGGCAACAAGACGCACGAACTGGAGGTGGGCAAGGATGCGCAAGGCAATCTGGTTACCCAGCTTCAGCAGGCTCAGGATTCGGATTCCGGCGTCAATCTGGATGAAGAAGGTGCCAATTTGCTGCGTTATCAGCAGGCTTATGTGGCAGCCGGCAAGGTGATGCAGGCGGTCAAGGAAATGTTCGATACGCTGGTCGCATTAGGACGTGGCTGATGCCAGTGTCTCGACGAGAATAATGTGATGCATTAACGTGAATTCAGTATTTTAGGATCGGTAGGAGTATCCAATCATGCGCATCAGCACGAACATGATTTTCGAACTCGGTTCGACGAAAATCAGCGACCTGCAGTCGAACCTGGCAAAGACCCAGCAGCAGCTGTCGACTCAGCGCCGCGTGCTGACACCAGCGGACGATCCAGTCGCCTCGGCTAATATCCTGGGTATTACCCAGACGATGTCGATCAACGACCAATTGGCGACCAATCGCCAGAATGCAAAGAATCTCCTTTCTCAGCAGGAGAGCGTACTGCAAAGCGTCACGACGCTGCTCCAGGACGTGAAGACGCTGACGGTGAATGCGGGTAATGGCGCCATGGATGATTCGCAACGCCAATACCTGACCGCGGAATTGAAGGGGCGTATCGACGAATTGCTGGGACTGGCGAACAGTCGCGATGGCGCGGGAAATTTCATGTTCGGTGGATTCCAGATTGCTTCGCAGCCGTTCTCAGAGACGCCAACCGGCGCCCAATACAGCGGCGATCAGGGCAAGCGCATGCTGCAGATCGGCCCGTCCCGCCATATTGCATTGAATGACTCGGGTAATTCGGTATTCGAGAGCAACCGTACCGGCAATGGCGATTTCGTAACCGCGGCAGCGTCAACCAATACCGGCTCCGGGATTGTCGGAACCGGGGCGATCGTCAATAGCACGGCGGTCACCGGGCATAGTTATAGCGTCGACTTTACTGTGATACCCGGCGCAATTACGACGACGGCATATATCGTGCGGGACACGACTGCCGGTACGTATTGGGACGGGGCGGCTTGGCAACCTGGTGCGCCGCCTGCCATGCCGGCCCCGCCTGCGCCGTCTGCGCCATACGTTCCTTACGTCAGCGGCCAGGCAATTACAGTCGATGGATTACAGCTAGACATCAAGGGTGATCCAGCCAACGGCGACAAATTCACTCTAACCCCAGCGTCAATCAGAGCATTTTCACGACGCTCAAGGATCTGATGGCGACTCTTGGCGCCTCCGGAGCCGGCGCGACAGGCCAGGCCAAACTTACCAACGGGTTGAATGCCGCAAACAACAACATCGACAACGCGCTGGATAACCTGCTGGAGGTGCGCGCTTCGGTCGGTACGCGCCTGAAGGAAATCGATACGCTCGACAGCACGGGCGATGATCTGAATGTCCAATACACCGAAGCGTTGCACCAGATGCAGGATATCGATCTGGCCGAAGTGATTTCGAACTTTACCCAGCAGCAGCAGGCGCTCGAAGCCGCGCAAAAATCATTTCTCCAGATTTCGCATTTGTCGCTGTTTAACTATATTTAACGTTTCTTCATGCATGGGCGTGCAGTTCATGCATGAAAAAGCAAGGGCCTCCTCAACGCCGGATGCGTGGATCGGCCCCTTAACCGTTCCTTTTTAAGTTTTCTGAGAGCGTTCTAATTCGCTTTAGGAGTCATCGCCGTCGTGATCTGCTGGATTGCGCCGATACCTTCATGCAGCACATGTCCGATTGGCGTGGCAAGGTAGGGCAGGGATATCGCTATCATCGCAAACCCTACGCTAATGGTCACCGGAAAGCCGATGCCGAAGATATTGAGTTGCGGTGCCGCGCGGGTCAGGATGCCGAGCGCCATGTTGGTAATCAGGAGCGCGGCGACGATCGGCAGCGACAATTGCACGCCTGCGCTGAAGATGCGCCCGCCCAGGCTCGCCAATTGCTGAAAGCCCGCTCCCGAGATGGCGTTCGCGGAAATCGGCAGGCTGGAAAAGCTCTGCGACAGCGTGGACAACAGTACCAGGTGCAGGTCGGTCGCCAGATAGATCATCAATGTCAGCAGCGCCAGGAACTGGCTGATGGCGGACGAATGGCCGCGCGACTGCGGATCGTAGAACGTCGCGAAGCCCAGGCCCATCGTCATGCTGCTGATTTCGCCCGCCATTTCGATGCCCGCGAAGACGATCCGCATTGCAAAGCCCATCGACAGTCCGATCACGAGTTGCTGCATGAGGATCAGGAGCCCCTGCATAGACATCGGATCGAGCGCGGGTAGCGCCGGGACTGTCGGAGCGATCACCAGCGACAGCATCACGCCGAGCCCGGCTTTGATACGGCGCGGCACGCTAACATTGCCGAACAGCGGCGCGGTCGATACCAGGCCGAGTATGCGCGTCAGCGGCCACAGGAAAGAGGCAATCCAGGTATTGAGTTCGGCGCTGGTGATGGAGATCATATCGATGGCAGGGGGCTGCCCTAGTGTTTCTTCGGGCCGGCGTCGCCGCGTGAGTCCGGCCTGGAATGCTAGCCGATCATGTTGGGGATATTCGTGAACAGCTCGCGCATGTAGTCGAGCATCACGGACAGCATCCAGGGGCCAGCTACCACCAGTGCGACGAATATCCCGACCAATTTGGGGATGAACGACAGAGTTTGTTCGTTGATCTGCGTCGCCGCCTGGAATATGCTGACGATCAGGCCGATAGCCAGGGCCACCAGCAAAAGCGGCGCGGCCACCATCAATGTCACTTCCATGGCGTGGCGACCGATGCCCATGACGCTTTCAGGAGTCATTGGAATTCCTTAATAAAAACTCTGTGCCAGCGAACCGATCAGCAACTGCCAGCCGTCGACCAGCACGAACAGCATCAGCTTGAAGGGCAGCGCCACGATGGCCGGGGATACCATCATCATGCCCATCGACATCAGTACGCTGGCCACTACCATGTCGATGATCAGAAACGGGATGAAGATCGCGAAGCTGATCTGGAATGCGGTCTTCAGCTCGCTGGTGACGAAGGCCGGTACCAGCACCCGCAGCGGCACGTCTTCCGGGCCTTGCAAGGCGGGGCCGCGCGACAGCTTGACGTACAGCGCCAGATCGGATTCACGCGTCTGCTTCAGCATGAAGCTCTTGAGCGGCGCGGCACCTTTTTCCAATGCCTGCGACATGCTGATCTTGTTTTCCGAAAGAGGCTGGTAGGCGTCGGTATAGATCTTGTCCAGCACCGGCCCCATCACGAACAGGGTCAGAAATAACGACAGGCCGATCAGCACCTGGTTGGGCGGCGCGCCTTGCGTGCCGAGCGCCTGGCGCAGCAGCGACAGCACGATGATGATGCGCGTGAAGCTCGTCATCATCATCAGAGCGGCCGGCAGGAACGACAGGCTGGTCAGCAGCAGCAGCGTCTGCAGGCTCAGCGAGTAGGTTTGCCCGCCGCCCGGCGCAGGAGTGCTGTTAAATGCCGGCAGGCCAGCCTGCTGCGCGAACGCGAAAACCGGCAGGCCGAGCAGGGCGGCGATGGATGCCGCGCGCAGTGTCGTCTTGATGCCGGGCCGTATCTTGTTAAACAATGAAACCTTATTGCGCATTACGCTTGTCGATCGTTTGCTTCAGCCATGCTGAAAAATTCTTTGCCATGGGCGGCATGTTCTCTTGCGGCGCAAAGCCTTCCTGCCGCGGCATGGTGGACAAGGCATTGATGCATCCGGGCGCCACGCCGACCACGATCCACTGGTCCGCGACCTCCACCAGCACGATGCGCTCGCGCGTGCCGATGCTGGCGCCGCCTATGACCTTGACCGCGCTTGCGGCCGAGGGCTTCGCCAGTCCAAGGCGGCGTATGGTCCATGCGGTTCCGGCCAGCAGGCCGAGCACGACGACCAGCCCCAGCAAAACCTGCAGCAGGCTTGCCGCCGAGCCCGGTCCCGCCTGCTCGGCCGCATGCGCGATCGCGCCGGCGCACAGCAGTGGCGGAAGTACTAGAGCTCGCATCATTTGTTCAGTTTTCTGATCCGCTCGGATGGGCTGATGATGTCGGTCAGTCGGATACCGAATTTGTCGTTGACGACCACCACTTCGCCTTGCGCGATCAGGCAGCCGTTGACCAATACGTCCATCGGTTCGCCGGCCAGGCCGTCGAGCTCGACCACGGAGCCCTGGGCCAGCTGCAGCAGGTTCTTGATCGCGATCTTGGTGCGGCCCAGTTCCACGGTGAGCTGGACCGGAATATCCAGGATGAAATCGATGTCGTTGTGGGTACCGCTCTTGACGCTCGCGCCGGAAAAATCCTGGAACGCGGCTGGCGATGGCTGGGCGGCCTGTTCGGCCGCTTCCATCTTGGCCTGTTCGGCCAGGGCTGCGCCCCAATCGTCGTCCGGGCTGGTGGTTTCGTTAGCCATTTTTGGTTTCTCCTTGCGGTGATTCGTTGTCGTCCTGTGCTTCGGTTTCCTTGAGCCTGCGCAGCTGCTCGTGTCCGCGCAGCGACTCGTTGGCGCTGTAGATCAGCTTTTCGATGCGCAATGCATACTGGCCGTTCAGCTTGCCGTAGGTGCATTCCATGACGGGCACGCCGTCAACCGTGGCGCACAGCGGGTCGGGAACGGCGATGGGAATGATGTCGCCGACCTTCATGTTCAAAATGTCGCCGAAGGTGACGTCGGCGGTGCCGAGATTGGCCACCAGTTCGACCTCGGCGGTCTTGATTTGCTGCTTCAGCAGCCGGATCCAGCGCTTGTCCATTTCCAGGGTTTCGCCCTGCAGGCTGGATGTCAGGATGTCGCGGATCGGCTCGATCGTGGAATAGGGGGTGCAAAAGTGCATTTCGCCGGTGACCGGGCCCAGTTCGATCGAGAAGGTGGTGGTCACCACCACTTCGTTCGGTGTCGCGATATTGGCGAACTGCGTGTTCATCTCGGAACGGATGTACTCGAACTCGATCGGGTACACCGGCTCCCACGACTTGGCGTAGGTTTCGAACACGATATTCAGGATGCGCTGGATGATGCGCTGCTCGGTCAGCGTGAATTCGCGGCCTTCGACGCGCGTGTGGAAACGGCCGTCGCCGCCGAACATGTTATCGACCAGCAGGAACACCAGGTTCGGGTCGAACACGATGAGCGCGGTGCCGCGCAGCGGCTTCATGTGGACCAAGTTCAGGTTGGTCGGCACCACCAGGTTGCGAATGAACTCGCTGTATTTCGATACCCGCACCGGGCCGATCGACACTTCGGCGGCGCGATGCAGGAAATTGAACAGGCTGATGCGGAACAGCCGGGCAAAACGTTCGTTGATGATCTCGAGCGTCGGCATGCGGCCGCGCACGATGCGTTCCTGGGTCGCCAGGTTGTACGGGCGCACGCCGGACAGGTCTTCCTGGACCTCGACTTCATCCTGGTCGCCGGTGACGCCCTTGAGCAGGGCATCGATTTCTTCCTGTGAGAGGAAATTGTCGGACATGACTTTACTGAACGACGAACGAGGTGAAAAAGACGTCGGACACCTCGGGCTTAGGGCCGTTGGGCGTGAAGGGCTGCTGGATCTGCTCGACGATTTCCGTGGAAAGCTTCTTCTTTCCTTCCACGGTCAGGATCTCGGTTGCTTTCTTGCTTGACAAGAGCAGCAGCAGGCGGTTGCGCACCTGCGGCATGTTCGTCTTGAGATGTTCGACCGTGGCTTCGTCGGCTACCTGCAAGGTCATGTTCACTTGCAGGAACTGCTGCATGTCTTCTCCCTGCAAATTCACGGTGAAAGTTTCCAGCGCCATAAATACCGGGGCTGCTGCGGGCTTGTGCTGTTCTTTCGCCGGCTTGTCGGCGTGTTGCGCCTTCGAGCCGAGGAAAAACCACGCGCCGCCTCCGGCGCCGGCAAGCAGCAGCACCGCGGCTGCGGCAATGATGATCAGTTTCTTTTTTGGGGCCGCCGGCTGTTCTGAATCCGGCTTCGCGCCTGCCTTGTTGGCTGCTTTGGGAGCGGAGGTCGCCATCGTTACGAAATCCTTGTGTGCGGCACTGCTGCAATCATGCAGTCATTATTCAAAAAAAGCGGTACGCGGGATGCGTCGAAAAGAAGGGAGAAGCTCTCCCATATCCGGGCATCGCGCGCCAAGGAGGCGATCCCCGGACGCTGCGAATCCGCGCTGTTCCGCCATTATTAATCACTGGAAATATAAAGGATAGTGGCGCTGCGCAACTTTTGGTGGCGGCAGGGACGTTGCCGCCCTTATTGCGACGGCCTTCGCTTGGCTGTGGATGGGATGCTGGATGTCAGGCGAAGGTGTTAACCAATCCTTCGCCGGTCGAGATTGTCCGGGTTGGGGCAACGTGCACGGTGGCTGCATCGCCACTGTCGTCAGCCGCACTAGTTCCATGGCGCGACGCTTGTTGCGGTTGCGCGAAGGCGTTTTGCGGATTGTTGTTCGGATTGCCAGCATTGACGTTGGCCTGGCCGAGCTGAATGCCGGCATCACCCAGCATTTCGCGCAACTTGGGCATCGCGGCCTCCAGCGCGTGGCGCACTTCCGGCTGCGCCGCGGTGAAGTTGGCGGTTGCCTGGTTGTCGGATACATGCAGCACGACCTGCAGCGGGCCGAGGTCGGGGGGTTGAGCGTCAATGACGCGCTTTGCACATCGCTGCCCACCATCCAGACCACCTTCTGGCCGAGTGCCTGCTCCCATCCCTGGCTGCCGACGCGCGGCGCGAGCATCTCGCTGACTTGCGCTGCCATGGCCTGCGCAGGCTGGAACTGGGCAGTGGTTGCGGCATTCGGTGTGATCATTGCAACGGCCGGCGGCTCACCGTGCTGCACCGGTCTTGGCGTGGACTGGTCGGGGGATTGTGGTGCGGCGAACTCCGATCGGCCGGATTGCGTCTTGGCGGCGGTGTCCGTCGTTGTCTTTTCGTCCTTGGTTTGCGTCAGTTTGGTGCGGAAGTCGTCATGTCCGGGAGCTGTCTCTTCGGAAGCGGCTGCGGCTTCCGCATGTTCGCCCGAGGCGCCGATGACGCCTCGGCGAGCCGCGTTCGCTGCAGCTCCAGCGAGCTGGGGCAAGCCGGATTCACGGCGGCGTTGTCCGGGCGCGATCAGGCCGTCGGTTTTCCCGGAGGTTGACTGGCTTGCCGCAGTTGCGGACAGTGACTGGGCCTCGGGTAGGCCGGCTGCAACGCTTCGCGGCGCATTCTGGGACTGCGCGGCTTGCGCGAGCAACAAAATATCCTTTGCCTGTCCGTCCGGCGCAGTACCGTCGCCTGATGCGTCGAGCGCAGTTTGCTTGCTTTCGTCCGCTGCTTTGGTATCCGTTTGCTTTGCCGCCGGTTGCGTCAGGCTGGCCACCAGCGCCAGCAATTGTTCCGATTCGGCCGACACCGTGGGGGCGTCGTCCTGGTCCTCGCTGTCATCGGTCTTCGCTGCCGTGCCTGCCGCCGCTTTATCCGCCTTGGCGGAGCGCGTGGCGCTTTCCGGGGCGGCGCGGTCCGCTGGGGTGCCCGCATCGGACTGTTGGGGCGGCTTCGATTCATTTGTCTCGGGCTGCGCGGCCTGCGACTCCTTGCCGTTTTGCGCCTTGTCGGCTCTGGTCGGTTCGCTGGGCTTCGGTGGCGCGGCGATCTCGCGCGACAGCACGTGGCTGAACGAGGCTTCGGATCCATCGCCCGGCGCTTTTGCTGCCGTCGCGGCGCCGGAGGCGAGATTGGCGAGAGTCGATATTGCTGATGTCTTCATGGTATCCGGCCGGGTCTAGCGTTTGTTGAACAGCAGCCGCGCTGCGAATTCATCCGTTTGTTTCTGGTCGCGCCGCGTTTCCTTCAATTGACGCACCTTTTCGGCACGCGTCGCCAGCGTATCGTAGGACATGCGCTTGCGCTCGCTGTCCTGCCACGCGCCGCGCTCCCTTGTCACGCGCCGCTGGGCGTCCTGCACGACGCGCTGCTGTCCCTTGATGGCCTCGTCGAGCTTGTCGATGAAGTGCTGGAAATTGCGATAGCTCGACGCGCTCAGGCCGGCTTGCAGCGTCGTCTGGAAGCGCGCCATGTAGTCGTCGCGGTATTGCAGCAGCAATTGCAGTTTTTGCTCGGCGTCTTCGCCGTTCCGGATCGCGCGCCCAAGACGCTTGGCGGCCTCGTCGGTCTGTTGCGTTGCCAGTTCGATCAGCGTGTCGAGTGCGGAAGGGATAGCCATATGACTGAGTATATCGCTTGCCCGGCGCTATTCAATCACTGGAATAGCGCGGAAAGTTGCCCCAAGCTCTCGGCTAGGCCGGCGCGCTCGCTGATATCCTGCTGCAGGAATGCTTCAATTTTGTCATGTTTGGCGATCGCTTCGTCCAGCACGCGGTCGGATCCCGCGCTGTACGCGCCGACGCTGATCAGGTCACGGCTGCGCTGGAAACTCGAAGTCAGCTTTTTCACGCGGCGCGCGAGGCTCTGGTGGTCGTGCGAGGTAATCGAATGCATTGCGCGGCTGATCGATTGTTCGATATCGATTGCCGGATAGTGGCCGGCTTCGGCCAGCGAGCGGTTGAGCACGATATGGCCGTCGAGGATGGCGCGTGCCGCATCGGCGATCGGATCCTGCTGGTCGTCGCCCTCGGTCAGTACGGTATAGAACGCGGTGATCGAACCGCCGCCTTCCTTGCCGTTGCCAGCGCGTTCCACCAGCGCCGGCAGCTTGGCGAACACCGACGGCGGGTAGCCTTTGGTGGCCGGCGGTTCGCCGATCGCCAGGGCGATTTCGCGCTGCGCCATCGCGTAACGGGTCAGCGAATCCATGATCAGCAAGACATTTTTCCCTTCGTCGCGGAAGTGCTCGGCGATCGCGGTGGCGTAGGCGGTGCCCTGCAGGCGCATCAAGGGCGAAGTATCGGCCGGGGCGGCCACCACCACCGAGCGCGCCAGCCCTTCCGGGCCGAGAATCTGCTCGATGAATTCCTTGACTTCGCGTCCCCGTTCGCCGATCAGGCCGACCACGATCACATCGGCGCTTGTGTAGCGCGCCATCATGCCGAGCAGGACGCTCTTGCCGACGCCGGAGCCGGCGAACAGGCCCATGCGCTGGCCGCGGCCGACCGTCAGCAGGCTGTTGACCGCGCGTACGCCGACGTCGAGTATGTCCTGGATCGGTGCGCGCGAGAGCGGGTTGGCTGCGCGCGCGTTCAGGGGCGCGACATGCGACGCATTGAGAGGGCCGAGGTTGTCGAGCGGGCGGCCGGCGGCATCGAGCACGCGGCCCAGCAATTCGCTGCCGACCGGGAGGTGCCGACCGCGGTCGCTCGGGCGCCGGCGCGGATGGCTGACCGCGCCCGGGCGGGGCAGGCTGTGGGCGAGTTCTAGTGGCAGGACGCGGGTGCCTGGCACGACACCTTCGACGTCGCTTTGCGGCATGAGGAACAGGCGGTCATCCTGGAATCCGACCACTTCTGCTTCGATACGCGTGCCACTGGCCAGCGGCACGGTGCAGGCGGCGCCGATCGGCAGGCGCAGCCCGACCGCTTCCATCACCAGGCCGGTGACACGCGTGATGCGGCCCGACACCAGCAGCGGCTCGGAAATGGACAGTATCGCGCTGCAATCGCGCAGGTAGGATTGCCAGCGGCTGCTGTGCGGCGCGTCCATGCTCATGGCGCCAGCCAATCGGAATCCTTGCCGAGGGCGGCGGCGATGCGTTGCCAGCGGCTCGTGGCTGTGGCATCGACCTGGTTGCTCGCCGTATCGACGCGGCAACCGCCACGCTCCATGGTCGCATCCTCGACGATGCGCCAGCCGGCCGTGGCCAGTTCTTCTCCCATCAGCGTGCTGGCCAGCTTGGCGTCTTCCGGATGCAGGAAGAGCAGGGCCGGTTGTTGCAGCGAGGGCAGGTAGCGGATCGCTTCACCGATGACCGGAATGACCAGATCGGGGCGCACTTGGAGCGCGTTTTTCAGCATCGCCTTGGACAGGTCGAGGGCCAGATCCAGGATATCCGATGCGATCTTCTCGTTGGCCAGGGCGATTTCTTCGCCGAAGACTTGCGCGATCTGCAGCAGTTGCGCGCGCTCCTGTTCCGCCTGGGCGCGGCCTTGGGCGAGCCCGTCGGCGTAGCCCTGATCGAAGCCCTGCGCCTTGCCCTGTTCGAATCCGGCTGCGCGGCCTTCCTCGATTCCCGCCGCATAAGATGCGTTGCGTGCTTCGTCCGTGGCTTTCTTGATCTGGTCGGCCAGTGCTGCCGCCGCCTTTTCGGCCGGGGAGGGCTCGTCGAACGATGCCAGCTCCCAGCGCTGATAGGCGGTCAATTGTTCCTTGGGAATCCTGCTGGAACTCATTTCGTCGTTATCCGATTACGTGTATCTAGACGTAGGTGTCTTCGCCCTTGCCGCCCAAGACGACCTGGCCTTCGTCGGCCAGGCGGCGGATGATGGCCAGGATTTCTTTCTGCTTCTCCTCGACTTCGGACAGGCGCACCGGGCCTTTCGATTCCAGGTCTTCCTTCATCATCTCTGCCGCACGCGACGACATGTTCTTGAAGATCTTGTTGCGCAGGCCTTCGCTGGCGCCTTTCAGGGCGATGATCAGCGACTCCGACTGCACTTCGCGCAGGATGATCTGGACGCCGCGGTCGTCGATGTCCATGATGTTCTCGAACACGAACATCTCGTCCATGATCTGCTGCGCCATTTCGGTATCGTAGGCCTTCAGGCTTTCCATCGCGGACGATTCGTTTTCGCCGCTGAAGAAGTTGAGGATTTCGGCCGCGGTGCGGATGCCGCCCATCGGCTTCTTCTTCAGGTTTTCGTTGCCGGTCAGAAGCTTGGTCAGCACGTCGTTCAGTTCGCGCAAGGCCGCCGGCTGCACGCCGTCAAGCGTGGCGATGCGCAGCACGACATCGTTGCGCAGGCGCTCGGTGAAATGGTCGAGCACTTCGCACGCATGGTAGCGCTCCAGGTGCACCATGATGGTGGCGATGATCTGCGGATGTTCGTTGCGGATCAGTTCCGCCACCGATTGCGCGTCCATCCACTTGAGGCTCTCGATGCCGCGCGCCTCGCGCGCACCCAGGATGCGGTTGAGCAGGGAGGTCGCCTTGTCGTCGCCCAGCGCCTTGGTCAGCACGTTGCGGATGTAGTCATCCGAGTCGAGGCCGAAGGAGGTGTTGGTCTTGGTTCGCAGGCGGAACTCCTGCAGCACGCTTTCGAGTTCCTCGGTCGTCACCGATTTCATCGTGGACATCGCGGTGCCGAGCTTTTGTACTTCGCGCGGACCGAGGTATTTCATTACCTCGACTGCTTCATCCTCGCCCAGCGCGAGCATCAGTATGGCTGCTTTTTGAACGCCGATATCGCTCATTCGGTTACCCATTCCTTAACAACATTGGCCACCACTTTCGGGTTTTCCTTGGCCAGGCGCTTGGCCGCTTCCAGGCGACGCTGATAATTGCTGATCGCCGGCGTCGCCTCATCGTCATTCAGATCCGACAGGTCGTCGATGGCGCTGGCCGCCGGCTGCGGAATCGGATTGCCTTCCTCGTCCAGCACCGGTGCCGGCAGGGCCTCGGTTTTTTCCTCTTCCTTCGCTGTCAGGCGGTCAAGCAGGGGGCGCAGCAGCTTGAAATACATGAACAGGGTGACCAGGGCGATCAGCAGGTATTTGCCCGCTTCCTTCGCCAGGTCCAGCATTTCCGGCTGCTTCCAGATCGGCGGCTCGGCCTGCGCTTCCTTGTCCAGGCCGGCGAACGGGCTGTTGACCACGTTCAGGCTGTCGCCGCGCTCCTTGTTGTAGCCCATCGCTTCCTTGACCAGGTCGGCGATCTGCGCCTTTTCTGCGTCGGAGAGCGGCTTGTAGGCGACCTTGCCGCCTTTTTCGACGACCCTCTTGTAGTTGACCACCACGGCTACGGACAGGCGCTTGATGCCGCCCATCGGCTGCTGTACGTAGCGCACGGTCTTGTCGACTTCATAGTTGACGGTCGAATCACGCTGGGTCGGGCCGGATGCGGTGGCGCCGTTGGCCCCGTTCGCGCTTGCCGCTGCATTTGCGGTCGCCGGCGCGCCGGGCGGCGTGGTCAGCGGCGCGGTCGCCGGCGCCGGCGGCTGGTTGGTCAAGGCGCCGGGAACGCCGGAGGCGGTATTGCCGCCGTTACGCATCTCGCTGCTGTGCTGGCTGCGCACGGCGGCCGGGTTGTCGCCCTGGTTGGGCTTGTACATTTCGGCCGCTTGCTCGCTGGTCGAGAAGTCGACGTCCGCGGTCGCCTCGGCGCGCACGTTGTTGGCGCCGACGATCGGGGTGATGATCGACTCGATGCGGTGCACGATGCTCTGTTGCAGTTCCTGTACGTATTTCAGCTGCGTCGGGTCCAGCCCGTTGGCGCCCGGCTGCTTGCCGGTTTCGGACAACAGGTTGCCTTCCTGGTCTACCACGGTGACGTTCTTCGTGCTCAGCTCCGGCACGCTGCTGGCCACCAGGTGGACGATCGCGCTGACCTGTTGCCGGTCCAGCGCGCGCCCCGGATGCAGGTTCAGCAGCACGGAAGCTGTCGGCTTTTGCTGGTCGCGCACGAACACCGAATTTTTCGGCAGCGCCAGGTGGACTCGGGCGGCCTGCACCGCGGCGACGGACTGGATGGAACGCGCCAGTTCGCCCTCCAGTGCGCGCTGAAAGTTCACCTGCTCAAGGAATTGGGAGACGCCAAGCCGCTGGTTCTCCATCAGCTCGAAGCCGACATTGCCGCCCTTGGGCAGCCCCTGCGACGCCAGCTTGAGGCGTGCGTCGTGCACGCGGTCGGCCGGCACGAGGATGGCGCCGCCGCCCTCGGCGAACTTGTACGGCACGTTCATCTGTTGTAGCGACGCCACGATGGCGCCGCCATCGCGATCGGAGTAATTGGAGAACAATACCCGGTACTCCGGCTGCTGCCCCCACATCCACACGCCTGCCATCGCCGCGGCCACGGCCGCGACGCCGACCATCAGCGCAATGTTGCGTCCGTTCGGCGTGCGCACGAGGTTCAGCAGATTGTTGGGAGAGGTCTTCTTGTCCTCTTCCGCAACTATTGCCATGTCTGGCCTCCATGAGTGCAGTTTTTAAGTGTCGTTGTGAGTTTCACTGGGGTGCCGCCAAATAGTCAAAAACAGGTTGCCTTAGCCTGAATTGTCGGTGCAGCACAAGATTTTAATCGTCGGAATAGAGCGGCATTTCCGCTGCTTATCGCGCCGTCTGTTGTTGCGCCAAGTGCTAATGTGTGACCATGAAGGGCGGATGTGCCTTTGCCATGCACGTTCGCAGCAAGGAGGAATGATGAAACCAGGGATGATCGACACCAGCCGCATCGAAGCCATGGTGTCGCAATTGAAGGCTGCCGCGGCCGCCGCCAAGGGCGACGTCAAGCAGGTCGATGAGGAAAAGCCGGCGGCCAGGGCCGACTTCGCGGCGGCGCTGCGCGCGTCGCTCGACTCCGTCAACAATGCGCAGCATAACGCGGAGCAGCTCGGCCAGCGGTTTGCTTTGGGCGACGACAGCGTCAACCTGTCGGACGTGATGATCTCCATGCAAAAGGCCAATATCTCCTTCCAGGCCACCGTTCAAGTCCGTAACAAGCTGGTCTCGGCATATCAGGACATCATGAACATGCAGGTGTGACGCACCTGTTCTTGTCGGCTTTTCAAGCTCCGCAGTGGCAAGCGAGGTGCGCAATCATGCGCGCCTTTCACCTGTCGTTACGTCCTAATTTGTTGTTGATAAAGCATTAACTCAGGCCATTCCCGTTGCCCGTGCATTCTGCTCCCTCTCCAGTTTCGTGATGTAGCGCTGGACCGCCGCGAGGGCTGCGTTGGAAATATCGACGAACATGAAACCCAGGCGACGCGTCGTCTTGCCGTTGGTGAGCTTGAGATCGTGGATGTTCATGAGCTCGAGCCTGGTTTCGATGACGCCGCCCGGCAGTTCGATGCGGCATTTCTCATAGATGACGCCAAGTGTGGCGGGAATCTGTTTTTTTTCATCGACGACGGCAATGCCGCCTGCACTGATGTTTTGCAGAGGGACGATGACCGTCCCGCCGGCTTGGCCTGTTTCGCCGGGAATGGCAAAGGCGCAGCGGACCGGATTTGCGACCGGAGCCGGCACTCGGTAGTACTCGCGCCGTTGCAGGCGAATCAGGCTTTCCGGAATTGCCATGGATAAGGCCGGGCGGCCCTCATGGATGCAGCTGTCGACGTGCGACGCGAAAAACAGGATGCGGATGTTTTCCAGTACGGTTTCAAAGGCGATCTCGTCGCTTTGAAGGATGCGCTCGTTGGTCAGCGCGCTTTGCGCACGATCGATAATCACCGCGTCGCCGGAGTCGTCGACCTCCAGAATCGAAGTGATGACGGCATCGGCGCCGTTATTGGCCTGCATGCGCACCAGTTGATTGCGCGCGCCCACCGTGCGCAGCAGGTTGACGATTTCCCGCCGCGAGTAGACCCGGTAGCGACTCAAATCCTGGCTGTCGTCGTCAAATTCGGAAGTCATCTGGGTTCTCGTTCAGCATTAAGAGTGACATTAAGTGCAACCGTCTATCATACCTTGTCGGCGCCTTGCTGGGCAGCCTCGATGTGATGCACCCATGCCAACAGTTCCGCAACGGCGCGATAAAGGGCTGGCGGGATGTGCTCGTCCAGGTCGACCTGGGTAAGCAGGGCGACCAGCTCGCGCGATTCGTGCACGAACACGCCATGCTCCCTGGCCCGCTCAATGATCTGTTCGGCGACCAGGCCGCGGCCCTTGGCCACCACCTTGGGGGCGCTATCGCCGCTCTGGTAGGCCAGGGCGACGGCGTTCTTGGGAGGGGGCGGATGCGTCATTTTTCTTGTCGCTTCGATGCGTGCGGTGAACCTCGCGCCGCCTTCGGGAGCGATTCTCTCGCAGTTGAACTATGTCTCTGCATCGCGTTTCACGGAAAACTGTTCCAATGGCGATCCCGCCGCCGCCAGGGCCGTGCTTAAGGCATCGCCATGCGTGCGCAGCAGCGTCGCGGTGTTTTCGTCGGCGGCCCGGACCTGGACCTGCACACGCTCGCCGGCAAGCCGGATGGTTGCCGCCACCCTGCCCAAGGCCGGCAGCTCGAAGCGGATCACGCTTTGCCACGTCCGCTCCTGCGTGTCGCCGTGATGGCCTCGCGGCGTGTCTTCGCCGATCTCCCACTCCATCGTTTGGCCGGGCCACAACTCGCCTTGCCATGCGATCCGGTGCTGTTCGAGTGCGTTCAATTGCAGGTTGATCATGCTGACCGATTCGCCGCTCATCGATTTTGGCTGCCCGGTGGGCTCGGTCTCGCTTGGAATTTGGGTGATTGCGGCCATTACCGCATTTTTCGCCGCCGCAGCTAATGTCTCGGGCGGCTGCGGGTTCGCCGGCGGTACGGGCACGGCTTCGCCATCCGCGCTCGCCGGTGGCAGCGGCGCGGGAGGGGTGTCGCGCGGCACATCCGGACCGGCTGACGGCTGGGGGGCTGCAGAGGCGGATTGATGCGCTGCGCGCAGTGCAGTCAGCAGGCTTGGCGGGACGCCCGGCTGGCTGGCCAGGTGCGCAATCAACCGCTCGAGGTGCACGGTGCCGCCGGCCTGCGCCATTCCGCGCGAAGCGTTCTGCAGCGCAGCCTGAAGCAGGCGGGGGTTGCCATGCCAGGCCTGGGGTTCGCGCAATAGCGTCGTCAGCGGGCGTTCGCCCTTGGCCCAGTGCTCGAGATGGGATTCATAGAACAGGCCGCTGGATTCCAGCGAGTCTTTCATCGATGCCGCGATTTGGCCAGCATCCGCGTCAGGCGATGCCACCAGTGGCGCCTTGCCTGCGAGGGCGGTCGGCGCACCCGTCGTCTTGGCGGTATGAATGATCCAGTCGACGAGCCGCCCTGCGTCGCTGAGGGCGGGAGGATTGTCGTGGACCTGCGTGGCGAGAAGAAAGGCCGGGCGCGGTTGTGTCGCCACCAGCGTCAGATCGAGGGTTTCGCCGACCTGGGTGCCGGCCGGCAGGTTCATCCGCACGGCGGCATCGGCCACCTTCACGACAAATGTCCCGTCGTGCAGGCGGGACAGCACTTCGCCTTCGAGAAACGAGCCGAGCGCAATCCGGTTTAAGCGCTGCGATAATTCCTGGTGGGTGTCGCCGACCGGGACGGCCGGCCTGGTTGCCTCGACCGAGGCAACGGGCCGCGTTCCAACGATGTCGGCCCGCGGGAGCATGGATTAACCCGTCTGGTTGGCGCCGTAAACCTGGGCCAGCTTGCGTTCCGTTCCGGTGCTTTTGATTAGCATCGAAAGCTGTTCCATCCACGGCTCGGTGATGGTGCGGATTTCGCGGTCGTCCGCCAGGATCTGGCGAATGAACTTGACCTTTTGCTCGCGCACCATGCCCGTCAGCGGAACGGCTGACTCGTCGCGCCTGAGCGTTGCGACATGGCTGGCGCACTGGGATTCCAGCGCGGCCAGCTGCTCCCAGTCATATTCACGCGCCGCGGCAAGCATCTGGTGCGTAATGACCGCGACTTTTTCATAAATGGAGATAACTTCTTCGCCAGTCATGGTAATCAAGCCTTTACTAGTCCTGAGATATTGGGGGCGAGAGGGTCGTTGATTGCGGGCGGCGCTTCCGGCGCTGCCTGTCCTGCCGGAGCGATGGCTTCCCATGCGCTTCGCAAATCTTGCAGCAGACGCTGCACCTCTTCGATCAGTTCCGGCTGGTTATTCAGGTTGGCGGTCATCAGCCGGGTGCTCATATATTCGTACAACGCATCCAGGTTGGCTGCGATTTCTCCGCCGCTCTTGTGATCGAGGCTGGCGCGCAAGCCGCTATCGATGATGGAGATGGCCTTCGAAAGTGCCTGTCCCTTGCCTGGGATATTGCCTGTACTCATATGTTGCAGCGCCGTGGCCAGAGCCGCGAGTGCGCCGTCGAACAGCATGACGATCAGTTTGTGCGGGCTGGCCGCCACCACGCCGGTTTCGATCCCGACCTTGGCGTAGGCATTCGCGCCGCTGCGCATAGATCCAAACATTGTCGCTTTCCTCTGTAATATCCTGTTTTTGTCTATTTGCTGGACAGACTGCTGATTTGTGCGAGTTGCTGTGTCAGGTAGGTACTGGTCGAATTCATCTTGCTGATCGTTACATCTAGGGCGGTGAACTGCTTGCGATAGCGCGCTTCGATATCGGCCAGCCTGTTATTCAGTGCTTCGGTCTGCTTGTCGATGTCGGAGATGGACCGTTTGATGCCATCGGTGCGCCCGCTGAGCAATCCTGAGCTGCCGAGATAACCGTCGATCTGACCATTCAGCAAATGCGCATACCCGCGCGAAAAGTTGATGGTGCCGCGACTGGCGTTTTCCAGCCCGCCTGTTATCTGCAGTTTCAGGCCTTGTGTCGCCGAGCCAAGCGCGCCAGTCAAAAATTGTCCCGACCCTGTTGCGGTAATGCCGCCGATGGTGCCCGCGACGTCCACGCCATCAGTGGCAGTCGTAGTGCCCAATATGGTCGACACGGCGCTGCCCGAGATGCTGACCTTGGAGTCGGAGCCATATTTGTTCGAGGTAACGACCATCTTGCCGGAGGCGTCTATCGTGACGCTGACTGCAATACCGGCGGAGGAAAACGCTGATGCGCCGTTAATCGCCGATTGAACCTGGGCGGCGAGCGCCGAAGCGGAGTTATATGTGCCTTCCACCAGCGACATCGATGCCGATACACCATTTACCGTCAGCGCCAAATCCTTGTTGCCGCTGTTGATATTGATGGGCGCGGCGATAACGTTCGATCCGGTTACATTGCCTTGGGTAGCAAGCTTGGACACGTACACCGCATAGTCGCCCGGCGTCGTGGCCGAGGTTGCGCTGTCGTACTTGACCAAGCTGTCTGTGCTGGCGCCGATTGACGAGAACAGGGCGGTGACGTCCTTCATGTTGTTGCTCATCGCCGATGACAGCTTGCCGGAATCGAGTGACATCACGCCGGACTTGTCTATTGAGATGCCGACCTGGGACAGCGTTGTGAGGCTACCGCTTGAGTCCGTTAGCGGGGACGCCATCATTTTACGCAACTGCACCTGTATATTGTTCACCGTAGCGTCGCCAAGCAGCAGGCCCGCCTGCTTGGTCGAGGAGTCGTAGCTTGTCAGCTTCCGGATGGTCGTGTTCACATCGTTGTAGGCTTTGACGAATCCGTTGACGGCCGATGTCACCGCCGCCGTGTTGGCGGCAACGGTCAGATTGCTGCTGCCTGCCTTGGCCAGATTCAACGTCACGCCGTCGATCGCGCCGGTGACTTTATTGGTTGCGCTGGTTATCGCAATGCCATTGACAGTCAGTGCAGCGCTTTGTCCAGCGGCACTTTGAGTCATGTTTTGCGTGGCAGTCGGGTCGTAGGCAAGCAAGCTGCTCAATGTGGCATCGCCCCCGGGAGTGCCGTCGGGCGCGGTGACGCTGATTTTCATGCTGGACGTCGCACCGGTGCTGTTCGACTTAATGACCAAGTGATTCGGGGTGGCGCTGCCATCCGAAACGATGGATGCAGTTACGCCGATATTGGCCTTGTTGATTGCGTCGCGGATGCCTTGCAGTGAATTATTGGTATTATCGATCGTCACCGTTCCAGTTGCCTGGTTCGCATCCGGCGCGAAGCTTGCGCCGCTATAGGTGCCGTTGGAGAGGGTTCCCCCGCTGATCGTGCCGAACTGAAAAGTCAGCTTGGTCGCCGTGCCGGCGCCGATAGTCGCTGTTGTGGTGGATTGCCCGGCGGTGGCAATGGTCTGCGCCTGGGCCAATTGCGTGATATT
The DNA here is from genome assembly GCF_007874125.1 of Noviherbaspirillum sp. UKPF54. Taxonomy (NCBI): domain Bacteria; kingdom Pseudomonadati; phylum Pseudomonadota; class Betaproteobacteria; order Burkholderiales; family Oxalobacteraceae; genus Noviherbaspirillum; species Noviherbaspirillum sp. UKPF54. The sequence goes on along the minus strand of NZ_CP040128.1, from coordinate 1,998,376 downwards.
GACGTTGTAGGTGCCGGCAGACGCGCCGGAAGCCGCAGATGCTGTAAAAATCGTCGTATCCGCCGAGGTGGCGTTTACACCCTGGAATGTGGACAGGTTATTTAGCGTTCCAAGGGCCGTCTGCAATGAGCTCAGAGACCCGGACAAGGTGCCGTAAGCGGAGAGCTGGGCCTGATAGCTTGCCTCCTTCTTTTGCAAGATGGTCAGCGGCTGCGACTCCGCCTGCATCAGCTTGGAAACGATGCCATTGATATCCAGATTGGAGCCGATACCCGGAGATGAGATCCCCATCTTGCCTCTCCTTCGAAAACGTGTTCACTGTATCTCAATATCGGCGGAGCCAAACCGAACTTTAGAACGGAGTTTACCCGCCTGTTTCAGCCAAGGCTCAAGCCTTTTGTCTGATTAACAAGCCTTGCACCCGGTCCAGCGCTTTAGCGATTTCAAGCGCTTCCTGCGTCGGAATCTGGCGGATGACTTCCTTGGTTTGCTGATCCACGACCTTCACGATTGGTCGCTCGGAGTCTTCATCCACCGTGAATTCAAGGTCTTGCGACAACTTCTTCATTGTGTCGTTTATTTGCTTTAACGCTTCGTGGGTCTGATTCATGGACGGAATCGATGCGGGCTGCTGTACCGCATCGACTGTCTGTACCGGCGTGGCGGCCTGCCTTGCTGCGATCGACGGCAGGTCGGCAGCGAAATTCCCTGTTTCCGAGATCCGTTGCCCTGGCTGGGCGGCGGTGTTACCAACTGGTTTGATGTCCATGATCATCTCCTTAATGGGGATACCCCGGCCGAACGAAGGTCAGCCGGGGTATCGATCAGCATGATCCTGCCGTGTTAATTAGCCACGGAGCAGGGCGAGCACGCCGTTGGGCAGCGAGTTAGCTTGCGCCAGCATCGCGGTACCGGCTTGCTGCAGGATCTGGCCGCGGGTGAGCGAGGCCGTTTCCGATGCGAAGTCGGCATCCTGGATCCGGCTACGTGCGGAAGAGAGGTTTTCCGCGGTAGTGGTCAGGTTGCTGATGGTGGAGGCAAAACGGTTCTGGATCGCACCGAGTTGCGCACGCGAGTTGTTGATCGAAGTCAGCGCGGCATCGATGGTGTTCAGCGCATTGTTGGCGCCGGACACGGTGCTGATATCGATGCTGGCCACGGTGGTCAGGGTCGATGCCTGGCCTGCGGTGGAGGTGAACAAGCCGCCGGCTGCCTGGTCCGTGGTGACGGTGTAGCCGTTGCTGGAGCTGAACTGGAGCTGGCCGCCGACGACGGTACTGTCGGTACCGACTGCCGCGCCGATCGTCGCCGGGCCGCCGCTGGCTGCGCCGGTGAAGGCGTTGTTGCCCGTGACGTCGATCGTGCCGCCGGCAGAGGTCGTGTTCAGGAAGTCGCCGATCTTGATGTCGTAGCCATCCTTGCTTTCCAGCGTGATGGTGGCGCCATTGCCGGACGCGCTAATGCCGGTGGCGGCGGTTTGTGCGTTGATGGCTGCGGCGAGCGAGGACAGGTCGCTGGCGCTGCTGACGGTGGCAGCGACATTGACGGCATTGCCGGAACCCTGCAGGGTGAAGGTCAGGGTGCCGCCTGCGGACAGGTTGCCCAGAGTGGCCTGGGTTTTCGCGGTGGCGGAAACGCCGGTGGTCGAGGTGGTGCCGTTGATCTGGGATGCGATCGCATTGGCGGAGCTGTCGGCTGCAACCAGGAAGGTGGACGACTGGCCGTTACCGGCGATCGTGACGTTCTGGGAGGTCACGTTGTTGCCGCCGGCAGTGTTGGCGGCAGCGGCGGTGGCGGCGCTGCTGGAGCCTGCGCCACCCAGCGAGCTCAGGGTGTAATTACCGATCTTGGAAGCCTGGGCGCTGGCGATGCCGACGTTGATGGTCTGGTTGGCGTTGGCGCCGACCTGGAACTGGGTGGACGACAGGGAGCCGTCGAGCACGTTCTGGCCGTTGAACTGGGTGGTGTTGGCCACGCGGTTCAATTCCTGCTGCAGCTGCGAGACTTCCTGTTGCAGCGAAGCGCGGTCGGATGCGGAGTTGGTGCCGTTGGCGGACTGAACGGACAGTTCGCGCATACGCTGCAGCAGGTCGCCTGCGGTGCCCAGGCCGCCTTCAGCGGTCTGCGCCAGGGAGATGCCGTCGTTGGCGTTACGCACTGCCTGGTTCAGGCCCTTGATCTGGGAAGTGAAGCGTTCTGCAATTGCCAGGCCTGCGGCGTCGTCCTTGGCGCTGTTGATGCGCAGACCGGACGACAAGCGTTGCAACGACGTGGAGAGCGCCGATTGCGATGCCGTAAGGTTGCGCTGGGCATTTAGCGACGCGGCATTGGTGTTGATGATTGCTGCCATGATAATTCTCCTTAGAGAGGTTTCTTGAGTTCCCCCGGGCACTGCCAACAAACGAAACAAATGTTGTTAATGCAGCTTGTCAGGCGAGACTGGAAAAATTGGATACCTTTGACGGTCTGATTTTTCCAGTCCTGCTTGATCCTAGGTCGGACACCTCTTCTTCGGATGCTTTTGGGAAATCTTTAGTGCTTGATCTAATTAAAATGAATAAAGACTATTGAATAACGCGTTTTTAATTGATGGCAATCAAGACGGGCGCAGTCACGACGGTTACGCGTGGTCAGATAAGCAAGGATTTGCTGCAATCGAAAAAATGCTTATAAAGCAACTTCCTGTCAAAACCCTGTATTTTCATTGCGCTAGCGTAATTTTTACGAGGCGTAAACGCAAATACCTCGGCGGAAATTCTGCCGAGGTATTGTGTCGATGCTACTAGTTAAGCCAACTAAGTCGATTAGCCTTTGAGCAGGGAGAGCACGCCGTTGGGCAGCGAGTTGGCTTGCGCCAGCATCGCGGTACCGGCTTGCTGCAGGATCTGGCCGCGGGTGAGCGAGGCCGTTTCCGATGCGAAGTCGGCATCCTGGATCCGGCTACGTGCGGAAGAGAGGTTTTCCGCGGTAGTGGTCAGGTTGCTGATGGTGGAGGCAAAACGGTTCTGGATCGCACCGAGTTGCGCACGCGAGTTGTTGATCGAAGTCAGCGCGGCATCGATGGTGTTCAGCGCATTGTTGGCGCCGGACACGGTGCTGATATCGATGCTGGCCACGGTGGTCAGGGTCGATGCCTGGCCTGCGGTGGAGGTGAACAAGCCGCCGGCTGCCTGGTCCGTGGTGACGGTGTAGCCGTTGCTGGAGCTGAACTGGAGCTGGCCGCCGACGACGGTACTGTCGGTACCGACTGCCGCGCCGATCGTCGCCGCGCCACCGCTGGCTGCGCCGGTGAAGGCGTTGTTGCCCGTGACGTCGATCGTGCCGCCGGCAGAGGTCGTGTTCAGGAAGTCGCCGATCTTGATGTCGTAGCCATCCTTGCTTTCCAGCGTGATGGTGGCGCCATTGCCGGACGCGCTAATGCCGGTGGCGGCGGTTTGTGCGTTGATGGCTGCGGCGAGCGAGGACAGGTCGCTGGCGCTGCTGACGGTGGCAGCGACATTGACGGCATTGCCGGAACCCTGCAGGGTGAAGGTCAGGGTGCCGCCTGCGGACAGGTTGCCCAGAGTGGCCTGGGTTTTCGCGGTGGCGGAAACGCCGGTGGTCGAGGTGGTGCCGTTGATCTGGGATGCGATCGCATTGGCGGAGCTGTCGGCCGCAACCAGGAAGGTGGACGACTGGCCGTTACCGGCGATCGTGACGTTCTGGGAGGTCACGTTGTTGCCGCCGGCAGTGTTGGCGGCAGCGGCGGTGGCGGCGCTGCTGGAGCCTGCGCCACTCAGCGAGCTCAGGGTGTAATTACCGATCTTGGAAGCCTGGGCGCTGGCGATGCCGACGTTGATGGTCTGGTTGGCGTTGGCGCCGACCTGGAACTGGGTGGACGACAGGGAGCCGTCGAGCACGTTCTGGCCGTTGAACTGGGTGGTGTTGGCCACGCGGTTCAATTCCTGCTGCAGCTGCGAGACTTCCTGTTGCAGCGAAGCGCGGTCGGATGCGGAGTTGGTGCCGTTGGCGGACTGAACGGACAGTTCGCGCATACGCTGCAGCAGGTCGCCTGCGGTGCCCAGGCCGCCTTCAGCGGTCTGCGCCAGGGAGATGCCGTCGTTGGCGTTACGCACTGCCTGGTTCAGGCCCTTGATCTGGGAAGTGAAGCGTTCTGCAATTGCCAGGCCTGCGGCGTCGTCCTTGGCGCTGTTGATGCGCAGACCGGACGACAAGCGTTGCAGGGAAGTGGCGAGTGCGCCTTGGGACGAATTGAGGTTGCGCTGGGCATTCAGCGACGCGGCATTGGTGTTGATGATTGATGCCATGATAATTCTCCTTTATGCGGCGATCCGTGGATTCGGGCTCAAGCCAGTTGAATCTGTTATCGGGCGATACTGGAAAAAATTTAGTCCTGTTCGGTACTTTTTTTTTCCGGTATTGCCCGGACTTGAGCAAGTGATTCTTTTTTCGGACGGATGGCTGGAATCTTTAGGGTTGGTCCCGCAGATTCCGCACGAGAATGACGCTGCGGGCGAGGGAAGTCAGGACAGCCGGAATATGTCGGCGAGTACGGGACGCTTGGCGGGCTTGAATACGAGCTTGCCCATCCGGCCGGGGTAGGCCACGCAATTGCCGGGCGTGTCGCAATTGATGGCGCTGGTGCCTTGCGACAGTATGGTGCCGTCGCCGATATGGCAGCGGCCGATGATCGCCGTGTTGGGATACATGACGACGCCGTCGCCGATGACAGGTGCGACGCCGTGGTTCTTGCCGACGGTGGAATTCTGGTATAGCACCAGGTGGTTACCGTAGGTCGCCTTGGCCAGTACGATGCCGACCGAGTGGCCGATGAAGAACACCTCCGGCATCTCGATCTCATAGAAGAGGTCGATCGCGTTCAGCGCCTTATTGAGAAGGAACAGGCGGGTCGGCACCGTCGCGTCATGCTCGTTGCGCCAGATGGTATTTGCCAGGTAGTACAGGTAGATGCAGTATTGGCTGGAGTTGAGGTAGTTGAACTGGCCGGCCTTCCACATGCGCACCGCGTCGATGCAGCGTCCGAGCCGGGAGAGCGCTTCGTCGATGTGGCGGGTCACCTGAGTGCGAACGAGCTCGCCTTTCCCGTCGGGGAAGAATGTCGCTACCTGCGCGCAGGTATAGTCGATCAGGCTTTGCCGCGTCTGCTCAAGCAATTCCATGATGTTCCTTTAAATACGATTGCACGACGTCACGCACCAGGCGCGGCTGCTTCCAGATCGATGCAAGCCGAGCTACGTCGCAGCGAGCCGCGCGCTGCGGCGCGGTTTCCCTGCTCAGGCTGATGTCCCAGCCGTTGCGTGCAAAAACCCCGACCAGCTCGGCATTCGACACGTTTTCTCCGCTGGCTACGTTGACGATGCCGGTAACGGCACCGTCCGACAGCGCACGCAGCGAGGCGACGACGTCATCGAGATGGATGTAGTCGCGTACGACTCCGGTGCCGGAGTCGAGGCAGAACCTTTTCTCGACGGCTGCGCGCTGCAGCCATTCGGACAGAAAGCCGGGAGCGCATGGAGCCCAGTCATAGACGCACGACAGGCGGGCGATCGCAGCCCGTGTACCGGCAACGGTCAGGCAAAGATTTTCGCCGAGCGCCTTGGAAAGATCGTACAGATGCCGCGGGTTGGCCGGATTCAGCACAAGGTCGGAATCTTCCTTGCCCCTTTCGGCACCGCTGCTGTCGTACAGGCGGGTGGAAGACAGGTAAATCAGGTGGGAAAAATGTGCTTCCTGCAAGATCCGCGACAGCAGGCGGACATGCGCTTCCACGGTATCGAATGGGCGGGCGGCATAATCGGCAGTCAGGCCGGCGCAATAGATCACCTGTCCCAGCTCGCGCGAAAAAAGTTCGATATCACCACGTTGCGGCGTGTAGACCTGGTGGCCATCCTGGCGCAGCGCGGCAACCAGGCGCGTGCCGACAAAGCCGGATGCGCCGATGACCGTATACAACGCCATTACAGTCCGCCGAGCGGATGATGCAGCGCCGGGTCCTTGTGGCGCAGCAGCTTGGGGCTGACGCCCTTGCAGATACTGTACTGCGCGGAGTTGAAGACGGACGCGTCCTTCACCGCCACCATGTTGAAGCCGTGCGGCGGGCCCTCGAGATAGACGGAATCGGCCGGGATCAGCTCGATCGGCTGGCGCGACAGGTCATAGTTGGAATTGAAATCGCGGACGGCGAAAACCTGGTAGCCGGAGCCGGTCAGCAGCTTGACGCTGTCGGTGTTTTCTAGGCCGCGGCTCCAGTCGACGTAATGCCGGTGGACTTCGAACACGATGTCCGGTGCCTCGCCGGCCGGGCGCTTGAGGAAGGCCGCCGCACCCTGCAGCGCACGCAATTCGGCACCCTCGATGTCTAGCATGATCAGGTCCAGCTGCGCGACGCCGGCTGCTTTCAGATAGTCTTCAATGGTGGTGGTCTGGAAACCGTCGCTGCCGCCTTCGCTAGTCACTTCCGGATGCGCGAAGGAATCGAAGCCGACCAGCTTCAGCGTAGTCGAGCTGTTGTCCCACAAGCCCTCCGGGCGCGGAACGATATTGGTAAGGCCGTTGAGTTTTGCGTTATGCATCAGCATCTTGCGCTGATCCGGGTTCGGCTCGAATGCATGCACGACGCCATTGTTTTGCGCGGCCTGCCGTGCCACCAGGATTGCCTGATCACCGAAATACGCGCCACCAATCACAACCTGTTTCGCGCGCTTGGCCAGATTGACCAGAAGGCGCGAGGTCTGCGGCTCCCACGCATGGTCAGGCATTTCCGGTTCGGACATCACGAAATCGCGGGCAATCTTCGAACGATACAGGAAATCGAGCTGCGTGCCGTCGGCGAGCGTCTTCCTGACGACCTGATCGTCGCTGTGCAGCGCGTCCACCAGCGGGCCGGTGACGTCTTCGCGGATGTCGATGCCGGGCGTGGCAATGCGCTTTTCAAATGCCTGCATCTGGCGGATAAACTCGGCGCGCCATTCGGGATTCTGCGCAATCATCTCCAGCGCCCCCGGCAATTTTTGTTTATCCATGTTCGGGTTCCGTTCTCTCAAAGAATATTATTTGTCAAAACACTGCGCAAACAGTGGCAAGCCTTTGTCCTTTTCCGAAATGATGCGTTCTGCGCACTGGGGCCAGCCGATTGCCAGATCGGGGTCATCCCAGCGCAGCCCCCGCGCGGAAGCCGGCTGAAACGGCTCGGTCATTTCATACAGGATTTCGGTCTCCGCAACCAAGGTCTGAAAACCGTGCGCGACGCCGCGCGGGATGTAAAGCTGGCGCCGGTTGTCGGTGGACAGTTCGACGCCGAACCAGCGGCCGAAGGCCGGAGAGTCCCGGCGCAAATCCAGGATCACGTCAAACACGGCGCCGCGCGTGACCCGCACCAGCTTGTCTTCTTCGTGCGGCGCTGCCTGGTAATGCATGCCGCGCAGGGTGCCGGCGCGCAGATTCCACGAAACGCTTTGCTGCACGAAGTGCGCGTTCAGGCCGTGGTGAGCAAATTCCTCTGCACAGACGGTGCGCGCAAAGAAGCCGCGTTCATCCGTAAGCGCGTCGACGTCGATGACGAACGCGCCGGGCAGCGGAGTGGCGGTGAATTTCACTTCATCACCTCGACCATGGGGATCGGCACCACAAACTTGCCGCCCCATTCGCGGATGCCAGCCATCTGCTGCATCACCTCGTCCTTGATGTTCCAGGGCAGGATCAGCAGGTAATCCGGCCGGTCGTTGAACACGGCGTCCGGCGCCAGCACCGGGATGCGGGTGCCGGGCAGAAGCCGGCCCTGCTTGACCGGGTTGCGGTCGACCACGTAGTCGATGAAGTCGGTGCCCGCGCCGCAATAGTTGAGCAAGGTGTTGCCCTTGGCTGCGGCGCCGTAGGCAGCGATGCGCTTGCCGTCGCGCCGCGCGGCGACCAGGAATTCCAGCAAGGCGCGCTTGGTTTCGCGCACCCGTTCGCCGAAGGCGGCATAGGTCTGCATGCGGGTCAGGCCGGCGGCTTCCTCCTGTGCCAGGCAGGCCGCTGCCGCGCCGCTGTCGGCATGGGCTGCATGCCGGTGGCAGGCGTAGAGGCGCAAGCTGCCGCCGTGGGTGGTCAGATGCTCGACATCGAACACGCGCAGCCCGGCTCGCTGAAAGATCGGTTGCAGCGCGGTCAGTGACAGGTACGAGTAGTGTTCGTGATATAGCGTGTCGAACTGGTTATGCCGCATCAGGTTTAGCAGGTGCGGGAACTCCAGCGTAACCACGCCTTCGGGTTTCAGCAGGAGCGGCATGCCGCCGACGAAGTCGTTAATGTCCGGCACATGGGCCAGCACATTGTTGCCCAGCAGGAGATCGGCCGGGCCGCCATCTTCGGCCAGCAGCCGGGCGCTGTCACGCCCGAAAAACAGCTCGCAACTGGCCACGCCGATCCGGCGCGCGGCCGCCGCGGTGTTTGCGCTGGGTTCTACTCCAAGGCAGGGAATGCCAGCCTTGACGAAATACTGCAGCAGGTAGCCGTCGTTGCTGGCGATTTCGATGACGCGGCTGGCCGCGCCCAGGCCGAAGCGCGGGATCATCGCTTCCACGTAGCGGCGCGCATGATCCAGCCAACTGCTGGAAAAGGACGAGAAATAGACGTAGTCGTCGTGGAAATGCGTTTCCGCGTGCGTCACCTCGGCCAGTTGCACCAGCCAGCAGCGGTCGCAGACCATCGCGCGCAGCGGATAGAACATCTCGCCGCGCGCGGCGTCTTCGCGCTTGACGAAGGCATTCGAAACAGGAGACAGGCCGAGATCGGCAAACACGTGTTCCAGCGGTGCGCCGCAGGCGCGGCAGGTGGACGTATGAGTCATCGGCAAAACTGCTCCAGCTGTTGTTCGGCGATGGCGCGGGCCCGTGACGGATTCTCTGCGACGGCGCGATACCACCGCGCCGTCTGCTCCAGGCCGCGCGCTAGGTCCCAGGTCGGCGTCCAGTCCAGCAGGCGGCGCGCCTTGCTCGAATCGAGGTAAAGGAAGCCGGCCTCGCGCGGCGCGGCGCCGGCTTGCGGGTCCATCTGCCACGCCAGTTCCGGCCAGTGCCGCTGCAGGCGCGTCAGCACCTCGGCCACGGAGAGGTTATCGGCGGCATCGGGGCCGAAATTGAATGCGTCGGCAAAAGTCCGGTCGCCGTCCAGCAGGCGCGCGGCCAGCAGCAGATAGCCGTGCAGCGATTCCAGCACATGCTGCCAGGGGCGCGTCGCGGCCGGATTGCGGATCAGGAGCGGCTGGCGGCGTGCGACGGCGCGCGCGGCGTCGGGCAGCAGGCGGTCGTCGCTCCAGTCGCCGCCGCCGATAACGTTTCCGGCGCGGGCCGAGGCCAGCAGCGGGCCGCCGGCCGCGAAGTAGCTCTTACGGTAGCTTTGCACCACTAGTTCCGCGCCGGCCTTGCTGGCGCTGTAGGGATCGGCGCCACCCAGCGGGTCGTTCTCGCGATAGCCCCACGGCCATTCACGGTTTTCGTAGCACTTGTCGGTGGTGACCACCACCACCGCCCGCACACTCGGGCAGGAGCGCACCGCTTCCAGCAGGTGCACCGTTCCCATCACGTTGGTGGCCCAGGTCGCCGCCGGCTCACGGTACGACAGGCGCACCAGCGGCTGGGCCGCCAGGTGGAAGACAACTTCCGGCGCCGCGGCCTGCACGGCGGCTGCCAGTGCCGCGCCGTCGCGCACGTCGGCCACGATGTGGCGATGAACCGTCTCTTGCACGCGGCTCAGCGTGAACAGGTTCGGCGTGGTGTCGGGCGCTAACGCATAGCCGGTCACGCGGGCGCCCAGGCGCGCCAGCCACAGCGCCAGCCACGATCCCTTGAAGCCGGTATGGCCGGTGACGAGGACGGGGCGGTCGGCGAAGGCACCGGCGAGTGTCGGCGCGCTCATTTCCATGTCTTCCACGGCGCCTGATCCGACTGCCATAGGTCTTCCAGCAGGTTTTTCTCGCGCAGCGTGTCCATCGGCTGCCAGAATCCGTTGTGTTCGAAAGCCATCAACTGCTCCTCCTTCGCCAGGGTCGTCATCGGTTCGAGTTCCCAGCTTGTGGCTTCGTCGGCAACCAGGTCGATGGCCTCGGGCTGCAGGATGAAAAAACCGCCGTTGATCCAGCCGCCGTCGCCCTGCGGCTTTTCCTGGAAACCCCGCACCTGCTCTCCGTTCCGCAGCAATGCGCCGTAGCGGCCGGGAGGCTGCACCGCCGCCACCGTCGCCAGCCGGCCGTGCGCCTTGTGAAAGGCGATCTCCGCGGCGATGTCGATATCGGCCAAGCCGTCGCCGTAGGTGAAGCAGAACGGCTCGCGCGGATGCAGGTAGCTTTTCACCCGCCGCAGCCGCCCGCCGGTCATGGTGTGCGCGCCGGTGTCGACCAGCGTCACGCGCCACGGTTCGGCGTGGCGCTGGTGCACCTCCATGCGATTCTTTTCCATGTCGAAGGTGACGTCGGACATATGGAGGAAATAGTTGGCGAAGTATTCCTTGATGACATACCCCTTGTAGCCGAGGCAGATCACGAAGTCGTTCACGCCGTGGCTCGAATAGATTTTCATGATGTGCCACAGGATCGGCTTGCCGCCGATTTCGATCATGGGCTTGGGGCGCAGATGGCTTTCTTCGAGAATGCGGGTGCCGAGACCGCCGGCGAGAATGACTGCCTTCATGCGTTCGTTCCTTGTACTTGCGTTTGTTCGCACCAGATTCGCCACATACTGCGCAGGGCCTGCTCGAAATGGCGGGCGAAGCGGGGGGCATCCATGAGGGGACTGGCCTGCACACGGTCGCGCAGGCCGGCGCGCAGTTCGCGCAGGCGCGGCAGGTCGCGCGCGAGCGCCGAGGCGATGGCCACATAGTCATCCTCGCAGGAGGCGATCAGTTGCGGCAGGCCGGCGTTGGTGAGGATGGTCACGCCCATGCGGGCAGTGAAATGGCGGCCGGCGAGGGTGACGAAGGGCACACCCATCCACACCGTGTCCAGGCTTGTGGTGCCGCCGTTGCAGGGGAACGGATCGAGCGCGATGTCGATGCGGTTGTACAGCGCATACTGGTTTTCCGGCCGGCGCGGCTCCAGCAGCAGGCGCTGCAGCGGCAGGCCCAGGCGTGCCATGCGCTGTTCGACCTCGGCGCGGAAGGGGGGATGGTCGATGCCCTGAATTTCCAGCAGCAGGCGCGCGTCGGGCACCTGTTGCAGGATTCTGGCCCACAGCTCCAGCACCGCGTCGGTCACCTTGGAGAAATTGTTGAAGCAGCCGAAGGTGATGCAACCGTTGTCGAGTGCGGGTGGATGGTCGATCACGCCGGGACTGTTGTCGTGGGCGCGGTAACAGCAGAAGATCTCAGGCAGGCGCCAGAGCCGTTCGACATTGAACTGCTCGGTCATGGCGGGCGGTTCGGCATGGACATCGGTGATGCGGTAATCGATGGCGGACAGGCCGGTGGTGGCGGGGTAGCCGAGATAGGTGACCTGCAGCGGGGCCGGTTTGCGGGCGAAGGCCAGCAGACGGTTGCCGGCGGTGTGGCCGGCCAAGTCGATCAGGATATCGATGCCGTCGGCGCGGATGCGCTCGGCCAGGCGTTCGTCGGACAGGTGGCGGCAGGGTATCCAGTGGTCGGCCAGGGCCTGCAGTCGCGCGGTGACCGGGTCATGCTGGGTATGGTTGTAGTAGCAGAAGACCTCGACCTGGGACTTGTCGTGACAGGCCAGCAGGGGCTCGATGAAATAGGCGACGGCGTGGCGGCGGAAGTCGGGCGAGACATAGCCGATCTTCAGGCGCCGGTGGGCATCGCGGGAATTATCGTGGGTGCGCCAGTGCGGCTTGAGAGGCGCCTCGAACCGGGCGCCGAAGCGCGCATGCTCAGCAAACAACTCCTCCGGCGTGAAGGCCGATGAATACTGCGCCGACAGCAGAAGGATCTGCTGCGCTGCCGCGTAATCGGGTTTCAGCCGCAAGGCATTGCGGCAGCAGGCGACCGCATCGTCCGGCTTGCCCTGGCGCTGAAGCGTGATCCCCAGATTGCAGTGCGCGTCGACATAATCCGGCTTCAGTTCGAGCGCTGTCCGGAAGCAGGCGGCAGCCTCGTCCAGCCTTCCGCATTCCCTGAGCTCGATGCCGAGGTTGTTGTGCGCCTCGGCCGAATCCGGCCTGAACGCAAGCGCGGTGCAATGGCATTCCATCGCGGCGTCCGGGTTGCCCTGTTCCGAGAAGACCAGGCCGAGGTTGCTGTAAACCTCCGCGAAATCCCGCTTCAGTTCGATCGCCTTGAGATAGCAGTCGACGGCATCGCCAAGAGCACCGCTTTCCTTGAACACCAGCCCCAGGTTATTGTGCATCTCGGCGGACTGAGGCATGCGGGTCAGTGCCTGCTGGTAGCTGGCAGCCGCTTCGTCGAGCCGGTCCTGGTCCTTATACGCGAGACCGAGATTGCCGTATGCCTCGGCGAAATCCGGATTGAGCTCGAGTGCTTTGCGGTAGCTGACCACGGCGTCGTCGATCCGGTGCTGCGCCGCGAGCGCCAGTCCCAGATTGTTATGGGCGGCTGCAAAGTCCGGCTTCAGCTCCAGCGCCTTGCGGCAGCAGGCTTCTGCCTGTACCGGATCGCCCAGTTCCTTGAAGAGGATGCCGAGGTTGTTGTGGGCCTCGGGAAAATCCGGCTTGAGCGCGAGCGCCTCCTGATAGCACGCCGCGGCGGCGTCGACGTCGCCCAGCTCGCGCAGCGCGTTGCCCAGGTTATTGCGGGCGTCGGCATGATCCGGCATCCGTTCCAGCAGCCGGCGATAGCAGGCCGCCGCCTGGTCCGTCCTGCCGAGCGCGCGCCACGCCGACGCCATCGAAAAATAGTAGGCGGCGTTGTCCGGCGCGATGGCTATCGCGCGCTCGATAAGGACGAGCGCTTCCTCGTTGCGGTTCGACTGATGCGCGATCACGCCCCGCAGGTGCAGCGCGTCGGAGTGATCGGGCAGCATCCTATAAATCGCTTCCGCCTCATGCAGGCGACCGGCCAGATGATGGTCCACCGCGGCCTGCAGGTCGGGCTCCGCCGTGCCGGGCCCGCCGGCAGGTTCGTGCTCCTGCTCGCCGCACCAGATTCGCCACATACTGCGCAGGGCCTGCTCGAAATGGCGGGCGAAGCGGGGGGCATCCATGAGGGGACTGGCCTGCACACGGTCGCGCAGGCCGGCGCGCAGTTCGCGCAGGCGCGGCAGGTCGCGCGCGAGCGCCGAGGCGATGGCCACATAGTCATCCTCGCAGGAGGCGATCAGTTGCGGCAGGCCGGCGTTGGTGAGGATGGTCACGCCCATGCGGGCAGTGAAATGGCGGCCGGCGAGGGTGACGAAGGGCACACCCATCCACACCGTGTCCAGGCTTGTGGTGCCGCCGTTGCAGGGGAACGGATCGAGCGCGATGTCGATGCGGTTGTACAGCGCATACTGGTTTTCCGGCCGGCGCGGCTCCAGCAGCAGGCGCTGCAGCGGCAGGCCCAGGCGTGCCATGCGCTGTTCGACCTCGGCGCGGAAGGGGGGATGGTCGATGCCCTGAATTTCCAGCAGCAGGCGCGCGTCGGGCACCTGTTGCAGGATTCTGGCCCACAGCTCCAGCACCGCGTCGGTCACCTTGGAGAAATTGTTGAAGCAGCCGAAGGTGATGCAACCGTTGTCGAGTGCGGGTGGATGGTCGATCACGCCGGGACTGTTGTCGTGGGCGCGGTAACAGCAGAAGATCTCAGGCAGGCGCCAGAGCCGTTCGACATTGAACTGCTCGGTCATGGCGGGCGGTTCGGCATGGACATCGGTGATGCGGTAATCGATGGCGGACAGGCCGGTGGTGGCGGGGTAGCCGAGATAGGTGACCTGCAGCGGGGCCGGTTTGCGGGCGAAGGCCAGCAGACGGTTGCCGGCGGTGTGGCCGGCCAAGTCGATCAGGATATCGATGCCGTCGGCGCGGATGCGCTCGGCCAGGCGTTCGTCGGACAGGTGGCGGCAGGGTATCCAGTGGTCGGCCAGGGCCTGCAGTCGCGCGGTGACCGGGTCATGCTGGGTATGGTTGTAGTAGCAGAAGACCTCGACCTGGGACTTGTCGTGACAGGCCAGCAGGGGCTCGATGAAATAGGCGACGGCGTGGCGGCGGAAGTCGGGCGAGACATAGCCGATCTTCAGGCGCCGGTGGGCATCGCGGGAATTATCGTGGGTGCGCCAGTGCGGCTTGAGAGGCGCCTCGAACCGGGCGCCGAAGCGCGCATGCTCAGCAAACAACTCCTCCGGCGTGAAGGCCGATGAATACTGCGCCGACAGCAGAAGGTTGGTGTATCCGGTCGCGAATTCCGGATCGCAGTCGATGGCTTTCCGATGGCATGCGATCGCTTCCGCGGTGCGGCCGAGATTATGGAATACCAGCCCTAGATTGCTGTAGACGCCGGCAAAATCGGGCTTTAGCGCCACAGCCCGCTCGAAGCATTCGATGGCTCGTTCCGCCTTGCCCTGGTGCGACAGCGCCAGGCCCAGGTTGTTGAACGCTTCCGGAAAATCGGGCTTCAATGTCACGGCCGTTTCGCCGCAGTCGACCGCTTCCTGCAGCTTGCCCTGATCCCTGAATACCGCGCCCAGCTCGTTGAACGCTTCCGGGAAGTTCGGCCTGAGTGCGATCGCCTGAAGATGGCATGCCACCGCTTCCGCCGCCTTGCCCTGCCGCGCGAGCAAGCAGCCCAGTTGAGAATGCGCCTCGGGCAGGCCGGGGGCGAGGGCGAGGGCCGTCGCGTAGCATGCCTGTGCCTCCTCCAGACGGTCTTGCGCCAGCAGTCCGTTGCCCAAGTTGACCTGGAATGCAGCATTGTTCTGCTCCAGCCGCACGGCCTCCTGGAAACAGTTTATCGCTTCTTCCAGCCGACCTTGCTCCTGGAGCACGTTGCCGAGATTGCTGTGGGCGGCAGCGAAACCGGGATCGAATGAAATCGCCTTTCTATAGCAGGCTTCGGCCTGCTCAGGTTCGCACCGCCTGCGCAGCGTCACACCCAAGTTCGCATGGGCTGGGGCATAGGCAGGGTCGAGGGCCAGCGCCCGCCGGTAACAGTCGACGGCAGCATCCGTCTCGCCCCGGTCTGCGTGGACCAGGCCCATGTCGTTGTATGCCGCGGCGAAATCTGGCTTAAGCAGGACTGCCTTCCGGTAAGTACTGATCGCTTCATCGCCTCTGCCCAGGTCCTTGAGCGCGTTGCCCAGGCGATGATGGATCAGCGCATTGTCCGGGGTGCGTTCAAGCAGCCTGCGGTAAGCGGCTTCTACCTGGTCGAGCCGGTTCAGCGCGCGATACGCCATGTCGAGCGAAAAATGGTAGGCCGCGTTGGCAGGTCGGACGCCGATTGCACGGTCGATGAGTTCGACGGCTTGCTCGTTGCGGTTCAACTGATGTGCGATCACACCCCGCAGGTGCAAGGCATCGGGGTTGCTCGGCATTTTTCGGTAGAGGCTCTCCGCTTCCTCCAGGCGACCGGCTCGGTGCAGGAGTAGGGCGTTTTCGAGCGAGGCGTGCGAATTATTGCGTTGATGTCTCATGGCGTCTTTCGATATCCTGGCTGCGTCATTCGGCGGCGATTACCCGGTTCTTCCCGGCCTTCTTCGCCTTGTACAGCGCTTGGTCGGCGCGTTCGATCAGCGCCGCCTGGTCTTCCTTGCCATCCCATAGCGCCACCCCGGAACTGAACGTGATCAGCAAGCGCTGATTGTCGTGCATGAAAATCTGCTTGGTCAGTTCCCTTTGGATGCGGGTGACGGTCTTTACCGCTTCGTCCAGCAGCGTATGCGGCAGCACGATCAGGAATTCCTCGCCGCCGAAACGTGCAATGACGTCCATGGCGCGCAGCGTATCCTTGACTACCTTCACCAGGTGCACCAGTGCGCCGTCGCCGGCGCTGTGCCCGTGCGTATCGTTCAGTTTCTTGAAATTGTCGAGGTCGATCAGCGCCACGCACAAAGGCATTTTCTTGCGTTCCGCGCGCGCCATTTCGCGCTCCAGCACTTCATCCAGGCCTCGCCGGTTGAGGCTGCCGGTCAGCTGGTCCTCGTGCGCAAGTTCGCTCATCTGCACCAGCTGGACTTCCAGTTCATGGATGCGCGTTTCCGCCGCCAGTACTTCCTGGCGCGCCGCAACCACATCATCGTGCGAGCGCTGCGACTCGATCTGCGCGATGCGGGTGTCGTGCATCACGTGATCGATAATGCTGTTGAGCTCAGCGGCGCCTTGCGCCTTGCTGATTTTTTGCGAATAGACTTCGATTTTCCGGTGATATTCGTCGGTACTCGAGGCGGCGGCGCCGAGCTGCTCGATCACGGTGAGAACCATGTCCTTGACATGGGTTTTTGCTTCGGCCAGGCTGTGCTTGAGCAGGCTTTGCTTGTAGATGACTTCCTTCAGGCCGCGCGTGGCGTCGATCAGTGTGGCGTAATTGATCGGGCCGGTCAGGATTTCCTGCACGTTGGCGATCTGCCCGGACAGCCAGGTGTCGTCTTCCACCAGTTCGCCCACGTTTTCTATCAGCAGGCGGAACAGGCGCAGCAGCAGCTCGCGCTCCTCCGCCATGTCGCCGCCTTTCATCTCGATGCGGAAGCAGAAATGCTTGAAGCGCGGCTCCAGTTCAGCCAGCGCGCTGCGGCTGCGCGCGCTGCCGATAGCGATGGCCAGCGCTTCGCAGTCCTTGGTGAGCTCCTCGGCCCCCTGCAGCAGGGACGGGATGGGAAGCGTCAGCGCGCGCACCAGCATCTCGCGCAGGACGCGGGTCATTTGAGTGTCGTTGAAGCGCGGCGCTGACGGGTCTTGCGCCTTGTCTGCCACCGGCTCGACTTCATCCACCAGCGAAATGGGCGTGACCCTGCCGGCAGGCGGTTCGGGGATGTCGACCAGCGGGATATCGAGTTTTTTGGGAAGGGCCGGCGCGATGTCGTCCACCAAGGGGATGGAAGTCTTGCGGGGCGGTGGAGCGGGGGGCTCGTCGACCAGCGGGATGGCATTCTTGCTGGCCGGTGTCGCGCCGGACGGTGCTTCAACCGCGGGCTTGTCGGCCGCCGGGCGGGGCGACATGTCCCGTTCAGGCTTCTCTTCCGGGGCGATCAGGTGCCGCGAGATGAGCTGCTCCAGGTGCTTGCCGAAATTTTCCCAGTCGTGCGATTTCAGAGAGTCGGAAAAACGGTGTGCAAACAGTGGCAGATCTCCCGGTGCTCTCGCCAGTTTTGTTGCAAGATCGGCCAGTATTTTTTCGGCCGGCGAGCGCTCGTGAACCCCTGAAACTTCGTCGTAGACTTCGCGGTACGCTTCCGGAGTCGGCGCGATACGCCGCACCGCCAGGCGGCGAAATGCCTCGCGTGCGATGTCGGCTGGATGTTGTTCTGGTTTTGTCGGCTTGTCTGCCATGAAGACGATCGGCACCGTTGACGGGATCTGCGCCATGATAATCCGGCCGATGTGCCGACAACCGCCGGATTAGCGCCCGAAACGCTGCCCACTTCGGGGTTTCAGCGCTTGCGCGGTGCCTTACTCCACCAGGTGGTTCTTGATCGCGTAATGCGTCAACTCCGCGTTATGACGCAATTTCATCTTTTGCAACAGGCGCGTGCGGTACATGCTGATCGTCTTGACGGACAGGGATAGTTCAAGCGCGATGTCGCTGACGGTCTTGCCGGAGGCGATCATGATCAGGGTCTGGTATTCGCGGTCCGACAGCGTTTCATGCGGCGGCACGTTGCGTTCGTCGCCGATCTGGTTGGCCAGTTCCTGCGCTAGCGCCGGGCTGATGTACTTGCGCCCCGACGCGACTTGGCGGATGGCGTCGACCAGTTCGGCCGGCGCGCTCTGCTTGTTCAGATAGCCGGCGGCGCCGGCCTTGAGCGAACGTACCGCGTACTGGTCTTCGCGGTGCATCGACAGCACCAGCACCGCGAGCCTGGGCGCATCCTTCTTGACCAGCTTGAGCACCTCGATGCCGTTCTTGTCGGGCATCGAAATGTCCAGCAGCAGGACATGGGCATCGACGCTGCGCACCAGCTTGACGGCATCGTTGCCATTCTCGGCGGCGCCGGCCACGACCATGTCCCGGGTGTCGGCAAGTATCTGTTTCAATCCCTCGCGCACGATGGCGTGGTCGTCGGCGATCAGGACCTTTATCGTTTCTTTGGCTGTCATGACACGATTCTTACATGGTTATTCCGGGAGCGGAATCCTGAGTGCGACCACGGTGCCGCCCGCCGCTCCTCCGGATACCGATAACTGGCCGCCCAGGGCGGCGGTGCGCTCCATCATGCCGCGAATGCCGAACGATTGAGGCTTGAGCCGGTCGGCGAGCGCGATTCCCTTGCCGTCGTCGGCGATTTCCATGCGAATGCTGCGGTTGCTGCGCATCAGATGTACCGAGACGCGGCTGGCGCGGGCATGCTTGCCAATATTGGTCAGCGCTTCCTGGAAAATGCGGAACAGCGCGGCGGCCTGGTTCGGATCCAGGGCGATGTCCTTCTTGTTGGACGAGAATTCGCAGGGGATGCCGAACTGCTTTTCGAATTCACGTGCTTGCCATTCGATGGCCGCGACCAGTCCGAAGTCGAGCAGGCCTGGGCGCAGGTCGGCCGAGATGCGGTGCGCCGCCTCGATCGTGCGGTCCACCAGTTCTTCAGCATACGCGGTTTTACCCGCCAGCTCGGCGTCGTCCGGCGGCAGCCTGGTCTTCACCAGGGCCAGCGCCATCTTGATGGCGGTAAGGTTGCCGCCGAGGTCGTCGTGGATTTCGCGTGCGATCCGCTGGCGCTCCTTTTCCTTGACCTTGTCGACGTGCGCCGACAGTTCCGCCAGCTGGGTGCGCGAGCGCCTGATCTCGGCCTGTTCCAGCTTGCTCTGCGTGATGTTGGTCATGAAGCCTTCCCACTGCACGCCGTCCTGCAGCGGGCGCGGCGTGGAGCGCAGGTTGATCCACTTGATGTCTTTCCACTTTTCGATCTGGATGCGGCCTTCCCAGTTCCATTGCTTCATGGAAGCGGCCGATGCCGTCATCGATTCGAGGCAGGACGAACGATCCTCCGGCAGGATCAGGTCGAACAACAACGCCGGGTCGGCGCGCAGCCGTTCCGCGCCGATCCCCAGCAAGGCATGGCAGCCCGCGCTCAGGTAGGGAAACGAGATGCTGCCGTCCGGCCGCTGCAGCATCTGGAAAAACAGCCCGGGCGCATTGGAGGCGATGGCGCGCAAGCGCGCCTCGCTGGTGTGCAGTGCCTGCGCCGAATTTCGGCGCGCGCTGACATCGTTGCCGATGGCGATATAGACTGGCGCCGCTCCGGCGGAATGGTAGAACAGGCGCAATTCGATCGGATACGTCGTGCCATTTTTGCGCGTATGCGCCGTGTCGATCGTTGCCGCTTTTGTGCGCCCGTGCCGCAAGGACAGCAGCATGTCGCGTGGAAGGTCGCGCGTCACGTCGAGAAGGGTCATGCGCGCCAGCTCCCGCGCCGTATAGCCGAGATTCTTGCGCGCCGCCTTGTTAACCTGGACGAAACGCAGCGTCGCGCAATCCATGACATAGATTTCGCTGAACGAGCCCTGCAGGATTATGGGCAGCCATTCCGCTTGCATCATCTCGACTGTCTTTCCTTGTCTTTCTGTGAATGCCAGGCATGCCGCTGCATTGCCGCGTTAATCGTTACCGAAGACACATTATATGTTTTCCCGAGGTAATTTCCGGGTGAAACCTCGGATACTGTTCGAGAGGGGCAGATTCCGAAAGGCGGATGGGCTTTCTCGTTGGAAAAATGCAAATCAGGCAATCCGTAGGTCAGCATGGCGAAAGGACTTCCAAAATATATTGAATCGGTGCTATAATTTTGTCTTTCGCGGCTGTAGCTCAGCTGGATAGAGTACTTGGCTACGAACCAAGGGGTCGTGGGTTCGATTCCTGCCAGCCGCACCATATATGAGGGGTCAGATCGCAAGGTCTGATCCCTTTTTGGTTTTTCCCTCCGTATTTCCATTCCCTCGCGCCGGATTCCGGCGATTCATGCAATCGATATAGGCAGTCGAAATGCGTTGCGCGCATTTCGCATGTTCGGGCGGTTCTCCTCGGCCTGAACACGTATCCCCCTGTATATGGGATGACGTCCGGCGGCTTGAAGTGTCAGTATGTCCTATAGGAAATATTTTCATCCAACCGGGATGAGAGCGGCCGCCCGGCCTGCAAAACGGGACCATGGCAGCCGTCATTTCAGGCATAACGATCAGAAAACAAGGGAGACAGCACCATGGACTCCGTTCAGCGCATGGTGGAGCAGTTCGGCGGAGACGACGTCAAGATGCGCCGGCTCGTCATGTACTGGGGCGCCACCGTGCTCCTGTACCTGCTTTCCCTTTCGATCCTGTGGGTGGAAGTCTACTCCGGGAATGCCGCGCGGCGCCCGGTATTGTGGTTGACGGCGCTGGCCATTGCCGGGCATTTGCTCTTCTATGGGTTGATTCGGCTGAGCAAGTATCTGCACCTGACGCCGGCCCAGCTATCGGTCTACCAGGGGCGATTCGCGATTTTTTGCACCGTAGCGGGCTATGCGATGATGGGGCCGCTGCGCGGAGCGTCGCTTGTCATCCTCCTTGTCATCCTGGTGTTCTGTGCATTTACCCTGGAAGCGAAAAAGACGCATTCCCTGAGCGTCTTTGCCATCCTCCTTCTGGCCGGCGCGATGATCCTGATGAAGTACGCCGTCCCGCATCTATTCAATCCGAAGACCGAGCTGATCCATTTCATCCTCAGCGGATCCATGCTGTTGTCGGTGGCTTTCCTGACCGGCCGGCTGAGCGAGCTGCGCGCGCGGATGAAGGCGCAGAGGGCAGAACTGATCGAGGCGCTGGCGCATATCCAGCTGCTCGCCGAGCGCGACGAGCTGACGTCGCTTCCCAACCGGCGCTACATGAGCGGCCTGCTCGGCCAGGAAGAGTGCAGGCTGAAGACTGAACGGTTTGCCGGCTGCCTGGCGATGCTGGACCTCGACTGGTTCAAGAAGATCAATGACGCGCATGGACATGCCGCCGGCGACGAAGTCCTGCGCAGGTTTGCCGCGGAGAGCCGCTTGTGCCTGAGGCGCGGCGACGTGCTGGCGCGCTGGGGCGGCGAGGAATTCCTGCTGTACCTGCGCGATACCCGGCTGGAAGCGGCGCAGGCGGTAATCGAGCGCCTGCGGGAGCGGGTCGCGTCCCTGCGCTTCGACTGCGGCGGCGCCCGGTTCGGCGTGACCTTTTCGGCGGGGCTGGTCGAGTTGCTCCCGGACGAGCCGATGAATATCGGCATCAGACGTGCCGATGCGCTGCTGTACCGGGCCAAGGAAGAAGGCCGCAACCGCGTGATCGCGGAGGTCGCCATTACGATCGCCGCGTAAACGCCGGCGCGCCCGGTCCGGATGCTACCGTATGCGCGGACGGCCTCGCGTCATGAAGCGTTGCAGCAGGGCGCTGACCGTGGCGCGCATCCGGCGGCTCTTGAGCTTGTCGAGATAGCTGCAGGTCGACATCAGCAGCACGTTTTCCGGCAGGTTCTTCAGGAAAGGCGCATGCCCGGCGCTGGCATCGTCGAGCAGGAGAATCACCGCGTCGGCGCCGCGCGCCAGTTCGCGGCCGAGGATTTCGGCCGCCGCGTGCTCGTTGTGGCCGTGGGCGGCGGTCCCGGCGGCATTGTGGCGCAGCACAATGAACTCTTCGAACTCTTCCGTACACAGCACGGATACGTTGCCTCCGTCATTGGCCCGGATCCATTCCAGCACGTCCGGTGCGCCCGGTATTTCCACATGTGCGACGAGGTCGTGGCGCACCATATCCGGGATCAGGACGCGCATCTGCGGCGCCAGCGCGAGCAAGGTGTCGAGTTCGTCGGCAATGGCCAGATCGATGAGCGGGCGGGAATCGGTGATGATCAATGACGTCATGTTCATGGCATCCGGCCCGCGGAATGGAGCGGGCAGCAATACTGTGTATTTGTACAGTATATGCGAATTGTTGCGGAATACCAGAGTAATTTCTTCAGGAAAACACTTGTCGGCGATGAAGGGATTGATCGTGGCAAGGGCGATACAATCGCCGGCATGCATTTCTTCAACCCATACCAGGAAAGCCAGATGAAACTTCTGCAGAATATTCTTCTTCGCGGCGCCATCGCCATCGCGATTTCAACGGGATGCGCCGCCTACCTGCCGGCATACGCCGCCGGGCCTGCGGTCGCCACCATCGATGTGCGCCAGGGTAGGGCCATGGAAGAGCAGGGCGCGCTCCTGCTGGACGTGCGCGAGCAGGCCGAATACGACGAGGTGCATGCGCCGGGCAGTACCCTGGTGCCGCTGAGCCAGCTGGCCTCGCGCCTGCAGGAACTGCGCAGCCATATGTCGAAGCCGGTCGCCGTCATCTGTCGCTCCGGTCGGCGCTCGGCGCAGGCCGCCGAGATAATGAGCCAGGCCGGGTTCACCAAGGTTTATAACGTGCAGGGCGGCATGAACGCCTGGGAAGCGGCAGCCCTGCCTGTAATCAAGGGCAACAAGTAAATTCGCCATCACACTGCGTGCAGCGAAGAACAGCGCTGCACGCGATCTGTTTTCAGCGAAGGATTTCGCGCTGCATGCGCTGCGCTAGCGCATGTACGCCGCCGCCGTTGACGACCTGTCTGTAGCCCATGGCGCACAACTGCTGTTGCGCCGCCGCCGAGCGTGCGCCGCTCTGGCAATAGACGATGATGGGGCGGCTCTTGTCCGGAACCACGCTGTCGATACTGCGCGCCAGTTCAGATACGGGGAGCAGCACGGCGTCCCTCAGGTGGCCGGCGGCGAATTCGGCCGGCGAGCGCACGTCGAGCAGGATCGCCTGTTCCGGGAGCGGCTCGTCGCCGTTTGCTCCGAAAAGTTTTCCAAAAAATCCCATGTCGATTCCTTTCTAACGGTCGAGGCGCTCGACGCCGAGTGACTTGAGCACGTATTTTTCGTAAACCGGTTCCGAGCTTCCGGTCTTCATCTTGTAGATGAAGTATTTTTCGAATGCGACCTTGGCCAAGTGCACCCATTTGCCTTTCTTCATCCAGTTGACGTTGCGCGGCGGGATCTGCGGCAGAGCGACGAAGGCGACGCCGGTGTCGCCCATGTCGGCCAGGCAGATCGCATTCCAGCTGCCTTTCGCGGTGGCCGGCTGGCCGGCGATGTCGGCAGCGATGTTGTGCACAATGGCGCCGATCATGGACTCGATCATGTAGCCGGTCTTGGGCGCGCCGGTCGGCACCGGCGTGGCTTCCACCGGCGGAATCGCGATGCACACGCCGGCGGAAAAGATGTTGCGGTACTTCTTGCTGCGCTGGTGCTCGTCGACAAGCACGAAGCCGCGCGGGTTGCACAAGCCTTCCACCGCCGCCACCGCGTCCACGCCACGGAAGGCCGGCAGCATCATGCTGTACTTGAAGGGCAGCTCATGCTCTTTTTTGACGCTGCCGTGATCGTCCAGTTCAGTGACGAACATCTTGCCGTCTTCGACCCGCGTCACCTTGGCGTTGGTGATCCACTTGATGTCGTTGTTGCGCAGTTCGCTTTCGAGCATCGATTTCGAGTCGCCCACGCCGCCCAGGCCGAGATGGCCGATATACGGCTCGCTGGTGACGAAGGTGAGCGGAACTTTGTGACGCAGCTTTCTGCGGCGCAGGTCGGTATTGAAGACGAATGAAAATTCATAGGCCGGGCCGAAGCAGGAAGCACCGGGCATGGCGCCGATGATGGCCGGGCCGGGATCGGCCAGGAAGCGCTGGTAGTCTGCATAGGCCTTTTCCGCATGATCGACGGTGCAGATCGAATGCGTGTGGCCGGCGGGTCCGGCACCCGGCACCTCGTCGAAGGCGAGCTTGGGGCCGGTGGTGATGACCAGGTAGTCGTATGCCAGGCGCGTGCCGTCCTGCAGATCCAGCGCATTGCCGTCGGCATCGATTTTCACGACCGGTTGCGCGATGAAGTCGATGCCTTTCTTTTCGAGGTGAGGGCGGATCGGGAAGGTGATTGCCTCGCGTTCGCGCCAGCCCACCCCGACCCAGGGATTGGACGGAACGAACTGGAAGTAGTCGACAGCATTGACCACGGTAATGCGGTGGCTGCGGTCGAGCGTGCTGCGCAGTTCATAAGCGGCAGGCATGCCACCGGTGCCGGCGCCGAGTATGACGATGTGTGCCATGGTTTGTCTCCTCTGGTAAGCGCAGTCTTACTGCGCCGTTGCGGGTTGAAGCATGTCGTTGACCGATCGCAGCGCGGTTTCATCGAGGCTGCCGGCCAGCGCGGCCAGCCGTAGCCGGTCCAGCGCGAGCGCTGCGCGCGCCTGCAGCAGCGCCAGCTCGGAGGCGGTCGCCTCGTTTTCCGCGTTGAGCAGTTCGAGCGTGGTGCGGTCGCCTACCGCGCGTCCCAGCCGGGTCGCGTCCAGCCTTGCCCGGCTGGCTTTTTGCGCCTGTTCCAGCGCCGCCACCCGCGCCGCGCCGACTGTCAGGCCGAGCCAGGCGCTGCGGGTCTGCTGCGCGATCTGCTGGCGCATCCGGTCGCTGTCGGCGCGCGCCTTGTCGAGCAGGTGCAGCGCTTCCTCGTGGCGCGCGCTGCGGTAGCCTCCGGTAAACAGCGGAATCGTCAGCTGCACGCCGATCATGCGGTTGCTGGAGCGGTTTTCGGCGTCGCCGAAGTCGCCGCTACCGTGCAGCCGGTCGCGTCCCGTCTGCGCCACGAGATCAAGGGACGGCGCGCCCAGCGCGCTGTGCTTGGCGGCTTCTTCCTTTGCGGCGGACTGGTTCTTAGCCTGCATCTGCAGCATCGGATTGTTGCGCTCGGCGTTCGCCAGCCAGGTTTCCAGCGGCTCCAGCTTGCGCTGGGCAGCAACGGTGTCCGGGCGCAGCGTCGCCAGTCCTTGAGGCTGCGCGCCGGTGAGGTCGGCGAATGCCGCCTGCTTGACCTGCAGGTCCATTTCCGCCGCCAGCACCTGGGCCCGGATGGTTTCGGCGCGCGCCGCTGCCTCGTGGGTGTCGGTGACCGGTGCGTCGCCCAGGCGGAAGCGGTCCTTCGCTTCGTCCAGCGCGCGTGCCACCGCGTTCTGCTGCTGTTGCAGCATGCGCAGGTTTTCCGCTGCAATCAGCACGTCGAAATAGCGCTCCGCAGTGCGCAGCATCAGCGACTGCTGCGCGTTCTGCCATTCGGCATCGGCCGCTTCTGCGGCATAGGTGAGCTGGCGGCTTTGCGCCAGGCGTTCGCGATTGATCAGCGGCTGTTTGGCGCTCAGCGTGTAGCGCTCCATCGTGCCGTTGCTGATCGAGGTGTCGAACGCCACCCCTGACGACTGGCCGAAGCCGGGCGCCGAAAAGCGCGCGCCGCTCATGCTGCTGTCGCTGCTCATGCGGCCGGCGCCGGCTTCCAGCACGACCGACGGTCGCCACAGCGCGCGCGCCTGCTCGCGCCGCGTGTTGCCGGCTTCGAACGCGGCCTGCGCGGCAGCGAATTCCGGATCGTGCCGTTGCGCCGCCTGCCATGCCTGCAGCAGGTCGGCTGCGCCGGCAGCTTGCGCGGCCAGCGCCAGCAGCATGGCCGAAAGCAGCTTCGTTGGGCGCATCGTGAGATGCATGATGGCCTCCTTAGCAGCCGGGGCGCGCGCCGAGCTTGCGCAGGATCGTCTCCATCATGCACCACTTGGTGAAGCCGCTTTGCAGCAGGTTGGCGCCGACGAAGGCGGTGAACGCCAGCCACCACTGGCTGACGAACAGCGGGCTGCCGGGGATGCCCAGCGCCAGCGACAGCAGGATGAATGTGCCTGCGACGATGCGGACGATTTGCCAGGAACTCATGGTCATACTCCTTGTTGCGTGATAAAAGCGAGACGGTTGCGATAGGCGGTGTAGTACAGCAGCGGAATCACCACCAGCGTGAGCATGGTGGACACCAGGATGCCGAAGATCAGCGAGATCGCCAGCCCGTTGAAGATCGGGTCGTCCAGGATGAAGAACGCGCCCAGCATGGCGGCCAGGCCGGTCAGCATGATCGGCTGGGCGCGCGTGATGGCCGAATTGACCACCGCTTCCTTGAACGGCACGCCGGCGCGCACCTGCAGGTTGATGAAGTCCACCAGCAGGATCGAATTGCGCACGATGATGCCGGCCAGCGCGATCATGCCGATCATGCTGGTCGCGGTGTATTGCGCGCCGAGCAGCGCATGGCCGGGCATGACGCCGATGATGGTCAGCGGGATCGGCGCCATGATGATCAGCGGCGTCAGGTAGGAACCGAATTGCGCGACCACCAGCAGGTAGATCAGCACCAGGCCGACCGCGTAGGCGGCGCCCATGTCGCGGAACGTCTCATAGGTGATCTGCCATTCGCCGTCCCACTTGATCGCATAGCCGCGGTACGGGTCCTCCGGCTGGCGGATGAAGTACTCGGTCAGCCCGCCGCCCCCCGGTGTTTGCACGGACGCGATATCCTTGCGCATCGAGAACAGGCCGTACAGCGGACTGTCGATTTTCCCCGCCATGTCGGCCACCACGAAATTCACCGGCAGCAGGTCCTTGTGATAGACCGGCTGTTCGCGCTCGCTGTTGCTGACGCGGACCAGCTCGCGGATCGGCACCAGTTTGCCGGCAGCCGAACGCACCGCCAGCTGCAGCAGCGTGTCGAGGTCGCCCTGGCGCTCGGCCGGCAGCTGCAGCATGGCGGCAGCCGGGTACTTGCTGTCGTCATGCAGGTAGCTGGCCGCTTCGCCCGCAAGCCCCGCGCGCAGCGTGGTGACGATCGCCTGCTGCGGCACTCCCAGCAGTGCGGCCTTGCGGCGGTCCACCAGCAGCATGGTCTTGGGCGCGGCAGTGATGCTGCTGTCGTCGACATCGACCACGCCGGCCGTCTTGTCGAACGCGGCGCGCACCGCCTTGGCCACCTGGCGCCGGCCCTCGGCCTCGGGGCCGTAGATTTCGGCGACGATGGGCGCCAGCACCGGCGGGCCCGGCGGCACTTCGACCACCTTCACGTTGGCGCCGAAGCGCTTGGCGATCTTCTGAAGTTCCGGGCGCACGCGGGTGGCGATCGCATGGCTCTGCTCGGAGCGGTGATGCTTGTCGACCAGGTTGACCTGGATGTCGCCGACCTCGCCGCCGCTGCGCAGGTAATACTGGCGCACCAGGCCGTTGAAGTTGATCGGTGCCGCGGTGCCTGCGTACGCCTGGTAGTCGGTGACTTCCGGCACCGTGGCGAGATAGCCGCCGAGTTCGTGCAGCACGGCCGCCGTCTGCTCGACCGGAGTGCCGGCCGGCATGTCGACCACGACCTGGAACTCCGACTTGTTGTCGAACGGGAGCATCTTCAGCAGCACCAGACCGGTCGCCGGCAGCAGCATCGACAGCGCGATCAGGCCGGCCACGCCCAGGCCCAGCAGGCGGCGGTTGCGCTTGCCGCGCGCGTCATCCAGGAAGGGGCGGAAGATGCGCGTGAAGACAGGCGCCAGCTTGGCCGACAGGCCGCTGTGTGCGTTGCCATGTCCTTCACCATGCACGGCCTTCATCCACAGGCGCGCCAGCCACGGGGTGATCGCGAATGCGATCGCCAGCGACAGCAGCATGCCCATGCTGGCGTTGATCGGGATCGGGCTCATGTACGGGCCCATCAGTCCGGACACGAAGGCCATCGGCAACAGCGCGGCGATCACGGTCAGGGTGGCGAGGATGGTCGGACCGCCGACTTCGTCGACCGCGTGCGGGATGATTTCGGCCAGCGACTTGCCGGGCGACAGTTGCTGGTGACGGTGGATGTTTTCCACCACCACGATCGCATCGTCAACCAGGATGCCGATCGAGAAGATCAGCGCGAACAGCGACACCCGGTTCAGCGTGAAGCCCCAGGCCCAGGAAGCGAACAAGGTGACGGTCAGCGTCAGGATCACGGCGGTGCCGACGATTGCGGCTTCGCGCCGGCCCAGCGCGAGGAACACCAGCGCCACCACGGACGCCGTGGCGAACAGCAGCTTCTGGATCAGCTTCTGTGCCTTGTCGTTGGCGGTCGCGCCGTAGTTGCGCGTCTCGGCCACCTGCACCTCGGGCGGGATCACCGTATTCTTCAGCGCTTCGACGCGATGCATCAATGCATTGGCGACGTCGATCGCGTTCTCCCCCGGCTTCTTGGTGACGGCGATTGTCACCGCCGGATATTCGCCGGTGTCCTTGCCGGCGCTGCCGTACCAGACATAACGGGCGGCGGGCAGCGGGCCGTCGCGTACCGTCGCCACATCCTGCAGGAATACCGGCTTGCCGTCGCGAACCGCGACCACCAGCTCGCCGATTTCGCGCGCATCCTTCAGGAAGGGGCCGGATTCGACGGCGACCGCGCGATTGCCGACGAGCAGTTCTCCCACCGGCAGACCGAGATTGGCCGATTGCAAGGCTACACGCAGGTCCTGCACGGTCACGCCGGAGCCGGTCATGCGCGCCGGGTCGAGTTCGACCAGCACGGCGCGGCCGGGCCCGCCGATCGTCGTGACCTCGCGCGTGCCAGGCACGCGCTTGAGGTCGGCTTCGATGCTGTGCGCGATGCGCTCCAGGTCATAGGCGCCGGTTTGCGGGTTCCTGCTGTAGAGCGTGAGCGTGACGATGGGCACGTCGTCGATGCCTTTCGGCTTGATCAGCGGATCAAGCACGCCCAGGCCCTTCGGCAGCCAGTCGGCATTGGCGTTGACGGTGTCGTACAGGCGCACCAGCGCCTCGGTGCGCGGCACGCCAACCTTGAACTGCACCGTCATCACTGCGATGCCGGGGCGCGACACCGACATCACGTGTTCCACGCCGGCGATCTGCGACAGCACCTGTTCTGCAGGTGTCGCCACCATCTGTTCCACGTCCCCGACCGATGCGCCGGGGAAGGGAATCAGCACGTTGGCCATGGTTACATTAATCTGCGGTTCTTCCTCGCGCGGCGTGACCAGCACCGCGAACGCGCCTAGCAACAGCGCTGCCAGCGCCAGGAGCGGCGTGATGCGTGCGCCCTGGAAGAAGGCTGCGATGCGGCCGGAAATTCCCAATCGCCCGTTCATTGCCGGCCCTTCGCTGCGGCTTGCGGATCGGTGGCCACGCGCTCTCCGGCAGCCACGCCTGCCAGCACTTCGACCGTGTTATCCTGCGCGCGGCCAAGGCGCACCTGGCGCAATACCGGACGGCCGTGGGCGTCGATCACATATACGCCCGTCATCTCGGCGCGCCGCACCACGGCGGACGTGGGCACATAGAGGCGAGCCTTGTTTTCACCTTCAACCGGCAGCCAGACCCGCGCGAACATGCCCGGGGTGACATCCTTCACGTCGCCCGGCAGCGCCACGCGTACCTGCGCCGAATGGGTGCCGGCGTCGATGGTCGGCAGTACCTGCACTTGCGGGCGCGTGAGCCACTGGCGCTCGCCGGGCAGACCCGGCAGCTCGATCTTCACCGGCTGGCCGGCAGCCATGCGGGCCAGCGCGGTCTGCGGCACCGAGGCGGTGACGCGCAGCGCGGCCGGATCGTACATCGTCAAGAGCGGCCGACCGGGCATCGCCATGTCGCCCAGCGTGACCGGCACGTCGGCGACGACGCCGTCGTAGGGCGCCTTGACGACGTAGAAATTCGACTGGATGTTTGCCGCGCTGGCCTGCGCGATCTGGGCTTTCAGTTGCGCCGAGGTCGCGCGGTACTGGGCTTCGGCCCGTTCCAGCGCGGCTTCGCTGATGTACTGTTTCTTGAATAGCTGGCGCTGGCGTTCGACGTCGCGGGTAGCGACATCCAGCGCAGAGCGCGCGGCCACCACCTGCGCTTCGCTGGCGGCGCTGTTTTGCGCGGCGGCGCGCGCGTCGATGCGGGCCAACACCTGGCCTTGCTTGACGACGTCGCCTGCCTTTACCGGCAGCGCGACCACCGCGCCGGACACCTGGGCGGCGATCACGGTTTGCCGTACCGCTTCGACCACGCCGTCGAAGCCGGCGCTGTCGGCCGCTCCCGTGCTTTGGACCATGGCGGTCGCCAGTCCCGCTGGCGCTGCCAGCGCGAGGCTTCCTTGCATGAGAACAAGGACGACCTGCGCGCCAATTAGAAATTTTCTTTTCATACACCTTCTCCCGTTCAAGCTTCGAGACCGCCAAAAGGACGTGCATTTTGCGGCCTTCTCGTTTATTATGTAACTAATGAATTAAATACGCAAGAACGTAATTACGTACATTTACACACGGCAGGAGTGCGATAGTGCAAAATGACGTCCTGACATGTAAGGTGAGTGCAACTATGGAAGGACTACCAATCGAAGCGCTGGGGCAGGTCGCGGCGTATTTTCAAGCCTTGTCGGAGCCCACGCGTCTGCGCATCCTGAGCCTGCTGCGCGAGGGCGAGCGCAACGTGGGGGAGCTGGCGCAGCTGTGCGACTACACCTCCGCCAACATCTCGCGCCATCTGGCGGTCCTGAGCAAGCACGGCCTGGTGGCGCGCGAGAACCGTGGCACCAGCGTGTATTACCGGATCGCCGACGAATCGGTCTACCAGCTTTGCGATCTGGTATGTGGCAGCATCGCGCGCCAGTTCGAGCAGTCGGCGCGCGAGCGCGAGGCGTTCGTGCAGAACGCGGGGCGCGCGAAGGAGCAGTCTTGATGCATGCCGTGCGCGCCCGGCGGCAAGGGCCGCTGCGCATGGCGCGGCCCGGTGATGCGAAAGTTGTCAGCGCCTTGTCCGTGGGCGCCAATGCAAAGCACGGGCCGATGCAACGCCGACTTCAGAGAGGAAAACAATGAGCTCGTTCCCGCCCGATTATCGCGAACTGACACAGTCCGTATCGAAAAACCTTGCCACGCTGCGCAGCGACATTCCCGATGTGATGAAAGGTTTCAGCGAACTGGCGCGGGCTGCGACGCGCGACGGTGCGCTCGACAAGAAGACCAAGGAGCTGATCGCGCTGGCGCTGGGCGTGGCGGCGCACTGCGATGCCTGCATCGGCTTTCACGTGCAGGCGCTGGTCAAGCTCGGCGCGACCAAGGCCGAGCTCGAGGAAGCGCTGGGAATGGCGGTGTACATGGGCGGCGGCCCGTCGCTGATGTATTCGGCGAACGCGGTCGCGGCGTTCGAGCAGTTTTCGGGCGCGGAGTAGGCCGGAGACGCTGATCCGGCGAAGTGCGGAATTTTAACGATTGAAAGAGTGAACATGAAAAATGCACACGACCTGGTGACTGCCGCCAAGGCGCGTATCCGGGAAATTTCGCCGGACGAAGCCGAGCAGGCGATCCGCGACGCCGACGTCTTGCTGGATGTGCGCGAGGCGGAAGAGTTCGCCGCCGGCCACATTCCCGGCGCGCTGCACATTTCGCGCGGCATGCTCGAATTCAGGATGAGCAGCATGCCGGAAATGAGTTCGCGCGACCTGAATATCGTTTTGTATTGCAAGACCAGCGGCCGGGCAGCGCTGGCGGCCTGCGCGCTGCAGGACATGGGCTACTCGCATGTAAAGTCGATCGCGGGCGGATTCGACGCCTGGGCTGCAGCGGGCAAATCCGTCGAGAAGCCGGCGCTGCCGCCGTTCGAGTAAGCCCGGATGCGGAGGGCGGGAAGGTAAGCGTCCCTCCGTGCTCCCTTCAAGCGCAAACAGCAAGCGTTCCGACCAGGCCCTCCGGCAAGGCGATGTCGCAAGTCCTGCAACATGCCAGCTGCTGTTCCAGTGCCGGGCTCCACTCCTGAAGCGGCATGGCGCGGCACTTCAGGCGCGCTTCGAGCCGTGTCCAGGCGCGTGCGAACGCTTCTGCCCGTTGCGCGCGCGGAAGATCGCCGATGCGCGCCGCGGCTTGCGGCCCGAGGTAATCATGCGCAACCGGTTCCCAGTCGGATAACCAGTCTATTTTCCTTTCGATACGCATCAGGTCGATGCCGACCGGGCCGTGCATATTGATCGCTGCCAGCGTGAGGCCAGGCTCGTGGCTGAGAGACAGGCCGACGCGGCAGTCCGGCAGGTCAAGCCGGAGCGGTTCGCCGGGGCGGGAAATCAGGGGGATGTCGCGCGGTGCGCGGTCGAGCAGGATACCCAGCGCTTCGCGCAGCGCATCGCGCGCCAGCTGGCGCGCGGCGTCGCGGATGGGAGTGTCGGGGGTGGCGATACTTAGTACTATCGGGCCCATGGGGCCGCCATCGGCGCTTGGCGCCCCGGCTCGCAATGAGCCGGGACCGTTCCACCGCCATGTTTCCAGCGCCGGGCGATCCGCGCCTTGTTGCGTGCCGCCGCTCAGCCGCTCAGCCACGAGCTGGCGCCGCCGGGCAGCCGCGCCAGCTCGAATTGGCCGGAATGAACTCGCCCTTCATCACCAGCGTCAGCGCGCCGACCTTCGCGCCGTCGGCCACGTTGGCGCTGAACAGCACGGCGCTGCGCGGACCCAGGTAGACGCCCTTGCCGATCGTGACCTGATCGATCTTCATGACCCGGTCCTCGAACAGGTGCGTCTGCGGGCAAGCCAGCGCATTGATCTCGCTGTAGTCGCCGATCTTCACGCAGTCGAATTCGGTAATGTCGGTGGTGTCCATGTACACCCCGCGGCCGATACGGCAGCCGAACAGGTTGAATGCCAGCGGCAGCATCGGCGTGCCGCGCAGGTAGCGCATGAAGTTGGGCACGGTGATGCCTTCGTACATGTTGGTCACCGCTTCCGACAGCCAAACGAACGGCGTCCACATCGGCTTGGTGGCGGCCTTGTAGCGGCCCAGCAGCAGCCACTTGAGCGCGGCGACGAACAGCAGCGTGCCGATGCCGAACAGCAGGCCTGCGATGGCCAGTTTCGAAATCACGTCGAACCAGCGGCCGGCACCGGCGACCGACATTACGTCCAGCACCACGGTATAGCCTACCGCGGTCACGATCGCATGCGGCGCGACGATGCGGAAGGTTTCGATGACGCCGCGGCAGACGCGTCGCAGCAGCGACGGGCGGAAGGTGAGCGATTCCGGGAAGCCGCTCAGTTGTTCGCGCGCCGGCAGGTTGATCGGCGGCGATCCGAGCCAGGTGTCGCCTTCGCGCATCTGGTCGTTGCGCGGCGTGCGGGTATGCACGCCGATCAGGGCGTTTTCCGGCAGCACGGTGCCATCCGGGACGTAGGCGCCGTTGCCGACGAAGCTGCGGCGCGAGATGACGGTGGGCTGCACCGACATCCAGCCGCCGTCGATCTGCTCGTCGCCCAGCATCACCGCGTCGGCGATGAAGGTTTCGTCGCCTAGCGTGAGCATGTCGGGCACCACGCCCAGCGCCGACGAAATCTCGGCATTGCGGCCGACCTTGGCGCCCAGCAGGCGGTACCAGAACGGCGCATAGATGGTCGCGTACACGCCGTGCAGGATGTTCAGGCTCGATTCCTGGATCTGGTTGACCAGCCATTTCCCGCAGTAGACGGCGCTATGCACCGGCCAGGAGCCGGCTTTCATGCGCGGCAGCACGGTCCAGCGGATGCCGGCCGAGATCAGCGCGGTGCACACGATCAGCAGCGCCGATGCCGGCAGCGCGAGCACGAAATACTTCACCATCAACAGCCACGGCGAGCTGGTCTGCATCCAGGCCAGGTGATCCGGATCGGAGAACCAGTCGATCAGCATGAAGCTCGGGAAGACCGGCAGGAAGAACAGCGCGGCGATCGCCAGCGCGCCCAGCAGGAAGAACATCGCTTCACCGGCCAGGCGCAAGCCCGAAACCTGCGGGCGCGCACGCAGCGAAGCCGGGTCGAACGGGCCGCTATCGCGCGCCGGCGAGCCGGTCCAGACGCGTTTCGCCGGCACGCGGGTGCCTTCACCGAGCGCCGACTGGCCTTCCAGGTGTCCGAAATTTTCGATTGCGGTATTGCCTTCGAGGACGGCGTACGAACCGACATAGGCATCATCGCCCAATGCGATCGTGCCCAGGCGCAGTTCGCCGTCCTGCACGCGCGCATTCTCGAAGTTGACCGCGTTGCCGATGCTGGCGCCGCTGCCGATGGAGAGCAGGTCGGGCGCGCGCAGCGTGATCGAGCCGATCAGCACCTCGTGCCCGATCTTCGCGCCCAGCGCGCGCAGCCACCACGTGTACAGCGACGAGCCGCCCAACAGATAGGTCGGCGCCGACTCGACCAGCCGGTCGGCCAGCCACCAGCGGTAGTAGGTCAGGCCCCACAGCGGATAGCGTCCCGGCTTAAGGCGGCCGGCGATGAGCCACTTGCCGGCGATGGCGATGGCGAATTCCAGCAGCGTCGCCAGCAGGAACACTCCGACCGAGGCGGCGATGGCGCGCGGGATGGAATCGCCCGGGTCGCCGGTAAAGAAATGGTAGGTGAAGAACGGTGCCAGCCACTGGCCCATGCGGATGGTGACCAGCACCGGCACCGCTGCCGCCTGCGCCGCGCCGCAAATCCAGCGCTTCAGCGCGGAGGGGCGGGCGGCCGGGGCAGCATCGGCTGCCTTGTCGGCGGTAGGCGCTTCAGGCGCTTGCGCGATGGCCTCGGCGATGCGGCCGATGCTGCGGTTCTGGTAGATGTCGCGCACCGTGACATGGGTGAAGCCGGGGTGCGCGCGCAGCGCCGATGCCAGCCGCGCCGCGAACAGCGAATGGCCGCCCAGGTCCGAGAAGAAGTCGGCTGCGCGCGTAATCGGCTGGCCGGGAAACAGGCTCGCCACGGCGGCAAACAGCGCTTCCTCGGCCGGCGTTTGCGGCATGTCCGAGCCATCGGCAGCAGTGACTGCGGCGAGCGGGCGCGCCTTGAGCACCTTGCGGTCGATCTTGCCGGAGATCAGGCGCGGCATTTCGTCGAGCATCTCGAAGTGCCCGGGCACCATGTAGGGCGGCAGGCATTCGGCCAGCGCGCCGCGCAGGTCCGCGGCGGACAACTTGGCGCCGCCTTCGGCCACGATGAAGGCGATCAGCTGTTCGATGCCGTCTTCCTTGCGCAACACGACCGCGGCCGTGCCGACGCCGGGCTGGCGCGCCAGCACCGCTTCGATTTCGCCGAGTTCGACGCGAAAGCCGCGGATCTTGACCTGGTCGTCAGTGCGCCCCAGGCATTGCACGCGCCCGTCGGCGTCGATGCGCGCCAGGTCGCCGGTGCGGTACAGCCGCGCATGGTGGCGGCTGTCGCCGGCCCACGGATTGGGCAGGAATTTTTCGGCGGTCAGTTCGGGGCGGCCGAGATAACCGAGCGCCACGCCCGGGCCGGTGATGCACAGCTCCCCGGTGTCGCCGCGATTCTGCAGCTGCATGCCGTTCTCGGTCGCCGGATCGATCACCAGCAAGCCGTAATTCGGAAGCGGGCAGCCGATGGTCACCGGCTCGCCGGCGCGCAGCTCCGCCATGCTGGCCGACACCGTCGCCTCGGTCGGGCCGTAGCTGTTGAACACCTGGCGGCCGGAGCGCGCCCAGCGCGCCACCAGCGCTTCCGGGCACATCTCGCCGCCCAGGTTGATCAGGCGCAGGCTTGGCACATCCTGCTCGAACAGCGCCAGCAGCGTTGGCACCGCGTGCAGGACCGTCACGTGATTGTTCGCCAGGGCGACCGGCAGCGCTTCCGGATCGGTCGCCAGCTCCTTGGGCGCGATCCAGAGCGTGGCGCCGATCAGGTAGCTGATCCAGATCTCCTCGAAGGACATGTCGAAAGCGACCGAAAAGCCCTGGTAGACACGGTCGTCTGCGCGGATGCCGAGCACGCTGTTTTCGCTGCGCAGGAAATGGCAGATCGCGCCCTGGCTGATCTCGATGCCCTTGGGCTTGCCGGTCGAGCCGGATGTGTAAATCACATAAGCCGGATGCGAGGGCAGCGCGCCGGCACGCCGCTGCAGCGGTCCCTGCGCCGGTTCGAGAAGTTGTTCGGCGGTCCACACGGGGCTGCCGAGCTCGGCCAGGCGCGGGGCGAATTCTGCGCAGCTGACGATGCCCGGCGATGTTGCATCTTCCAGACAGATTGCAATACGGTCAACCGGCGTATCCGCGTCGAACGGCAGCCAGGCGGCGCCGGTCTTGGCAATCCCCGCCTGCATGACCAGCAAGTCGATCCCGCGCGGCAACCAGAGGCCGATGATCTGCCCCGGGCGCACGCCGGCGGCGAGCAGTTTCGACGCGACGGTATCGGCGCGTTCGTTCAGTTCGCGGTAGGTGAGCGTCTGGTTTTCGTACATCAGCGCGGCCTGCTCCGGAACCCGGGCCGCGGTCGCTTCCAGCAGGTCGGCAAGCACTTCGTCGCGGATCAGGTCGGGACGTATCGGGCCGAGCAGGATGGGCTGGTCGCAGGCGGGCTCGCGGGCCGGTAATTCGGCGGATGGAGATAGGGCGGTCGGCGCGTCGTCGGCGAATGCGGAAATCATGGAGGGGGGAAGTTCGATTAATCTGCGTATAGTAGCGTCGTAGAGGCAATTGGGTTGACATGTGGCATGAATTTTTTTACGAATGTTGACGGTTTTTTCATGTAAAACATGTTCGTTTGCTAACGATTGTGTCGCCGGCGCATAAACCCTGGCCGGTGTGTCAATAGACAGGAAACAGTGATGTTCTCAGGCAGTGCTTTATCGGCAAGCGAGCCAGGCATAGACTGGGTACGTGCATTGGCAAGCGGAACCGGTTGCCGTACCCGCCGTCGAGCCCGCCGTCCTTCGCGGGATTCGAGCGGGGCAAGCTTCGGTATAGGGAAAAATGAAAGTCACACTGGAACTTCAATTGACGCGGCAGCCGCAAGCCTGTGCGGCGCCTGCCCGCCTCACGCTGCAAGCCTGGGCCGAGCAGGTTTTCGGCGAATACGCGCCGCGCTACAGCACCTTGCGCAAATGGGTGCTTGAGGGCTTGATCAGTCCCCCGCCGCAGAAGGATGGCTGGATCTGGCTGGTCGAGGCGGATGCCGAGTACAAGGGAAAGTTCTGAACCTTTGGGAGGCTACGCCGCCTCTAACGCCTCGCGCAGGAAATCGACAAACGCCCTGATGCGCGCCGAATTCCTGCCTTCCGCCGGATACACCGCGTAGACGTTGTATTCGGCGAAACGATATTCTTCGAGCAACTCCAGCAGCGCTCCGCTGCGCAAGTCGTCGGCGATCAGGAAGGTGGGTTGGATGGCGATGCCGCACCCGCCCAGGCATGCCTGGCGAATGACATCGCCGCTGTCCGAACGGAACACGCTTCTGACCGATACCGTGTGCTCGGCGCCGAACCGGACGAACTTCCAGGTGTCGCCGTAGGCGGCATGCGCGTAGCTCAGGCAATCATGTCCGCGCAAATCCTCGGGTGTTCGTGGCACCCCGCGCCGCGCCACATACGCGGGTGATGCGCTCACCACGCAGCGCACCGGCATAAGCTTCTTCGCGATCAGGTTGCTGTTGATGCCGGAGGCGACGCGGATCGCGATATCGAAATCGTTTTCGACGAAATCGACGAAGCGGTCCGAGCAGCAGATGTCGATCTTCACCTCGGGATAACGCTGCATGAAACTCGGCAGCAGCGGCGCCACATGGCGCAGCCCGAAGGAGGCCGGAATGCTGATGCGAAGCCGGCCCTGCATGGCAGCCTTCGACTGGCCGGCGAGTTCTTCCACGTGCGCGATCTTGTCGAGGATGTCGCAACAATGCTCGTAGTAGGTCTGCCCGGCTTCGGAGACGAGGAGCGCGCGGCTGGAACGGCGCAGCAGGGTTACGCCGAGATGGCGTTCCAAGTCGGCGATGTTGCGCGAGGTGGTGGCTGCCGAAATCCGGAGCTGTTCGGCTGCCTTCGCAAAGGAGCCGCTGTCGACTACCGCGCGGAACACCTGCATTGCCGCCAATCTGTCCATCTTGAAAACCGATCTCTTTATTCTGCATGGCGTCTTCAATGCGCGCCGATAACGCGTCCTGCTGCGTCGCGCATGAAGGACACGCGCATTATCTTCACGACTGCGGCGCGGATAAAGCGGCGAGCGGGAATGACACTATTTCCTGGACATTGATAATGGGATGACGGGGTTTTCGCTTGCCCGGTTATGGGAAATGCGGGCGCGAGGCAGCCAAAAATTCCTGCTTTCGGGGCGCGCGATACGTGCAGTCCCTGGCGTTTCTGATCTGGATCAATTCGGCGCAATAAGCCGCCTTGCATGCACCGAATGCAATGTTCGATTGCATTTTCTGAAAGTTTCACACTGGCAATTTTGACTGTTGGCGCGCGTAGCATGGCCGCACTTTCCTAATGGAGAAAAGGCCATGTTCAGATGTAAAAAAAAGACTTTCAGGATTTTGTTCGGCGCGCTGCTGAGCGCTACCTTGGCGATCGGATCGGCACTCGCCGCGAACGGCGCGGCCAGGCAGGCGCCGCTGCAGGTGGCGCAGGCAGACGCCGGTAAAACGCCCGCGCCGGCCGCAGCCGCAAAGAACGAGCCGGCCACCTATGTCGGCGAGCAGCGCTGCGTGACCTGCCACACGCTGGAGAAGGAACACTGGGCGCACACCACGCACGCCAAGGTGTTCCACCTCAATCCGAAGAACGAGCTGGAAAAGAAGGGCTGCGAGGCTTGCCACGGGCCGGGCTCGAAGCACTTGGAAAACGCGACCGACAAGACCGCGCTGATCGCCTTCACGCGCAACGGCGGCACGCCGATCGAAAAGCAGAACGGCCAGTGCCTGCAATGCCACAAGGGCGGCCAGCGCATCGGCTGGAGCGGCTCCATCCACCAGACCAGCCAGATGGCCTGCACCGACTGCCACAATCCGATGTCGAAGGCATCGTCCACCGGCCTGCTGGCGAAGAACAGCATCGCGGAGACTTGCTACACCTGCCACCAGCAGCAGCGCGGCGAATTCAACAAGCGGTCCCACATGCCGGTCAACGAGGGCAAGATGTCCTGCGTCGACTGCCACAACCCGCACGGCAGCCAGACGCGCCCGCTGCTCAAGGCCGACAGCCTGAACCAGCTGTGCTACACCTGCCACGCCGAGAAGCGCGGCCCGTTCCTGTGGGAGCACGCGCCAGTGCGCGAGAACTGCATCAACTGCCACAACGCGCACGGTTCGAACAATGAAAAGCTGCTCAACGTGCCGCGGCCCTTCCTGTGCCAGCAGTGCCATACCCATGTCCAGCACCCGAACGACCTGCTCACGCAAGGCAATACCGCCGCCGGAAGCATCCCGGACGCCCGCGCGCTCAACCGCAACTGCCAGAACTGCCACGCGCAGATCCACGGTTCGAACCATCCGTCCGGTGTGCGCATGCATCGCTGATCGGCTTTAGCCCGCTACGAGGATATGAATATGAAAAACTCGCAACTCGCGCCGCGCATGCTCGCGCTGGCCATCTCCCAGCTGTTTCTCGGTTCCTGCGCCTATGCCGACTCGGCGCTCGGCCCGGACACGGTGTTCGCCAACACGCTATCGCCGCGCGGCACTGTCTCGTCGTTGCCGCGCGACGAGCGCGGCAAGTCGCTGATGATTCCCGACCTGGAGCGCAGCCCCACCGGGCTGCTGTACAGCTGGCCGTACACCGCGCCGGAATATGTGCCGGCCGTCGACGGCTGGATGGCACGCTTTGCCGCCGAAATCGGCGCGCTCAACAAGGACGATCCGGTGAAGTCGGCCAAGTTCAACGAGCGCCGCGACTGGAGCAACGGGCTGCTGCTCAACAGCTTCAGCGTCGGCCTGGAAAACGAGGCGCAGGCGCGTTACCTGGATGTCTACGGCGGCGGCCTCACGCGCGACGACCAGTACCTGCGCGCCACCTACGGCCGCTACAACGATTACAAGGTCCGGGCCTACTTCAATGAAATTGCGCAGCCTTTCGGCGGCAATGCGCGCACCTTCTTCGACGGCGCCGGCAGCGGCAACCTGACGCTGCCGCAAGGCTTCGGCCTAGCACCGGGCGGCGCCGGTGCGGCAAACACGGCGGCGGCCAAGCAGACCGATGCGCTCAACCTGCGGCGCGCGCTGCACGGCGTCGAGCTCGGGCTGGACCGAAAGAAGGCCGGACTGGAAGTCGAATCGCGCGTCGGCGACCATAGCACGGTGCTGGTACGCTACAGCCAGGAGCGGCGCGAGGGAACGCGCCCGTTCGGCGGTACGATGGGCTTCGTCACCTCGGTCACGCCGGCAGGCGGCGGCGCCACCAACTTGCCGGGCGGGTCGGACATCGAAACCATCGAACCGATCGACTACCGCACGCACGACGTGCTGGCGAGCTGGCGCTGGGTGAAGGACGAACGGCAGGCGAACCTGACCTACACCGGTTCGTTCTTCCGCAACGGCATCAACACATTGACCTGGCAAAACCCGTTCTCGTCGGCGGCCGGCCCCGGCATTCTGAAGTATGGGCGCACCGACCTCGCTCCCGATAACGATTTCCACAACCTGAAGCTCGACCTTGCCCAAAGCGGGCTGCCGATGCGAGGGCAGGTCAACGGCACGTTCTCGATCGGCCGCATGACGCAGAACGACGACCTGGTCGCGCCGGTCGCCAATTCCGGCAACCTGGTGTCCACGCCGATTTCCTCGACCGGTGCGCCATTGGCGAACCCGACGCCGTTCACCAGCCAGGGCGTGGCGTCGTCCAGCCCGGTCTTGAACGCCGACTTGTGGAACACGACCGATGCGCTGAGCCAGAAGAGCGCCAACGCGCGCATCGATACCTGGCTCGGCCAGGTCGGCGGATCGATCCAGCCGACCGATGACCTCACGCTGCGCCTGAAGCTGCGGCGCTATGCGGAAGACAACAAGACCAATTATCTCGCCTACAATCCGCTGACCGGCCAGTACGGCTACGTGGCGCTGGACGGCGGCCTGTGGGTCAATGCCAAGGGCTACAGCGGCCTGTACAGCGACCAGACCGGCACCATTACCACGCCGTCGGGCAGCATCGACGTGGTGCGCAGCGTGTTCCCGATCCGCTATCGCAGCATTCCGTTCGACTACCGCAAGGACAATTACAACTTCGACACCGACTACCGCCTGGCGAAGCGCACCACCATGACCTTCGGCTACGAACGCGAGGAGTACGCGCGCGCCCACCGCGAACGCGACAAGACCTGGGAAGACCGCTTCCGGGTCGCGCTCAACAACCGCGACATCAGCTGGGCGACGCTGCGCCTGTCCTATGAATACGGCAGCCGCAAGGGCAGCGACTACAATCCGGATCCGTACGAGCAGTTCATCCTGAGCCCGGCCGTGGCATTGACTGGCACGCAAGGCTCGAACTCGGGCAACCTGATGACGCTGCCGCCGCATACCTTGGCCGACCTGCGCAAGTTCGACCTGGCCGACCGCAAGCAGCACGTGGTC
Source organism: Noviherbaspirillum sp. UKPF54 (assembly GCF_007874125.1). NCBI lineage: Bacteria > Pseudomonadati > Pseudomonadota > Betaproteobacteria > Burkholderiales > Oxalobacteraceae > Noviherbaspirillum > Noviherbaspirillum sp. UKPF54. Next base: position 1,957,106 of record NZ_CP040128.1, on the reverse strand, counting down.
AACGGCCGGCTGAACCTGATCCTGCGCCAGGACATGGACCTGATGCTGTCGGCCAAGCTGGTGGACAACGACAACGACGCGCCATATGGCCGCAGCATGGACCGCATCACCAGCTGGAACGCGGACTGGAGCTGGAACTTCAGCCCCAGCACCGGCGCCTATGCCCATTACAGCTTCCAGCGCGCGCGCCAGAAGCAGGCCAACATCAATGACGCGGTATCCGGTCCTTACGCGCTGGGCAACAGCGACGCCAGCGCCGGCGGCGCCAACTACCCGCTGGCCAATGCGTGGAGCGAGGCATTCCAGGACGTCAGCCATTCGTTTGGCGTCGGCGGCCGCCACGGATTCGGCAAGGCGATGTTCGAAACCAGCCTGACGATGACGCTGTCGCGCGTCGCCATCGGTTACGGATATGCCAGTGCGGCCGCGCTCGCCAATCCGGCGCTGGCGACGACCGCGGCTTCCGGCATGCCGGACAGTATCTATCGACAGAACGTGTGGGAAAACAGCCTGACCTACCGGGTGGCGAAGAACATGGCGTGGCGCTTCTACCATCGTTACGAGCAGGCGCGCTTCTCGGACTGGCACTACGACGGCTTGCAGAACGTGTACAACAACGCCGCCTTCCTCACCGCGGGACCGCAGGACTACAACGTGAACGTGGTGGGCGTGTTCTTCCAGTACACGCTCGGAGAAAACGGTAAGTAGTCTGGCTCGCCGCCCTTGCACAGCCGCTGCGCGTCAGCGGCTGTTTTTTTGTTAACTGCGCTGCCAGGCAGACTAGGGCGCGGTTGATCGCGGCGGTGCCGGCCACTACACTGGAAGCTTTCCTGCAAACAAGGCTTGACGTGGACACTTTGACCAGCATGAAGGTTTTTGCCGCGGTGGTCGACACCGGCAGCTTCGCGTCGGCCGCGGACCGCCTCGACATGTCGCGTGCGATGACCTCGAAATATGTCGCGCACCTGGAAGAGCATCTCGGCACGCGCCTGCTGCAGCGAACCACGCGCAAGCTGACGCTGACCGAATCCGGCGCCACCTATTACGAGCGCTGCGTGCAGATCCTGGCCGACATCGCCGAGGCGGAAGAGGGGGCGGTGCATCACACCGAGGCGCCGCGCGGCACCTTGCGCGTGACCATGCCCGTGTCGTTCGGCATCCTGCACATGGGGCCGGCGGTCACCGCCTACATGAAGCGCTATCCGGAGGTGAAGATCGATATCCTGCTCAACGACCGGCGGGTCGACCTGATCGAGGAGGGACTCGACCTTGCGGTACGCATCGGCTCGCTGCCGGAGTCGGGACTGATAGCAAGGAAGCTGGCGTCCGACCGCATCGTCATCTGCGGCGCGCCCGAATATTTCGCACAGCACGGCACGCCGAAGACGCCGGAAGACCTCGTCGGCCACAACTGCCTGATCTACAGCTATGCCGCCAGCGGCGATGAATGGAAGCTGACCGGCCCGGACGGCGAGCATGCGGTCAGAGTGAGCGGCAGCATGCGCGCCACCAACGGCGACATGGTAAAGCTGGCCGCACTGGGCGGGCTGGGCGTAATGCGCCAGCCCTTGTTCCTGCTGGCCGAGGAGTTGCGCAGCGGGCGCCTGGTGGAGGTGCTGCGCGAGTACCGCTTGCCGGAGATCGGCATCTACGCCGTCTACCCCAGCCGCAAGCATCTGTCCGCGAAAGTGCGCAGCTTCGTCGATTTTCTGGCGGCCGAATTCGCGCAAAAGAAGGAATGGTGAGCGTGCGCCGTCCGCGCGAGTTTCAATATCCTCCGGATTCCTGCGCGGTCTTCACCGCCAGCGCAATCGTGACCAGCACCGGAAGCGCGCTCAACACGGCGGCGCCGGCATGCGAGGCGAAGCTCGCGTTGCGCTGGCGCGCTCGGTCGAACGCCGCGACCAGCGGATCGGCCAGCAGGGCGCCAGCCAGCAATGCCACATAACCGAGCGGCAGGCCGGAATAAATATAGGCATTGAGCAGCAGCGAACCGAGCGCGAGCACGGCGACGCCGGCTGCCGCTCCGCCGAACGGCACGCGCATGCGCGGCATGTTGCACACCGCGACGGCGGCCAGCGCCGACGCCAGCGCGCCGCTCAACTGGCCGATCGCCTGACTGGAATCGAACATCAGCGTCAGCGCCGCGCCCCCCGCCACGACCATCAGCAGCAAAACAGGCGTGGGCCGGCTGGTGCTGGCACGCGACAGGTAGTTCCATGCGGCCGCCATCAGCAGACCGCCGGCGGCGATCGCGGCAAGTATCTTCACCATCCCCATGCCGGCTGCAGCCGGCCAGGCCACCACGAAGGCGGCGGCAAGCGAGAGTGCGACGCGCAGCGCGATGCGCACCGTCGCCTGCCCGGCAAGTTGCGCGCCAAGCGCTCCGGCGGCCCCGAACACGACGATCCAGGGCATCCAGTCCAGCGCCTGGTGCGGCGCCGGCGACCACTGTTCGTGAAAGACGGCAAAGTATGACGCCAGAAAGCCTGCGGCCAGCGCGAGCGCGGCGGCGGCGCCGGAAGCGCGCAGATTGCGTACATTGCGCAGGGCGGCCAGCACCGCCAATGCCGCCACCAGCGGCAGCAGCGCGCTTTGCAGGAACAGCGGAAGGACAAACGACAGGTCGGGCATGGCCGGCTCCTTGGGGGCGATGATCGGGGAAGAGGCCGGCTGCGCAGCGCCACGCCGGCCGCGGTGCCTTACTGCTTGACGGCTTCGATATTGATGTGCAGTTCGACCTCATCGGTGGCGGCCTTCGGCACACCGTAGTTCATGCCGAATTCGCTGCGCTTGATGGTGCCAGTGGCGACATAGCCGGCACGGGTTTCGCCCTTCATGCCGAGCCCGGAGCCGATCCGGCGCAGCTTCAAGGTGACCGGCTTGGTCACGCCGTGCAGCGTCAGGTTGCCGGCCACCGTACCTTCGCCGGCAGCGTTGAGCGTGACGGCGGTGGAGGCGAAGTTCATGGTCGGGAACTGCACCGCATTGAAGAAGTCCGGGCTCTTCAGGTGCTTGTCGAGCGCTTCGCTCCTCGTGTCGACGCTGTCGGTCTTGATCTCGACCTTGATCTTGCTTTTCTCCGGCGTGTCGACCACGAGATCGCCGTTCATGTCGTTGAAGCGGCCCATGAATCGGCTGATGCCGCCGGCATGACCGATTTCGAAATAGGCGACCGAATGCACCGGGTCGATCTTGTAGTTGCCGGCGGGAGCGGAGGCGGCGGATGCGAAGGCGGTAGCGGCAAGGCCGGCGGCCAGCAGGGCGGAAGTCAGGGAGCGGCGGACAATGGTAAGCGACATGATTGTGAATCCTTGAAAAAGTCGGTCGGTTGGTGAACGAAGTGCAGGGGCGTTGGGGACCCTGCATCAAACGTGGCTAACGCTGGCTGCATCGATGCGATCGCGGCGGGTTACCCGTGTTGTGACAACAAAATTCTATTTGTCTGCCCGAAGCAGATAAACGGCTGATACGGAACGACACCGTTTCATTATTGTTGACAATCGCTTCGGTTGATCCGAATCCGCCACCCCCAGCAACTCCGTTGTCAACAAAGAGGAAACAGTGTGCTTCCTGTCAGCTACTTTTTCTCCTGGCGCGATGCGCTTACAGTGCTGTCCCATCCGTCAAAGCGTTCATCGAACGGCTTACCAGAAAGGACCCGCCGGGCTCGAAAATCGAATGAAGCCGCTTCGCTCGCTCACGCTGATGCTGGCCGGCCTGGCAATGCTCGGTCCGTTCTGCATCGATACCTACCTGCCGTCGTTTGCCGCCATCGCGCGCGAATTCGGCATCGCGCCGGTCTTGGTCCAGCAAAGCCTGAGCGCTTACCTGCTGTGCTTTGCCGGCATGATGCTGTTTCACGGCACCTTGTCCGATTCCTTCGGCCGGCGTCCCGTCATCATCGCGTCGCTCGCGGTCTTCATCCTGGCTTCCGCCGGCGCCGCGCTGGCGCCCGATCTGGGCTGGCTGATCGTGTTTCGCGCGCTGCAGGGCTTGTCGGCCGGCGCCGGCACGGTGGTCGGGCGGGCGATGATCCGCGACCGCCTGGCCGACGCTCACGCGCAAAAGATGATGTCGGACGTGACGGTGGCGTTCGCGGTGGCGCCCGCCGCCGCCCCGGTGCTGGGCGGCTGGCTGCAGCTGTGGTTCGGCTGGCGCTCGGTGTTCGTATTCCTCGCGGTGTTCGGGCTCCTGATGTGCGTCATCTGCTGGCGCTCGCTGCCGGAGAGCCTGCCGGCGTGCGAGCGCCATGCGTTCCGTCCGCGCCGGATCCTGCGCGGCTACTGGTCCGCGATCCGGCATCCGCATTTCCTGCTGCTGGCGCTGGCGCTCGGTTTCGCGTCGATCGGCTTCTTCGTGTACATCGCGTCCGCGCCGCGCTTCGTGCTCGAAGTGCTGCATTTGCCGGTCACGGCTTTCGGCTGGCTGTTCGTGCCGCTGGTGACGGGCATGGTGGCCGGCGCATTCATCGCCGGCAGGCTGGCGCACCGCTGGCGCCCGGTGCGGCTGATCCGGCTCGGCTACCTGCTGATGGCTGCTGCGGCCCTGATCAATCTCGCATACAACCTGCTGTACGCGGCGCGGGTGCCGTGGGCGGTGGCGCCCCTGTTCCTGTACACCTTGGGCATGTCGCTGGCGTCGCCCAGCACGATGGTGCTGACGCTGAATGTATTTCCGGCCATGCGCGGACTGGCGGCCTCGCTGCAGTCCTTCGTGCAGGTGCTGCTGTTCGCGCTCGTGGCTGCGGTGATTGCGCCGCTGGCTGGCGGCAGCGCGTTGCGGCTGGCATCGTTCCTGGCGTTTGCCAGTTCCTGCAGCCTGGCTTGCCTGCTGATGCTGGCGGCGAGCATGCGCCTGCAGGCAAGCCACGCCGCCAGCCCTCATTCATCCGATCCGATCAATCCATCAAAACAGGGAGAACAAGCATGACCAAGCCTATTTACATCCTCGGCATTTCCGGCAGCCTGAGAAGGAAGTCGTTCAATTCGGCAGCCTTGCGCGCTGCCCAGGCGCTGACCCCGCCGGGCACCACGTTCGAGATCGCCGACCTGTCGGACATCCCGATGTATAACGGCGACGTGCACGAACAAGGCTATCCGGCGGCGGTGCAGGCGCTGCGCGCGCGGATTGCCGCGGCCGATGCGGTGCTGATCGCAACGCCCGAATACAACTATTCGATTCCCGGCCCGCTCAAGAATGCGCTCGACTGGGCGTCGCGCGCGCCGAGCCAGCCTTTCGACGGCAAGCCGCTGGCGATCATGGGAGCGACGGCGGGTGGCCTGGGCACATCGCGCGCGCAATATCACCTGCGCCAGGTATGCGTGTATCTGAATGCGCTCGTGCTGAACAAGCCGGAGGTGATGATTTCAGGGGCGAACGCCAAGTTCGACCAGGACGGCAGGCTGACCGACGAAGCGACGGCCGGGCAGATTCAAGGGCTGGTGCAGGCGCTGGCCGACTGGACGATCCGTCTCAAGGCCGCGGCCTGATTGTGGCGGCGATGCCCCGGCAGGCGGGGCATCGGGCAAGCATCCGATAAGGCCGATGCGGTGAAAGCGTATCGGCCGCAAGGGATCAGAGCTTCTGGTGCGCGCCGTCGCAGAAGGCGCCGTTGGCGCTCTGCTTGCAGCCGCAGAAGTAGAGCGTGGCGTTTTCTTCGGCGGTGAACTTTTGCGGCGCGAAGTCGGTGCCCTGATGGCTGCCGTCGCAGAACGGCTGCGCCTTGCTCTGGCCGCAGCTGCACCAGTAATAATCCTTGCCGCTTTCGACGTCGATGGCGTACGGCGATTTGGAAGCGATGTGCGGAGTGCCCATATGAACCTTTCGTGAAAAATCCGGTGATTGCGTGAGGGTGCCGAGCGCAGCGCCGCCGGGAGAGGAACGACAGCTGCGTCGATGCGCACAGATCATAAGAGCTGGCGCGTCGGAGAGAAACGATGTTTCAGGAAAATCATTTTTCCGGATTCCGGAAAAATAGCGAGGGAATATGGATCTGTTTCAGGCCATGAAAGTATTCATCAAGGTTGCGGAAACCGGCAGCCTGTCGGGCGCGGCGCGCGCGCTCGATATCTCCAATCCGTCGGTCACGCGCCATGTGTGCGACCTCGAATCCTACCTCAGCGCGCGCCTGTTCAATCGCAGCACCCGGCGCCTGAGCCTGACCGAAACCGGCGCCGCCTACCTCGAACGCTGCCGGCAAGTGCTGGCCGCGGTGGAAGACGCCGCCAGCGCGGCCAGCAGCAGCGTGGCCGATCCGGGCGGAACCTTGCGCATCAGCGCGCCGGTGTCGTTCGCGGTCAATCGCCTGGGGCGGGTGCTGCCCCGGTATGCGCAGCGCTACCCCAGGGTGCAGCTCGACGTGGCGCTGTCCGACCGCGTGGTGGACCTGGTGGAGGAGGGCTACGACCTGGCTATACGCATCGGCAATATCCAGGATTCCAGCCTGGTGGCGCGCAAGATCGCACCGATGCGGCTGGCGGTGTGCGCATCTCCCGCCTATCTCGCCCGGCATGGCTCGCCGCAAACGCCGCGCGACCTGGAGCGGCACGCCTGCCTGAACTACAGCTACTGGGCGCTGCGCGACGAATGGCAGTTCACGCGCGACGGCGTGACCGAGTCGGTGCGCATAGCCGGAACGATGCGCGTCAACAATGGCGACCTGTTGCGCGAAGCGGCGCTGGCCGGCATGGGTATCGTCATGCAGCCGACGTTCATCGTCGGCGATGACATCCGGAACGGCGCGCTCGTGCCCGTGCTGGCCGACTACCGCCTGCCGGAAAGCGCCATCCACGCGGTATATCCGAGCCGCCAGCATCTGTCGGCCAAGGTCCGCACCTTCATCGATTTCCTGGTGCAGGAACTCGATCCCGCGCGGGAGTCCCGGGTGCCGGGATAAACGTCGATTTTATCCCCGGCAGCGTTTCTTTTCCCGGTCTGCCTTGATTTTGAGCAATAGTAAATTTCCCTTGAGAATCATAGGCATAGGGAAACTTATGCCGGCTTATCCACAGAATTATTCACGGCAAATGTGGACATCGTCGCCGGGCCGTTCCTCCTCCTAATGCGATGGTAGTACCCGGTTCGCGGCAACTTGTCCCGTAACTTTCACTCTGAATAGGCACGGTTGCATGCATTACCGAATGCAGGAAGGAGGAAGGCCATGGCAAGAATTCAGCAGTCGATCGAGATCAATGTGCCTGTCCATGCCGCGTACAGCAAGCTGGTGCAGTTCGATGAGTATCCGCGCTTCATGCAGGGCGTGGAAGCGGTGCGGCAGACCGACGATACGCACCTGCACTGGACGGCGAAAATGGCGGATCGCGACATGGAATGGGATGCCGAAATCACCGAGCGGCGGGAAAACCGCTGCATTGCCTGGCGCAACCTGAGCGGCCCGCAAAATATTGGCAAGGTCGAATTGCAGGAGCTCGGCCGCGACAAGGCGAGCATCACCCTGACGATGGAATGCGAACCGGGTCAGATGCTGGGCCAGATGCCGGGAGCGCAGGGCGGCAATGCGGAAGGCACGATGGCGCAACGCGTGTGGGAAGACCTGGCACGCTTCAAGAAGCTGGTCGAAACGCGCGACGCGGAAAGCGGCGACTGGCGGCCGTCGGACTACGGCACGCAGCAGGCGACGGCGCATCCGGTGCACACGACGCAATCCGAAGCATCATTGTCGCGCGCATCCGGCCAGGATGACGGGCAAGGCCGGTTTGGCATTTCGGAGGAGCAAAACTTCGATCAGCAGTCCGACCAGGCACGGCGCGTCGGCCGCATGCCGTCCGACATTCCAGGCGCCGACCCGGCGGAAAGCATGGCGCAGGCGATGCACCAAGCCGAACCGGATGGCAGGCAGCGCGAGCAGATGACCGAGGCGCTGGACCGGTCGGTGCCGCCGAGCGAGAGTGAGCCTGGGGTCGGGTCTTCTGGCAACTCTCCCGGCAACAAGCGCGCCTAGGCAATGGGGCATGGCCGGGCAACGTGGAGGAGGCTTGCGCATTCTCCAATCGGGTGTGCGCGCCGCTCGAACCGTGGACTGAGGCCCCGTATCTAATTTTCTTTCCGGAGTCGGAATTGGATTGCGTGTTCTGTTGCAGAAGCCAGGCGCGGCTGGCGAAAATTTCCGGCAAATCCCGTCCGGACGGGCATGCGGCGGCGCATGCCCGCCATCGTCTTTCTGCCGGACACCATCCGGAAACCATCACTGAGGAGCGGACGACATGACGGCGATTGTGCGTATCGATAACGAAGAAATCGGTGTCGACGATTTTGTCAGGACATTGAAACTGACCGGGCAATTCGAAAGCCTGATCGAGCAGATGGTCAGGGAAAAGCTGACCGTGCTGTCGGCGAAAAAGCTTGGCATCCCGGTGTTGCCGGAAGAAATCCAGGAGCGCGCCGACCAGTTCCGCCGCGTGCAGGGATTGCACCGCGCCGCCGACATGAACAATTATCTCGACGCGCTCGGCGTTTCGCTGGACGAATTCGAAGCCTTCGTCACCGACGGCCTGTACCAGGAAAAGATGATGGCGCAGGTATGCAGCGACAAGGCGATCCAGGGCTATTTCAAGCTGAACTCGCCCAGGTTCGACAGCATCGAGGTCAGCCACATGGTGCTTGACGCGGAAGGCAAGGCCAAGGAAATGATGTCGGTTCTGGAAGACGACCCGGACAGCTTCGAGGAAATGGCGCGCGAGCATTCGATCGCCGACACGCGCGAGCGCGGCGGGCTGATCGGCAAGGTGTTGCGCGGCTCGCTCAAGACCGATATCGAGGCCAAGGTGTTCAACGCCGAGGCCGGCGACCTGCTCGGGCCGTTCCCTTCGGCCGACAAGTCGTTCTTCGAGATCTTCCGTGTCAACGCCAAGCACCCGGCCACCCTGGACGACGAAACCGTGTCCGAGGTGCGGCGCCTGCTGCGCGAGGAGTGGCTGATGCAGCGCGCGCAGGAACATGTGATCGAAGCGCGCTAGCGGAGCATTGCCGGAAGAATTTGAATTTTTTGAGTGCGCCGCGCGCACCGCACATCGGGACTTCCGATTCAATATGCCCATGGACGCACCCGCACAGCAGCAAGCCCTCGCCGATTTCCTGTCCTCGGTCGAAATCCTGTCGCCCTTTACGCGCGAGGAGCTCGACCAGCTGGGAGAGCAGGCCGAATCGCGCTTCTACGCGTTCGGCGACACGGTCTGCAATGCCGGCGACCCGGCAGGCGGCCTGTTCGTCATCAAGTCCGGCTCGGTGCGCGTCTTTACCGAGGAGAACGGCAAGGAAATCAGCATGGGCGTGCGCAAGGCCGGCGAAGTGTTCGCCGAGCTGGCGATGCTGCGCGACCACTGGCACGAATCCTCGGTGCGCGCCTCGGTGAAAACCGAGCTCCTGTTCATCCCGCGCGAGGCGATCGCGCCGGTCATCGCGCGCAACCGCGCCGCGCTCGACTTCGTCACCAGCTATGTCGCCATCGCCTCGGCCGGCGGCTTCGTGACGCGTCTGTTCGACCTGCGCGGCAAGGTCAACAAGGAAGAGCTGGAGGAATTCATCCGCAGCGTCGGCGTCAAGCGCGTGGCCGCCGGGCGCGAGATCCTGAAGCAGGACAGCCGCGAAGACCGCCGGCTGTACGTGGTGCGGCACGGCGAAGTGAAGCTGGTGCGCACCGAGGAAGGCACCGAGTACCCGCTGGCGACGCTGCGCCAGGGCGAGATTTTCGGCGAAAAGGCATGCCTGATGCGGCAGGAACAGATGGCGTCGGTGGTCGCTTCCACCGACGCCACGCTCTTGGTGATCCCGGAAAAGACGATCCACGTGGTCCTGGAGCGCAATCCCAAGCTGCGCGAAGCGCTGGAAGACCGCATCCGCTTCGTCGAGCGCGAATTGCAGCGCCAGAAGAAGCTGGCCGAACGGCGCAAGCGGCCGGTCATCCTCGATCTGCACTCGAAGCCCGAGTTCGGCGAAAAGATCATCCGGCGCTTCGCACTGGTCGAGCAGGCCGAGGAAATGGATTGCGGCGCCGCCTGCCTGGCGATGCTGTGCAAGCATTACGGCATCTCCATGACCCTCGGAAAACTGCGCGAGCTGGCCAACGTCACCACCCAGGGCGCCACGCTCGACAGCCTGGCGCGGGCCGGCGAGTCGCTCGGCTTCACCACGCGCGGCGTGCAGTGCACCTACGAGGCGCTGATGGGCTTCGAACTGCCCTTCATCGTGCACTGGGAGGGCTACCACTACATCGTGGTGTACGGTATCTCGAAGCAGCACGTATGGGTGGCCGACCCGGCGATCGGCTTCAAGAAAATGACGGTCGAGGAATTCGAGCGCGGCTGGAGCGGAACCTGCCTGGTGTTCACGCCCGGCCAGAACCTGGTGCAGCTGGCGGCGGCGCGCTCGCCGTGGATACGCTTCGTCGCCTACCTCAAGCCATACAAGAAAATCCTGATGCACCTGTTCATGGCGACCTTCGTGATCCAGGTGCTGGGCATCGTGCCGCCGATGATCATCCAGAACATCCTGGACGGCGTGATCGTGCACCAGAACCTGAGCCTGCTGCACCTCTTGATCATCGGCCTGATCGTGTCGAACGTGTTCACCCAGCTGATGACGACGATACGCGCCTTCCTCGCCAACTTCATGGTGCGCAACCTGGATTTCGCGATGATGTCGCAATTCTTCAAGCACACCATGTCGCTGCCGTTTTCGTTCTTCGCCAAGCGCAAGACCGGCGACATCCTGGCGCGCTTCGAAGAAAACATGACGATCCGCTCCTTCCTGACGGAGTCGACCATCACCACCATGCTCAACGTGCTGATGGTGTTCATCTACTTCACGATCATGTTCCTCTATAACGTGAAGATGACGCTGGTGCTGATCGCCTTCATCATCCCGATCATGGCGCTGACCGTGGTGGTGACGCCGAAGGCGAAGAACTACGCGCGCGAAGTGTTCGCCACCACGACCGAGGCCAAGGCCTACCTGATGGAGGCGCTGGGCGGCGTCGAGACGGTGAAGGGCATGGGCATCGAGCGCCCGGTGCGCCTGAAATGGGAAAAGAAATACGCCAAGGCGCTGGAACAGCAATATCGCGCGCAAACCTTCAACATCGTGGTCGGCCTCGTCAGCCAGCTGCTCAATGCGGCCACCACCATCGCCATCCTGTGGGTCGGCGCCGACCTGGTGCTGGATCACCAGCTATCGATCGGCCAGCTGATCGCGTTCAACGCCCTGATGGGCAGCGTGCTGGCGCCGCTGATGGGACTGGTCGGCCTGTGGAGCCGTCTTAACGACGCCGGCGTGGCGATGGAGCGCCTGGGCGACGTGCTCGACATGGAACCCGAGCAGCGCCCGCAAGACTTGCCGTCGCGCGTGCTGCTGCCCGACCTGCAGGGCGAGATCCGGCTGGAGAATGTCTATTTCCGTTACGGCGGCGAGGACACGCCCTATGTGCTGGAAAACATCAGCCTCGACATCAAGCCGGGCGAACTGGTCGCCGTGGTCGGCCGCAGCGGTTCCGGCAAGACCACGCTGGCCAAGCTGCTGGTCGGCTTCTACGCGCCGAGCGAGGGCAAGATCGTGGTGGATGGCTACGATGTCTCCGTGATCGACAAGGAATACTTCCGCGCCCAGGTCGGCTACGTCATGCAGAGCAATCTGCTGTTCTCCGGGACGATTGCCGAAAACATCGCCAGCGGCGACGAAAGCCCGGACCGGCGGCGGATCGAGGAAGTGGCGAAGATGGCGGACGCCCATGCCTTCATCGCCAAGATGCCGCTCGGGTATGAGCAGATCGTCGGCGAGCGCGGCGTCGGCCTGTCCGGCGGCCAGATCCAGCGGCTGTGCATCGCCCGCGCGCTGTACCACGACCCGCGCCTGTTGGTATTCGACGAGGCGACCTCGGCGCTGGACACGCAATCCGAGAGCAACATCATCGGCAACATGGGGGAAATCCTGAAAGGGCGCACCGCCGTCATCATCGCGCACCGCCTTTCCACCATCATGCGCGCCGACAAGATCCTCGTGCTGTACGAAGGCGCGATCGTCGAGCAGGGCCGGCACGAGGAACTGGTGAACCGGCGCGGCATGTACTACGAACTGGTGCAAAAACAGTTGAGCGCGGCATGAAACTGTTCAATCCCGGAGGCCGTCCCGGCTCCGCCATTTCATATGCGGGGCTGCTGGAAAAGATCGAAATCCTGCGCTCGACGCTGCGCTGGTCCTCGAAGCTGGAGCGGGCCGACATCGAAAAGCTGCTGCGCCAGTTCAACGCGCTGCGCGACGAGGTGATGCAGCTGTCGCACAAGGAGCGCTTCGTGCAGGCCGCCTCCGCCGAGTCGGTCGAGCAGGCCGCGCCGGACCTGACGCCGGAGGATCAGACTCCGGGGCAGCGCCGCCGCGCGCTGCTCGAACGCAGCTTCGTGTTCGAAGGCACCTTCGGCGACAACCCGAAACTGCTCGATGCGCTGGAAGTCGCGGAAAAGGCCGCGCCCACCGATTTGCCGGTGCTGATCGACGGTGAAAGCGGCACCGGCAAGGAATTGATGGCGAAGGTCATCCACGCCAACGGATCGCGCGCCGACAAGCCGTACATTTCCGTGAACTGCGGCGCGATCCCGGAGAACCTGCTGGAATCCGAACTGTTCGGGCACAGGAAGGGCGCCTTCACCGGCGCGGCCAACGACCGCAAGGGCAAGTTCGAAAGCGCGCACAAGGGCACCATCTTCCTCGACGAAATCGGCGAGCTGCCGCTGCCGGGCCAGGTCAAGCTCTTGCGGGTGCTGCAATCGCATGAAATCCAGCGCGTGGGATCGGACGAAATCATCAACGTCGATACGCGCATCGTCGCCGCCACCAACAAGAACCTGCGCAAGCTGATCGCCGAAGGCACGTTCCGCGAAGACCTGTTCTACCGCCTCTCCGTGATCCACGTGACCCTGCCGTCGCTGCGCGAGCGGCGCGACGAGATTCCGCTGCTGATTGCCTACTATGGCGACGAGTCGGCCGAGGCGCTGAAGCGCCGCCCGCTGAAGATGACGCCGCGCCTGCGCAGCTTCATGCTCAATTACGCTTATCCGGGCAACATCCGCGAGCTGCGCAACCTGATGTACCGCCTTTCCTGCCTGGCAGGCGACACGGCCGACGTGACGCATCTGCCCGAGGATATCCGGCCGAAGTCGCCGTCGCTGGCGGTGTCGGCGACCGCCGCCGGCGACGATGGCGTCGCGGCGCCGGCGTCGCTGAGCGAGGCCAAGCGCGCCGCCAGCGACGAGGCAGAGCGCGCTTTTCTCGAGCGCGGCTTGAGGGAGGTCGGCGGCACCGTGGCCGAGCTGGCGCGGCGCTGCGAGATGAACCGCTCGCACTTGCAGATGCTGCTGAAAAAGCACGGCATCCATTCGAAGGACTTTCGCAAACAGGCGGCATCCACGCCTCTTCCGCAAGCGGGAGAGGGACAGGGGCACCCGGCATAGGGGCCCCCGGTGTAGGGGCACCCGGCGTAGAGGTCGGGCGGCGATCGGCCGCGCATTGAAATCGAGCTACTGCCCGACCCGGCTAAGCCGCCCCGACTTGTCCAGCCGGAACCTCGCAAAATCCTCCGCCAGAAACAGCTGGCCGCGATAATGCGCTGCGGCCTCGGCGCGCACATCCGCGATCGACGGAGACTGGCCGGCGTCGGCCTGATAGCGGGCGCTGAAATGGGTCAGCACCAGGTTGGGCACACTCGCGCCCTGCGCGAAACGGGCCACGGCTTCGGCGCAACTGTGGCCGGTGCGGCTGCCTATCCTCTGCGCGACATCCTTGGTGTGCGTGGCTTCGTGGACGAGCAGCTGCGCCCGCTTGCAGGCGTCGCCCAGCAGTTCCGGACGGTCGTTGTCGCCGCCGATCACGATGCGACGCGGGGCATGCGGAAAGAAAACATAGTCGCGGCTCCTGAGCATCCTGCCGCCGACCTGCACGTCGCCGCCTTTTAACAGCTGTCCCCACGCAGGTCCGCGAGCGATGCCCTCCGACGCCAGCTTTTCGGTATCGAGGCGCGGCTCGACGCGCGCCTCGGTGAAGCGGTAGGCATACGACGGGACGCGGTGCGACAGTGCAATGGCATCGACGGCAAAGCTGCCGGCCGCCCAGCCGGCAAGCGATTCGGTGGCGCTGAACTTCAGCTCGAAGGGCAGATACAGCTGCGTCAGGCGCTGCGTTGCGCCGATCCAATCCTCGATCCCGAGCGGTGCGACGATGTGCAGCGGCGCCGTCCTGCCCAGCATGCCGGCACTCGCCAGCAGGCCGGGCAAACCGTAGCAGTGGTCGCCGTGGACATGGGTGATGAATATCGCGCGCAAGTCGTTCGGCGACAGCGGCGTGTGCAGCAGGCGGTGCTGCGTGCCTTCGCCGCAGTCGACTAGGTACCAGCCGCGGCCGGCTTCCTCGATCAGGGCCAGCGCGGTGACGTTGCGGGTCTTGGTCGGGGTGCCGGAGGATGTGCCGAGAAAGAGCAGGTCCATGGCGTAATACGGGAATTTTCCCTGTCAGCGCCGGACCGTGACCACATGCGCCTGGATCTTGCCGTCGACGGCTCCGGGCCCGAACCGACCGGCGATGGCCTGCGCCGCCGCCTCGGTGGCTTCTTCCAGCCGCGTCGCGTCGCGGGCCTCGATTTCGTTTCTCAGCGGCGTGCCCTGGCAATAGGCGAGAGCCGGAATCCGGGGCGAAGCCGCCCGGCTGCGCGCGGCGACCGTGTCGATGGCGGGGAGGGATGCGAACCCGCCGTCGGCGAGGTCGCGCGCGATGATGCGCTGTTCATGGTAGCCGTGCGGCGTGCGCGCCAGGAAGCGCGGCGGGTCGTGCGGGAAAACCGCTTCCAGCGCGGTCGTCACGGCGTCCGCGAATTCGTTGTCCGCGATCCGGTCCCACACGCTGAAAATGAAAACGCCGCCCGGCCTGAGCACGCGGCGCGCCTCGGCAAATGCCACAGGCTTATCGGGAAAGAACATGGCGCCGAACTGGCACACCACCGCGTCGAAGGTTTGGTCTGCAAAGGGCAGCCGCATCGCGTCGGCCTGCTGCCATGCGACGGGGCGCTTCGTGCCCACGGCCGCCGCGTGGTCGAGCATCGCCTGGTTCAGGTCGGTGGCGACGATGGCGACGCGGCCGGGGAGAGTTGCCGCCAGCGCGCGCGTCGCCGCGCCGGTGCCGGCCGCGATCTCCAGCACGTCAGAAAGCGCGGGCAGCGGCGCCGATGCGAGGCGACGTGCCAGATCTGCGGCATAGGGCGCGAAGATCATGGGCACCAGGCAGGTGTCGTAGAGCTGTGGGATCGAGCCGGTGAAGGCCTTGTCGGCATCGGAAGTGTTCGGCATGATGTTCCTCCGATCAGTGAGCGCCGGCGGCCGGAGACTCGGGCATCTGCGCCGGTGGAAGCCTGACCACGGCCAAGGTGACATTGGCGGCGCCCAGGACGCGACTGACATGGCCGCGCCCGACCGTATCTTCCAGCAGCAATGCGCTGCCGGGAGAAAGGTGCCGTGTGCCGCCGTCGGTCGCTTCGAAGAGCATTTCCCCCTGCAGGACAAAGATCCACATGCGCAACGGCGACGGATGCAATTCTCCATACCAGCCGAGCGGCAGGTGCAGGAAGCCGCACTGCGTCGCCTGCGCCAAATGGGAGACGCAGAACGGCGGGGCCGGCGGCGCAAATTCCTGCAGGGCGACGGGGATGGCTACTTCGGCAAAGTGCGAGCCGCCATCCGGGGTGGCTACGAGGCGCGGAAAGGGCAGTTCATCAAGCACAAGTGTCTCCTCATGCAATCGCGGGTTTTTCAGGCGCCGTGCCCGCCCCACCTTTGCGTGATCGCGGCAAGGGATTCGATGTTGACGGGGGCGTCCGGGCCAAGGCCGTTCCTTTCCGCGATCCACTTGGCGACCTGGATCACGGCATATGACTCCTGCTGGGAAAAGAGCGAAGCGAACCGGCCTTCCCGCAGATGCGCCAGCAACAGGGCGGCGGTCTTCCCGGCCGGGTCGGATACCGCCTCGCCCATCCATGCGGGGAAGAAGGCCTTGTAGGCCTCTTTCGTTAACAGAGGTAAATGATCGGCGTGTTCTTGAATGAACTTGCCGGGGATCGACCACCAGCTGGCGCCGCCGAGGGTAGCCTGCAGATCCTGGCACTCGGCGCAACTGTCGGTCGCCACCGTTCCCGAGTAAGCCTTCGGCGGAAATGCGTCGAGAAGATGGGCAAGCAGTTCTTTTTGTCGGCTCATGATGAGATGCCTGAATGGCTCGATATACGGCGAAAGGCCCGCCAGTGTAGAAAAGATCCGCCGTCGTCGCAAGCATGCGGGCACCCTTATCCGAGCGCCGGATTGAGCACCGTCTGCTCGTCGCTGTCCGGGTCTTCCGCGCGCACCACGATGACCGAGATGTTGTCGCGCCCGCCGTGTTCCAGCGCGAGGTCGATCAGGGTTTCCGATGCGTACAGGCAATCGCCGGGCAGGAGCGCATTGCATATTTCTTGCTCGCTGACTTCATTGCTGAGCCCGTCGCTGCACAGCAGAAACATGTCGCCGGCGCAGGCGTCGATCGCTTCTTCCTCCAGTTCCAGCGTATCGGCGGCGCCCACGGCGCGGGTGATGGTGTTGCGGGCGATGCGGCGCGATCCGGCCGCCGGGTCGAAGCCGCTTCTTGCACGGTATTCCTCGGCCTGGCTGTGATCGCGCGTGAGCTGGCGCAGCCGGCCGGCGCGGTACAGGTAGAGCCGGCTGTCGCCGGCCCACAGGCAGGCGCAGTGGCAACCGCAGGCCAGCAGCGCCACGACGGTGCTGCCGATCACCATCACGTCCCGGCTGGCGGCTTCCGCGCGCAATTCGGAGTTGACGCTTTGCAGTTGGGCGCGTGCCGCGGCGGTAAAACCGGGCAGGCTGTCCGGCGCCGCGATATCTCCCAGGGCATCGACCACCATGCCGCTGGCAAGCTCGCCGCAGGCATGCCCGCCCATGCCGTCGGCCACCGCCCACAGCCCGCGTTCGGGCTGGTCGAGGCAGGCGTCCTCGTTCTTCTGGCGCACCATGCCGGCATGTGAGCCGGAGGCCGAGGTCCATCGATACCGGGTTTCGGCGTTCACGCTGGCCTCCCGGTTACTTGATGTTCTTGGTGTTGTCGCTGATGGCGTCCAGCCCCACGCTGATGTTCGCGTTGGCCGCCGAGTTGTTGATGTCGACCGTCTGGATCTGGTTGATCATCTGGTCGGCGTAGTTGTTGATCTGGAAGAAGTTGATGGACGGGCCGGCGCTTGGCGCATCGGACACGAAGGGCTTGATCCAGCCGTACACCCAAGGGGCGCCGCCGCCGCGGATGAACGACATTTCCTTGCGGTCGAGCGCGCGGTGGGTGCGCAAATCCTTGATTGTGATGACAGCCATGTTGGATCTCCTGAGAGAAAACGGCGAACGGCCTGGAACGGTCTGGGGCGGCATGCGTCATGTGTTGGACGCCGGCGGGTAGCCGAACGTTCTGCCCGGCGCGCGGCGTCGCCTGTTCGGCGAAGGCGCCCGGCGCCTCCGCCTTGCCGGATCAGCGGCCGAAGTTGATGTTGTTGCTGCCGGTCTGGGTCGGATTCACGGTGGACGTGATGCCGCAGGCAAAAGCGACGTTGTTGCCGTTGTTGACTTGCGTATCCTGGACCTGGCCGAGCGACTGCGTGGCATCGAAGGAAAAGCTGTTCTTGGTGAGGTCGCCGTACGGGCTGCCGCCATAGGAGCCGTAGCTCTGAACCGCGCCCTTGCCGGTGCCGCCGCGAACGGCAGCCATTTCCTTGTGATCCAGGTCGGCGGTGACGGCCAGGTCTTTGATGGTGAGGGAAGTCATGTTGAATCTCCTTGAAAAGTATGAAGTAATGAATCAGCCGAAGTTGATGTTGTTGCTGCCGGTTTGAGTCGGGTTCACGTTGGCGGTGATGCCGGAAGCGAAGGCGACGTTGTTGCCGTTGTTGACGACGGTGTTCTGGCTCTGGCCGAGCGACTGTGTGGCGTTGAAGTTGAAGTCGCTCTTGTTGAAGTCGAACGAGGGACCGCCCCAGGAATACGGCGACGACGAATAGGACGGGACGCAGGAAGGCACGTAGCCGGATCCCGTGCCGCCGCGCACGGCGTGCATGGCCTTGCGGTCGAGGTCTGCGGTGACGGCGAGGTCTTTGATGATGATGGTTTGCATGGTCGATCTCCTAAAGAGGTGGTGGTTTCGGTGATGAGCGTTGTGTTGCACTCGACAGAGATACAGCAGGGAGCGTGCCAGTGGCCGCAAGCGCATCGCCTGCTTCATGCAAGTCGTTGAAAATAAAAGTAAAAATTGTGGTTGAGGCGCGCCGCAGGACATGCCGCGCGGTACAGCGGCACATGCAAAGTGATGGAGTGGATCCGACACATCCGGCCACGCCGTTGTGCTAGCCCCAACGCTTGCCCGGGCGCCATCCTGTCTGCCCCGGTCGTGCCATGAGCTTCCTCAAGCGCTGGAAAATGTCGGCTGATAGAGTCACCCCACCCATGCATGTGATGGATGCGGGAGCAGGTCTTCTGTTTCGAAAATGATTTATAGCCAGCAAAGGACACACTCATGAAAGCACGCTTCAAGCACTTCGCCATGGCGGCCTTACTGTCGCTGTACGGTTTTGCCCAAGCGGAAGGAACGTCGCAGGAAACGCTGACCGTTCCGATGAATATCGTGGACGAGACGGGCGTCGGCGCCTCGGTCGGGCAAGTGACGATCAGCGAGTCGCCGTACGGCGTGGTATTCACGCCTGCGCTGACGGGATTGCCGCCCGGCCTGCACGGTTTCCATGTGCATGAGAATCCGAGCTGCGAGCCGAAGGAACAGGATGGAAAGATGGTGCCGGCGCTGGCGGCGGGGGGGCATTACGATCCGGCGGGGGCCAAGCATCATGGCTTGCCGTGGGGCGACGGACACCTGGGCGACTTGCCGGCGCTGTTCGTCGATACCGCCGGCAACGCGAATTACCCGGCGCTGGCGCCGCGCCTCAAGCTGGCTGACGTGCACGGACGCTCCCTGATGATCCATGCCGGCGGGGAAAACCATTCCGATCATCCGGCGCCGCTCGGCGGCGGCGGCGCGCGCATTGTGTGCGGCGTGATCCGGTAACGCAGCAAGCTGGAGTGCCCGGGAACGATGCGGCGCCGCGTCGCGGACAAGTCCGCGACGAGCCAGGCCCCAGGCTTACCTGGCTTACCTGGTGGCGCTGCGCTTTCCGGTCACCGGATCGCGGGTGAACCCGGCCGGGTAATCGAGCACGCGCGGCTGATGGGAAATCCGGTGCGCGAGAGCAGCCTGGCGGCCGCGGGTGCGTGCGCCCCCCGTAATTGCCAGCATTGCCTTGCGGTCGAGATCCACGCTTTCCGTCAAATCCTTGATGACGATCTTGGCCATGATTTATTCCTCGGAAAGAAAATGGCAATGGAGGCCGGATGGCCTCCATCTGTTCTGAGCGCGGCGGGCCTCAGATAGTTGCATGCGCGGCGGCCCATTGCTGCGGGCTGACGGTCAGGTCGGGCGGTACGAAGCCGGCGCCGATCACGCCCACATTGTTGAGCGCATTGACCTGGACGTTCTGCAACTGGGCAATGTTCTGGTTTACGTCCACATTGACATTGGCAACGGGTCCGAGCCCCGCCAGCCAGGAACTGCTGCTTCCGCCGCGAACGGATGACATGGCCTGGCGGTCGAGCTCCCGGCTCGTGGCAAGGTCGCGAATCATGATGGTCGACATAAGGTTCTCCTTCAGTTCAGTACAAGCCGGCGGAGGCGGCCGAAGCCTCCGCCGGTCGGCCATGATCAACGGCCGAAGTTGATGTTGTTGCTGCCGGTCTGGGTTGGATTCACGGTGGACGTGATGCCGGACGCGAAGGCGACATTGTTGCCGTTGTTGACCTGCGTATCCTGGACCTGGCCGAGCGACTGGGTGGCGTCGAAGGAAAAGCTGTTCTTGGTGAGGTCGCCGTACGGGCTGCCGCCATAGGAGCTGCCGCTGGTCGGGCCGCAGTACTGGTACATGCCCTTGCCGGTGCCGCCGCGCACTTTGGTCATGGCAGCATGGTCGAGGTCGGAAGTGAGGGCGAGATCGTTGATGGTTACGGTAGTCATGTCAATTCTCCTGAAAACGTTCATTTGCAGAGCCGATGCGCAGCACGCGCTTAGCGGCCGAAGTTGATGTTGTTGGTGCCGGTCTGGGTCGGGTTGACCGTGGCGGTGATGTTGTCGACAAAAGCGGCGTTGTTGCCATTGTTGACTTGCGTGTTTTGCTGCTGGCCGAGCAGTTGCGACGCATTGAAGTCGAAGTCGCTTTGCGAATAGCTCAGCGAGGGCATGTACGGGGCGTACGGCGAGGCCATGCCCTTGCCGGTGCCGCCGCGTACGGCAGCCATTTCCTTGTGATCCAGGTCGGCGGTGACGGCGAGGTCTTTGATGGTGAGGGAAGTCATGTTGAATCTCCTTGAAAAGTATGAAGTAATGAATCAGCCGAAGTTGATGTTGTTGCTGCCGGTTTGAGTCGGGTTCACGTTGGCGGTGATGCCGGAAGCGAAGGCGACGTTGTTGCCGTTGTTGACGACGGTGTTCTGGCTCTGGCCGAGAGACTGGGTGGCGTTGAAGTTGAAGTCGCTCTTGTTGAAGTCGAGCGAGGGGCCGCCCCAGGAATACGGCGAATAGGACGGCATGTAGCCGGATCCCGTGCCGCCGCGCACGGCGTGCATGGCCTTGCGGTCGAGGTCTGCGGTGACGGCGAGGTCTTTGATGATGATGGTTTGCATGGTCGATCTCCTAAAGAGGTGGTGGTTTCGGTGATGAGCGTTGTGTTGCACTCGACAGGGATACAGCAGGGAGCGTGCCAGTGGCCGCAAGCGCATCGCCTGCTTCATGCAAGTCATTGAAAAATAAGGGTGAAATGCGATTCTCCTGCTTTTCGCCGTGCAGGAGAGGGCTTGGAGACAGCCCAGATCGGATGGGGGAAGACCAACACATTTCGGCCTCCTGTTCGCAGCGGCGCGACACCTGCGCGTTGCCGTACGTTGCCTGATAGGGCAATGGCGTTGTCAATCGGGATGGTATGGCTTGTGCATCGGAAGTCGAGGATATCCGCCGGGGCAGCGCTGCTTGCGTTTGGACACGGCATTCGCCCGGCCGGCGATTTGAATTTACCGCCGCCGCTTGTGTCTGAATCAATACGCCCTGCGCATGGCCGCGCCTTGCGCTGCGCGTTCGCAAAATGCCTTGGCGGCCCCCGGCGGCTTGGGTAGGGCACCGGGATGCAAGCGAGGATGCGCAGCACCGGGCCCGGAATCGTCAACTCAACGTGAAACCCTATGGCTAGTATTGCGAACGCGATTCAGTCTTACCGGAGCGGCGGCCTGACGCACAACCAGTTCCTGGCGCAGGTCGACCGCCAGCTGGCGGCCGACCAGGCAAATTCGGCGCGCCAGCTGGAGCAGGCGCTCAGCGACGAGCAGACGCGCATGATGTTGCCGCCGGAGGTCTATGCGGAACTGCAGCGTCGCGTCGAATACCTGACCGGATCCCAACCTGGTTACGGCGGAGAGGAAACCCGGGTGCAGACCGGCCCCGGCAGCCGCTCGCAGCCGCATCCGACCTCGTCGCTTGCCTGGGGCGGCCCGGCGCCGACCGAGCCGGAACGCATGAAAGGTATCGGCGACACGCTCAACGGCCGGTTCGTGCTGGAAGAGTGCCTCGGCTTCGGCGGCATGGGCACCGTGTACAAGGCGCTTGACCTGCGCAAACTGGAAGCCTCCGACCGCAAGCCGTATATCGCGATCAAGGTGCTCAACGTCCAGTTCCGCGGCCATCCGAAATCGCTCATCACCCTGCAGCGTGAGGCGCGCAAGGCACAGCAGCTGGCGCATCCGAACATCGTGATGGTGTACGACTTCGACCGCGACGGCTCGACCGTGTACCTGACGATGGAGTACCTGTCAGGCAAGCCGCTGAGCCAGGTGCTGCGCGCCAAGGATTTCAAGGGCCTTCCCTATGCCGAGGCGATGCGCATCGTGAATGGCATGGGCAAGGCGTTGGCCTATGCCCACGAGCGCGGCTTCGTGCACTGCGATTTCAAGCCGGCCAACGTGATCCTGACCGACCGTGGCGAAGTGAAGGTGATCGACTTCGGCATCGCGCGCGTGTTCCGCAAGCCGGAGGAAGATAGCGAAGCCACGGTGTTCGATCCCGGCAGCCTGGGCGGCCTGACGCCGGCCTATGCCAGCCCGGAAATGCTGGAGCACCGCGATCCCGACCCGCGCGACGACATATATGCGCTGGCATGCATCACCTACGAGCTGCTGACCGGACGCCATCCCTTCGACCGGTTCCCGGCGCTGCATGCGCGCGGCGCGGGGATGAAGCCGCAACGCCCGGAGCAGCTCGGGAACAGGCAGTGGCGCGCGCTCAAGGCCGCGCTGTCGTTCGACCGCGAGACGCGCACGCCCAGCGTGGAACGCTTTCTGCAGGAAATGGGCGGGAGCAGCCGCCCTGCGCCTCATCTGGCGTCGGCAAGACTGGTGCCGGCCGGCGCCGGCGTGGCGCTGGCGGCGCTGCTGGCGCTGGGTGTTGTCTACTTCTGGCGCGCGCCGGGCACCGGCGGCGCAGGCAGCAGCGGAGACTCGGGCGCATCTGACGAGCCGGCGCAAACCGCCGGCATCAGGCCGCAGCGGCAGGAGAGCGACGAGCATCCTGCGCCGGCAGCCAAGCCTGCGCCGCCCCCCGCGCTGTCGCTGGCGGCCGTCACGCCGGTGCTGGAGCGCATGCCGTGTTCGGCGCTCGCGCCGGCGGTGCAGGGCAATACGTTGCGGGTGCAGGGTTATCTGTCGCGCGACGTCGGCGTCGCGCGACTGAAAGAGACGCTGAACGCGATTCCCGGTGTGCAGGCGCTCGAACTCGACGTGCATCCGGTCGGTGCCGACAAATGCGGCGTGATCCAAGCCTACGCGCCATACTGGATACACAACCGGCAATCCGGCGGACGCGCCGCGATCCGCACCAAGGCGGCCAGGGGCGAGCTGACGGCAGGCGATCCGCTGGTAGTCGACGTCACGACGCCGGATTACCAGGCCTACGTCAATATCGACTATTACGTGCTCGACGGCAGTGTGGTGCACATGGTGCCCAGCCCGCGCGCCCGCGCCAACCAGGCGCCGCCGAATTACGCCGCCACCATCGGCAGCCTGGGCAACTGGGTGATCGCCAAGCCGTTCGGAAACGAATTGATCGCCTTGCTGGTTACGCCGGTGCCGCTGTTCGACACCCTGCGGCCCGAGATCGAGCCGCGCGCGGACTATCTGCGCGCCGTGCAGGCGCGCCTGCGGCAGATCGCGGAAAAGCACGGGCGCGACAAGATCGCGGCGGATTTCGTGCAGATCACGACCCGGGAAAGGAAGTGAGCATAGAGCGCCCCGGTTCGGCAGGGCGTATCCTACCTGTCGCGCGCCACGCGAAAGCCGTTCTGGGAATGGCGCACGCTCGCGTCATATTTGAAGCGCGTCGTGGACAGCATGTAGCTGGCATCCTCGCGCCATGAGCCGCCGCGGATGACGCGCACGCGGCAATTCGCTTCTTCCCAGCTGCTGCCGTCGGCGGGCGCGCCCTTGTAGGTATTGTGCCAGCAGTCGCTCACCCATTCCCACACGCTGCCGTTGACGTCGTGCAGGCCGAACGGGTTGGCGGCAAAGGAACCGACAGGCGCGGGCCCATCCTGCTGCCAGGGCTCGCCGCAACCCTTGCAATTCGCCATGCCCTTGCGCATCTGTTCCCCCCACCAGAACTTGCTGGTGGTGCCGCCGCGCGCGGCGTACTCCCATTCCGCTTCGGTCGGCAGGCGGTAGGCCTTGCCGGTCTGCTTGCCCAGCCACTTCAGGTACTGTTGGGCATCGTCCCAGCTCACGTCGCGCACCGGTGTATTGCCGGGACGGCCGGCATCGCCGCCGACCTGCGGGCAGGCGCCGGCGGTTACGCAGGCGTTCCACTGGTCGACCGTCACCTCGTATTTGCCGATGGCAAAGGGTTTGCCGAGCGTGACGCGGTGCGCCGGCTTTTCGGAGGGATCGCTGGAATTGCTTCCCATCGTGAACGCACCGGCCGGCAGGACGACCAGGTCCGGGCAGGTGGCGCAATCCTTCGCCGCGGAAACGCCAGCGACAGGGGCTTTCGGCTTTTCGGGAGCCGCCGCGGGGGCTTCCGGCTGCGCCTGTTCGGGAGCGGCTTTCGGCACTGTTTTCGGAACCGGGCGTGGACGTTCCGGCGGTGCCTTGGCCGCAGGGAGCTTGGGTTGGGGTAACGGCGTTTCGGCTGTTTCGCCCTTAGGCTTCGGCTCGGCCGCCTTCAGGCGTTCGATGCGCGCGCGCG
Organism: Noviherbaspirillum sp. UKPF54; assembly: GCF_007874125.1. Taxonomy (NCBI): domain Bacteria; kingdom Pseudomonadati; phylum Pseudomonadota; class Betaproteobacteria; order Burkholderiales; family Oxalobacteraceae; genus Noviherbaspirillum; species Noviherbaspirillum sp. UKPF54. The sequence goes on along the minus strand of NZ_CP040128.1, from coordinate 1,932,707 downwards.
CCAGCGCCGCGAAGCGACCGTTCGGATAGGCTTTCAGGTAGGCTTCGTAATCGCTGGCGTGCGTGCTGTCCTTGATCGAATCCCAGAACGTCAGCTCGATCTGTTCGGAGCTGTCCTTCGGCAGCACGCCTGCGATACGGTAAGGCTCGTCGAAGCCAGCGGCAGGATCAGCCTGCGCAAGCGGCCAGCACAGGGTTGCGAGTGCGCAAGCGAGCAGCGTCTTGCGCGCAAGGCCCAGACCTTCGGTTGTGGAAATTTGCATTCGACTTTGATCGATCTGGTGGCTTTTGTTGTGAACTCTCGCGCAGAATTCTCATGGCCTCTCTGATAAAGTTCAAATCGGCTTCGCATCCGCCGGATAAAGAATGCATCCTGATCTAAGCTGACAATTGGGACTGAGCGGACGGTGGATGGCGCGACGCGCTTATCCCGAGTAGCTGATCCCGAGTAACAGGCGCTTCCTCGCGCTGCTGCGCAGGCGCGGCGCGCCGAACAACTCCGGAAGGACAAAGGCGATGCCTAGAGCAATCATACCCGCCGTATTGGCCACAGTGGTCCTAGGCCTGTCGTCCCTGTTCTCATCCGCATCGGCCGCCGGCACGCCGTCGCCCAAGGATGCGCAGGTATATTTCATCTGGCCGCAGGATGGGACGGTGATCCACGGCGGCAAGTTCTGGGTGCGCATGGGCTTGCGCAACATGGGTATCTGCCCGAAAGGCGTCGAGCTTCCCAACGTCGGGCATCATCACCTGCTGATCGATACCGAACTGCCGCCCATGACCGAGCAGATTCCGTCGGACCGCAATCATTTGCATTTCGGCGCGGGCGAAACCGAGGCGCGCATCGAGCTCCCGCCTGGCAAGCATACGCTGCAGCTGCTGCTGGGCGACCATGACCATACGCCGCACGATCCGCCGGTGTACTCGAAAAAGATCACGGTCGTGGTGCGCTGAGCGCCGCAGGAGCGGCATTCCATCATTCGGGCATTCGCAGAGAGCCAGTCATGAACAAAGCATACGCCGCCGTGGTTATCCTGTTCTCCGCGCTGCTTTCCGGGACGGCGCTGGCGGGCCCGACGCCGGCGCCGCCCAATGCCTACCTGTATATCGGCTGGCCGAACGACGGCGAGGTGGTATCGCACGACAAGCCGATCCGTGTCTGGTTCGGGCTGCGCAACATGGGCGTGGCACCGAAGGGCGTCAAGTTCCCCAATACCGGCCATCATCACCTGCTGATCGATACCGAACTGCCGTCGGCCGACCAGGAGATTCCATCCGATCGCAACCACCTCCATTTCGGCGCGGGCGAAACCGAGACGCAGATCGAGCTGCCGCCGGGCAAGCACACGCTGCAATTGTTGATGGGCGACGACAAGCACATTCCCCACAACCCGCCCGTCCATTCGAAGAAAATCACCATCACGGTGAAATGAGGCGGCTGTACTGAAGGACTAGGCGCCGGAACCGGTGTTTGAGGGGCAGTGTCGAACCGCTTGATTGAGGTGCACCACAAGGATCGAGAGCGGTGAGATGAAAGGCGCAACCACATTTGCCGAGTCGGTCGGTGCAGCAATGGCCTATCTGGAAGTGCCGGGAGACGGCACGGAAAAGCCGGTCGTCTTCGCGCTGCATGACGAGGTGGTGATCGGCCGCGAGCCGCAGGATTCCCTGTCGTCGGACAAGTTCCTCTGCATTCCCGACCACACCGTCAGCCGCCGCCATGCGCGCATCCGGCGCCGCGGCAGCACCTATTTCGTGGAAGACCTCCATTCGTTCAACGGCACCTTCGTGCTCGGCAACCGGCTGCGCCCGGGCAGCTGGCATCCGCTGCGCGACGGCGACGAACTCGCGGTGTCGTCGGCGCAGATGATCTTCCATTCTCTGGTCGTGCCCGCGCAGGACAACATGACCACGATCATCACCAAGACGGTCGACGCGACCCAGCTGGCGAAAACCATGGAACCGCCGGCCGCGGCCGACGACGGCGACATGCAGCGCACGGTGCGCAAGCTGCACGCGATGGCCCAGGTCAGCATCGCGCTCGGCGCGGTGACCGACCGCACCACGCTGATCGAAAAGATCATGAACTTCATCTTCGACCTGTTCCCGCTGGCCGAGCGCGCCTTCATCCTGCTGCGCAAGAACGAGGGCGAGGCGCCGGTGCCGGTGGCGGCCAGCCGCCGCGACGGCACGGTCGAGGACCCGGAACGCGTCACCATCTCGCACACCATCGTCGGCGAAGTGCTCGACAAGAAGCAGTCGATCCTGTCGGTTGACACGCTTGCCAACCGCCATTACGGTGCCCAGGAATCGATCATTTCGCAGGGCATACGCAGCGTCATGTGCGTGCCGCTGCTGCTGGAGGGCGAATGCCTGGGCCTGATCCAGGTCGATACCTCGTCCGATCCCTATGCGTTCAAGGAGCAGGACCTGGAAATGCTCACCGGCGTATGCGCGGAGACGGCGGTGGCGCTGAAGAATTTCCAGCTCTATTCCGACATCGAGCGCCTGCTCGACGGCTTCGTGCGCGCCTCGGTGCAGGCCATCGAGGAGCGCGACCCGGTGACCGCCGGCCATTCGTTCCGGGTGGCCGCCTACGCGGAAGGGCTGGCGCAGGCAGTGGACCGCGACACCGGGCCGGAGCTGCGGCGCATCGTGTTTTCGCACGATCAACTGCGCGAGATCCGCTATGCCGCGTTGCTGCACGACTTCGGCAAGGTCGGGGTGCGCGAGCATGTGCTGCGCAAGGAAAAGAAGCTGCACCATTCCGAGATGCGCCTGCTGGAACAGCGCTTCAAGTACGCGCGCGCCTGCCTGGAACGGCAGGCCTACCGCCTGCTGGCCGAGCTGCATGCGCGCCGCGAGCTGAGCATCGGCGCGTTCCGCGCCGAGAAGGTTCGCATCGAAGCCGGCCTGCGCGAGGAATACGAGCGGCTGGACCGCTTTCTCGACGCCATCCGGCAGGCCAACGAGCCGGCCGTGTCACACACGGAGGGGCGCGGCGAGCTGGACGATATCCTGAACTACGCCTATCACGAGGCCGACGAGGTGGCGTCGCCGCTGCTCGAACAATGCGAATTCTCCGCGCTGTCGCTGCCCAAGGGCTGCCTGACGCCGGAAGAACGCAAGGAGATCGAGTCGCACGTGGTGGATTCGTACTCGTTCCTGATCCTGATCCCGTGGACGCGCGACCTGGCCGGCGTGCCGGCGATCGCCCACGGACACCATGAGAAGCTCGATGGCTCCGGCTATCCGATGGGGCTGCGCGGCGACCAGATCAGCATACAGACCCGCATGCTGACCATCTGCGACATCTGGGACGCGCTCACGGCCGGCGACCGCCCGTACAAGAAGGCGGTACCGACGGAATTGGCGCTCGACCTGATGCAGCAGGAATGCCGCGCCGGGCATCTCGATGCCAGGTTGTTCAATGTGTTTGTCGATGCCAAGGTCTGGACGGCGGCGACCTCCGTAGCGAAATGATGCATACCATTCAACTCTCCCTGTCCCGTCCGGGCGCGCGGCGGTCCGCCGTGGCCGCGCTGTGCGCCGCCATGCTGTGCGGCTGCGCCGACGTCAGCATGGCGCCGTACCGCCGGCCAGACACGCCCGTCAAATCCTCCTGGTCCGGCCAGCCGCCGGTGTCGGCCGCGGAAACCATCGCGCCCGACTGGTGGAAGGAGTTTCGCGATCCCACGCTCAACGATCTGGTGGCGCGGGCGGTGGCCGGCAATTTCGACGTCAAGATCCTGGCCGCGCGCATCCAGGTGGCCGGCGCCGAAGTCGGCGAGGCGCGCGCCGGCGCGCTGCCGACGCTGGACGCCGGCGCCGGCGCCAGTTTCGAGAAGAGCACCGGGCAGAAGCTGTCGAAGAGCTTCAACCTCGGCACCCAGGTCAACTGGGATATCGACATCTGGGGCAAGGTGGAGAAGGGCGTGCAGGCGCAGAAGGCGGAATACCGTGCCTCTGAGGCCGACTGGCGGGCCGGCTACCTGAAGCTGGTGTCGGACGTGTCGACCACGTACTTCCAGATCCTGCAGTTCGACGAGCAGATCGACCAGCAGCAGCGCGCGCTCGACAAGAACCGGCAGATACTCTCGACGTTCGACGCGATGTACAAAAGCGGCCTGCTGCCCAACACGCGCGTGCTGCAGCAGCGCGCCGAGATCAACCGGCTGACCAACGACCTGCTGGAGCTGCGCCGCGCGCGCGACCTCGCCGCCAACGCCTTGTCCACGCTGCTTGGCGTGCCGGCGGGAGAGCTCCGGATCGCGCCCGGCAGGCTGCAGGATCGGGTGCAGCTGCCGGCGGTGCCGTCCGGGCTGCCGTCCGAGCTGCTCAAGCGCCGGCCAGACATCGTCGCCGCCGAGTTCCGCGTGCTCGAAGCCTACGACCTGGTCGGCCAGGCCAAGCTGGCGCAGCTGCCGTCGGTGAGCCTGACCGGGCGCGGCGGCAGTTCCAGCTTCGCGCTGACCGACCTGCTGAAGTCGTTCACCTTCGGGCTTCTGCCCAGCATCAACATCCCGATCTTCGACCCGTCGGTCAAGGCGCATGTGAAGACCAGCGAGGCGCAGACCCGGGTGGCGGAAGAGCAATACCGCAAGACCGTCATCACGGCATTCGAGGATGTCGAAAACGCGCTGGTCAACCTCGACGCCCACCGCAAGCAGCGAACAGAACTGCAGCAGCAGATCGATAACCTGAAAACGGTGTCGGCGCAGACCGAAGCCCAGCTCAAGGAGGGCGTGGTGTCCCAGCTGGAGCTGTTCGAGACCGAGCGCTCGCTGCTGTCGGCCCAGCTCGCGCTGCTGGCGAACCACCAGCAGATCCTGGCGGACACGGTGACGCTGTACAAGGCGCTGGGCGGCGGCTGGCCGACCGTCGAAGTCGGGAGCCGATAGATGTTGCGACGCAATGCTGCCAATACCGCCGCCGACGACGCGCGCACGGTCGCGCTGCAGCCGGCCGCGCCCTCGCAGGAATTCGACATCGTGCTCAAGCCGGTCGCCCATCCGGAGCTGGGCGACATCCGGATCGACGAAAACCTGTTCGCGATCGGGCGCACCGAGCCGCCGTTCGACGCCTATCCGCCGGAACTGGTGGCCGACCTGTCGCGCCGCCATGCGCGCATCTTTTCCGAGTACGGCACTGTCTATATCGCCGACCTCGGCAGCAAGAACGGCACCACCGTCAACGGCGTCAACATCCGCCAGAAAACCAGCCGCCTGCAGGATGGCGACGAGATCGGCTTCTCCGGTGCGCTGAGCTACAAGGTGCATCTCGGCGCCCGCACCGAGGCACCCAGGCAGGCGGCGAAGGTGGTCAGCCTGACGCTCACGCCCAGGCACGACGATGCGGGATTGCAGCCGATCGTGATCACCCAGTTTCCTTTCCTGATCAGCAAGGCCGATACCACCTTTTCGCGCTACAAGAGCGAGCATCCGCACCAGGTGAATTACATCTCGCGCCGCCATGCGCATCTCTTCCTCAAGGGCGGCCAGCCCTATGTCGAGGACCTGGGCAGCACCAACGGCACCTTCGTCGCCGAAAAGCGGCTCGACGAGCACGCGGTGCCGCTCAAGGACGGCGACGTGCTCGCGTTCGGCGGCCATCATTTCGTCTATACGGTGAGCCTGCAGACGCAGGAGGCGGAACTCGATCCGACCATCACCAAGCTGAGCCAGGCGGTGCGCAAGGGGGCGGCGGAAAAGAACAGCTTCGACGTGGACAAGACCACCTTCGTGGCGGCGGCCGATTCCTTCCTCGATATCTTTTGCGTGGACCGCGCGCAGCAGCAGGAAGACGAGCTCAACGACGAGGCGGCCAAACAGCCCGACGATAGCGGCAAGGAGGGCGGCGGCCGTCCGCGCGGCAGGTTCGCGGTGTTCGCGCGCGAACTGGCGCAGGCTTTCGCCGGAGGCGAGCACGAAGGATTCAAGCGCTCGTTGCGCTGGGGCGCGCTGTTCGTGGCGGCGCTCGCGGTGTTCGCCGGCGCGCTGTACCTGCGGCAGGCGCCGGAGGGCCGCCTGAAGGATCTCGTTGCCGACGGCGAGTATCCGCGCGCCGCCGAGCTGGCCGACCATTATCTGGAAAACGATCCGGACAACGCGGCGGTCAAGGCGTTGAGCACGGAAGCGCTGCTCAAGGCCGGCGTGCCGGGCTGGGCGGCCGGCCTGAAGGCGCGCGACTTTGCGCGCGCCGACGCCGCGCTGGCGAACATGAACAGGCTCGGCAGCCACAACGCCGACGTCCAGCCGCTGCTCAGGCAGCTCGAATGGATGGGCAGCCTGGAGAAGTTCGTGCTGGGCCGGGGCGGGACGGAAGCGCCGATCCGGCTCTATGCGGACGAGGACCGGATCAAGGCGCTGCTCAAGCGCTGGGATGAAGATACGCAGGGACATCAACGTGCGCTCGCCGCCATCTCTTCCTATGTGCCGGCGTTCCGCGACCCGTATGCCGAGGCGCTGTCGCACCTGCGCAAGCTGCAGAGCGACGACGCGGTGTATTCCGCCGCCATCGAACGCCTGAAAGCGACCATCGCGTCCGCGCTGGCCGAGGATCGTCCGGGCGACCTCGATGCCGTGCTCAAGGAGTATGCCGAAAAATATCCGAGGATCGGCGGGCTCGACAGCGTGCGCCAGGACTTGCGCAGCTACGGCGAGATCCTGAGGCATGCGCGCGAGCGCAACCTGGGGCCGCTCGTCACGCAGGCGTCCGCAGCAAAGTTCGCGACGCCGCCGTTCCAGGCAAGGTTTCGCGCATTGCAGGCCGGCACGCTGTTCCCGCCGCCGGAGGTGATGCGGCAGTATCAGGCAGTCTCGGCGTCCTGGCGCGGCGGCGACACGGAGCAGGCGTTCGCCGGCTTGCAGAAAATGACGGCGGGGCCCTGGGGCGAGGCGGCATCGCGCGAACTGGCACATAAAAAGGCCATCGCCGACCAGTATGCGCAGCTGCAAAAGACGCGCGGCGGCGCCGGCTACGTCGAGCGCCTGCTCGCGTTTTACGGCGCGCTCGATCCGGCCGAGGACGCCTATTTCGCGCGCGCCGTCGCGCCGGATGTCGCGGCGAACAGGGACAAGGCCATCGCGCGGGCGCAGGCATTGCTGAACCGCGCCCAGGCGGGCTGGAGGCAGTACCGGGACAATGGCCCGATCGAAGGCGACCAGCGGCTTGAAAGCAAAATTTCGGGAAAATACCGGATGCAGGCGCGCCTGCTGGCCGATGCCGACGCCGACGCGCGGCAAGGCATGCTGGTCTATGCCCAGCTGAAAATGGAGCCGCCCGCGGACGGGCGCAAGCTGCGCGACGAGATCGCTGCGGAAGCGGAACAGCAGCGCAAGTCACTGCAGGAATTGCGCAACGTGCTGGCCCCGGACCTGTTGAAGAGCAAGCTTGCCTTGTTGGGAGGTGATCAAACTGATGGCAACCAACGCCAACCGGCTCAAGCCGCTCACTGAAGCGCTGGAAGACCACAGCGCGGAAGGCATCGCGATCCTGAGCGCCGAGCCCTGGCGCTTCACGCATGCGACCGTCATCACGATGATGGCGCTGGTGCTGGTCGCCCTGATCTGGTCGTTTTTCGGCCATGCCGACGTGATCGTATCGGGGCAGGGAACGCTGCAGCCGGAATCGGAAGTGCGGCGCTTCTACACGCCGGTCGACGGCGAACTGGCCAACCTGTACATTGCCGAAGGCCAGCCGGTATCGAAAGGCGACGTGCTGGCGAGGCTCAATGCGCGCGGCGCGATCGAGGCCGCCACCAACGCCTTGCAGGCGCAGCTCAAGCTGGAGGACGCCGAGCGCGAGTGGAAGGAATTTCCCGAAAAGAAAGCGCTCATGGAACGCAAGATCGTCGCGCTCAAGCAAGCCATGGAAGTCGAGCAGCACCAGCACGACCAGCGCGTGGCCGAGGGCACCGGCAAGCTGGCGGAGGGCCAGCGCGCGCAGCTGGCCGAAGCGCGCACCGCCGTGGAGGATGCGCGCCGCGCGCGCGACGCTGCCAAGAGCGAGGCCGACAAGTATTCGCGGCTGCTGGCTCTGCCCGGCGGCGGCGGCGTGTCGCAGTTGCAGGTGGAAGGAAAGAAGAACGCGCTGCTGGCGGCGGAGAACGGATTGCGCGCCGCGCAGGCCAGGCTGTCCGAGCTCGGCGCGCGGCAAAGCATGGAATTCAATCAAGCCAAGGCTCAGCTGGAAACCAGCGGGCAGGAACTCACCAAGCTGCAGCTGCAATACGATGCAGCGGCCAAGGAAATCGCCAACACGGAGGAAAAGCTCCGCCTGCAGGTGCAAACCGCGCGCCTGGTGGCGGACGCCGCCGCCCGGATCAAGTTCGAAAACATCGACAAGGACAACTTCCTGCTCATCGTCGCGCCGGCCGACGGCGTGGTGACCGACGTCACCTCAACCCAGCCCGGCGACAAGATCCAGGCCAACACGCCGCTGGGCGGGATTGCGCCGAAGGATGCGCGCCCGGTGCTGAAGATCGAGATTCCCGAGCACGACCGCGCCTTCCTGCGCGAAGGCTTGCCGGCCAAGCTGAAGTTCAACGCCTTTCCGTACCAGCGCTACGGCCTCATCAACGGCACGCTCGCCTACATCTCGCCCGCTACCAAGCCTTCGCCGCAGACCAAGCAGCCGGTGTACGAGGGGCGCGTCACGTTGGAACGCAATTACTACGAGGTGGGCGACATCAAGTACCCGCTGCGCTACGGGATGACGGCAACCGCCGAAGTCGTGGTGCGCGAGCGCAGGTTGATCGACCTGGCGCTCGATCCGTTCCGGCAGATCGGCGGGTAACGCGGAACGCATCGGCATCGAACGCTGCACGGCGGGTTACGCAACCAGCCCGTCATCCGAAGCGTACGAGCCGCGCCGTATGTCATGCGCCCAGCATGGTAACCGGCGCGGCCGTGCGGGCGGAGATCAGGAAGCGTTCGCATTCATCCGCCGGCAAGGGGGGGGAAAACAGGAAACCCTGCACTTCGTCGCAGTGCTGGCTGACCAGGAACTCCAGTTGTTCGCGTGTTTCGATGCCTTCCGCAACAATCTCCATGCCAAGCGAATGGCCCATGGCGATAATCGCGGCGGTGATCGCCTTGTCGTCGCCGTCGTCCGGGATGCCGTGAATGAATGCGCGGTCGATTTTAAGGATGTCCGCCGGCAGCTGTTTCAGCGATAACAGTGACGAATAGCCGGTTCCGAAGTCGTCGACGGCAACGCGTACACCGACGTTCTTCAATTCCTTCAGGGCGGCGGCAATGTCCGGGTCGGTTTGCAGTGCCGTTTCGGTGACTTCGATGTCGACGCCAAAGCCGTCCATGGATGGATACCGTTGCAGCAGGCGGCAAAAATCCTTGGCGAAACGGGGGCGCTTGATCTGGCGCGCGGACAGATTGATCGCCAGGCGCACCGGCGGGACGCCCGCGGCACGCCATTTCTGTATCTGTGCGCAGGCGCTGTCGAGCACCCAGTCGCCGAGCAGTTCGATGAGGTTGCTCTCTTCCGCAATCGGTATGAAGCGGCTGGGCTGCTGCATGCCGTTCTGGGAGGAATTCCAGCGCAGGAGCGCTTCGACGCCGGCGACGCGGCCGCTCGCCAGGCTGATTTGCGGCTGAAAATAGAGGGCCAGCTCATGCCGCTGGAAGGCGCCGCGCAAGCCACGGTCGATCGCGAGAATTTCGTTCGCACGCTGCGTCATGGATGGCGTGAAAAACTCGTAGCAGTTTCTTCCCTTGTCCTTGGCAGCATACAACGCGATATCGGCTGACTTGTACAGCGTTTCCTTGTCGCCTGCATCATCCGGGAAAACGCTGATGCCGATGCTTGCCGACGTCATCAGCAAATGGTTCGAGATATGGATGGGGGCTGCGATGGCCTTGATGATTTTCTGCGACAGGGCTGCCGCATCTTCCATGCGCGTCAGTTCGCTGATGATGATCGCGAATTCGTCGCCGCCCAGCCGGGCGACGGTGTCTTCCCCGCGCACGTTGTTCTGCAGTCGCGCGGCGATTTCCTCGAGCAGCTGGTCGCCGACGTCATGCCCCAGCGTGTCGTTGATCAGCTTGAAGCGGTCGAGATCCAGCAGCAGCAGCCCGACCGTGGACTTGTGCCGCCGGCTGAACTGGATTGCACGATCCAGGCGGTCGTTAAACAGCAGGCGGTTTGGCAAGCCGGTCAGGCTGTCATGGTAGGCCAGGCGAACCAGTTTTTCTTCCGTGTCCTTGATGGTGGTGATGTCGGAAAATACCGAAATGTAGTCGGTGACCTTGCCGGTTTCATCCTTGACCGCGGTGATGTTCTGCCACGTCGGGAACAGCTCGCCGGATTTGCGGCGGTCCCAAATCTCGCCCTGCCAGTTGCCTTTTTGCTCCAGTTCGCTCCACAGGTTCTTGTAAAACTCGTTGCTTTGCCGCTCCGATTTGAGCAGGCGCGGGTTCCTGCCGATGACTTCGTCGGGACGATAGCCGGTTATGTCGGAAAAGGCACGGTTTGCCGCGGTAATCGTGCCGTTGCCGTCCGTGATGATGATCGCGTCCCTGGTATGCTCGAATACCGTGGCGGCGCGCCGCAACTCCTTCTGCGCTTCGACCACTTTCGTGATGTCGAACACGGTGGTGCGGCTCATCACGAAGTTGCCTGCGGCGTCCAACTGGGCGGACGCATTGAGGAGGATTGGCATGATGCTGCCGTCCTTGCGTACCATTTCCAGCTCCAGGTTGCGCAGCTGTCCATTTTCGATCAGCTCCTGGAATTTCTGCAGGTACAGGGCCTTGCTGTTTTCAGACTGCAAGTCGGCTATGCGCTTCTTGCCAACCAGCTCTTCCCGGGCATAGCCAAGCCATTCCAGCTCGGTGCTGTTCATCTTTACGATCATCATGTCGCGGTCCACGGAGTGATAACCGCATGGCGCATTCTCGTAGAGATCGTTGATTTCCTCGGCATTGCGCTCCAGTTGCCGCTGAATCCGCCTGCGCTCGCTGACGTCCCGGACGAGGGCCAGCCACCGGCCATCCGGCAGGAACCGCGCGCTGACTTCGGTAGGGAGATAGGAGCCATCCTTGCACCGGAGTTCCCATTCGTCGACTGTGACATGCTCGGCGTTCTGCTGAAGATAGCTCTTTGCCTTGGCCAGGCGGTCGGCGTCGGCATGCGGTACCAGATCGGTAATGTGCTTGCCTATCAATTCGTCGCGGCCGTATCCGAGCATGCGGCAGGCGTTGATGTTGACGTCGATGTATTCCCCATCGCGATTGGCGATAAAAATGCCGTCCGATGCGTTGTCAAACAGTTGCCGGAAGCGCTGTTCGCTTTCTTCCAAAGCGTGCTCGGCTTCTCGCCGCAGCGTAATGTCCTGCAACATGCCAATCATGCTCTGAGGCTTGCCTCTCCCGTCGCGGCGATAGACTTCACCGTTCGCCGATACCAGTCGGACGCTGCCATCGGGTAACAACAATCGGTACTCCACCTGATATGGTTTTTGCTCGCGCACGGCGGTATGCAGCGCCCGCTCCACGGCAGGCCGGTCATCAGGGAAAACCCTTTCGAGAACCATGGAAATTGGTATCGGCTCCGTTGTGGCCGGCAGCGCGAACATTTCTGAAACTTCTTCCGAACAACTGACACGGTTCGACTTGAGGTCCCATTTCCAGGATCCGATCGGCGAAATTATGTCGGCCTTGACGAGATTGGCGGCAATGCGTCTCAAGGATTCCTGCAGGGTTCTGCGTTCGCTGATGTTCTCCAGCGCTACGAGCATGCAGTTATTGTTGCCATCACCGCAGGGAGCTATGGAGAGGTTGAGATTGAACCACGCGACGGATCCATTTTTGCGGATAAAGCGTTTTTCGCGCCGCGGCGCGGGAAATGTTCCTTCCAGTAATTTTGCGAGCGCGCGCTGATCCTGTTCGCGGTCGTCCTGGTGGGCCAGATCGGAATAGGTAAGATGCATCAACTCGTCGCGCGCATACCCGAGCAGTTCGCAAAACGGACGATTGGCATCGATGAATTTTCCATCCGCGCCGATTTGGGCCAAACCCACGCTGGTATGTTCAAAGATGGATTGGTAACGCCGCTCGCTCTTGCGCAACGCATCTTCGGAGTGTTTGCTGCGGGCAAGTTCCTTTTTTAAGTGCCTGATTTCCCTGGTCAGCGTGTCGACGCGAGCCTGTAGCGAGTTTCGCATGATTATCGCAGCCTCCCTGTTGACAGGGTATTTGACCATGCCAAGCCACAAAGGTGCTTACATTTGAACTTGCGCAATGTTTCGCGGCCGGGGAATTGCCACGAGGCGACTTGATGATGCCAATGCGGGTAGTCCGTCGGCGATGCATGGACGACGGCGGAACCGGCCTACTGACTGATGCGAAACTCGATGCGGCGATTGCGCCGGCGTCCATCCTCGGTCGTGTTGGGCGCCACTGGCTGGTCCGCTCCCATGCCGCTGGTGCCGATCGAGGCAGGGAAAATGCCCCTGGAAACCAGAAAAGCTTTCACCGACTCGGACCGTGCACGCGACAGCGCCAGATTGCGCGAGGCAGTGCCGACATCGTCCGTATGACCGATGATTTCCACTTTTTGCGGATGGACTTTTTTTAGTGCATCGGCCATTTCATCGAGGATGGCTTTCCCGGAATCGGTGAGTAGCGCGCTGCCTGGCTCGAATTCGATCACGTGATTTCCCAGCGCACGGTCCAGCACATCCTGAGTCGCGACCGACACGCGCAGAGCGTTCTTGACGCTATAGTCAGGGCTGAGCGCTGCGGCGATATCGCGCGCGACCGATTGCCGAACCGCTTCGCTGGCGACTTCGCCGCGCAACGCCACGTTCGTTCCTTCCACCACCAGCTGTCCCTTGCTGACCGATTTCAGGTTGGGCGTCATCAGCCCGGGAACGTGGACAGCCCAATTCGGCGGTGCGGTCACGCCGCCAACGCTGATCTGGTCGACGACTCTGGCGCGGCCGTACAAGTCCTGCAGTTTGCCGAGCAGCGCGGCCTTGGTCGCCTCGTCCGGTACGGCGCCGGAAATGACGATGTTTCCCGGTGCGGAGGCCGGCGATGCGGATTGCGCATGCGAGAGGGGGGGCGCGCAGGTTATTGCAACGGCGAGCGCGATCTGCTGGAGCGTTGAGCGGATGATCATGGCGGTGTGGTCGATTTGTTGGATGGCGAGTATGTGTGGCGCTTACCCGGAAAACGCCTGGCGGAAGGCTTCCCGAAGCTGGCCCAGCGTCAGCTCGCCGTGTTCGAGATAGCTCGACAGCTTGTACCTGGTCGCATCGCGTGCCGCGTACTCTTCAACCCAGGCGGAATAGGAAATATCGATGAAAGACTGCTGTGCCGCGGCTCCCCCAAACAGGGCATGAAAGACGGCCGGGGTGATGCCGTTGAAAGTCAGGATCAGCACAGGCCGCCCGTCATGGCGGCACGAGAACACGCCCAGCTCGAAATCCGCTCTCGGCAGGAAGCTGCAGACAAGGTCGAGCCACCACGCCTTGACAAGCGGCGCGAGGCCCGGATCGGCGGGCAGGGGCATGAGCAATCCCCGGTGCGGCGCGATCGCGTAATTGGCGAGAACCGGTTGCAGCAAATATCCGACGGCGAGAATCGTCTGGCGCAGGTTTATGCCGGTAAGGTGCGGCGACAGGGCGGTGGCCAGGCTGGCCAGGCTGGTCGTATTCAGGAACTGCGCATATCCGGCGTGAAATCTGTGTTGCCCGGCATCGGCCAGCAAAGCGACGTCGCCAAGAGCGGTCAGCGTCTCGGCGGCGTCATGCGTGGTCGAGGCATGGTGCGACAGGGCTCGCTGGTGATTGGCGTGGCGCTCCATCACGAGCGGACTCAATGGCAGGAAAACCAGTGCTTCGCCCATTTCGAACAGGGTAGCGGCAATGAATGGAAAGCGCCGCACCGACGCGTCTCTGCCGGGAATCAGAGCGCCGCTGATGGCGCGCTTCCTGCGGGTTCCTATGAACAGGAAATCGACCGGGCCGGCCGTGTCGTAGCTGTTCTTCCAGTCCGGATCGGCGATCAGCAGCTCCATGCCTTGCGCCACCCACTTGTCGATCAGCGCGATGACTTCGGCTCCGGAAGTGCTTTTGACAAAATCACCGCGCGAAGCAATTTTTCCAAAGTAGATCGAGCTGGCATTTCGCGGCTGAATTGCCGGGATGGCGCCCATGGTGCGATTCGCTTGCATGATGTGCGCCGTCAGATGGCGGATCCGACAACGGTCGCAGGCAACTGCACGCCGCGCAAACCATTTTCCGGCCCGCCCTGACCGGCGGAGCGGGCATCGCTGATCAAGCGGAAGTTGACGTTTACCGAGTAGCCGCCGTTGGTCCAGGCCATCGTGAACAAGCCGTTGTCGCGCCGCGTGCGCTGCGCCGAGTCGATGAGCTTTTCCAGACCGAACTGGCCTGGGAAATCCGCGATGACGACGGTGTTGCCGCCGGCCGTTTGCGCACTGATCCTGGCGCCCGGCTGGCCTTGCGCCGATGGCCAGATAAAGCTGGCCCACTCTTGCTGGCCGTTACGGTAGCGCAGCATCTGGCCGTCGATTTCGATGGTGTACTCGACCAGACCTGCGGTGGGAATCGGCTGCAGCTGGAAGCTGGTTTGCGGCTGGCCTTGCGCCGCCGCGGTGCTCCCCGCGCCGGCTCCGGGAGGCGCCACGAAGTGTGCCAGATTGGCCGCGAATACGGGGTTCAGGTGCACGCCCATGTCGGCCCAGGTGCGCGCCGACAGCGTGTCGCCGCGCCGCACTACCAACGGCCCCATGCTGTCTTGCACGAATTTCGCGATCTTGCCGTCCGGGCCGAACACCTGCGCGATTTCCGAAGCGGTCGCCTCGACGCGGGATGCGGCGGTGAACGGATATTTAGTCGCGAGCGATTTGCCGAACGGCTCATGTATCTGCGCAGCCCAGGTACGGTTCAAATCCTGCTCGGCCGGCGCCACGATGACGGCGAACGCCTGCATCAGCGGGCGCACCAGCAGGGGACGGATGACGGCGCGCTGCGAATCCGGCATGCCGGTCAACATGCTGTCATCGACATATTTGAGGGCATCGGCCAGTTCGGAATCGTTGCCGTCCAGCGTAGCCTGCATCAGTTGCCTGCTGCCGGGGCCCGGATCGCCAGCATTCCTGATTTGGTTGAAGCGCGTGCGTACTTTGGCGAGCCGTGCCAGGTAGCCGTTCAATAGCGAGGCGTCCTTGCTCTCGCTGCGCGCCATGGCGAGGCCGGCGATGCCGGAAAACTCCCTGCCGATCATGCCCGGCTGGAGTTCGCCTTCCTTGCCGGCGGCGAGATCCTGGTAGGGGCGGGAAGGCGCCTGGCGCAGCACCGTCCTGCGAAACCAGTCGGTCATGCTTCGCCGAGCGCTCTGCATCCCCTTGTCGACGAGCGAGGGATTGTCCCAGGCGGTTTCCCTGTACAGCGTTTGCATCAGCGTGTTGAGCGGCGACATGGCCGGATCGCCGAGCCGGTTCATGCCGGCAGCCGCCGCATCGAAGCCCGGGAAATCGGCGATGACGATGCCTTGCATGAATTTCTTCCATTCGCCGATGTACTCTGTCTTGTACATGCGGACCAGCTCCCCGCGGATCTGCTCCGGACTGCCTTCGAGCGACAGGTCGTCGTGTGCCGTGGTCTTGAGCACCCAGTCGGCGCTTTGCAGCTCGCCAGTACTGGCATCCCTGATCGCTCCTTCAATGAACTGTTCCCAGGCGGCGCGGGTGAATGCGCCGGGGATTGCATGGCTTCCCGCGATCAGCTCCCTGTTCTGTTCGCCGACCACGGAGGCTACGGTAACCGACGGAAAACGTGTCGAGGCACGCATCTTGATTTCGCTATACACGCGCTCGCGCGCCGGCGTTCCCTTGACGGCTAGCCGCAGCGTGTCGCGCGCCTGATCGACCAGCGCCAGCTTGTTTTCAATCAGCGGGAAGTCCGATTCCCCGGCCTGTGCGAGGTAGAAGCCAATCAGCTTTTCGGCGTTGCGGAGCACTTGTTCGCGTGGCGCGTTGCCGCGATTGGCTTCGATCCAGCCGCGCCAGAAGCGGGTGAGTTGGTCGCCCAGGTGGGCTCCGTCGATGCGGTCGCGGTCGGCCAGCATCAGGTAAGTTTTCAACGCGTTGTAAGCGTCTTCCGGATTGTCCGGCGAGAGATTTTTGTACGGGGACGGTGCGCCGCGCCCGAAAGCCGAAGCGTCCGCGGGCGCGGCGCCCTGCGGGACGCGTGCAGCGGCCTGCAGCTTGACGGCGTTGGTGCCGACTTCCGACAGGAAGGCCTCGATGTTGATCGCGACCGGTTCCAGCATCACCTGCCGCAATCCCTTGAAGTACTCGGAGCGCAGCTTGTTCTCGATACGTTCGCCCTGGAACAGCCCGAAGCCGAGCGCCAGAGGTTTGTTCTCCCGGTAGCGCTGCAACTGCTCCAGCCTGTCCTGCAGGATGGTCAGCGCCTCAAGCCGGGATGCCAGGTCCTGACCTGCTTGCTGGACCTTGATCGCCTTTTCCATGTCGGCGCGGACGTTGGCCACATACTGGCGATTGCCGACGAAGGACCAGCTCCAGCCCCCGAGCAGCAGCCCCAGTGCCAGCAAGGCGCCGTAAAAACCGAACTGGCGCAGCAACAGCTTGTTGCGGCTAGCGTACCGCCGCGCCAGGTTGCGATCGGCGAAGATCACAGAGGAAAACAGGTTTTTGAGAAAGAAGCCACTGTTCGAACTCACGCTCGCCGCCATCCTGCGACCGGCCGCCAACCCGTATTCCCGCACCACGCGTTGCCCGGCGGCGTGGGTCGCCACGCCTTCCTGGATCGCGCTTGTGAAATAAAAGCCACGAAAAACAGGCTTGAACTGGAACGGATTTTCTTCGAACAGGGTGGCGATGAACATGCGCAGATGCTGCCTGATCCCGACGAATTCCATCGGGAAGGTCAGCACGCCCGGCCCGGCCGACTGGCCGCGGTTGAGCGACATGCGGGTGGCGCCGAGTTCCTTTACGCCTTCGGCCAGGGCATCGAAATGCTGGTCGAACAGTGCCACCGCGTTGGCCTTGCCATCCACGTCGTAGGGCAGGGTGGCGCCCCATACGCGGTTGCGCTCCTCGGCATCCGAACCCTCGAAAAAATCGATGAACCCGGCGATCAGGTCGACCTTGGTAAACATCACGTAGACCGGCGCGAACAGCTCGAGGCGCTCGGTCAGCTCCTGCACTCGCTGGCGCAGCTGCTTGGCCAGCGTGATCGTGGCGTCGGGCCGGCCGCCGGTCAGTTCCGCGATACTGGCGACGATGACGATACCGTTGATCGGCGCCTTGGGGCGGTGCTTCCTCAGCAAGTCGAGAAAGCCGAGCCATTCGCTGCGGTCTTCCTCATGTACCGCATAGCGTCCGGCGGTATCGAGCAGGATGCCTTCGGTGGTGAAGAACCAGTCGCAATTGCGCGTGCCGCCAATGCCCTGGATCGCCTGGCAGCCCTTGTCCGAGAACGGAAAATTCAGCCCGGAATTCACTGCCGCGGTGCTTTTTCCCGCCGCCGGGTTGCCTATCACGATATACCACGGCAGTTCATAGAGCGCAGCCTTGCCGCTGGTTTGACCAAGCTTGGACCCCTTGATGGTGCGGATCGCATCGAGCAGTCGCTTGCGGAGGATGTCCACATCCCGCTTCCTGTCGGCGGATGCCGCCTTGAGCGCCTGGTCCGCCTGGCCATGAAGCATCTGCTCCATGGCTGCGGCCGCTCGGCGCGTGCGATGCCATAGCACGATCCAGGTCCCGATCCACAAGGCGCATGCCAGCCCCATGACGGCTAGCGTCCATGCGGGAGACGCATGAAGCGCCGAGCCGGCCAGATAGACGGCCGCCAGCGTAAGAGCCAGCCCGATAGCAGTGATGATTCGCGTGTCTTTGAAGATGTCGATAATCCGGTTCATTGGACAGTCCGTTAAACAGCGGTGATGGGATGAGCTTCAGGCTTCGGTGGGCGGCAGCAGGACTGCGGCGGCCCGATCGAAAGCGTGGCAAAGGTTGAGCAGAATGGTTGGCGAGGATGCGTTCGCGGTCCACCGTATTCCGGCCGCCAAAACTGCAGGCCCCGTGGCGGCGCCGAGGTGGCCGCATGTCTCGCTGACGGCCAGACGGTTCTGGATAGCATCGAGGTGCGGCGCGTGCTGTGCCATCGCGCCTATGCATTCCAGAACTCGGCTGGAGCGGTGATCGGTGTCGCACACCACCATGCCGATTCGTTCCGGCACCGCTCCGCTTGCCGCCAGCGCGTCACGGGCCGCCTGCGCCAGGCACGCGTGGCTTGGCCTGCCTGGCGCATCGGCCGAATGTTCCCGCACATGGTGCGATGTGCCGGCCAGCAGGCAGGCGGCCGGTGTGGGCAGGATGTCGAGCGCCGCGTCGTTGGCGCACAGGATGCCGAATGCGCCTTCGCCCGCCATCAGGCCGTTCGGACTGCGGGTGCCGAACAGGTGCGCTCCCGCCTGGCATGCTTCCAGCACTTCGGGGCAAAGCATGGAGTCGCATGCCAGCAGGAGCAGCGCTTGCGCATTCCCGCCTGCGGAGTCCAGCCTGAACTGCTCCAGCAACGCAATGGCCGCTGCGTCTTCGTGAGATGGCGCCAGTTCGACACGCGCATTCAAGCCTTGGAAAAGCGGGAACCGTTGCAAAACGAAGTCCAGCATCGTTTGCCTTTCATGTGGCAGGAAGGCTGCCGGGATCATGAGCCTGACGAGAAGCCGGAACTGTCCGGCCTGAGGAGCAGGCGCCGACATCCCGCGCAAGGTTGCTTCGCTGTCGTTTGCGGTGGCGCTGCTCTGTTCCGCCGCCGTTGCCAGCAGATGGAGTTCGGATTCGATCTGGTCGGCCAGCGATCCCAGCAGCGCGAGCACGCGAACGAAAGCGTCGCGCCAGACCGGTGGATGGACTTGATCTGCGGCTACGCCCGTCTGCGCCAGCCAGTGTTCGGCATGTGTCGTGTCGAGGCCGACAACCCGGCCGCTCAGGACCGGAAAGCCGTCGCGGTCCGTCAGCTCCGGGTCCGGGCGCGGCCGCGTGCGCCGTTCAACGAGCACTTGCACCAACTCGTCGAGGTTCATCGCCGCATGGGTAATGGCCCATGCGTTCAGGATCGGCAGCGCGGGCGCGGGCTGGGCTTTGCTCGGGGGCAGCTGCACGGACAAATTCTCTTGTGTCGGATCGGGAATGGTTTGCGATGGCGCGCGCATGGCGCGCCTTCTCAGGAAAGCCATTGCAGCCAGCGGCACGCAAGGCAACAGGCCGAAACCAAGGACAATGTCGAGCGCGGTCGCGTTCCAATGCACGGCGCGCCACCAGAAAACGACCACGGCCCATGTCAGCGCGACCAGGATGACTGATAGAAGGAGCGATTTTGCGAATGCACGCGCTTTACCGGCTGGAACTGCGATATCGGACATCAGAGAATTCGACGGACGGGAATGTTGTTGGATGGAGAACTGCCGATCCGGCCTTGAAACAGGCCGCGCCTTATTCGCTGCCGGTGGAGAATTGGCTGGAAATGAGCACCGCACCGCAGGCCGTCACATCGCCGTGGCGGGCCACAGGGCTGCCGTCGACGATGACGGTGGGGTCGCCGCTGACGATGGCATTGGTGCCATGGCCTTTGTGCGGGCAAGTCACCTGGTCCCCGATGCGGGCGATGCGCCTGCCGTTGGCGTCAGTGGTTGCCGCGCCGCTAACGACGGTGCCGCCATGATCGGTAGCGTCGCCGGTGACGATGAGTGGTTTCGCCATGGCTTTCCTTTAAACATTGTTGTCTTTAAGTCAATTATTTTGATAATAGCAAATAATTGCTGAATTGATAATGTTTTATTGGAGGTATGGCAATACTCGCGGTTTTCTCAGCTCGACATGGCCGAAATCCATCATGCGCCAGCGCCCGCCCCACACAAGTCCGGCAGATTCGGCATATTCACCGTATAGCTGGTAGCCCTTCATGGCCCAGGCATCGCGTTCCGATATCACGATCTTGCCGCTCCTAAAGAAGGCACTATCCGCAGCAAGGCCGTACTGGTGGTAACTCTGATAGGCGCCTGCATTCGTCACCTGTGGACCCAGTCGAGCAAGGATGGCTTGGCGCTCGGGGCTGCGATAGCCTTCGAGAAGCGCCATCTGGTAGCCATGCTTCGCCATCGATCGAAATACGCCCAAAAGTCGCTGCCGGAACTCGTTGTCCAGTAAGGCCCAATCCCGGCTGGCACTGGCAATTCCCGGTCGAATCAGATCGAGGTCTCCGGCAAGGAATAGATCGGGCGGCAGCGGTGACGGTGGTACGAGTTGTTCTCCGATTAATAACGTGGCGACTACAGGATCGTGCGCTGCCGGAGCGTCGGGATAACCGCCCAAGTCGGTTCGCGGCGAGAAAAGCAAGGCAAGCAGGGCGGGCAACGACAGCAGTACCAGTGCGGCCGTGCTGATGCCGGGACGACGGCGGATGACCCGAAAGGCGGATTGGGCGGCCGCACGCAGAAACGCCAGTGCCAAGCAAGTCTGCGAGGCGGTGTGACGTTGCAGCAAGGCGAGCCGATTCCATTGCGTGACGACTGCCCCGCTAATTCGGCATTGCCACCTCCGGCGCTTTTCGGCTCGGGTTACCGCCCAGCCTCCGGCAACGCCCACAACCGCGTACGATACCGCCAGCAAGAGAAAGAAGTGCTTATCGCCCACAATAAATATCCCGGTGCGCTCATTGTCAAAAATGCAAAATTGAATGTTATTATAAAGACAATTTGGTGGCGAAAATCCCGGGATGCAGGCAGTTGTTGTGACAGGCGAACGATGAAAGCGAAAACCACGATCAATACGGAAAAGAAGGCGGCCGACCGGCCTTCGCTCTACAGCTTTAACAGCCGTGAACAGGATTCGGGCGATGTCTTTCGCATTCTCGATGCGCTGGAACCGCGCATGCGCAGGAGTGCAATATGGTGGCGGGCCGCGCTGGTCGGCCTAGTTGGCGCTCTGGCGGGCACCTTGTACCTGGTCGGCAGCGATGTCGATGTCTATCACCGCTTGTCGCCGGCCGCGTCGAACGAGGCGACGCTTGGACGTACAGTACTCAAGCAGGAAGCGCCCAAACCGCAGCCGGTTTCGGTTGCGGCGGCGGCTGACGATCCCGGTACGGCGACGATCGTCGTCGAAGAGCCGATACCTGGGACCGAGCCGCAGGCCTCGGTCGAAGAGCCTCCTGCGAATCTGGCGCAGTTCGTGCCGCCCGAGGGGCGAACCGAAGGCAACGGCACAGGCGTGGCTGTGTCTGCTCAGGATACGAGAGCGATAGCGCCGGAAAATGTCGGCGCCGGGCAGATCCCCGGGAAACCGGCGTCAACCCCGGTGAGCAAGCAGGGAAGCAGGCCGGCTCCGCGCAGTGCGGTCGCTGCAAAGGCCGTGCCGCCCCAGCGCACGGGCAAGGATGGTGACGTCGATCTGATCGCGGCGCTGGTATCGCATGTTTCGCACGGGGACTCCGCCCAAAAGGAAAACAGGAAAAAGACGGTCAAGCCTGCGACCGATGCACGTCTATATTCGGCAGGCACGGCAGGTACGAAGCACGAGCGGCGCTCCGGCAGCAGCCGGGATATCGTCGTGCGCAACGATGGTGACTCTACCGAAGCGCTGGTTGCACGCTGCCGTGCGCTCGGGTTGATCGAGGGGGAGTTGTGCCGCGTGCGCATCTGCTCCGGCCTGTGGGGGATCGATCCCGCTTGCCCGGGCACTCCCTCGGCTGATGCGCAGTCAAGCTCGGGCAGGTAGCCTGACCGTCACCTCCAGCCCGCCTTCCCGGCGGTTGCGCAAGTGGATCGTTCCGCCGTGCTGTTCGACGATGTTGCGCGCAATGGTCATTCCCAGCCCTGTTCCACCGGTGTCGCGCGAGCGCGAACTTTCGAGCCGGTAGAACGGATCGAACACCTTCTCCAGCTCGGCCTCCGGAATGCCGGGGCCGTCGTCCCTGATGCATATCACGGCCATGCCGTCTTCGCGCGCTGCACTCACCTGGGCCGAATGGCCGTACTTGACCGCGTTGTCGATCAGGTTGGTAAGGCAGCGGCGCAGCGCGGTCGGCCGCGCCAACAGCGATACCGACGTTGCGCCGGAAGCTGTGACGTGCTGCCCGGCGTCGGCTGCGTCGGCGCAGACGCTGTCGATCAGTGAATCCAGGTCGAGCGGCTGCATCGCCTCGGCCAGATCCATGCTGCGCGCCAAGTCCAGTCCTTCGCGCACCATGCTCTGCATCGCCGACAGGTCGCTGATCAGCTTGGCGCGCAGCTCGGCGTCGTCGACCTTTTCCAGCCTCAGGCGCAATCGCGTGAGCGGCGTCTGCAAATCGTGCGTGATGGCGGCTAGGATGTGGGCCCGCTGCCTGATGTGGTGGCGGATGCGCGCTTGCATCGCATTGAATGCGGCGGCGGCTTGCCGGATTTCGGTGGCGCCGCGTTCCGGCAGCGCCGGGCGGTCGATATTGTTGCCCAGCTCGGTGGCCGCCTGGGCCAGTTGCTTGAGCGGGCGCATGGTCATGCGCGCGATGATCGCGGCAAGGGCTGATACGCTGAGCACGAACAGGATGCCGTAATCGAGGAAATCGGGCGGCGGCGCGAACGACGGCGGGCGCGGCGGCGCGACGGAAAGCCTGATCCGGGAGCCGTCCTGCAGCGTCACCAGCAGCGCTTCGCAGGCGGCGCGGAAGTCGCGCTGCCTTCTCTGAAGCGAGCGGCCCGGGCGGTTGGGTGGTGCGCAGTCGGCGCTTTCGGGCGAAGCGGACGCCACTTCGTGGCCCGCAAGCAGACGCTGTTCGAGCCGCTGCGCAAGCTCGGTCTGCTGCTGCAGAACTTCTTCCACCGGTCCGGCCAATCGCGCCTGGATGCCGATTCCGGAGGCCGCCGACAGATAGGAGGCGCGCAGGTCGGGGGGCACGGTTTCCAGCGACAGGACGAACTGGGCGACGCGTTCGACTGCATGAAAATCGCGGAACTGGCCGATCATGCGCTGGCGTTCGCCGAAGGCGAGGAACAGGCTCAGCAGCGCGCTGACGACGACGCCGGACACCAGGATCAGAACGATCCGGCTCGTCATCGACTGGAAGAAGGACTTGATCATTCGCGGTCAACCTGGGTGGCCAGGACATAGCCTTCGTTGCGTACGGTCTTGATGATCTGCGGCGAGCGCGCATCCTCGCCCAGTTTCTGGCGCAGGCGGCTGATCTGCAGGTCGATCGAGCGGTCGAACGGGTCGGCGTCCCGGCCCTGAGTCAGGTTGAGGAGGTGGTCGCGGCTCAGGACGCGGTTTGCGTGTTCGAGGAAGATTTTCAGCAGGCGGAACTCGGCGCCCGACAGTGCCACCACGACGCCCTGCGGGTTGATCAGGTGGCGCGCCGTGAAATCCATTGTCCAGCCAGCGAAGCGCGCCTGGCGCGGTTCGTCATGTTCCAGGTTCGGCGGCAGCGCCTGGGTGCGGCGCAGCACGCTGCGGATGCGGGCGAACAGCTCGCGCGGCTCGAACGGCTTGGGCACGTAGTCGTCGGCGCCCATTTCCAGGCCGAGGATGCGGTCGACAGGCTCGCCGCGCGCGGTGAGCATGATGACCGGAAGGTTGGAGCGGGTGCGCAGGTTGCGGCAAAGTGTGAGACCGTCCTCGCCCGGCAGATTGAGATCAAGCACGATGAGGTCGACGCGTGCCTCATCGAGTGCCTTCCACATCGCCTTGCCGTCGCCGGCGGTGAGCGTACGGTAGCCGTTTTTTTCCAGGTACTCGGCCAGCAGCGAGCTGATCTCGCGGTCGTCGTCGACGATGAGGATGTGAGCGGGATTTTCCATGGGCGTAATTATGGCGATTCGAGGGGGACGGGCGAAGCGGAATTGTATCGCGCTGTTTCCCGCACGGCGCCTGATACAGGGCGATACAAATCGGCCGCAGCCGGTTACATGCCTGTACAACATGGCGATGTGCGGACATCGGCGTGTTACATCTGGGGTGCATGATGGGAACCGTGCAAGGAGCCGCTTTGGCGCACGTTGAACCGGCCTCCGACGAGGCGGGCTTGTAACTCGAGAAAAGGAAAGACGATGACTTCATTTCGCAAACATCTGTTTATTGGCATGGCCGCGTTCAGCCTGGGCGTCGGTTCGGTCGCATCGCTGGCGCAGACGCCCGATGGCGGACCCATGGGCGACCACGGCAACTACGGCGAGCGCATGAAGGAGCACATGGCCAAGCGCGCGGCTGAATTGCATGACAAGCTCAAGCTGAATGCGGAGCAGGAAAAGGCGTGGAATGCCTACATGGATAAAGTGAAGCCCGGGGAGCCGCCGGTACGGCCGGATCGCGGCGAGCTGGACAAGCTGACGGCGCCGGAAAGAATGGAGCGCAGGCTGGCGCACATGAAAGAGGCGGAAAAGCGGATGGAGCAGCATGTCGCGGCAACCAAGGAATTTTACGCGGTGCTGACCCCGGAGCAGAAGAAAGTCTTCGACGAGGCGTTTCGTCATGGTCCCGGCTCTGGCCGGCACTGGTACGGTGGACCGCGCCGCTGACGCTACCTCCTGGATGGCCGGAAGATGACTTCCGGCCGCCATTCAGTGCAGCTTGATGCGCGGCCGTGCAAGATCGATGGTTTCGGCCAACGTACCGAGGATGGTATGGAACAGGCCGTTGACCGTGATCTGGTGCTGCTTGTGCAGCGCCCAGTACATCCACTTGGCGATGGTGCCTTCGATGAATACCGATCCGCGCGCGATCGAGCCCATCAGGCTGCCCACGGCACTGTAATCGCCCAGCGATACCAGCGAGCCGCGGTCCCGGTAGGTGAACTCCAGCAGCGGCTTGCCCTCCAGCATTCTCGCTAACGATCTGGCCAGCGTCTTTGCTTCCTGGTGCGCCGATTGCGCTCGCGGCGGGACAGTGTTCTTGCCGTCGCTGCGTGGACAGGCGGCGCAGTCGCCCATGGCGAAAACCGCCAGGTCGCGCGTGCTTTGCAAGGTGCGCCGCACCACCAGCTGATTGAGGCGGTTTGTTTCCAGACCATCGAGATCCTTCATGAAATCGGGCACCTTGATGCCTGCGGCCCATACCACGATATCGCTCGCGATGAATTTACCACTGGCCATTTTCACGCCTTCCGGCGTGACTTCCGTTACACGCTCGTTGGTATGGGTTTCGATGCTCAGCCCGTGCAGTTCGTGCGTGACCGCATTCGAGAGCCGCTCGGGCAGCACGTTGAGCAGGCGCGGCGAGGCTTCCACGATGACGATGCGGATATCCTTCTCGGGGTCGAAATTCGCCAGGCCATAGCTGGAAATGATCTTTGCCGTCATGTGCAGTTCCGCCGACAGTTCCACGCCGGTGGCGCCGCCGCCGATGATAGTGACGGTGAACTGGTGCCCGCTCTGGCGGGGCCTGGCCTGGGCTCGCAGGCAGGAGTTGATCAGGCGCTGGTGAAATCGTTCGGCCGCATCCGGCGAATCGAGCATGATGCTGTGGTCGCGCACGCCCGGCGTGCCGAAGTCGTTGGTCTGGCTGCCGATGGCGATGACCAGGGTGTCATAGCCGATAGCCTGGCGCGGCAGGATTTCCTGCCCGTCTTCATCGTAGGTCGGCGCCAGGTAGACCTCCTTCTTTTCCCGGTTCAACCCATCCATGCGTCCCAGGCGGAAGGCGAAATGGTAGTCGCGCGCCAGCGCAAGGTACTCGATTTCGTCTACATGGCTGTCCATGGTGCCGGCCGCCACCTGGTGCAGCAGCGGCTTCCACAAATGGGTGCGGGCGGCATCGACCAAGGTGATGACTGCCTTGCCTTTCCCCGCAAGTTTCTTTCCGAGGCGAACGGCAAGTTCCAGTCCGCCCGCACCGCCGCCAACGATGGTAATGCGGTGTGGGCTAACGCCTGAAGATGGGCTCAAATTGAACTCCTTGTCATAGGAATGTTGCAAGAACGTTAAAATACGTATGGGTCGTGCGTTGGACAGATGGCATTTATATAAATTGCAGCATCCTTGACTGGCGCCCGACGAAACCCGGCGAGGCGAGCCAGCCGCTCGCTTTCCATCGACGTGGTGAAAACGTCAATCTGAAACTGCTTGATCCAAGTCAAACAAATGGCCTATTGCGTTTGTTAAATTGGCGCCGGCATCTTCCAGGCTCTCCCGGTTCGTCCCGAAGACCCGTGCGAGTTTCTTCAACGCCCTTAGGAAAGCGGCATGAAACTTCTTATCGCAGTAGACGGTTCGCCCTATACCGCAAAAGCAATCAAGCATGTGGTTGCCCATCTCGACTGGTTCCGCGGGGAGCCGGAACTGCATTTGCTTCATGTTAAATTGCCCATTCCGCCGGGGCGCTCCCGCGCATTCCTGGGAGAGGAGGCGATCAAGCGCTACTATGACGAGGAAGCGCGCGACGCGCTGACATCGGCGGAAAAACTGCTGCGCAAGCATGAACTCCCCTACGTGGCGAGTTACAAGGTGGGCGAGGTGGCCGAGGAAATTCGCGGCTATGCAAAGAAGCACAAGATCGACATGATAGTGATGGGCTCGCACGGGCACGGCGCGCTGCAGAACCTCGTGATGGGGTCGGTTGCGACCAAGGTTCTGGCATGCACCAGCGTGCCGGTGCTGATCGTGCGCTGAACGCGTCGCGCGCCTTGCGGGACTGACTTTATCCCCGGACAGTTCGGGATTCCAGAGCGATCAGCCTGCGTCACCCTCCCTGGTAAAAAAGGACGGCATGCGAGGAAGCTTCCGAGACCATGCATCAATGAATAAACAAAACATGATTTGGGAACGGCTATGAGCATCGGAAAGATCAAGGTTCAGGATTTCCTGACACGGCTCCCGCTGTTCAACGAGCTTGACCCGGAAGAGCTCGACCATATCGCGGCCTCGACCACGGAATTGCATGTTCCGCGCGGCCAGCAGATATTCCGGCGCGGCGACCCCTGCGTCGGCTTCCATACGGTGGTGTACGGTCAGGTCAAGCTGTCATTCGTCTCGCCTGGCGGAAGCGAAAAGGTGGTCGAGATCATCGGCCCCGGCCACAGCTTCGGCGAAGCGCTGATGTTCATGGAAAAGCCGTATATCGTCTCGGCACACGCGCTGGCCGATTCGTTGCTGCTGCATGTGGCGAAGTCTGCGGTGTTCGAGGAACTGGGTCGCGATCCGAAATTCGCGCGCAAGATGTTGGCAGGATTGAGCCGGCGCCTGCACGGATTGATTTGCGACGTGGAGGCGTATTCGCTGCGCTCCGGCGCGCAACGGGTGATCGGTTACCTGCTGAAGGAAGAAATGCCGGCAGACGGCGACCAGATCCGCCTCGAAGTGAGCAAGAACGTGCTGGCCTCGCGCCTGAACCTGACGCCCGAACACTTTTCCCGCATCCTCCACGAGCTCGCCAACGAGGGGTTGATCAGCGTGGACGGACGCAACATCACCATCCTCGATATTGAAAAGTTGCGCAATTACGGCGGCTGATCAAGCCACTGCGGGCGACGCGGACGCTTGCGCCAGAAAGCGCCGGTAGACACGCGCCGCCGTCATTAGATTAAGCCACAGCCAGCCGGAGGACAGCCCGAACGCCGCAGCCGCCAAATATGCCAGGCCATGCGGCCAGATCGCGCTTGCGATCAGCAGCACGAGTGCGACGATGTGTGCGCGGAACTGCTTTTCAGCCGCGCTGTCAGGCAGCACCTGCTTGACATTCGGCGCTTTCGCGCAGCCGCCACTCAACTGGTTCTGGAGGTGATACCACACTAGGAAAGGGACGATCTTGTACAGCATACCGTTGACGACGGAATAGGCAAATCCGACGATAAACAGAATGCCAAGCAGGAAGGGAAAGGCGCGCGACAGGGCAAACTGCGGCAGCAGCTCGCCGAAAATCCACAGCGCCATGCATGCCAGCAGGCTGAGCAGCGAAGTGCGCCAGAACAGGGTGGTGGGATCGGGCTTGGGGCGCTTCCTGTGCCACAGCAGGTAGAGTGTGGTGGCACCAAACACGGCGAAACCGCCGTACAGCAATTCGGACGACAGTGCGTTAAGCAGGGTGTGCCGGCCCTCCGACAGGGTCGCAATCACCGACCAGATTCCCAGCGACGCGAACAGGACCTTGGACAGCCAGCGGGTCACGCTCTGAGGGTAGACCGGCGTCACCTGGAACATCGGGACGACCTGGTAAGCCACGCCGATGACCAGCAATCCCACCCATCCCAGCAAGCCCCACGCCACATGCAACTGGACCACTCGCTGCAGGGGCACCGGCAGCTGCCATGCGAAGAGGCTGGCGGCGGACGCGCCCAGCACGACCGTGATGCCGAGCGCGGCCAGAGCGAAGCGAATCGCGGTGATCATGTCGCTGCGGCCCGGGGCGCGCCACAAGCCGTACGCGCAAACGACGAGCAATGTGCCGAAGGCGCCGAGCAGCAGCGGCACTGCGGTTTGGAATAGGGAGGGCGTGCCGATCAAGAAGCCGAGCGCCAATGCGGCGGCGCCCAGGGTGAGGCTCGCATGAATTGCCGCGGAAGTGGTGCGCGGCCTGGGGATGTTGACTCCGGCGACGACCGACAATATCTGGAGCAGGGCGCCGGTCATGGCGCTGGCCAGAAAACCGAGGGTCAGTAGATGGGTCAGCGCCAGCGCCGCCGGCGACCAGCGAGTGGCTAGCGCATCCGGCCCCTGCCAGAGGAGAACGACGGCTGCGGCGACAGCGAAAAGCGGCGCGGTAAGGAAGAATCTCAACGGCACCGTCAGCGCCGGGGTTTGCTCGAACGACAATACGCGTTGCATTACTTTTGCCAGATCAGTATTTCATACAGATGATCATCGCGGCTCTGGGTACGGTAGGCATATCCGTTATTGCCGAGAATGCGATACAGCGGAATCGGTTCGCGGTGGATCAGGACTCGCAGGCGCTTGTCGGGAGGCATGGTCGACAGCGCGTCGAGAATGCGTTCCATCGGTTCGGGCGGTTCCAGCCAGCAGACGTCGAGCGCGATTTCGTCGTCGGATTGGGTCATGCCGTTGCGTCGACGCCGGTCATCGCGCCGATGATCTCTTCTTGGCGGCCCGCCAGCACGCGGTCCGCCATCAGGTACAGGATGCTTTCTTCCTTCATATTATGCTGCTGCATCATGGTATTGAGCGTCTCGGAATGCCCGAGGTAGCTGTCGGCGTCGCGCGCGGTCAATGCTTCGCGCAACAGGGCCGAGATTGCGCGCAACTGTTCGTGCTCCATGCGCATGACGGCGGTCGGGCCGGCGCTGCTGCCTGTCGCTTGCTCGAACTCCGGGAACATGACCCTCTCTTCCATCGCAAAGTGGTGCTCCAGCGCCTCGATGAACTGCGCCAGACTGGTCTCGGCCTGATCCCAGGTGCCGTTGCTGACTTGTGTTTCCGCCTGAATGAAGTATTGATCGCAGCGCGTGTGGTCGCTGCCCAGATAGCTTGAAATAGTGTTCATGTGACTTGCCTTTGCTGATTGATTGCGGGGAATTGTCACACCCCGAAGTCCGGCAAATCCTTGATGCAAGTTAAGGTTTGCCATGCGAGCACTGAATTACATTGGCTTCGATCGCAGGGCGATGCAGGAAAATCCATGGCAATTCGAGACGATAGAAATGAATTGACGTCAAGTTTGGAATACTTGATTCAAATCAATCAAAATGCACACCTCGTTTGTTACATTCGCACGTCTCTTACCACCTGAAGGACCGCTGTGCTGCAGACCGCATTTCAACATCTCAAGATCAAGGGCAAGCATTTATTGCCAATCGTGCAAGGTGGTATGGGGGTAGGAGTTTCCGCGCACCGTCTCGCCGGCAGCGTGGCCAGTCTGGGCGGCGTGGGCACCATTTCCAGCGTCGACTTGCGGCGTCATCATGCGGACTTGATGGCGCAGAGTGGCAAGTCGCGCGACCGCGCATTGATCGACCGCGTCAACCTGATCGCGCTGGACCGCGAAATCAAGGCTGCCAAGGCGATCGCTTCGGGCGCCGGCGTAGTCGCGGTCAACATCATGCGTGCAGTTTCCGAATATGCGAACTACGTCAAGCAGGCATGTGCCAGCGGCGCCGAGGCAGTGGTGTGCGGCGCAGGCTTGCCGCTTGATCTGCCGGAGCTGACCGCCGATCATCCGAATGTCGCGATCATCCCGATCCTCTCGGACGTGCGCGGCATTGCGCTGATCCTGAAAAAATGGATGCGCAAGAACCGCCTGCCCGACGCAATCGTGATCGAGAATCCGCGTTATGCGGCGGGCCACCTGGGCGCCGCGCGCCCGGAAGACGTAAACAATCCAAATTTTGCTTTCCCGGCAGTGCTGGATGGCACGCGCGAGTTGTTCAAGGAGCTCAGCATCGAGCGTGAAAGCATTCCCTTGATTACTGCCGGCGGCATCCATACCCATGAGCAGGTGCGCGAACTGATCGGCATGGGCGCCGACGCCGTCCAGCTGGGCACGGCATTCGCCGTGACGGAAGAGGGCGACGCGCACATTAACTTCAAGCGCGTGCTGGCCGATGCCAAGCCGGAGGATATCGTTACCTTCATGAGTGTGGCCGGCCTGCCCGCGCGCGGCGTGAAAACGGAGTGGCTCGCGAATTACCTGGAAAAGGAAGCGAAGCTGCAAGGCAAGGCCAAGGAAAAACCGTGCGAGGTCGGATTCGACTGCCTGCAGCAATGCGGTCTGCGCGACGGTATCGCCAAGTCCGGCCAGTTCTGTATCGATACCCGGCTGGCATTCGCGATGAACGGCGATGTCAAGCGCGGCCTGTTTTTCCGCGGATCGGAGAAACTGCCGTTCGGCAGCGAGATCCGTTCCGTGCGCGAACTGATCGAGTACCTGCTCAACGGCGTGCGTCCGGGCAAGCGCGAACACGATGCCGGCTGCGTGCAGGCCGTTCCGGTATGAGTCCGCGCCAAGTCCTTTTCCCATCGATCATTTTTTGAAGAAAGTCGCCGTGCCGCAGTCCGAACCATCCATTGAACTAGTCTGTCCCGCCGGCAGCCTGCCGGCGCTGAAAACCGCCGTAGACAATGGCGCCGATTGCGTCTATCTCGGTTATCGTGACGCCACCAATGCGCGCAATTTCGCGGGATTGAATTTCGACGAAGGCGCCATCGAAGAGGGCATCCGATACGCGCACGATCACGGTCGCAAGGTCCTGCTGGCGCTGAACACCTATCCGCAGGCGGAAAACTGGGCGCCGTGGCGCGCCGCGGTGGACCGTGCCGCCGAAGCGGGCATCAATGCCATCATCCTGGCCGATCCGGCGCTGATGAAATATGCCGCCGAGCGTTACCCGTCGCTGCGGCTGCATTTGTCGGTACAGGGCTCCGCCACCAATTTTGAGGCGATCAACTTCTATCACAAGCGCTTCGGTATCCAGCGCGCGGTACTGCCGCGCGTGCTGTCGCTCGAGCAGGTCGAATACGTCACGCAGAATACGCCGGTTGAAATCGAAGTGTTCGGTTTCGGCAGCCTGTGCGTCATGGTGGAAGGCCGCTGCGCGCTGTCGTCCTATGTGACCGGCGAGGCGCCGAACACCCACGGCGTATGTTCACCGGCCAAGGCGGTGCGCTGGCAGCAGACTCCCAAGGGACTGGAATCGCGCCTGAACGGCGTGCTGATCGACCGTTACGAAGACGGCGAGAACGCCGGCTATCCGACCCTGTGCAAAGGGCGTTTCGACGTCAACGACGAGAATTACTACGCGATCGAGGAACCGACCAGCCTCAACACGCTGGAATTGTTGCCGCAGCTGGCGGCGCTGGGTGTTCGCGCTATCAAGATCGAGGGGCGCCAGCGCAGCCCGGCCTACGTGGGGCAAGTGACCAAGGTATGGCGCGAAGCGATCGACAATTGTCTCGCCAGCGCGCAGCGCTATTCCGTCAAACCGGCCTGGATGGCGGAACTGAACAAGGTGGCGGAAGGCCAGCAGCACACGCTGGGCGCTTATCACCGGCCGTGGAAATAGGAAGTACAAGATGACTGTGAAGCTCGCATTAGGCCCCGTTCTTTATTTCTGGCCGCGCGAACGGATGTTCGACTTTTACCAGGAAATCGCGAAATCGCCCGTGGACATCGTCTATCTAGGCGAAGCGGTCTGCTCGCGGCGGCGTGAGTTGCGCCTGTCCGACTGGCTCGACATCGCCGACTTGCTGGTTGCGGCGGGCAAGGAAGTCGTATTGTCCACCCAGGCATTGCTGGAATCGAAGACCGACATCGGCACACTGCATCGCATTACCGACAATGGACGCTTCATGGTCGAAGCGAACGACATGGGTGCGGCGCACTGCCTGGCTGGAAAGACGCCTTTCGTCGCAGGCCCGCACCTGAACATCTTCAATCCTCCGACCCTGGAATTCATGGCGGAAACCGGCGCCAAGCGCTGGGTGATGCCGCTTGAAATGTCGGGCGAGGGACTGAAGCATATGCAGCAAACGCGCCCGGCCGGCATGGAAACCGAAGTGTTCGCCTATGGCCGCATGCCGCTGGCATTCTCGGCACGCTGCTTCACGGCGCGCCACCGCAACCTGCCGAAGGACGACTGCCGGTTTACTTGCATGGAGTTCCCCGATGGCCTGGCGCTGAAGACCAAGGAGGGGCAGCATTTCCTCACGCTCAACGGCATCCAGACGCAGTCAGCCCTGGTGTACAACCTCGTCCATGAATTGGGCGTGATGCGTGATCTGGGAGTCGACGTGGTTCGCATCAGTCCACAATCGCAACAGACCGACCGGATCGTCTCTCTGTTCCGCGACGTGCTGGACAACAAGATCAGTGCCGAGGAGGCGATGCGTCAGATGGAGCCGCTGATGCCGGACCAGCCCTGCAACGGTTACTGGCACGGAAAACCGGGCCTGGACCGCATGGTGGCATAAGCAAGCGATGTATTACGGCGAACGGTTCAACAGCATCAGCCACTTGATCGGCGCGCTGTTCGCCGCCACCGGTGCGATGGTGTTGATCTTCGTCGCCGCCCGTCTCGGCGATCCCTGGAAGGTTGTCAGCTTCAGCATTTACGGCGCAATGCTGTTTGCCTTGTATGTCACGTCGACGCTATATCACAGCGTGCGCGGACGCGCCAAGGATGTCATGCGCAAGCTAGATCATTGCGCGATCTACCTGCTCATCGCCGGCAGCTATACACCCTTCACGCTGGTAACGCTGCGCGGGCCGTGGGGCTGGTCTCTGTTCGGTACGATCTGGGGGCTGGCGCTGTTGGGGGTGGTCCAGGAGCTGTGGCTGGCCAAGGGTGCGCGCATCCTGTCGCTGGCGATCTATGTGTTGATGGGCTGGCTGGCGCTGGTTGCGATTGTTCCCCTGATTTCGGCGCTCAGCTGGGACGGTTTCGCCTGGCTGGCGGCCGGCGGCCTGTTCTATACCGTCGGGATCATTTTCTACGCAACCGATGAAAAGCTGCGCCATGGCCACGGCGTATGGCATCTGTTCGTGCTGGGCGGCAGCGCCACCCACTATTTCACTGTACTGTTTTATGTTGCGTGAAAGCGCACATGGCAATGTTTTAACGAGGGCTTTCCCATGAATCAAAATCGCTTTCTGTTGCCTGAGCCGGTAGGCAAGTTATTGTCGATGCTGCCGGTATTTCCCGGTTCGCTGCTGTTCGCCACGGGTTTGAACCTGGCGCTGAAAGGCAATTTGCCGGAAGACGTGCGTCAAACCCTGAGCGGTAAGAAATTGCGCATCAAGGTCAGCGACGCCTGCCTATCCTTCGATTTCCAGTGGAATGGCAGCCGCTTTGCCGCCGTACAGCCGGCGGGCGAGCCGGACTTGACCATTTGCGCCAGCGCCCATGACTTTTTGCTGCTGGCCCGACGTCAGGAAGATCCGGATACCTTGTTTTTCAGCCGCCGCCTGCTGATGGAAGGCGATACCGAGCTGGGCTTGCTGGTGAAAAATACATTGGACGCCATCGACCTGCCAGTCTTCGAGTTGGGACGTTTGGCGCCAAGCCGTGTGCTCGGGCGCATCATGCCAGGCGCAGGCCGCGGCCAGTCCTGACGCGCGAGGAGGGAAGCGCGCATGCCGTCAAAGGATCCGAATTTTCCCCTCGTGTATTCATGCTCCGGTTGTTCCAGCGTGGCGCAGATGGCAAACTATGTGGCGGTGCAGCTGGATCGTCGCGGGATCGCCGAAATGTCATGCATCGCCGGCGTCGGCGGCGACGTGCCGCATCTGCTCAAGATTGCGCGTTCCGGCCGGCCCATCGTCGCACTGGACGGCTGCCCGCTGGCGTGCACCAAAAGCACCCTTGCGCGGCACGGCATTACGCCCGATCACTATCATCAGTTCAATGACTACGGCGTGAAGAAGCGCTATCACGCCGATTTCGATGCGCAGGACGCAGAAAAAATCATCGAGAAGGTCTCAGCCTCATTGGGCGAGGCTGCCGTGCCCGGTGCGAACGCCGGATAAGGTGCATCGGAGCAAGTCCATGGCAGGCTGATGTGCCGCATGTGCGCGTCCATTTCGATCAGCCTTTTCCAAGAAAAAAGAAGCAGGAATAGCGGCAGGGCGCATGGCAGCGCTCCCCGCCGCGGCGCCTATGCCCGGCGCAATGTAAATTGCGGAAAGAGCAGCGACAGCTTGTGTTCCAGTTCCGTGCGCGGATAGCCGGCCATGGCGGTCGCGTTGAGCGCCTTGTCCTTGCACCCTTGGGAGCGGAACACCTGCAGCGCGTAATTGGACACGCCCATGCCGGCCAACTCGCGCGCGAGCTGCTCGATACTTTCTTCCGGCAGCAGCGTCGGATGCGCGGTGGTGCGTACCTCGTACTTGACCCCGGAGGCAAGCACAGCCGCCAGCGATGCGCGCGCAGGGGCGCCGCTGTCGGGAACGCCGGTCACGCTCTCGTACTGGTCGAACGGCGCCTTGATATCGATCCCGACCCAGTCAAGCAGCGGCAGTACCTCTTCCAGTTGTCGCGGATAGGCACCGCCGGTATGCAGGCCCACGTCGAAGCCTAGCTTGCGGACATCGCGCATGGCATTTGCCAGGCCGGGGTCGAGTGTCGGTTCGCCGCCCGAAAACACGACACCGTCGATCAGGCCGACGCGCCTTTGCAGCAGGCCGAGCACGCGCGGCCATTGCAGCGGGCTCTTGTGCGGCCGCGGTTGCAGGTGAGGGTTGTGGCAATAGCCGCAGCGCCATGCACAGCCTTGCGCGAAGACGACCGCGGCCAGCTTGCCGGGGAAATCGGTGGCGGTGAACGGCGTGACGCCGCCCACCTTCAGCAAGCGCTGCGCCGGCTCAGTCGCTGTGCTGCGCGCACTGCTCACTGAAATACTTACGCTCATGGAATTCTCCTTTCTTGCCTATATTAAATGAGGACAGCGGGCGGTGGTAGCCCATTACGCGTGTCCAGATTTCGCAGCGCTGGCGTTCTGCGTCGGTCAGGATGATTTGCTTTTTCGCGAGTGCTGTTTGATTGCTCAGATCGGTCATGATCTTCCTCCTTTTGGGTTGATGTGGACGGGCGTTACTGCGTTTCCGCTTCCTGCTCCTTGCGCGCGATGATCTCTGCATCGCACTTCGGGCAGAACTCGTGGCTGCCGCTCAAGTAGCCATGCTTCGGGCAGATCGAGAAGGTCGGCGTCACTGTGATGTAGGGCAGGCGAAAGCGCGACAAGGCACGCTTGACCAGCGAGCGGCAGGCGTCGGCGCTGGAGATCGCCTCGGTCATGTATAAGTGCAGCACTGTGCCGCCGGTGTACTTGCGCTGCAGGTGGTCCTGGCGTTCGAGCGCCTCGAATGGATCGTCGGTGAATCCCACCGGCAGCTGCGACGAGTTGGTGTAGTACGGCTTGTCCTTCGTGCCGGCCTGCAGGATCTCCGGGAAGCGCTTGCGGTCTTCCTTGGCGAAACGATAGGTCGTTCCTTCGGCCGGCGTTGCTTCCAGGTTGTACATGTGACCGGTCTGGTCCTGGAACTGCAGCATGCGTTCGCGTACGTGGTCCAGCACCCGTACCGCGAAGGCATCGCCCCATTCGGTGGTGATGTCGTGCTCGTCGCCGGTGAAGTTGCGGATCATCTCGTTGATGCCGTTGACACCGAGCGTCGAGAAGTGGTTGCGCAGCGTGCCGAGATAGCGCTTGGTGTACGGGAACAGGCCGTTGTCCATGTGGCGCTGGATTACCTTGCGCTTGATTTCGAGGCTTGTCTTGCCAAGCTCCAGCAGTTCATCGATGCGCTGCATCAGGCCCGCCTCGTTGCCTCGGTAGAGATGGCCGAGGCGCGCGCAGTTGATCGTCACTACGCCGAGCGATCCGGTCTGCTCGGCAGAGCCGAACAGGCCGTTGCCTCGCTTGAGCAGTTCGCGCAAGTCGAGCTGCAGGCGGCAGCACATCGAGCGGATCATGTTCGGGCTCAGTTCCGAATTGATGAAGTTCTGGAAGTAGGGCAGGCCGTAGCGCGCCGTCATCTCGAACAGCAGTTCCGCGTTCGGGCTGTCCCAGTCGAAGTCGCGCGTGATGTTGTAGGTCGGGATCGGGAAGGTGAACACGCGACCCTTGGCGTCGCCGGCCATCATCACTTCGATGTAGGCGCGGTTGATCATGTCCATCTCTGCCTGCAGCTCGCCGTAGGTGAACGACACTTCCTTGCCGCCGATGACCGGCACCTGTTCGCGCAGGTCTTCCGGGCACACCCAATCGAAGGTGAGGTTGGTGAACGGTGTCTGCGTACCCCAGCGCGACGGGACGTTCAGGTTGTAGATCAGTTCCTGCATGTACTGCTTGACATCGCCGTAGGTCAGGTTGTCCTTGCGGATGAAGGGGGCCATGTAGGTGTCGAACGAACTGAACGCCTGGGCGCCGGCCCATTCGTTCTGCAGCGTGCCTAGGAAATTGACGATCTGGCCGACCGCGCTCGACATGTGCTTCGGTGGGCCGGACTCGACCTTGCCCGGTACGCCGTTCAAGCCTTCGTTCAGCAGCGTGCGCAGCGACCAGCCGGCGCAGTAGCCGGACAACATGTCGAGGTCGTGGATGTGGATGTCGGCGTTGCGGTGCGCTTCGCCCACTTCCGGCGGGTACACGTGATTCAACCAGTAATTGGCGATCACCTTGCCCGAGACGTTCAGGATCAGGCCGCCGAGTGAGTAACCCTGGTTGGCGTTGGCGTTGACGCGCCAGTCAAGCTGCTCGAGGTACTCGTTGATCGAGGATTCGACATCGACCAAGGTCTTGCGGTCGCTGCGCAGCTTCTTGCGCTGTTCGCGGTAGACCACGTAGGCACGCAGCGTCTTGCGATAGCCGGCGTCGAAAAGCACCGATTCGACTGCATCCTGGATCTGCTCGATGTGCGGCGCGCTCGAGCCTTGTAGCTGGATGCGCTGCATGACGGTTTGCAGCGTCAGCGACTCGGCTTCTTCATGCCCGAATTCGCCTGTGGCTTGGCCCGCGCGCAGTAGTGCGGACAGGATCTTGTTCGGATCGAACGGCTTGGTACTGCCATCGCGTTTGATGATATGGGTGAGGAAAGTGATTGCGCGCGGCGTCATTGCATCTCCTAGATTTGCACAACATATTGTGGTTGCGGCGATATTAATCACTAAATCTGGGGTGAGCAATGCGAGCAATAGGAATTTTTTAATTTCTTGATCTGAATTAATTCGAGATTTTGGCGGCGCGCCGCCCAGAAATTCTTGATCCTAAGTAAGTGCGTAACGGGATATGCATGCAATGCGGTGGCGCTGCGGCGGTCTTGATAATCCGCCTACTCCGTAAGGTCTAGAGACCAATGCCGGCGCCTACGCCGAAAGGACTATGGCGATAGCTATTTTGGCTGCGCACATCC
This sequence comes from Noviherbaspirillum sp. UKPF54, assembly GCF_007874125.1. Lineage (NCBI taxonomy): Bacteria > Pseudomonadati > Pseudomonadota > Betaproteobacteria > Burkholderiales > Oxalobacteraceae > Noviherbaspirillum > Noviherbaspirillum sp. UKPF54. The sequence goes on along the minus strand of NZ_CP040128.1, from coordinate 1,894,866 downwards.
TCCCTATAACGGATGTCGTGTATTTTCCAAAAGACATATGCTTCTACCGCTTTTTTTACTGCGGAGTTACGAGCTTGGGCAAATGGCCGTCGGAATGGATTGCTTGATGTAAATCATTTGTTGCTCATTCTCAAGAAATATATGCTTTCTCGCGCAATTTCCTAGTTGCTCCTTCCCAATGAAGTCTTTTGGCTTCACTGGGACAAGATTGATCTAGATCATATTTTTTGCGGAGAGGTGCCGCCGATAATATGCATCGACAAGACATCTTAAATTGATTTTTTGCAACAGATTTTCTTAATTCAATGGCATCCGATACAGGAAAGGTAAACATGGACAACGCCAAGAAGACCAAGTTGAACAAAGATGAGCCGGCAGTGGGAGCCCGCCGCCGGTTTTTGGGCCAGAGCGCATTGCTGGGCCTCGCAGGTGCTGGTCTTTTGACTGGCTGCAAGGAGGATGCACCGGTAGCGAAGGCATCGGCGTCGGCCTCTGCGCATGCAGCCGGCGGGTCGCATGAAGTCGCGCCCGGCCAGTTGGACGATTACTATCTGTTCTCCAGCGGCGGTCACTCGGGCGAGATGCGCATCATCGGCATTCCGTCGGGCCGCACCCTGCGCCGCATTCCGGTGTTCAACATCGACCCGATGGTTGGCTGGGGCATCACCAACGAATCGAAGGCCATCATCGGGACCAAGCCGGACGGCAGCCTGAAATACAAGACAGGCGACACCCACCACGTGCACGGCAGCTACAAGGACGGCACCTACGACGGCAAGTACCTGTGGGTCAACGACAAGATGCATTCCCGTATCGCGCGCGTTCGCATGGATACGATGGAGTGCGACAAGATCACCGAACTGCCGAACGTGATGGGCTATCACGGCACCTTCCCGGACAAGCGCGACCCGGTCGACCCGAACATCAACTACACCACCCGCGTCTTCTGCGGCGGTGAATTCCATGTCCCGTTCCCCAACGACGGCCGCGATCTGGAAGATCCGAGCAAGTGGGGCGTGCTGTTCAGCTGCGTCGACGCGGAGTCGATGGAAGTGCGGTGGCAAGTGCGCATCGACGGCAACTGCGACTTGGTTGCCACGTCGTACGACGGCAAGTATGCCGCGACCAACCAGTACAACACCGAGAATGCCGCCGACCAGGCTGGCATGATGGCCGCCGAGCGCGACGCCTGCGTGTTCTTCGACATCGCCCGCATCGAAAAGATGATCAAGGATGGCAAGTACACCACGATCGGCAATTCCAAGGTGCCGGTGGTCGACGGCCGCAAGGCAGCGAACCAGGATCCCAAGACCGCGCTCACCTGCTACGTCCCGGTCGGCAAGAACCCGCACGGCGTGAACGCCAGCCCGGATGGCAAGTACTTCGTCTGCTCCGGCAAGCTGTCGCCGACGGCGACCGTGATCGAAGTGGCGCTGGTTGAGAAGTGGTTCAACGGCGAGCTGAAGACTGAGCGCGACGCAGTGGTTGCGGAGCCGGAAATCGGCCTGGGCCCGTTGCATACCGGTTTCGACGGCAAGGGCAACGCCTTCACCACGCTGTTCCTGGACAGCCAGATCGTCAAGTGGAACGTCGACGCCGCCATCAAGCAGTTCAAGGGCGACAAGAACGCAAAGGTCATCCTGGACAAGGTCGACGTGCACTACCAGCCGGGCCACGGCTATGCGTCGATGGGCGAAACCAAGGAAGCTGACGGCAAGTATTTCAACTCCGGCAATAAGTTCTCGAAGGACCGCTTCCTGCCGGTGGGCCCGCTGCATTCCGAAACCGAGCAGATGATCGACATCACCGGCGACAAGATGAAGATCATTTCCGACCACACCGCCTATCCGGAACCGCATGACGCGATCATCGTGCGCCGCGACATCGTCAAGACGCGCCAGATCTACAACATGGACGACTTCCCGAACGCGGTCAAGCCGGAAAACGCCGGTATTACCCGCGAAGGCAAGAAGGTGCATGTGCGCCTGATGTCGGTGGCGCCGGCGTACAGCATGCCGGTGATTAAGGTGAAGAAGGGTGACGAAGTCACGATCACGTTGACCAACCACGACAAGGTGGAGGATCTGACCCACGGTTGCGCGATCCCGAACTACGACATCAACTTCATCGTCAATCCGCAGGAAACCAAGTCGGTAACCTTCAAGGCCGACAAGCCGGGCGCTTACTGGATGTATTGCACCCACTTCTGCCACGCGCTGCATCTGGAAATGCGTAGTCGTTTCCTGGTGGAGGCATAACAGGCACCCGGTGCTTTGCGTAGGGCGGGCACGGCAGTCCCGCCCTACGGTTTTTTTAGAGCCTGTTTCCATGTGGAGCAGGTTCTGATGAAAGATTTTTCGCCGCACGCTGTTGCGCCGAGAAAAAGCACGCATTCAACGCATGCCGACTGGAACGCTTCGGAAATGCTCAAGCAAATCAACATGAACCACTCTCTTCGTCGGCAATGGCTGTTGCAGCTGGCGCTGTTCCTCTGGGTCGCAATCGCCGGCCTGATTGTCGCGCCGCGCGCCAATGCCTCGATGTACGACACGCAGCTTCCGCCCGAACTCACGAACGGCCCGGACCTGTGCGCCTACGCGCCGTGCGGCGAGGTGATGCCGTCCGCACAACACTTTTCCAAGCGCAAGGGCGCGCCCGCCTATGTCGAAGCCTATGCCGACGACAACGGCAAGCAGCGCGTGGTCGGTTACGTTTTCTTGTCTACCGACGTGGTAGACATTCCCGCCTATTCCGGCAAGCCGGTCATTACGCTGATCGGCATGGACACGAAAGGCATCATCACCGGCGTGCGCGTGTTGAAGCACTCCGAGCCGATTCTGCTGGCCGGCATTCCCGAGTCGGTCCTGGTCAAGTTCGTTCAGCAATATATTGGCAAGTCCGCCGCGGCCAAGCTGGAGATCGGCCACGGTCAGAGCGATGACGGCGCGGTCGGACTGGACGCGATTTCCGGCGCGACGGTGACCGCAATCGCGGAAAACCAGGTGATTGCGCAAAGCGCCTACGAGATCGGCAAGCAGGTCGGCATCTTCAAGGTGACGGCAAGGCCGCGCGCGCACTTCACGCCGCTGCGCGAAAAACTGGACTGGGCCGCGCTGGAAAAGGAGGGCAGCGTCCAGCACTTAGTGGTGCAGGCGTCCGACATCGGCAGCGGCGACAGCGACCGGCCTTACATGGATCTGTATTTCGGCTACCTGAATACGCCGACGCTGGGCATCAGCCTGTTGGGCGAGCACGGCTATGAGCGCCTGATGCAGGATCTGAAACAGGATGAGCACGCGATCTTCGTCGTCGCCAACGGCCAGGTGTCTTTCAAGGGCTCGGGCTTCGTGCGCGGCGGTATCTACGACCGCATCCAGGTCAGGCAAGATTCCGGCACCTTCACCTTCCGCGACACCGACTACCAGAACCTGTACCACCTGCAGCCGGGCGATGTGCCGTCCTACAAGGAATCCGGCATCTTCATCGTCCGTTCCGCCAATTTCAATCCAGCCTGGCCGTGGAAACTGATCTTCCTTGCCAACAAGGTCGATCCCGATACGCGCGCCAAGTCGTTCGCGCACTTTGATCAGGAGTACTGGCTGCCGGCGCGCTATCTGGAAGGCGGGCGGCCCAAGGTGCAGCGTCCGCAGGCGGCGTGGAAGCTCGCCTGGGAAGGTAAGAAGCTGGAGATCGCACTGTTCGTGATGTTCCTGGCGGTGACGGCCGGGCTGTATTCGCAGCGCGATCGCCTGGTGCGCGCCTCCAAGCGCAAGCACAAGCCCTGGATTTCTATTCCGCGCCATTTGCTCTGGATTTTCTCGGTGGGATTCGTCGGGCTGTACCTGAAGGCCCAGCCGTCCATCACGCAGGTGATGACCTGGTTCCATTCGCTGATCCACCAGTGGAAGTGGGAGCTGTTCCTGTCCGACCCGTTCATCTTCATCTTCTGGTGGTTCCTGATCATCAGCGTGGTGGTGTGGGGCAGGGGACTGTTCTGCGGCTGGATGTGCCCGTTCGGCTCGCTGCAGCACCTGGCCTTCAAGCTCGGACAGCTCATCGGCCTCAAGCGCTTCCAAGGTCTATTGCCGAAGAAACTGCATGACAAGCTGAAATGGATCAAGTACGTCGTGTTCGCGGTGCTGGTCGGCGTGTCGTTCTATTCGATGGAAATGGCGGAGCACCTGGCCGAGATCGAGCCGTTCAAGACCACCTTCCTGGTGGGCGTGTGGAACCGCTCCTGGCCGTTCGTGCTGTTCGTCGGCGCGATCCTCGGTATCTCGATCTTGAGCGAGCGACCGTATTGCAAGTACATCTGCCCGCTCGGCGCCGGGCTGGCGATTCCATCCACCTTCCGCCTGTTCGGTCTCAAGCGCAAGCAGGAATGCACGACCTGCCACGCCTGCGCCGCCGGTTGCGGCTCGCACGCGATCGACGCGCAGGGCAAGATCGACCAGCGCGAGTGCCTGCTGTGCCTCGACTGCATGGTAATGTACTACGACGATCATGCCTGCCCGCCGCTGGTGAAGGAGCGCAAGTCGCGCGAAAAGGCAGGGCTGCCGCTGACCCCGATCGACGGCAAGGGCTATTTCATTTCGCTTGACAGCGTGCGCCGCAATTTATCGGAAAAGACGGCCGAATTGAAAAAGGCAGGGTAATCATCGTGAAAGACGATCGCAACGGAGTTCTTTGGTGAAGTGTGCGCGCAGTACGGGCAAAGCCGGCGCATTGCTGGCCGGTTTGCTCATGGCAGTCGGCAGCGGCGCGTGGAGCGCGGTGCTGCAGGTCAAGCCCGGCCAGTCGATCGCGGCGGCGATACGGACCGCGCAGCCGGGCGACACGATAAGGATCGAACGCGGCACCTATGCCGAGCGCCTGACGATCAACAAGCGGCTGACGCTGCAAGGCCTCAACCATCCGACCATCAGCGGCGGTTTTTCCGGCGACACGATCCGGGTGCGCGCCACCGACGTCACGATACAGGGCCTGATCGTGCGCGACAGCGGCACCGATATCGACGCGCAGAATTCCGGCATCTATATCGAGCCGGGCTCCGACCGAGCGCTGGTGCGGGATTGCGAACTGGTGGCCAACCTGTTCGGCATCTGGCTGGAAAAGTCGGCCGATTCGAGCCTGGTCAATAACGTGATTACCGGCCGGCGCGACCTGATGTCGGTGAAGCGCGGCAATGGCATCCAGGTCTACAACACCGACAACTCCCAGGTTATCGACAACAAGATCAGTTTCACGCGCGACGGCATCTACGTCGACTGGTCGCGCCGCGCCCAATTTCGCGGTAATACGATTCATCACGTGCGGTATGGAACGCACTACATGAACACCAACGACAGCACCTGGGAAAACAATGAGGTTTACAAAAGCCACGGCGGGCTGGCGCTGATGGAAGTGCGCCGGCTCGTGGTGCGCAATAACCGTGCCTGGAGCAATGCCGATCACGGCATCATGTTGCGCACGATCCAGGATTCGATCATCGAGAACAACGTAGTGGCTGACAATGACCGCGGCTTCTTCATCTACGACGCCGAATACAACACACTGCGGAACAACCTGGTGGTCCGCAACCGTACCGGCGTGCACCTGTCCGCCGGATCGAGCAACAACACGGTGGACGGCAACGACTTCATCGATAACCAGGAACAGGTAAAATTCGTCGCTTCGCGCGACGTCGAGTGGGGCCGCAACAAGGGCAATTACTGGAGCAACTACAGCGGCTGGGACCAGAACGGCGACGGCGTCGGCGATGTCGCCTACGAGGCGAACGACGTGGTGGATCGCTTGAACTGGCAGTATCCGCTGGTCAAGCTGCTGCTCTCCAGCCCGTCGATCCAGACGCTGCGCTTCGTGGCGCGCCAGTTCCCGGTGCTGCGCGCGCCGAGCGTGATCGACAAGCATGCGCGCATGCGCCCCTGGAATCAGGATTGGAGCAAATGGAATGGCAAGTATTCCGATTGAAGTAAACAACGTCAGCAAGAGATATGGCGACGTGCAGGCGGTGGACGGCATCAGCCTGTCCGTGGACCGCGGCGAAATGATCGGGCTGATCGGCCATAACGGCGCCGGCAAGAGCACCTTGTTCAAGCTGATGCTGGGATTGATTCCGGCGACGTCGGGCTCGGTGCTGGTAAACGGCGTGCCGATCGACGGGCGCGATTTCCGCGCGGTGCGCCGCCGCATCGGCTACCTGCCCGAGACCTTCGTCACCTACGACAATCTCACCGGCCTGGAAGTGCTGCGCCTGTTCGCCGACCTCAAGCAGGTCTCTCGCGGGGCCTGCGACGAGGTGCTGGCGCGCGTCGGCCTCGCCGACGCGGCAAAGCGCCGGGTGCGCGGCTATTCGAAGGGCATGCGGCAGCGGCTCGGCTTCGCGCAGGTGCTGCTCGGCTCGCCCGATCTGATCTTCCTGGACGAGCCGACCAACGGCCTGGACCCGGAAGGAATCCACGACTTTTACCAGATCCTGCAGGAAGTGAAGGCGCAGGGCGCGACCATCATCATCACCTCGCACATCCTGGCCGAGATCCAGGAGCGGGTGGACCGCCTCGTGATCCTCAACTCCGGGCGTATCGCCGCGCAGGGAACGCTGGCGCAGTTGCGCGCTCAGATGGTGCTGCCCTCGGAAATCCGCATCCAGCTGCGCTCGGGCCACGGCTCGCGCGTGCACGACGCGCTGGCGAGCCTGGCCGGGCTGGAATTGAAAATCGAGCAGGACTGCGTGCGCGTATCCTGCCTGCCGGGCCAGAAGGTCGCGGTGCTCAACATCCTCGCGGCGCTGGCCGACACGGTGCACGACATCGCGATCCACGAGCCGTCGCTGGAAGACCTGTTCTTGGGATATGGAGGCTTGCATGGCCGGCAGAATTGAATGGTCGCAGGTACGCGTCGTCGCGGGCAAGGAATTCCGCGACCGCATCCGCAACCGCTGGGTGGTCGCGGTGGCGCTGATCTTTTCGCTGTTCTCGGTCGCGATCGCCTATTTCGGCTCGGCGCAGCAGGGCGCAGTCGGCTTTCGGGGCATCGATGTCACCATTGCCAGCCTGGTCAGCCTGGTGATTTACCTTGTGCCGCTGATCGCGCTTATCCTCGGCTATGACGCGGTGGTCGGAGAGAAGGAGCGCGGCTCGCTCGAACTGCTGCTGTCGATGCCGATCACCCGCTTCGAGATCTTGCTCGGCAAGTTCGGCGGCCTGTCGGCGGCGCTGGCCTGTTCTACCGTGATCGGTTTTGGCGCCGGCGTGCTGCTGCTGGGTGGACAGCTCGGCGCACGCGACATCTATCATTATCTCGGCTTCGTGTCGTCGGCGATTCTGATGGGCATGGCCTTCCTCAGCCTGTCTCTGCTGGTGTCGGTGCTGGCGGCGGACCGGATACGCGCGTCCGGCGTGGCGATTGGATTGTGGTTCTTCTTCGTGCTTATTTTTGACCTGCTGGTGATGGGCGCGCTGGTGATGAGCCAGGGAGCGCTCGGCAGCGGGGTGTTCGGTGCCTTGCTGATGCTGAATCCGGCCGATATTTTCCGGTTGTTAAATATTTTCAGTTCGGAACAGGTGCAGAACATGTACGGCCTTGCGACCGTGATGCCGGAAACCCTGACTAATCCGGCGGTCCTGATTAGCCTCATGCTGGCATGGATCGTGACCCCATTCATTCTCGCGCATTGGAGATTCAAGTGAAATTGCAAATGAACGGCAGCCACAGCATGCTCCGCAAGGCGGCGATTCGCTGGGCCGGAGGGCTGGCGCTGCTGGCTGCGCTCGGCGCATGCAGTCAGGCAACGCAGAAAATCGCGGTGCAGGAGCCCGGGCCTGACACTGCCTGTTCACTGGACGGCATGATTCTGAACGACTATGCTGGACCGAAGGCGCAGTTGCATTACAAGGAAGGCAAGCCTGACTTCTTTTGCGACCTGACGGAGCTGTTCAGCGTCGTACTATTGCCGGAACAAAAGCGCGCTATTGCCGCCATGTATGTACAGGACATGGGCAAGGCGGATTGGGAGCACCCGCAAGGCAACTGGATCGATGCAAAAACGGCATACTATGTCGTCGGCAGTCGCAAGCACGGCTCCATGGGACCGACCTTTGGCTCGTTCTCCAGCATGCAGGATGCCGAAGCCTTCGCGCACAGGGAAGGCGGGAAAATCCTGCGATTCGAGCAGATCAACGCCGACATGGTCAATGCCAGGGGCGGTGCGGCGCACGATACTTCGCATTGAACGGTTTTTTCAGCAGTTGTTTTTTTATAAGAAAGGTAAGGTATGAAGAGATCATCCAAGTTGTTGCCGTTTATCCTGGTTGCCCTGCTCGCCGCATGCAGCAAGAAGGAAGAAGCGCCCAAGACTGAAGCGCCGGCAGCGCAAACCCCGCCCGCAGCATCCGCGCCGGCTGAGCCGGCTCCGGCACCTGCGCCGGCACCGGCGGCTTCCGCTCCGGAAGCTTCCGCTCCGGCCGCATCGGCACCGGCAGCCTCGGGTGCGCCCGCAGCCAGCGCGTCGGCCGGCGGCGGCGACCTCGCGCTGGGCGAGAAGGTCTTCAACGCAAACTGCGTGTCCTGCCACGGCGCAGGCGTGCTGGGCGCGCCGAAGTTCGGCGACAAGGCAGCCTGGGGCCCGCGCATCGCGCAGGGCAAGGACACGCTGTACACCCACGCTCTCAACGGCTTCAAGATGATGCCGCCGAAGGGGGGCAACGCCGCGCTGAAGGACGAAGAAGTCAAGGCAGCGATCGACTACATGGTCAGCAAGGCCAGCTGATAGCACGTCATGCGCCGGCCGTCGCTCATCACCAGCGCGGCCGGCGTTTTTTATTGCAAAAATGGATGTACGGAGTTTGCGGGCATGCGTAAGGCGGGATCATGGCTGGCGGCAGCGCTGCTGACGCTGTTGTTGTTGGGCTGCGGCCGCAATGATGCGGTTTACCGCACCCAGGGACATGTGTTCGGCACGCAGGTAGAGGTCAGCGTCTACGGCGAGTCGGAGCAGCGCGCGCATGAACTGGGTACCGAAGTACTGAAGGAATTCGACCGGCTGCACCACAAGTTCCACGCCTGGCAGCCGAGCCAGCTTACCGCGCTGAACGATGCCATCGCGCGCGGCGAGACGTTCCAGGCCGACGAGGAAATGGTCACGCTGCTGAAATCGGCGACCGAGCTGGCGGAACAATCGCAGAACCTTTTCAACCCGGCGATCGGCCACCTGATCCGCCTGTGGGGATTCCAGAGCAGCGACATCACCGAGCACGGTCCGAGCCAGGACGAGATCAGGCGCTGGGTCGACGCCAACCCGCGCATGACTGACCTGGTGTTTGACGGCACACGGATTTCAAGCCGGAACAAGGCGGTCATGCTGGACCTCGGCGGCTACGCCAAAGGCTATGCGCTGGATCGCGCCGCGCGCATCCTGCGCGACGCGCACGTGAAAGCTGCGCTGGTCAATGTCGGCGGCAATATCATCGCGATCGGACGGCCCGGCGATCGCCCATGGCGCGTCGGCATCCGTGATCCGCGCTCGGAAGGCACCGTAGCCACCATCGCGCTGGCGAACAACGAGGCGGTCGGCACCAGCGGCGATTACCAGCGCTATTTCATGAAGGATGGAAAGCGCCATCCGCATATCATCGATCCGCGCACCGGACAGACCACCGATGTCGTTGCGTCGGTGACCATCATCACATCCGGCGGCAAGGACGTCGGCCTGCGTTCGGACGGTAACTCCAAGCCGCTGTTCGTCGCCGGACCGGCACGCTGGAAGGAAATGGCGCAGCATCTCGGGTTGCAAGAAGTGATGCTGATCGACGCCGAGCACAATGTCGACATGACGCCGGCCATGCGCGAGCGCCTTGCCGGCGCATCGCAACCCGGTTGATCTCCTTTCAGGCAACTGAACCCCTGTTCCTTGCGTGCCTTTTTCCCCGGCAATCGGCTCGCCGGGGATTACATACCGCTTCCGCCGATGAATGCCCGCCTGGACGGGAAAGATCGGCATGCAGTACTTCCATAGGTGCAATTCCTCTTGTCACGTCTCTTTAGCACCGTTTCCCGGTCGCAGCCAATTTTTTGTGTCGCGCGTTTTTGGTAAGCGAACCGTAAGCCAATCCGAATATGCTGCACAAAACTGCAAGAAAATATTCCAACAGAGACTAGGAGATGTGCAGATGGAAGACGACATTGTTCAAAAAATCCAGTCGAACCCGACTTACCAGAGGCTGGTAACGACTCGTTCGTCATATGGATGGACGCTCACCGCAATCATGATGGTCGTGTACTACGGCTTCATTTTGCTGATTGCCTTCAAAAAGGAGCTGCTGGCCGCGAAGATGGGCGGCGGCGTCATGACCTGGGGCATGCCGGTTGGCCTGTTCGTCATTGTGTTTACTGTCGTGATCACGGGTATTTACGTTCGGCGCGCTAACAGCGAGTTCGACGAGATGACCGCCGCCATTCGCAAAGAGGTGCTGTAATGCAGAAGATGAATCGAGTATTGGCTTCCCTGGCATTGTTTGCCGCCGCCGGCGCCGCTTATGCGGCCGGCGCCGACCTCGGCCAGGCTGAAAAGCAGGCCACCAACTGGACCGCCATCGGTATGTTCGGCGTGTTCGTGATCTTCACGCTCTTCATCACCAAGTGGGCCGCCGCGAAGACCAAGTCGGCTGCCGACTTCTATACCGCGGGCGGCGGCATCACCGGCTTCCAGAACGGCCTGGCGATTGCCGGCGACTACATGTCGGCCGCATCCTTCCTCGGTATTTCGGCCGCCGTGTTCTCCAACGGCTACGACGGCCTGATCTATTCGATCGGCTTCCTGGTCGGCTGGCCGGTGATCACCTTCCTGATGGCCGAGCGCCTGCGCAATCTGGGGCGCTTCACCTTTGCCGACGTGGCGGCCTACCGCTTCCAGCAGACGCCGATCCGTGCATTCGCGGCCTCGGGTACGCTGGTCGTCGTGGCGTTCTACCTGATTGCGCAGATGGTCGGCGCCGGCCAGCTGATCAAGCTGCTGTTTGGCCTCGAATACTGGATCGCGGTGGTCATCGTCGGCACGCTGATGATGGTGTACGTGCTGTTCGGCGGCATGACCGCCACCACCTGGGTGCAGATCATCAAGGCCATCATGCTGCTGGGCGGCGCAACCTTCATGGCCTTCGTCGTGATGGCGCAGTTCAACTTCAGCCCGGAAGCGTTGTTTGCCAAGTCGGTTGAAGTGCACACGAAGAAAAACGAGATCATGGGCCCCGGCACTTTCATCAAGGACCCGATTTCCGCTATCTCGTTCGGCATGGCGCTCATGTTCGGCACCGCCGGCCTGCCGCATATCCTGATGCGCTTCTTTACCGTCCCGAGCGCAAAGGAGGCACGCAAGTCCGTGTTCTGGGCAACCACCTGGATCGCCTACTTCTACATCCTGACCTTCATCATCGGTTTTGGCGCAATCGTCATGGTCAGCACCAATCCCGAGTTCAAGGACGCGGCCGGCAAGCTGCTGGGCGGCACCAACATGGCCGCTATCCATTTGGCCAAGGCCGTTGGTGGCAACGTCTTCCTCGGCTTCATTTCGGCGGTGGCGTTCGCGACGATTCTCGCCGTGGTGGCCGGACTGACGCTGTCGGGCGCATCGGCGGTATCGCATGACTTGTACGCGACCGTGATCAAGAAGGGGCAGGCAAGCAGCGCCAGCGAACTGCGCGTGTCGCGCATGACCACCGTCGTGCTGGGTATCATCGCGGTCGTGCTGGGCATCGTGTTCGAGAAGCAGAACATCGCGTTCATGGTGTCGCTGGCATTCGCAATCGCGGCGTCGGCCAACTTCCCGGTATTGTTCATGTCGGTGCTGTGGAAGGACTGCACCACCCGCGGCGCCACCATCGGCGGCTTCCTCGGGCTGATCACCGCAGTCGTTCTCACGGTGATCTCGAAGTCGGTGTGGGTCGACGTGTTCGGCTACAAGGAAGCGATCTTCCCGTACACTTCGCCGGCACTGTTCTCGATGGCCGTCGGCTTCATCGGCATCTGGCTGTTCTCGATCCTCGACAACAGCGAGCGTGCCCGTGCCGACCGCGCCGGCTACCCGGCGCAGAAAGTGCGTTCCGAAACCGGTATCGGCGCGGCCGCCGCGTCCGGCCACTGACACAACTGCTGCTGATGCAGCCGGCTTGCGCCGGCACGGCCGCCCGACAAGGCGGACCGCGAGCCCCGGGACGCCGTTCCCGGGGTTTGCTTATGGAGCGCGGTTTTTGCCCGCGCCGGTCGCCGCAAGCGGAGACATATTGGATGGCCAGGAAAATACTGATTGTCGACGACGAACCGAATATCGTCATATCGCTCGAATTCCTCATGCAGCAGCGCGGTTATGAGGTCGCGCTCGCGCACGACGGAGAGCAAGCCCTGCAACGGATGGAAACGTTCCGGCCCGACCTAGTGCTGCTGGATGTGGTGATGCCGGCGATGGATGGCTACGAGGTGTGCCGCAAGATCCGGGAAAGAAGCGACTGGAACCCGGTGAGAATCCTGATGCTGTCGGCCAAGGCGCGTGACGTCGATGTCAGCAAGGGGCTGGCGCTCGGCGCCGACGCGTACATGACCAAGCCATTCTCCACCCGGCAGCTGATGGCCACGGTGGGCGAGCTGCTGGCGGCAAACACATGATACGCAGGATATTTTTCAAATACCGTTTCTGGCTGCTGCTGGCGCTGATGTTCGCGTCGCAGCTGGCCATCGTCGGCGGTTTTTTCTTCGTCATCGTGGCCGATCGCGACGCGGCGCAGCGCGAGCTGTTCGAACAACTGCTGCTGCAGCGGGCTGTGCCGATGCTGTTGCTGGCGCTGCTGCTGGTGAGCGCGCAGGCGTGGGCGCTGAAAGCCCTGATCGGGCGCTACCTGGCGCCGATGGCGCGCATGGCGGAAGAAGCCGTGCTATTGATGAGCAATCCCGGCTACCGGATCGCGCCGACGGGAGCGCGCGAGGTGCGGGAGCTCGGCGCGAAACTCAACACGCTGGCTACGTCGCACCAGCGGCTGCACGACGACGTGCAGGCGAAAATCGAAGCGGCCAACGCGGCGCTGGCAGAGGAGCGCAACCGGCTCGCCGCGCTGATGTCGGAACTGGCGCAGGGGGTATTGGTGTGCAACCTCGAAGGCCGCATCCTGCTCTGCAACTCCCGCGCCAGAAAACTGTTCGAGGTGGCGCAGGGCGGCGCGGCCAGAGCCGCGCCGGTCGGGCTCGGGCGCTCCGTGTTCGGCCTGCTCGAGCGCGGCCTGATCGTCCACGCGCTGGAACAGGTCCAGTACCAGCTGCAGCACCCGGAAGAGGGCACCGGCCCGCTTTCGGTATTCGTGACCAGCCTGAACGAAGGCCGGATCATCGTGCGGGCCCACATGGCGCCGGTCGTCGACAACGAGCGGACCATGAACGGGTTCGTCCTGACGCTCGACGACATCACCCGAAAGGTCGAGGCGGAAATCCGGCACGAACGTCTGCAACAGCTGCTGACGCACGAAACGCGCGACATGCTGGCCAATATCCGCGCCTCGGTGGAGATCATGCAGGATTTCCCGGAACTGAGCGAGTACAAGCGCCAGCAATTCATCGGCATCATCGACCACGAGTCGCAGCGCCTGACGCGGCAGATCGAGGATGCGGACCGGCAGCGTGCGGGGGATCACGGCGGCCAGTGGCGGCTGGAAGAGATGCGCGGCGATGACCTGCTGGCGCTGCTGCTGCGCCGGCTTGACAATGCCGTGCTCGACGACGATGCCCGCGCGGGCGGCGATGAAGGAGCGCTGTGGCTGCAGGTCGACAGCTATGCGCTCGCGCATACGCTGACCTACCTGGCGCATCGCCTGACGCATGAGAAGGCGGTTGCGCAATTGCGCATCGGCTTGCGGCGGGTGGGGCGCCTGGCTCATCTGGAGCTGGGCTGGAGCGGCGAGCCGTTGTCGGCCGATACCCTGCGTTCGTGGGAAAACGAATCGCTGCAGCTGAGCGTCGGCCAGTCTGACGTGACGCTGTCGTCGGTGGTTGCCTCGCACGGCGGCGAGGTGGTGTATCAGTTCGATCCGGCGGGCTCGATGTCGTACTTCCGAATTCTGCTGCCGCTGGCGGAGCGGCGCGCTCCGGTGGATATCGGCGTGCTGCCGCCGGGGCGGCCCGAGTTCTACGACTTCGACCTTTTCCGCCAGTCCGGCCAGGATGCCGCCCTGGAAGAACGGCCGCTGACCGCGCTGCACTACACCGTATTCGATACCGAGACGACCGGACTGCATCCCGCCGACGGCGACGAGATCATATCGATCGGCGCGGTGCGCATCGTGAACGGGCGCATGCTGGAGCAGGAAAGCTTCGACCAGCTGGTGCAGCCGGGGCAGTTCCTGCGGCCGGAATCGACCGCCATCCACGGCATCACCGACGCCATGCTCAAAGGCCGGCCGCGGATAGCCGAAGTGCTGCCGCAGTTTCACCGCTTTGCCGAGGATACCGTGCTGGTGGGGCACAATGCGGCCTTCGACATGAAGTTCCTGCAGATGAAGGAGGCGCAGACGGGAGTGCGCTTCAGCCAGCCGGTGCTCGACACGCTGCTGCTGTCGCAGGTGGTTCATCCGAACCAGGAGCAGCATACGCTGGAAGCGCTCGCCCGCCGCTTCGGCGTCGATATCGTCGGGCGCCACACCGCGCTGGGCGATGCTTCCGTTACCGCCGAAGTGTTCCTCAAGATGATTCCGCTGCTGGCGGAAAAGGGCATCGTCACTCTGCGGCAAGCGCTAGACGCCGCGCAGCAGACCGCCTATGCCCGCATCCGCTACTGAACGACGCGCGCCATGACCGATACCATCTCGCCGGACCTCGACCGGATCTCCCTGCCGGAGGGAATCCCGGCCGCGCAATTCGAAGCGGAGCTGCGGCAGGTGCAGCGCGCCGTGGCCGCCGCGGACGACGAGGCCGGACTGCTGCTGGCGGCACGGCGGAGCCAGGAGCTGGTGCATCGCCTGGTTGACCAGACGCAGGCCGCGCGCGCGATGACCCTGTTCATTTCCGTGCTCAACGATATGCTGACGCGGCGCGTGGTCGAGGTCGTCAGCGCCGGAACCGGAATGGACGGCGTGCGCTGGTGCTGGATATCGCTCGGCAGCGAAGGGCGGCAGGAACAGACCTTGTCGAGCGACCAGGACAACGGCATCATCTTCGCCGGCGATACGGACTCCGATGCCTTGCGCGCGAAAATGCTGCCGCTCGCGCAACGCATCAACGCCGCGCTGGATGCATGCGGTTTCCCGCTCTGCACCGGCGAGGTCATGGCGAGCAATCCGCAATGGTGCCTGAGCCTGTCCGAGTGGAAGGAGCGTTTCCGCAACTGGATCATCGAGGGCGATCCGCAAGCCTTGCTCAATGCGAGCATCTTCTTCGACCTGCGTCCATTGCATGGCGCCACGGAGCTGGCCGGGGAGCTGGGCGACTGGCTGGCACGGGAAGCGGCGGCCAACCCGCGCTTCCAGTTCCAGATGGCGGCCAACGCGATGAAGCGCGAAATTCCGCTCGGCCTGTTCAACCGGTTCGTCGTCGACAAGCACGGAAAGTACCCGGGCACCATCGACCTGAAGGTCGGCGTGGCCACCTTGTTCGTTGACGCCGCGCGCATCTACGGGCTCGCCAGCGGCAGCCATGCCAGCAATACCGCCGAACGCTTCCGGCAGGCGGTCAACACGCACCGGCTGCATCCGAACGATGCCGAAAGATGGATCAGGGCATTTTATTTCGTACAGATGCTGCGGCTGAAGATCCAGCAGCGCAGCTATCGGCTCGGACTGGAAATGCACAACCACCTCGATCCGCGCGAGCTCGACCGCTCCGACCGCTGGTTCCTGCGCGATGCGCTGCTGGCGGCGCGTTCGCTGCACCGCCGGCTGCAGCTCGACTATCCGGGCAGCCAGGGGATGTTCTGAGATAGCTCCGCCGAGACTGGCGCCGGGCAGTTCAGGTGCCGCTCCTTTCCGGCGCCGGTTGCGCCCGCAGCACCTTCAATAAGCTTGGCGTGATGCCTTGCCGCAGCAGGCGCTGGCGCAAGCCGTCGACCGCCGTTTCCGGCGCCTGCGCCGCGGGATCGAGTACGAACGACAGCACCGGCAACTCCCGCGAGGCGCGCACGCTGCCCGCCTCGACGCCGGACAAGCCCTGCGCCGCCCGCCCGGCCTGTTGCGCGAGCTGTCCGGCTTCCTGCGCCCCGGACAGCTCGCAGACCACCACCACCCGTCCCTTGTTCAAGGCCCGCGTCACCTGCTCATGGTCATAGACGGCTGCGACCTTGTCATCGATGCAGACGCCGCAGGCGCCAGCGGGACCTGTGCCCGCCAGCGCCGCGACGAGACACAGCGGACCCAACGCATTGGCGAGCGTTCTCATTGGTCTCTGCCCGGCGGCGGCATGGGCGTGGCCGAACGCGTCTGCGACGGCGGCAGCGCGGTTCCCGGCGCGGCGGGCTGCGGCTGCGTCCTGCCCTGTGGCTGCAGGTTCTGGTCGGCCCACTTGAAATAGGCGATGTACTGGGCGATCTCCTGGTCGCCCAGGTTCTGGTTGGGCATCGGCACCTTCCATTTCGCCAGCATTTCCTTGGCCTGCGAGTCGCTTTGCAACATCTGCTCGGGCGATTTCAGCCAGCGTCTCAGCCAGGCTTCGCTGCGCCGCTTGCTCACGCCGTACAGGTCCGGGCCGAGCTTCGGGCCGCCGCCGATCGAGTGGCAGGCCAGGCACTTCGATTCGAAGTCGAGCTTGCCCTTGACGGCCACCGGATCGGTTGGCACGGAGGTGGCGGGGATGTTGTGGTGCTCGTTGTCGTGCGCGGCCGGGCCTTCCGCCTTGCCGCCGGCGGCGATCAGGCCGATCGCGCCCTGCGAGGCGTTGGCGAAATGGTGGTCGACCATGACGTAGCTGCCGGCTTCGGGCACGATGAATTCCGTGATCGCGCTGTTGGACGATCCGAGCAGCACGGTCTGCATGCCGCGGAACTGGTTGTCCGGATTGCCCTCGATCCAGACACGGTCGAAGATGGTGCCCACCACGTGGAAACTGGACGTGTTGGAGGGGCCCACGTTGAGCACGAACAGCCGCACCCGCTCGCCCGGCTTGGCCGGCAGCGGATTGTCGACGAAGCCGTTGTAGCGGCCGTTGAAGACGGTATAGGTCGGCGCCTTGGCGCGCACCCGGTCGCCATCCAGAACATACAGCGGCGTGCCGTCGACCTTGTGCTTATCGGGGTCGGGCTTGGTGTAGAACTCGCTCTGCACGATCGCGTATTCGCGGTCGGCCTTGGTCGGATAGCCTTCGCGCGGTTCGACGATCATCATGCCGTACATGCCGGAGGCGATGTGTTCCAGCACCATCGGCGTGCCGCAGTGGTACATGTACACACCCGGATAGTTCGCCGTGAATTCGAAGTTGATGGTCTGCCCCGGCGCGATCGAATGATATTTATCCTGCGGCGATACCATCGCCGAGTGGAAATCCATTGAGTGCATCATCGGCGCGGCCGTCACGCGCACGCCGGGCACCGCCTCGTCGGAACGGTTGGTCATGGAAAACTTGATCCGGTCACCTACGCGCGCCCGCACCACCGGGCCCGGCACCGTGTCGCCGAAGGTCCATGCGCTGAATTTTACGCCGGGCGCGATTTCGATGATCTTGTGCGTGGTATCGAGTCGCACTTCCTTGACCTGATCGGGCACCAGCGGCTTGACCACCGGGCCGATGCTGACCGCGCTGCCGGCCGCGAACGGTCCGGTATGGCGCTCGTTGGTGGTGGTCGACGGCGGGCCGCCGAACTGCATGCGCGCCGGATCGTAACGGTCGGTTGCCGCGGCGGCGGCGGGAGCGGGGACTGCGGCGCTAGCCGGCACGGCGATCGCTGTTTGCGCGGGCGGCGGATGTTTGCATGCCGGTAATAACACTACCGCAGCGGCAATGGCCAGTGCCGCCGGTCGCAAGGTGGGAACGGCTGCTCGCGCGTCTCGCATCATTCTGTCGCCTCCAGAGTTATGGTTGAACACGGGAGAACGCCGGATTTATCCCGTTCCCCGTTGCCGCGGGCGATTCCGCCTCGGGTGGGCGGTGTTTTTGCAAATTGCGTTCCACCGAGAAGCCGCAGGGCCGGGCGCTGCCGCACGTCCACTGGAGCGCTTTTTGCACAAGCCGGGTTGCCACGAACAACAAGACGAAAGGACTCTCCATGGCGACTCCCAACGAGCCGGCCGCGGCCGGCGCTGTCTATCTGGCTCTGAAAGTATTGGCCTACGTCGCAGAGGCGGGAATGGTGGCGGGCATCCTGTACGCCGCCTGGTCAGCCATGCGCTACTGGTCGGGCATTGGCGTGTGATGCCTGCTCCATATTTCAGCTATGAGGAGGGTGTGCGATGACCCGCAGCCAAGCCCGGATGTTTGCAATAGTTTCAACAGCTTTGGTAACAATTGCATTTTTGGGAATGACGATAGACAGCCACCGCAAATTTCCCGATCTGACGCATGAAGACAAGATGACACCTCAGGTTCTGAGGGGCAAGGATGTCTGGCATAAGTTCAATTGCACCAATTGCCACACGCTGTTGGGCGAGGGCGCCTATTACGCGCCGGACTTGACCAAGATCGCGCTGCAGCGCGGACCGCAATACCTGAAGGCTTTCCTGCACGATCCATCGCAGTTCTACGACGAGCAGAAGGTGCGCCGCGTCATGCCCAAGCAGAACCTGAGCGACCAGCAGATCGACGACCTGGTGGTGTTCCTCGACTGGATCGGGCATATCGATACCCAGGGCTGGCCGCCGCGCCGTATCCTGGTATCGGGGGCGGCGATTCCTGGAACCAACATGGAGCAGACCGCGCAGGCGTCGAAATCGATGCAGACCGCCGCGCCGTCTTCCGATCCGGTGGCGCAGGGGCAGGCGCTGTTCAACGCCACGCCGCCGGCGTGCTCCGCGTGTCACTCGATCTCGCCCGGCGTCAACCTCGCCGGGCCGAGCCTGGCCGGCATCGGCACGCGCGCCGCGCAGACCGTCGCCGATCCCTCCTACAAGGGCAAGGCCAAGGATGCCGCGCAATACATCCACGAGTCGATCGTCGCCCCCAGCGCGCACCTGGTGCCGGGGCCGACCTATTCGGCCGGCGGACGCTCCTTCATGCCGGACAACTTCAGCAAGGAGCTGACGCCGCAGCAGATCGATCACCTGGTCGCCTACCTGGTAACCCTGAAGTGAGGGCGTTATGAGCTATGGAAGGGAGCGCGTTCGGGCGAGAAGGGCAGCCCCGAGAACCGGCCGCCTGCGGTGTTGCAACTCCTTGCCGTGGCACCACCATGCCGCGTCGCTGCGCCTGGCATTCGGCCGGTTCTCGGGGCTGCGCGCCCCCTTCCATAGTTCACAACACCCTCAAAGGAGCCGAGCATGAGATACCGTTCGCAAGCGGTCGCCTACTGGTACTTCGCCGTCGCGATGGCGCTGTTCGGGCTGCAGATCGCGTTCGGCCTGCTGTCCGCCACCAAGTACCTGGGACCGGACCCGCTGCTCAACCTGCTGCCGTTCGACGTCACCAAGGTGATCCATACCAATCTCCTGATCGTGTGGGTGCTGACCGGCTTCATGGGCGGCACCTACTGGATCATCCCTGAAGAGTCGCGCACCGAACTGTACAGCGTGAAGCTGGCGTATGCACAGCTTGCGCTGTGGGTGGTGATGGGCGTGGCCACCGTTATCGGCTACCTGTTCCGCTACGGTGCCGGCACCAAGCTGCTGGAACAGCCGCTGCCGAGCAAGATCGTGATCGTGATCGTGATGCTGATGTTCCTCTACAACGTCTTCATGACGATCCGGCAGTCGGGGCGCAAGGCGACCACCACCGAGTGGGTGCTGCTGATCGGGCTCGGCATGTCGGCGGTGCTGTATCTGCCCGCGCTGATCCCGTTCAAGAATTACACGGTGGCCACCTTCTACCGCTGGTGGACCGTGCACCTGTGGGTCGAAGGGGTGTGGGAAATGATCCAGGGCAGCATGCTGGCCTACCTGCTGATCCGCCTGTCCGGCGCCGACCGCGAAGTCATGGAAAAGTGGCTGTACGTGATCGTCGGACTGGTGTTCATCTCCGGCGTGCTGGGCACCGCGCACCACTATTACTGGGTCGGCGTGCCGCATTACTGGCTGACGATCGGCGGCTTTTTCAGCGCGCTGGAGCCGGCGCCGCTGGTGGCGATGGCGATCTATGCGTACAACGCGATGCGCCGCTCCGGACTGGCGCATCCGAACACGCTGGCGATCCACTGGACCATCGGCAGCGCGGTGTACACCATGTTCGGCGCCGGGCTGCTCGGCCTGGCGCATACCTGGCCGGGCGTGAACAAGTGGACTCACGGCACGCTGGTCACCGCGATGCACGGCCATGCCGCGTTCTACGGCGCCTACGCGATGATCGTGATGGCCATGATTTCCTATGCGCGGCCCTACCTGCTTTCCGGGCAGCCGCGGCAGGGCGGGCCGGAAAGCAGCGGCAGCCCGATCGGCTACTGGTCGTTCTGGCTGCAGCTGGCCGGCATGTTCGGCATGACGATCTCGTTCGCCACGGCCGGCATCGGCCAGGTCTACCTCGAACGCATCCTCGGCCTGGGCTTCCTCGAAACCCAGCTCAAGATCCAGGTTCACTTCCTGATGCTGCTGGCGGCCGCGTCGCTGTTCGCGATCGGCGTGTTCCTGTTCATCTGGGATTTCTTCCGTTATCGGCCGCGCTTCGAGGTCACGGCCGAAGGCGCAAGCGCCGAGCCGCTGGGCGCGCAGTCCGCCTGAGGGAGATGCGATGCAGGCACTGCAGGAGCGTTTCGACGGCGAGCCGTTCTACCTGCCGCAGGCAGACGAGATCGAGATCTTCGCGCAATGTCACCGGCAGGGGCTGCCGGTCATGCTGAAGGGGCCGACCGGCTGCGGCAAGACCCGGTTCGTCGAGCACATGGCGTGGCGCCTCGGGCGGCCCATGGTCAGCGTCGCCTGCCATGACGACCTGACCGCCAACGACCTGCTGGGGCGGTTCCTGATCCGGGGCGACGAAACGGTATGGCAGGACGGGCCCGTGACGCAGGCGGTGCGCCGCGGCGCAATCCTGTATTTGGACGAGGTGGTCGAGGCGCGGCCAGACACCACCGTGGCCATCCATCCGCTGAGCGACCATCGGCGCATGCTGTCGCTCGACAAGACCGGGGAAGTCATCGCCGCCGCGCCCGGCTTTCAGCTCGTGATTTCGTACAACCCGTCCTATCAGCATGCGTTGAAGGACCTCAAGCCGAGCACGCGCCAGCGCTTCGTCGCGCTCGAATTCGATTTTCCCGACAGCGCGCGCGAAGTGGAGATCGTGGCCGCCGAGGGCGGCGTCGACCGGGCCTGCGCGGTCGCGCTGGTGGCGCTGGCGGGGCGCATCCGCCCGCTGCGCGACCGCGGTTTGGCGGAAGCGCCGAGCACGCGGGTGCTGGTGGCCGCCGCGCGCCTGATCGCGACCGGCATCCCGGAGCGCAAGGCGTGCGAGGTAGCGATTGCGGGGCCGCTGACCGACGATCCCACCCTGATTGCGGCGATACGCGACCTCATTTCCGGGCATTTCCACTGATGCCGGAAGCCGAGGAATTCCTGATCGATACGGCGAGGCATGCCTCGGTCGCTGCGCATGGACTGTGGCGCCGCTGGCGCCCGGCGCAGGGCGAAGGCGCGCCGCAGATGCTGCTGGAGGACAACCGCCTGCGCGTTGCGCTGCTGGTGGAGGCGGTGTTGGGGGTACGGCTGGACGTGCGCAATGCGCAGCCGCCAGCGCCTGCTTCGTGGCCGATGCGTCTCATCCGGCGCGAGGTCCGGCGAGCGCCAGCGGCCTTGCCCGCCAACGACGGAAGCGCGATCTATCTCCCGCCAGCGCTGCCCACCGCCGGCGACGCCTTCGTCGCCAATGACTATGCGCTGCTCGGGCTGCTGCAGGCATTGCGGGTGGTGCGCGGCAGCGCTGCCTGCTATGCGCTCTGCGGCTCTCCGCTGGCGGCCGACATGTTCCTGCTGGCCGAAGCGGCAGCCGCCGGCCGCGCCTTGCGCCGGCTGTTGCCCGGGTGGGCGCGTGCGCTCGACGCGCTGTACGCTCGCTGCGAAGACATGGCGGAGCGCCCGCGCCCGGCGGGCCGCCTGTATTCCGAGGTGCTGACCTTGTATCGCGGCGTGTTGCGGGATGCGCAGGCGATCCCGCTTGCCGGATCGCCCGAGGCGGCGCTGGAGTGGGCGACAGAGAACGCGCATATGCTCCAGCGGGAAGCGCCGCGCGAGCGATATCGCCAATGGCTGGCGGACCTGGTGACCGGACGCTTACTGCCGCCCGAATCCATGCCGGTGCGGTTGCCGACGGACGCACAGGCGATGCCGTGCGGGCGGCCGCCTCGCCGCGCAAGCCTGGCGCGCAGGCCGCGCGTCCGGAGCAGCGATGCCGGCGAGGATGACGCGCAGCCGGGAGCATGGATGGTGCAGACATCCGAACCGCAGGAGCACGCCGAGGATCCCCTCGGGCTGAACCGGCCACAGGATCGCAGCTTCGACGGCGACATCGAGGGCGCGGCGCAGTCGCTGGCGGAGCTGGAGTCGGCGCGCCTGGTGACCACGCCGGGGCCGGCGGCAGACGTGATGTGCAGCGACGATCCGCCGCCGCGCCTGGAGCAGGCGGAACAAAGCCCCTTGTCGAACGGCTGGTACGCCTACCCTGAATGGGACTGCCGCAGCGGTGCGTATGGCGCGCACCCGGCCATCGTGCAGGTGGCGGGCGCCGCAGCCGGTTCGCGCGCGTGGGTGGACGAAGCGTTGCGGCGCCATGCGGGAACCCTGCGCGCGCTGCGCCGCCGGCTCGGGCTCATTCGCCCGCACCGGCAGATTCTGCGGCGCTGCCCGGAAGGCGACGATATCGATTGCGACGCCGTGGTGGATGAACGCTGCGTGCGGCGGGCGGGCGGCTCGCCCGCGGGCGCGGTCTACCTGCAGCACCGACGCGCGCCGCGCCGCATCGGGCTGCTGCTGCTCGTCGATGCCAGCGCATCGACCGATGCCTGGGTCGCGGAAGGACGGCGCGTGATTGACATTGCGAAGGAGGCGGCACTGGTGGCCGCGTGCGCGCTGCAGGCGGCGGGCGCGGAATTCGCGGTGCTCAGCTTCTCGGGCGAGGGCAGGGAAGGCATCCAGGTGCGGCTCATCAAGGAGTTCGACCAGCCTTGGAACGCCGACGCGATGCGCCGCATCGCCGCGCTGGAGCCGGAAGACTATACGCGCCTGGGCGGCGCCGTGCGCCATGCCTGCGCCCTGCTGGCGCGCAGGGCCGTCGATTTCCGGCTGCTGCTGCTGTTTTCGGACGGCAGGCCGAACGATTGCGACGTGTATGCCGGCGCCTACGGACTGGAAGACGCGCGGCAAGCGCTGATCGAAGCGCGGATACAGCATATCGAGCCTTACTGCTTTACCGTCGACCGGGAAGGCGCCGGCTACCTGCCGCACCTGTTCGGCGGCGGCCGTTACACCATCGTCCAGAAAGCGCAGCAGCTTCCCGCGGCCTTCGTCGACTGGCTGCGCAATGCCGCGCGGCGTGCCAGCCGCTAGATCGGTTGGCGGGGCTGCGTGCGCCCCACGTTGACCGCAAGCCGATCAGGCGTCCTACTTCTTTAGGCGTATTCCGGCGCCGCCGGATTAGTCCCTCCGATGGAACGCCCTAGCCAGATTGCCTTTGCTGCAATACCCCTCCGGCCAATAGTGCTGTCCCTGCCCGCGACGTAACCTTGCTGCATCTGGTCATTCGTCCAAAGGGAGGTATGTCGTGGCCGATCAAAGCGCAAGAAAGCAGATGTCCGTGCTCGTCAGCAGCACGTTCGCGTTCACCATATGTTTCGCGATCTGGATGATGTTCGCGGTGCTCGGGATTCCCATCAAGGCCAAGCTCGGCTTGAATGAAACGCAGTTCGGCCTGCTGGCGGCGACGCCGGTGCTGACCGGCTCCCTGATCCGCGTACCGCTCGGGATCTGGACCGACAAATACGGCGGGCGCATCGTGCTGTTCCTGCTGATGCTCTCCACCGTGGTGCCGATCTGGATGATCAGCCATGCGACCGAGTTCTGGCACTTCCTGGTGCTCGGCCTGTTCGTCGGCCTGGCCGGCGGGTCGTTCTCGGTCGGCACGCCCTACGTGGCGCGATGGTTCCAGCCGCAGCGGCGCGGTCTGGCGATGGGCGTGTTCGGCGCCGGCAATTCGGGTTCGGCGCTGACCAAGTTCGTCGCGCCAGCCATCATCGCCGCCTTCGGCTGGGAGATGCTGCCCAAGGTCTACGCCGTGGCGATGCTGGTCACCGCGCTGCTGTTCTGGGTCTTTTCCTACAGCGACAAATCGCACACGGTGCCGTCCTCCGTTTCCTTCGCCGAGCAGTTGAAGGTGTTGAAGGACCCGCGCGTATGGCGCTACTCGCAGTACTACTCGGTGGTGTTCGGCGGATACGTGGCGCTGGCCCTGTGGATGACCAAGTACTACGTGTCCGAATACGGCTTCGACATGAAGCTCGCCGCGCTCCTGGCTGCCTGCTTCTCGCTGCCGGGCGGCGTGCTGCGCGCGCTGGGCGGCTGGATTTCCGATAAATACGGCGCCTACAAGGTGACCTGGTGGGTAATGTGGGTGTGCTGGGTTGCGTTCTTCCTGCTGTCTTATCCGCAGACATCGATGGTCGTCAAGACCGTCAAGGGCGACATGACCATGCATATCGGCGTCACGCCCGTGATGTTCACCGTGCTGCTGTTCGTGGTCGGCGTCGCCATGGCGGTCGGCAAGGCGTCGGTATTCAAGTTCATTTCGGACGACTTCAGCCACAACATCGGGGCCGTGTCGGGCGTGGTCGGGCTGGCGGGCGGCCTGGGCGGCTTCATCCTGCCGATCATGTTCGGCGCCCTGGTGGATATCACCGGCGTGCGTTCCAGTGCCTTCATGCTGTTGTACGGCACGGTGTGCGTGTCGCTCGTATGGATGCACTACTCGTTCAAACCGGGACGCAAGGCGGCTGCTACTGCGGCGCCGCTGGCGAAGGCGGCCTGAGCAACCCCATCCGCGCGCGGGGCGAGTGCCCCGCGCGACATCAATAGGAGAGCATTGTGAGCAAATACGTGATTAGCTACTGGGAACCCGAAGTTTCCGATTTCTGGCTGTCCAAGGGCAAGGGCACCGCCAACCGCAACCTGTGGATCTCGATCCCGGCCTTGCTGCTGGCGTTCGCGGTGTGGATGGTGTGGAGCGTGGTGGTGGTCAACCTGCCCAATATCGGCTTCAAGTACAGCACCAACCAGTTGTTCTGGCTGACCGCCTTGCCCGGGCTGTCGGGCGCGACGCTGCGTATTTTCTATTCCTTCATGGTGCCGATCTTCGGCGGCCGCAAGTGGACCACGATTTCCACCGCGTCGCTGCTGATTCCGGCGATCGGCATCGGCTTCGCCGTGCAGGATCCGAACACCAGCTATCCGACCATGCTGATCCTGGCGCTGTTGTGCGGCTTCGGCGGCGGCAACTTCGCGTCCTCGATGGCCAACATCAGCTTCTTTTTCCCGAAGGCGCAGAAGGGCTACGCGCTCGGGATGAACGCCGGCCTCGGCAACCTGGGCGTGTCGGCGGTGCAGTTCGTGGTGCCGCTGGTGATCACCGCAAGCGTGTTCGGCGGCCTGGGCGGCGATGCGCAAGCCTGGGTCAAGGGGGCGGAGACCAAGCAGATGTGGCTGCAGAACGCCGGCTTCATCTGGGTGCCTTTCATCGCGCTGACCACCATCGCGGCCTGGTTCGGCATGAACGACATTGCGTCGGCCAAGGCTTCCTTCGCGGAGCAGGCGGTGATCTTCAAGCGCAAGCACAACTGGCTGATGTGCTGGCTGTATGTCGGCACCTTCGGCTCCTTCATCGGATACTCCGCAGGCTTCCCGCTGCTGACCAAGACCCTGTTCCCTGATGTGAACCCGCTGCAATACGCCTTCCTCGGCCCTCTGGTCGGCGCCCTGGCGCGCGTCGCGGGCGGCTGGATTTCCGACAAGCTGGGCGGCGCGGTGGTGACGCTCTGGACCTTCATCGTCATGGTGGCGGCGGTGGTCGGAGTGATCGCTTTCCTGCCGCACGGTGCCGGCACCGGCAGCTTCTCCGGATTCTTCTGGATGTTCATGCTGCTGTTCGCCGGTACCGGCGTCGGCAATGCGTCGACCTTCCGCATGATCCCGGTGATCTTCCTGACCGAGCGCCAGCGCGCAGCCGCCGGCAAGGGCGCCCCCGCGCAGGCTCAGGCCGTGGTGGAGGCGAACAAGGAGGCCGCTGCCGTGCTGGGCTTCACATCGGCGGTGGCCGCCTACGGCGCGTTCTTCATCCCGAAGAGCTACGGCACCTCGATCGCGATGACCGGCAGCCCGGACGCCGCGCTGTGGGCTTTCATCGGATTTTATGTGAGCTGCATCGCCATCACCTGGTGGTTCTACGCGCGCAAGGGCGCTGACATGCCTTGCTAGTTATTAAGAACTAGCCGGACTAGTTCCAAACTTTGGGAATAGTCCGACTTACAGCGAATATCGACGTGCAACATCGCTGCGTAGACTGCTTGCATAGAAGTAGAAAACACGCCGCCCGCCTCGCGGGCGCAAGTATGGAGAAACCATGAGTCACTTTCTGGACCGACTGAAATTCTTCAGCAAGTCGAAGGAAACCTTTTCCAACGGTCACGGCGCGGTAGTCAAGGAAGACCGCACCTGGGAAAACGCCTATCGCCAGCGCTGGCAGCACGACAAGATCGTGCGCTCGACGCACGGCGTGAACTGTACCGGCTCCTGCAGCTGGAAGGTGTACGTGAAGAACGGCCTGATCACCTGGGAAACCCAGCAGACCGACTATCCGCGCACCCGCCCGGACCTGCCGAACCACGAGCCGCGCGGCTGCCCGCGCGGCGCCAGCTATTCCTGGTACGTGTATTCGGCGCAGCGCGTGAAATACCCGATGGTGCGCGGCCGCCTGATGCAGATGTGGCGCGAGGCGCGCGTGATGATGTCGCCGGTCCAGGCCTGGGAACACATCAGCCAGAACCCGGAGCGCGCGGCGCGCTACAAGAAGGTGCGCGGGCAGGGCGGATTCGTGCGCGCCACCTGGGACGAGGTCAACGAGATCATCGCCGCGGCAAACGCCTTCACCGTCAAGAAATTCGGCCCGGACCGCGTGATCGGGTTTTCCCCGATTCCCGCGATGTCGATGGTCAGCTATGCCGCCGGCTCGCGCTACCTGTCCCTGATCGGCGGCGTGCCGCTCTCGTTCTACGACTGGTATTGCGACCTGCCGCCGTCTTCCCCGCAGGTGTGGGGCGAGCAGACCGACGTGCCGGAATCGGCCGACTGGTACAACTCCACCTACCTGATGGTATGGGGCTCCAACATCCCGATGACGCGCACCCCCGACGCCCACTTCTACACCGAAGTGCGCTACAAGGGCACCAAGACCGTCGCAGTATCTTCCGACTTCGGCGAGATGGCCAAGTTCGGCGACATCTGGCTGGCGCCGAAACAGGGCACAGACGCCGCGCTGGCGATGGCCATGGGCCACGTGATCCTGAAGGAATTCCACGCGAATAACAAATCCGCCTACTTCCGCGAATACGCCAAGCAGTACACCGACTTCCCGATGCTGGTGCAGCTCAAGGAGAAGGACGGCAAGCTGATTCCCGACTACTTCCTGCGCGCCTCCAACCTCGCGAGCAACCTCGACGAAGCCAACAATCCGGAATGGAAGACGCTGGTAATCGACGAGGCGACCGGCGACATCGCTGCGCCGACCGGTTCCATCGGCTTCCGCTGGGGCGAAAGCGGCGAGCGCGGCAAGTGGAATCTCGAACTGAAGGCTGGCGACGGCAAGGCGATCGATCCGAAGCTGTCGCTGATCGACAGCTATGACGAGATCAAGCCGGTCGGATTCTCCTATTTCGGCGGCGCCGATGCCGACGATGTGTTGCTGCGCAACGTGCCGGTGAAGAAGGTGGCGCTGGCGGACGGTTCCACCGCGCTGGTGGCGACGGTGTACGACTTGTCGATGGCGAACTACGGCATCGACCGCGGCCTGGGCGGCGGCAACGTCGCCTCGTCCTACGAGGACGACCTGCCGTACACGCCGAAGTGGCAGGAAAAGCATACCGGCGTCAAGGCCGCCGACGTGATCACGGTGGCGCGCGAATTCGCCGACAATGCCGACAAGACGCGCGGCAAGAGCATGGTGATCGTGGGCGCCGCGCTGAACCACTGGTATCACATGGACATGACCTACCGCGGCATCATCAACATGCTGATGATGTGCGGCTGTATCGGCCAGTCCGGCGGCGGCTGGGCGCACTACGTGGGGCAGGAAAAGCTGCGCCCGCAGACCGGCTGGACGCCGCTCGCATTCGGCCTCGACTGGCACCGCCCGTCGCGCCAGATGAACGGCACCTCGTTCTTCTACGCGCATACCAGCCAGTGGCGCCATGAAAAGCTGAACACCTCCGAGATCCTGTGCCCGACCGCTGACGGCAAGATGGCCGAGATGTCGATGATCGACTTCAACGCCAAGGCCGAGCGCCTCGGCTGGCTGCCGTCCGCGCCGCAGCTCGAAACCAACCCGCTGGAAGTCACCCGGGCGGCGGAAGCGGCTGGGCTGGATCCGGTCAAGTACGCCGTTGAAAACCTCAAGTCCGGCCAGCTCAACATGTCGTGCGACGACCCGGACAATCCGGCCAACTTCCCGCGCAACATGTTCGTGTGGCGCTCGAATATTCTGGGCAGCTCCGGCAAGGGACACGAATACTTCCTGAAATACCTGCTCGGCACCCAGAACGCGGTGATGAACGGCGAGGAAGGCTGCGTCAAGCCCAAGCACGTGAAGGTGCGCCCGGCCGTGGAAGGCAAGCTCGACTTGCTGGTTGTGCTCGACTTCCGCATGTCGACCACCTGCCTGTACGGCGACATCGTGCTGCCGACGGCGACCTGGTACGAGAAGGACGACCTGAACACGTCCGACATGCACCCGTTCATCCATCCGCTGTCGGAAGCGGTGCAGCCGCTGTGGCAGTCGAAGTCCGACTGGGAAATCTACAAGGGCATCGCGAAGAAGTTCTCGGAGATCGCCGGGGAATACCTCGGCACGCAGAAGGACCTGGTGCTGACTCCGCTGATGCACGACACCCCTGGCGAACTCGGTCAGCCGTTCGATCCGAAGGATTGGCGCGCCGGCGAATGCGAACCGATCCCCGGCAAGACCATGCCGGCGATGACGGTGGTGGAACGCAACTACGGCGACGTCTACAAGAAGTTCACCTCGATCGGCCCCTTGCTTGAAAAGGTCGGCAACGGCGGCAAGGGCATTGCCTGGAAAACCGCGCATGAGGTCGATGTGCTGCGCGGCCTGAACCGCGTGGTGACGGAAGAGGGCGTGTCGAAGGGGCTGCCACGCCTCGAAACCGCGATCGACGCCGCCGAGATGATCCTGACGCTGGCGCCGGAAACCAATGGCCACGTGGCGGTGAAGGCCTGGGATGCGCTGTCGAAGATCACCGGCCGCGACCATACCCACCTGGCGATCCCGCGCGAGCACGACAGCATCCGCTTCCGCGACGTGCAGGCGCAGCCGCGCAAGATCATCTCGTCACCGACCTGGTCGGGCCTCGAATCCGAGGAAGTCAGCTACAACGCCGGCTACACCAACGTGCACGAGCTGATTCCCTGGCGCACCCTGACCGGTCGCCAGCAGTTCTACCAGGACCACCTGTGGATGCGGCAGTTCGGCGAAGGCTTCTGCGTGTACAAGCCGGCGATCAATACCAAGACAACCGCCGGCATCCTTGGCAAGCGCCCCAACGGCAACAAGGAAATCGCTCTGAACTGGATCACGCCGCACCAGAAGTGGGGCATCCACTCGACGTACTCGGACAATCTGCGCCTCTTGACGCTGTCGCGCGGCGGCCCGCACGTCTGGCTGTCGGAAGAGGATGCCAAGGTGGCCGGCATCGTCGACAACGACTGGATCGAGGTCTTCAACGTCAACGGCACGCTTACCGCCCGCGCGGTGGTCAGCCAGCGTGTCCCGGTGGGCATGACGCTGATGTACCACGCACAGGAAAAGATCGTGAACGTGCCTGGCGCCGAAACCTCGGGCATGCGCGGCGGCATCCATAACTCGGTAACGCGCGCGGTGACCAAGCCGACCCACATGATCGGCGGCTATGCGCAACTGTCGTACGGCTTCAACTACTACGGCACGGTCGGCTCCAACCGCGACGAGTTCGTCCTGGTGCGCAAGATGAAGAATATCGACTGGCTGGAAGGGCCACGCGCCGAGGAGCCGGAAGCGAAAGCCGCGCCGCATGGCAAGGCAGCCGCGCACCGGCATGAGGAAGAAGCAGCGCTGGCAATGAAGGCGAAGCCCGCCGTCTAAGAAACAGGAGCAGAAATGAAAATCAGAGCGCAAATCGGCATGGTGCTGAACCTGGACAAGTGTATCGGCTGCCATACCTGTTCGGTCACCTGCAAGAACGTCTGGACCAGCCGCGACGGCGTCGAATATGCATGGTTCAACAACGTCGAGACCAAGCCGGGCATCGGTTATCCGAAGGAATGGGAAAACCAGGATAAATGGAACGGCGGCTGGAAGCGCAATGCGCAAGGCAAGCTCGAGCCGCGCCAGGGCAGCCGCCTGAAGATCCTGGCGAACATCTTCGCCAACCCGAACCTGCCGGAGATCGACGACTACTACGAGCCGTTCACCTATGACTACGAGCGGCTGCAGAACGCGCCGCTGTCGGAAACGCCGCCCACCGCGCGCCCGATCTCCGTCATCACCGGCAAGAAGATGGACAAGATCGAATGGGGCCCGAACTGGGAAGACGACCTCGGCGGCGAGTTCGCCAAGCGTAGCAAGGACAAGCTGTTCGAAGGCGTGCAGAAGGAAATGTACGGCACCTTCGAGAACACCTTCATGATGTACCTGCCGCGCCTGTGCGAGCACTGCCTGAACCCGGCCTGCGTCGCCTCCTGCCCGTCCGGCTCGGTGTACAAGCGCGAAGACGACGGCATCGTGCTGATCGACCAGGACAAGTGCCGCGGCTGGCGCATGTGCATCTCCGGTTGCCCGTACAAGAAGATTTACTACAACTGGTCTTCCGGCAAGGCCGAGAAGTGCACCTTCTGCTTCCCGCGCATCGAAGCCGGCCAGCCGACCGTGTGCTCGGAAACCTGCGTGGGCCGCATCCGCTACCTGGGCGTGATGCTGTACGACGCCGACCAGATCGAAGCCGCCGCGTCCGTCGCGGACGAGCAGGACCTGTACGAATCGCAGCTCGGCCTGTTCCTGGACCCGCACGACCCGAAGGTGATCGAGGAAGCGCGCAAGCAGGGCATTCCCGATTCCTGGCTGGACGCCGCGAAGCGCTCGCCGGTGTACAAGATGGCGATGGAATGGAAGGTCGCTTTCCCGCTGCATCCGGAATACCGCACGCTGCCGATGGTCTGGTACATCCCGCCGCTGTCGCCGATCCAGGCCGCCGCGGAGTCCGGCAAGATGGGCATGAACGGCATCATCCCGGACACGCGCAGCCTGCGCATCCCGGTGAAGTACCTCGCCAACCTGCTCACCGCGGGCAAGGAAGCGCCGGTGGTGGAGGCGCTGGACCGCATGCTGGCGATGCGCGCCTACATGCGCGGCAAGTCGGTGGACAAGGTCGAAAACCTGGAAGTGCTGAAGCAGGTCGGCCTCGACCAGGCCACGGTGGAAGACATGTACCAGATCATGGCCATCGCGAACTACGAAGACCGATTCGTGATCCCGAGCAGCCACAAGGAGATGGTGGAGGACAGCTTCAACGAGAAGGGTTCCTGCGGATTCAGCTTCGGCAACGGCTGCTCGGACGGCGTGAGCGACGCTTCGCTGTTCGGCAAGAAGAAGCAGGGATCGGTGATCTTCGTCGACATGCCGAAGTCGAGGAAGAAGAAGTCGATCGAGAACGTTTGACCGGAGCGCGAAAACTCCCTCTTCCGCCCGCGGAAGAGGGAAGCGAAACAGAGGAACCACGATGAAACACTACCAAGCGCTATCCGTCTTGCTGCTCTACCCGGAGCAGGACCTGATCGACAGCCTGCCGGAGATCGAAGCGATCCTGCGGCAGGCGCCGGTTTCGACCGGGTCGCTGCAGCCGCTGATCGAATACCTGAAGCGCGAGGATCTGATCGCGCTGCAGGAAAACTACGTCCTCACCTTCGACCGCAATCCCTCGCACTCGCTGCACCTGTTCGAGCACATCCACGGCGAATCGCGCGATCGCGGCCAGGCGATGGTGGACCTGATGGAAGAGTACAAGAAGCACGGCTTGCAGATGACCGGCGACGACCTGCCGGACTATGTGCCGCTGTTCCTGGAATTCCTGTCGCAGCTGGAACAGGAAGAAGCGGAACGCCTGCTGGGCGACGCGGTGCATGTGCTGGCGCATGTCGGCCGCAAGCTGGCAGCCAACGGCAGCCCGTATGCGCCGCTGTTCGACGTGTTGCAGGCGCTCAGCCCGGTGGTCGCGGAGGAGCTGTCCGAGCCGCCGGTGCGCGACATGGACGAGGCGCTGGAAACCTTCGGGCCGGGCGCGGACGGCGTCGAACCGCTGCTCAGGAAGGCGGCCGGCGGCGTGCAGCCGATCAATTTCCATCCCAGGGGAACTCGCGCCGGGGTTGGAACTACCGGCTGCGCCGGTTGACCGGATTCATGAAAAGGAGATGACAACATGAGTTACCTGCATCAATTCGCATTCGGGATCTACCCGTATATCGCGCTCGCGATCTTCCTGCTCGGCAGCCTGATCCGCTTCGACCGCGAGCAATATACGTGGAAGTCCGACTCGAGCCAGCTGCTGCATCGCGGCAGCCTGCGCGCCGGCAGCATCCTGTTCCACGTCGGCATCATCGGGCTGTTCTTCGGCCATGCCGTCGGCCTGCTTACGCCGGTCTGGGTCTGGGATACGCTGGGCGTGGAACATGGCACCAAGCAGATTTTCGCGATGGCGGCCGGCGGCGTGATGGGATCGCTGTGCATGATCGGCTTGCTGATCCTGCTGGCTCGTCGCTTCTCGAACGACCGCTTGCGCGCAGTGACGACCATCAAGGACAAGGTCGTGATGCTGTGGATCCTGGCCACGCTGTCGCTCGGGCTGTATTCGATCGTCCTGTCCGCATCGCATACCGACGGCCACCTGATGGTGCAGTTCATGAGCTGGGCCCAGCATGTCGTGACCTTCCGCAGCGACGCGGCGCAATTCATCGACGAGGCGCCGCTGCTGTTCAAGCTGCACCTGTTCATGGGAATGTCGCTGTTCGTGATCTTCCCGTTCACCCGCCTGGTGCACGTGTGGAGCGGCTTCGGCTCGGTCAGCTACCTCGGCCGCGCCTACCAGCTGGTTCGTCCCCGCTAACAATCCGACAGGAGACAGCATCATGGGTATTTCCGTCAATGGCGTCGAGATCACCGACCAGGCCGTCGAGCACGAGCTTTCGCATCATCAGAAAGCGGGCAATCCGTTGAAGGAAGCCGTGCATGAGCTGGTTCTGCGCACGCTGCTGCTGCAGGAAGCGGAGCGCCTCGGGGTGGCGGGAGAAGATGACGATGCCCGCATCGAGGCGCTGTTCGCCCGGGAAGTGCGGGTTCCGGAAGCCGACGAGGCGGCCTGCGACACCTTCTACCGCAATCGCCCGGAACTGTTTTCCAGCGGTGAAATGGTGGAAGCGCGCCACATTCTGTTCCAGGTCACGCCGACCGTGCCGCTCGACCTGCTGCGTGAAACCGGGGAGGCCGTGCTCGCCGCGCTGCGCGCGCACCCCGAACGCTTCGAGGAGCTGGCGAAACAGTATTCCAACTGCCCGTCCGGCGCAGTTGGCGGCAGCCTGGGACAGCTCACGCGCGGCCAGACCGTGCCGGAATTCGAGAAATTCGTGTTCCGGTTGGAAGAGGGCGAACTGGCGAGCCGTTTGCTGGAAACCCGTTTCGGCCTGCATATCGTGCAAGTACTGCGCAGGATCGAGGGCAAGCTGCTGCCTTTCGACGCGGTGAAAGCGCAGATTGCCGAAACGCTGTCGCGGCAGGCTTGGCAACGCGGCGTGCATCAGTACCTGCGGATCCTGGTGGGACGGGCAGACATCCAGGGCGTGACCCTGGAAGGAGCGGAAAGCCCGCTGGTGCAGTAAATCCTCGAATACGCCGTGCGGCAGCGTCCTCGCTGCCGCGCGAGCGGCAACCCACATCCGACACCTGCCAGGGAGGCGCCACGGATTTGCGCCGCTGGTACCTCCGTCATCCTGTTGGCTGCACCGCAGCGATGGCTTGCGCCCCTGCGGGGGCGTTTTTTTTCCCTCCCTGACTTTCTTCCACTCCGCCCGACGTTGATCCGCCACGCCGGCAAACCTATCTCTGGCATTTTCTCCGTGGCTGGAATGGCTTCCTGTTTTCGGGAGCCGCCAGGCTCGTTCGGGACATCATGGCGCCTTCCCGTCGAAGGGCAGCAAGCGCCGGGCAGCACAATTCGTCTGGCTCGAAATTTGCTTTATGGCAACGACGCAAAGCATTCCTTGCGGCCGCGGCGGCCTTGCCGATTCTGCAATTCATGCATCATCAATACTATAAAAACGACCCGCCATGAAACTGAATTCGAAGATTTTCTCCTTTTTCTCCATCCTTGCTGTCGGCATGTTTGTGGTGGTCACCGCAATCAGCCTGTATTCGTTCCGCGAATTTTCCATCGCCTCGTCACGTGAGCACATGCGCACTGCGGCGGAAATCGTTCGCGCCCATCTGACCGATTCGATGATCAACGGCGTCATCGGCAAGCGCGAAAATTTCCTGCAGCGTCTGACCGAGGTGCAAGGCCTGCAGTCGGCCCGCGTGGTGCGAGGCGAGAACGTTCAAAGCCAGTTCGGTGCAGGATTGAGCAGGGAACAACCGGCGGACGAGATCGAACAGCTGGTGCTGAAAGACGGTAAGGCGCGCTACGAACTGACCGAGGAAGGAATGAGCGTGGTTTACCGCGGCACCATCCCGTTCACGGCGACCGCGCATGGCACGCCCAATTGTCTGCAATGCCACAAGGTGAGCGAAGGCAATGTGCTCGGCGCGGTAACGCTGACCATGTCGATCTCCCCGTTGAAGCAGATGGCGTTGACCACAGTGGCACTGATCGTGGCCGCGCTCGCGTTCTTTTCGCTGATCGCCTACCTGTTCCTGCGGCGCCTGGTGCGGCCGCTGGTTGGTACCGCCGACAACGTCGCGTACGCGGTGCAGCGCGCGGTGCACGGCGACTTTACGGTGAACATAGAACGCAAGACCAATGACGAGATCGGCCAGATCGCGGAAGACTTGAACCGGCTGATGGGCTTTTTGCAAAAAGGCTTGCATGCGATCGGCAGCAATGTCGCGCTGCTCATCAGTCAGAAGCCGACCAAGGACCGCAACCTGCTGACCAATACCGTCGACATGGTGGAAACCCTGAAAAACGCGGCGCAGTTCAAGAAATCGATCGAAGAGGATGAAACCAGGCATGAAATCTACCAGCGCCTGTCGAATGTGATCGAGGATAATTTCGACGTTCATCATTTCTCGGTCTACGAAGTGGCCACCAACAAGAGCCAGATCATCCCGATCGTGGTGGACGGCGCGGTCGGCGGGGAGTGCAAATGGTGCGATCCGCAGATCCTGGTGCGCCCCGAAGCCTGCCGCGCGCGCCGCACTGGACACGTCATCGATGCCGTCGAATCGCCCGGCATCTGCTACGCGTTCCAGCCGCAAAAGGAATTCGAGGGCTACAGCCATGTCTGTCTGCCGGTGATCCAGTCCGGCGTGGTCGGCAGCGTGGTGCAGATCGTGGTTTCGCCGTTGGAGACGGAACGCGTGCAGGACATCACGCCCTACATCAGCGCTTACCTGAGGGAAGCCGCGCCGGTGCTGGAAACCAAGCGCCTGATGGATACGCTGCGCGAATCGACGCTGCAGGACGCGATGACCGGACTCAAGAACCGTCGCTTCCTCGAAGAGTACGTCGATACGCTGGTGGCGACCGCGCAGCGTCAGAAGGCCAACATATCGATCCTGATGCTCGACCTCGACTACTTCAAGATGGTCAACGATACCTACGGCCATGACGCCGGCGACACCGTGCTCAAATCGCTTGCCAAGGTGCTGAAGCAGTCGGTGCGCGCATCCGATATCGTGATCCGCTACGGCGGCGAGGAATTCCTGATCCTGCTGCAGAACAGCAGCGGCGATGCGGCCGACATGGTCGCCGAAAAGATCCGCACGGCTGTCGAGGCGATGAAGATACCGGTCGCCGGCACCACGCTGCAAAAGACGATCTCTATCGGCATCGCCGACTTCCCGAACGACAGCGAAACCTTCTGGCAGGCGGTGAAATACGCCGACGTGGCGCTCTACCAGGCCAAGGAAACCGGGCGCAACCGCTGGCTGCGCTTCAAGCGCGATATGTGGAGCGACGAAAAGGAATATTGAGTGCGTGGCAGCGCATGCCGTTCGGCCTTGTGGCGTTCTTGATCCAGCTTGGCTTTTTGCTTGATGGGCGCAGCGAGGCGATTGCCTGATATCCGCATTGCCGATAATCTGAACGATAGACGGCATCGCGGCGGCCGTCGCCGAGCCAGAATCTCTCGCCGCCGCGCGGTATCGTGCTGAACAGGAGTCTCCAGTTGTTGCCAGCCATTCTGAATCCCGAGGCCTTGCCGCAAGACGCCGAACGACATCTTCGCCAGACTCACGAGGCGACGATGAATGAACTGCTGGCCGCGCTCGGCCCGTTGATTGCGGCAGCCGTTTTCCTGTTCGGCTTCTGGGATTACGTCACTGACCCGGCCAACGCGCCGTGGACACTACTGGTGCGGGCCGGAGCCGTCGTGCTCGGCTCCATCGCCTTCCGTCCGGGGCGCCTGCGATGGAGTTCGGAGCAGCGTTGCATCTACGTGTACTGGCTGTTCAGTTGTACCGTCATCCTGTGCAATTTCATTCTCCGCGATGGTTTCCTTTACGGGCTCGTCGGGGTGGTGGCGGGCCTGTTTTTCGTTTCCGTCATCCTGATGAGCAACAGGACATTCCTGGTGACCGTCAGCCTGCCGTTCGCCTTGTTTGTGGCGCTCTCGGCGTTCACCGCGCCGCTCTTCGAGTTTGCCAATGGCATCGTGTCCTACCTGCTTTCCGCCATCATTGCGTTCGTGCTCATGGCAATGATCAGATTCCTGCGCCGCAAGGCGGCTCTGCTGGAAGAGGAGTTGAGGCGCCAGGCGTCCCATGACAGCCTGACCGGGTTGTTAAACCGTGCGCGTCTGAACGAACTGGCCGTGCGCGAAATGGCATTGGCGGAACGGCATTCCCGGCCGCTGGCGATCCTGATGCTCGACATCGATCATTTCAAACTTGTAAACGATACTTACGGCCACGATGTCGGCGACCGGGTCATCATCAGGCTGGCGGATGTCTGCCGCGAGCAATTGCGGGAAATCGATCATGTCGGCCGGTTCGGCGGCGAAGAGTTTGTCTGCATCCTGCCCGAGACCGACCGGGACGCGGCACTGGCCTGCGCGGAGCGCTTGCGGGCTGCCGTGGAGGCGCTGTGCGTCGAATGCGCCAAGGGTGGGGTGCGTTTCACTGTCAGCATCGGCATTGCGCTGCGTGGCATTGCGCATAAAAATTGGGAGGCCTTGCTCAAGGATGCCGATACCGCTCTATACCAGGCCAAGCAGAATGGACGTAACCGCATCGAGCTGGCCGAGGCGCGCGGCGGCGATCGCTTCGTTCGGAATCTGAGCTGAGCAGAATTTTTCGGATCGGGGGAGATTTTTCAGCGACGCCCCGACTCTGTCGCCCCTTTTTCCACTACTACCAAAGAACTACCGTCGTTAGCTCCTCGTGCCAACTGCCAAGCGCCGGTCCTCTCAATACAATGAGTGCATCCACCATCATCGGGAGTGACGATGTTAAGCGATCGGTTTGGCCGGTCCATCGACTATCTGCGCCTGTCGGTGACCGACCGCTGCGATTTGCGCTGCACCTATTGCCTTCCGAAAGGCTTCAAGGGATTCGAAGAGCCGCAGCACTGGCTGACCTTCGATGAACTCGAGCGCCTGATCGGCGCATTCGCCCGTCTCGGCACTTCGCGCGTCAGGCTCACCGGCGGCGAGCCGCTGTTGCGGCGCAATCTGCCGGAACTGGCGAGGCGCATCGCGCGCCTGCCGGGCATGCGCGATCTTTCGCTGTCGACCAATGCCACGCGCCTGAGCCGCCAGGCCGAAGAACTGAAGGCAGCCGGCGTATCGCGCATCAACGTCAGCCTGGATTCGCTCGACCGCGAATGCATGGAAAAAATCACCGGCCGCGACAGCCTGGCGCAAATCCTCGAAGGAATCATGGCCGGCAAGGCCGCCGGATTTGACCCGATCAAGATCAACATGGTCGCCATGCGCGGCATTAACGAGACTGAAATCGATGCGATGGCGGCGTTCTGCATCGAGCACGGCTTTATCCTGCGGCTGATCGAGGCGATGCCGATGGGAGCGACCGGGCGCGACGCGGCGTTCCTCGAACTCGGGCCGATCCAGGCGCGCCTGCAGAAAAAATTCGGCCTGCTGCCGCAGGCGGCAGAGCTGGGCGGCGGCCCGGCGCGCTATCTGTCCACCGCCGACGGCCGGGCCAGCGTCGGCTTCATCACGCCGATGTCGCAGCATTTCTGCGCCACCTGCAACCGGGTGCGGCTGGCCGTCGACGGCACCTTGTACCTGTGTCTCGGACAGGAAGAGAAATTCGAGTTCCGGCCGTTGCTGCGCGCAAACGCGAGCGATGCCGATCTGGAGCAGGCGATCCGGGACGCGATCGAGCTCAAGCCGCAGAAACACGAATTCCGCGAACGGCCGGACAAGGTCATTCGCTTCATGGCACAGACCGGCGGCTGAGCGCGAAGATCATGGAAGACATCGAAAAATTCATCCACGGCTTTTCCCGCTTCCAGCAGCAATATCTCGGCGAACACTGCCTGTTCAGCAGCCTGCGCGAAGCGCAGCGCCCCGGCACCCTGGTGATCGGCTGCTGCGATTCGCGCGTCGACCCGGCGCTGCTGACCGGCAGCGACCCCGGCGACATGTTCGTGGTGCGCAACGTCGCCAACCTGGTTCCTCCCTGCACGCCGGACGCGCCGCCGGGCGTGGCATCGGCCATCGAGTTCGCGGTGTGCGGCCTGGAAGTGGAGCGCGTGATCGTGCTCGGCCACGCGCGCTGCGGCGGCATCCGGGCACTGATGGCGCCGCGCCGCCTGGCCCAGGAAACGGATTTTGTCGACCGCTGGATGCAGCACGCGGAACCGGTGCGGCAGCGCGTGCTGCGCGAACTGGCGCACAAGACGAGCGACGAGCAGCACAAGGGCTGCGAGATGGCCAGCATCCTGCATTCCCTCGATAACCTGCTGACCTATCCCTGGATCGAGCGGCGCGTGGAGGAGGGCCGGCTGCACCTGCATGGATGGTATTTCGACATCGATTCCGGCGCACTGCTGGCGTACTCGGCCCGCCAGCAGGAATTCTTGCCGCTGGTTTGTCCGTTGGAAAAACATGAGCCGGCCAGACGGCGTGCCTGAGCGAAGCCACGGGCATGATCCGCTACGCCATATCGGCTGGCGCAATGCGACCGCAATCCCGTATGATTCGGGGATGGGCCGGCTATCGGGCTCGAACGGACCATTATCCCCTCAATGAAACTAGACACTCTACTGCCGATCCGGCAACGGCTTTCGACGAAAATCGTCGGCATGCTGCTGGGCTTTTTCGTGCTCGCGCTGT
Organism: Noviherbaspirillum sp. UKPF54; assembly: GCF_007874125.1. Lineage (NCBI taxonomy): Bacteria > Pseudomonadati > Pseudomonadota > Betaproteobacteria > Burkholderiales > Oxalobacteraceae > Noviherbaspirillum > Noviherbaspirillum sp. UKPF54. Next base: position 1,854,964 of record NZ_CP040128.1, on the reverse strand, counting down.
TCGCGATCGGCACTACGCTGTTCCTGTCGTGGCAGCTGGAGGGAAGTTCCGCTGCGATCAACGAGACCGGCAGCCTGCGCATGCGCAGCTACCGGTTGACCACGCTGCTGGCGCGCATCGTCAACGAACCGGAGAGTGCGGCGGCGCGCGCCGAGACCTCCGCCGAAGTAAATACGATTGGAGCCGCCTTCGAGGCCGTGCGCAGAGGCAATCCGCAACGTCCGCTCTTCCTGCCGCCGACAGAGCGGATCCAGGTGGAATTCGAGCAGGTGTACCTGCACTGGCGGCAGTCCATGCGCCCGATGGCGGAAGCCATCCTCGCAAGCGAGGGCTCGGAGCGGGACGCAGCGTGGAGGCGCTACCAGCCGCAGGTTGCGCCGTTTGTCGCCGAAGTCGATGCGGTGGTGCAACTGATCGAACGCGACAGCGAATTGCGCACCGCCTGGCTGCGCTCGTCGCAGATGGCGCTGGTGGCGCTGGCGGTGGGCGGCACCGTGGTCATGATCTACTTCATGTTCCTGGTCATCGTCACCCCGGTGTCGCGCCTGCAAGGCGGCATACAGCGCATGACCCAGAAGGATTTCACGGTGCGCTTGCCCGTGGAAAGCAAGGATGAATTCGGCCAGCTGGCGCTGGGTTTCAACCAGATGGCTGACCGGCTCGAAGATCTCTACACCAGCCTGGAAGACCGCGTCAAGGTGAAAACCGCCGCGCTGGAAGACCAAAACCGTGAACTGGCGCTGTTGTACGATAGCGCCGCCTTCCTGCAGCGCCCGCAGGGCGTGGAAGCAATGTGCCAGGGCTTTTTGCTGCGCATCAGCCAGTATTTCAATGCCGACGGCGGCGCGGTGCGGGTGCTCGACGAGCGGCGCGGCAATCTTTTCATGGTTGCGCACCAGGGGGTGTCGCCAGCCCTGGCTGAAGACGAGAAATGCCTGAAGGTGGGGGAATGCTTGTGCGGCCAGGCCGTGGCCACCAGGGTCTCGGTGGTGCACGACTTGCGGCAGATGGACCGCTCGAACGACTTGCAGTGCCACCGGGAGGGGTTTGCGACGGTATCGGTCTTCCACATCCTGGTGCATCAGCAGCACGTCGGTTTCTTCAACTTGCACTTCCGCAAGGCGAGGAGCTTCACCGAACGCGAACGGGCCTTGCTCGAAACGCTCGGCCAGTTGCTCGGCATCGCCATCGAAAACCTGCGGCTGGCGGCGCGCGAGAAGGAGATGGCGATTTCCGAAGAGCGTAACCTGGTGGCGCAGGGCCTGCACGACAGCATCGCGCAAGGGCTGACTTTTTTGAACATTCAGGTGCAGATGCTGGACGACTCGCTGCGCGGCGGAAAAATCGAAGACGCCGCTGCGATCGTTCCGGCGCTGCGGGCCGGCGTACAGGAAAGCTATGAAGATGTGCGCGAACTGCTGCTCAATTTCCGTAGCAAGCTGGCCGAGGACGACCTGATCGGCGCGCTGAAGACGACTGTCGAAAAATTCCGGCGCCAGACCGGCATCGCGGTCGACCTCGTCCACGCCGGCGCCGGCGCGCCGTTCGGGCGCGAGCAGCAGCTGCAGATGCTGTTCATCGTGCAGGAAGCACTGTCGAACATCCGCAAGCATGCGATGGCGAAAAAGGTCGAAATCCGGCTCGACGACAGCCATGATTTCACGCTGACGATACGCGACGACGGCGTCGGATTCGACGCCGGCACGCTGCTGCAAAAGGGCGATTCGCACGTCGGCATCAATATCATGCGCGAGCGGGCGCAGCGCATCCACGCGTCGCTCGACATCAGTTCGCAACCCGGCCAGGGCACCACCGTCGCCCTGTATCTGGCGCAGGAACACCGGCGCGCCGCATGACTCCCACACTTAACGGACAAGAGCACAATATGAATGCCGCATCCAAACCGATTTCCGTCCTGCTGGTCGACGATCACACCCTGTTCCGCAGCGGGATACGCTCGCTGCTGCAGCGCCACTCCGATTTTTCCGTGGTGGGCGAGGCAGCCGACGGCGTCGAGGGCATCAAGCGCGCCAAGCAGCTGCGTCCGGACGTGGTCCTGCTCGACCTGAACATGCCGGGCATGTCGGGCCTGGAAACGCTGCAGCTGCTGTTGCAGGATTGCCCGGACATCGCGGTCATCATGCTCACCGTGTCCGAGGAGGCGGAGGACCTGACGGCGGCGCTGGCATCCGGCGCGCGCGGCTACCTGATCAAGAACATCGACGCGGACTATCTGGTGCGCGCCATCCGCCGCGCGGCGGATGGCGAGCCGGTGCTGGCGGAAGCCATGACCACCAAGCTGGTGGCACATCTGCAGGGCGGAGCACCGAAGCCGGCGGCGCCGTCCGAGCTCGACAAGCTGACGCCGCGCGAAAAGGAAATCCTGGCCTGCCTGGCGCGTGGCGAAAGCAACAAGATCATTGCGCGCACGCTCGACGTGGCTGAAAGCACGGTCAAGATCCACGTGCAGAACATCCTCAAGAAGCTCAACCTGACCAGCCGTGTCCAGGCGGCGGTGTTTGCGGTCGGGCACGGCATGGCGGGCGCCCCGGACAAGACGAATTGAACGGACGAAAAGAAGCGCCGCTGCCCGTGACGAAGGTCACGGGCAGCGGCGCGAGGTTTCCGCCGGCGGGTATGTGGCCCGCGTTTTTCAGCCGCAGCCGCAGCCGCCACAGCAGCTGCCGCCGCCATTGCCGCTCAGGTCGACCGCTCTGACGCTGACCACGCCGTAGCCGGCCTGCTTGATGGCGGCATGCAGTTGTTGCTTGGCCAGACGATCTTCATCGAACTGGACTACCACCTTGTTGCAGGAGACGGATACGCTGGCGCTGGCCACGCCGTCGAGGGATTCCAGGGCGCGCTTGACGTTTTCGCCGCAGGCGTCGGACGACATGCCGGTAAGTTTCAGGGTCTCGGTTTGCATTCTGATATCGATGTGTGAATTGATCGGTTGCGCAAGCCGCTTGGGCGCGGCGTGAGGCGATACTACTGGAGTGGCTCGATTGGGATAAATGACCGAGATCAAAGTTTCGTGCGTGGCACGGATATAAAAAAGCGGCCGCCGCGCAGCGACAGCCGCCGTGGCGACCGCGAGAAGTATGGTGTCAGTGCGACATCAATACCGGCACCGTCATCGATTCGAGCACCGTGCGGGTGACGCCGCCCAGCAGGATTTCGCGGAAGCGGGTATGCCCGTAGCCTCCCATGACGATCAGGTCGGACGCGAAGTCGGTCGCGGCCGACAGCAGCGCATTGCCGATGTCGATCTTGCTCTTTTGACGCACCACGTTGACGCGGATATTGTGGCGCGCCTGGTACAGAGCGATGTCCGCGCCCGGCTGCTCGCCGTGCGCGTCGCCCTGGTCGTCGGCGTTGAACACCAGGACCTCGACGATGTCGGCTCGCTTGAGCAGCGGGATGGCGGCAGTCACGGCGCGCGTTGCGCTGGTGCTCGCATCCCACGCCACCAGCACGCGCTTGCCGACCGTGTCGAAGCGGCCGGCGTAGGGCACGATCATTACCGGGCGGCCGGAATTGAGCACCACGTATTCGGGAAAGTCGGGCAGGGTGGCGGGCGACGGGTCTTCCAAGTCCGTCTGGCCGATCACCACCAGGTCGCTGTAGCGCGCCTGCAGGCTGATGCCCGCGCCGGCTTCGTCGTCCACCATGTGCGATTCGATCGAGCTGACGCCCATACGCCGCGCCGCGGCTTCGAACTCCTGGAGCGCTTCCTTGCCCTGCTGCCGCAACACTTCCATGTGCGCCTCAAGATGCGCGGTGAATCCTGCGCCGTCGCCCAGCATGCCGGCCTGGTAAATGTAACGCGACACGCCAGTCGGGGCTGCGCCGATCAAGTGCGCGTCTTCATTGAGTGCGATGGACGCCGCAAGCTTGACGCGCTCGGCGGAGTGCTTTGATTTATCTACGTGCACGAGAATGGTCTTGTACGACATGTGGTACCCCTTTCAGGTTCGGCTCGTTGTCAGGATTGTCTGTTCTTGTTGGATTTCAGTTGCGGCGGGCGCTTTCCTCGCTCGACGACCCAGCTTCATTAGCGTAGGGCGAAGGCAAAAGCCAGTCCAGAGAAAATGCATGCCGATCAAAGAATAGTTTTGTCAAATTTGACTCAAGTCAAAATTTTTCGGGGAGGCGATTTGTAACATCGGTCGCGCATCAAGATGCAGCTTCTCGCATCGGCGAGAATGCATGTCGCTGCGTCTTTGTCCGGGAGGGGCAATGCCGCCGGCCTCTCGGTCTCCGCCGTTTTCGGTAGCGGCAAGAACTGACGCTACAATCGTGCGCATAATGCGGCAAGGCGCCGCAGTCGGTCAGGCGCAATCCACAAAAGAAAGCATTTCCAAGGACGATACCCATGAGCGTCAGAAATCTGAAGTCTCTGTTCGAGCCTCGCTCCATCGCGGTAATCGGCGCATCGCTGCGGGCGCACAGCGTCGGCGCCACCGTACTGCAGAACCTGGTGTCCGGCGGTTTCGAGGGCGAGATCATCCCGGTTAATCCGAAATATGACAGCCTGGCGGGCCTGAAGGTGTATTCCAGCGTTGCGCGCCTGCCGACGGTGCCCGATCTTGCGATCATTTGCACGCCGCCGTCGAGCGTGCCCGAGATCATCCACGATCTCGGTGAGCGCGGCACCCGGGCCGCGATCGTGCTGACGGCCGGGATGGGGGCGATCAAGGATTTGCGTGGACGCACCATGAAAGACCTGATGCTGGCGGCTGCCAAGCCGTATCTTCTGCGCATCCTCGGGCCGAACTGCGTGGGCCTTCTGGTGCCGAAGATCGGGCTGAATGCGAGCTTCGCCCACATCTCGGCGCTGCCCGGCAAGATTGCCTTCGTGTCGCAGTCGGGCGCGATGGTGACCGGCGTGCTGGACTGGGCCAGGTCGCGCGGCATCGGCTTTTCAAAGTTCATTTCGCTCGGCGATAGCGCCGACATCGATTTCGGTGACGTGCTCGACTACCTGGCCAGCGACAGCGACACCCAGGCGATCCTGATGTACATGGAAGCGGCCAGCGCCGCGCGCAAATTCATGTCGGCCGCCCGCGCCGCGGCGCGCGCCAAGCCGACGCTGGTGATCAAGGCCGGGCGCGCGCCCGAAGGCGCCAAGGCCGCCGCCTCGCACACCGGCGCGCTGGCAGGCGCCGACGACGTGTACGACGCCGCGATCCGGCGTGCAGGGATGCTGCGCGTATACAGCACGACAGACCTGTTCGATGCTGCGGAAACGCTGGCCCACGCCCGGCCAATGAAAGGGGATCGCCTGGCCATCATGACCAACGGCGGCGGCCCAGGTGTCATGGCCACCGATGCGCTGATCGCCCAGCAGGGGCGGTTGGCGAGCCTGTCGGAGCAGGCGCTGGCAAAGCTCGATGAAATACTGCCCGGGACCTGGTCGCACGGCAATCCGGTCGACATCATCGGCGACGCGCCAGCGCAGCGCTATATCAATACCCTGCGCGCTCTCTTGCAGGAACCGGAAGCCGACGCCACGCTGTTCATTCACGCACCCACCGCCATCGTCCCCAGCGACGAGATCGCCCAGGCGGTGGCGCCGGTCATTAAGGGCGCGCCGCGCAACGTGCTCGCCTGCTGGTTGGGCGGCGAATCGGTGGCCAGGGCGCGCGCCATCTTTTCGGACGCCGGGATCGCCACCTACGACACGCCGGAAGAGGCTGTGCGCGGTTTCATGCAGATCGCTGAATACCATCGCAACCAGGCGCTGCTGATGGAAGTTCCTCCGTCGGTCACGCACGCGCAGCCGGGCGAGCGGGAGGAGGCGCGCGCGGTGGTGCAGCGCGTGCTGGCCGCGGGAAGGAACATGCTGTCCGAACCGGAGGCCAAGCAGGTGCTGGCCGCCTACGGCATTCCGGTGGTGCAGACGCGTTCGGCACGCAGCGTTGAGGAAGCGGTGCAGCATGCCGCGGAGATTGGCTTTCCCGTGGCGCTGAAGATCATTTCCGCCGACATCACGCACAAGTCGGACGTCGGCGGCGTGGTGCTCGACCTGGCGGACGAAACGTCGGTGGCGGCGGCGGCTGTCGCGATGCACAGGCGGCTGCGCGAATTGCGCCCGCGCGCGCAGCTGCAAGGCTTCTCGGTCCAATCGATGGTGCGCCGCCCGGAAGCGCGCGAGCTGATCGTCGGCGTCACCACCGACGCGGTGTTCGGGCCGGTGATCCTGTTCGGGCAGGGCGGCATCGCGGTGGAGGTGACGGCCGATCATGCCGTTGCGCTGCCGCCGCTGAACATGGTGCTGGCCCGCGATCTCATCGCCCGCACGCGCATCTCTCGCCTGCTGGCAGCATACCGCAACCTGGAGGCGGCCGACGTCGACGCGGTGTGCCGCACCCTGATCCAGATTTCCGACCTGGTTGTGGATATTCCGGAAATCGCCGAACTCGATATCAATCCTCTGCTGGCGGACCGCAACGGCGTCATTGCGCTCGACGCCCGCATCCGCGTGGTGCAGGCGCGCGGCAGCGGCGTCGACCGGCTGGCTATCCGGCCTTACCCCGGTGAGCTGGAGGAGCAGATCGAATGGCAGGGTGCGCCGCTGGTATTGCGCCCGATCCGGCCGGAGGATGGCCCGCAGCATGTCGAATTCTTCGCCATGCTCGAACCGGACGATATACGCTACCGGATGTTCATCAGCATGCGCCAGCTGTCGAAGTCGGACCTGGCGCGCTTCACGCAGATCGACTATGACCGTGAGATGGCGTTCATCGCCACCCGGGCGGGCGAAGACGGCAAGGCCGAAACGCTCGGCGTGGCACGCGTGATCGCCGATCCGGACAACATCAGTGCGGAGTTTGCGATCATCGTGCGGTCAGACTTGAAGGGCAAGGGGCTGGGGGCATTGTTGCTGAGTAAACTGATCGCCTATTGCCGTGCGCGCGGCACCCATGAAATCGTGGGAGAAACGATCAGCCATAACCACGGCTTGCTCATGCTCGCCAAGAAATTCGGTTTTGTCACCTGCCCCGGAGGCGGCAGCGATACGATCGGATTGCGCCTGAGGCTGAGGGCGGAGGGCTCCGGGGACGCTTCCTAGACGATGCGCTAAGTCGTGCGCTTGGCCGAATTGCTGGTTGTTTCCGGAAAGATGTGAATACAGCATTGCGTTCGGTGGCGTTGCGATATAAGATTCATTCAAAATGAATCTTTGTGGGGTGAAAAATGGCGCTAATGATCATTGATGAGCCGCGCGTGCCGGGCAAGGCGGGACAGGCGGGCGGAGGGCATCCATTGTTCCGCCTCGGCTTTCGTCCCTTCTACCTGCTGGCCGCTGCGTTTGCAGCGATCAGCGTCCCGGTGTGGGTCGCGCGCTACTTCGGTTGGGGCCAAGCATTGACCAACGTGGATGTGAGCTGGCACATGCACGAAATGGTATTCGGGTTTGCGATTGCGGTAATTATCGGATTCGTATTCACCGCCGGGCGCAACTGGACCGGATTGTGGACGCCGCGCGGCAAGCATCTCGCCGCGCTGGCTGGCCTCTGGCTGGCGGGGCGCGTGGCGATGGTCGCCGCGCCGCCGGTGCTGGCAGCCCTGATTGATGTGCTGTTCCTGCCTTTCGCCGCATGGCCGATCTATAGCGTGCTGAAGCGATCCGGCAACAAGCGCAACATGTTCCTGGTCCTGTTGTTGAGCCTGCTCACGCTGGCAAACGTGCTGTTTCACGCTGCGCGACTGGGCTGGATCGGCATTTCTTCCGTATCTCCGATCCATGCGGCCATCCTGATGATCGTGATGATCGAGTCGGTCATCGGCGGGCGCGTCATTCCCGGCTTTACTACCAATGCGACTGGCGTCAGGACGGTCACGAACCCGAAGCTGGACAAGATCTGCCTGACGCTCACGGCGCTTGCCTGCGTGGCATGGATCGTGCGCATCCTGCCTCCATTCAGCGCCTCGCTGGCATTTGCCGCAGCCTGCAGCCAAGCGGTGAGGCTGGCGGGATGGAAGCTGCCAGCGACCTTGAGCAATCCTCTGTTATGGATACTGCATGTCTCGTATGCGTGGATTCCGCTCGGCTTCTTCGCCCTGGCGGCCGCATCCCTGCAGATCGTCTCCGCCAGCACGGCCTTCCATATTCTCGCCGTCGGCTCAATGGCCGGCTTGATCATCGGCATGATCACGCGCACGGCGCTGGGGCATACCGGGAGACCGTTGAAGGCGGGGTATGCCGAACTGGCTATGTACGCGCTGGTGCAGCTTGGCGTGATCGCACGTTTCGTCGCGGCGGTCAGCACATCTGCCTGGCGCGACCATGCGCTCGCCTGCGCCGCCGTCAGCTGGGCTGCGGCATTCCTGCTCTACGTCGCGGTCTACGGGCGTTACCTCGTCAGCCCGCGCATCGACGGCCGGGAAGGCTGACGCAAAAATAAGAAATAGCGCCCAGCGCGGCGCGCATGATCGTGATGAGCGGCGCACGCCGGCGCTGATTTGCGGCTCTGGCGCCGCTCATGCGCGCCGCGCTGTTCCTGCGCCATGATGGCATTTTGCCTACACTAACCAGTTCCGGCATTTTTGACTTGGATCAAGGCCCCTGTTTGGCCCGATTCGTACACTGCACCGCAGTCGTAAAGCGTTCCGGACCCGGAACAACGACCCCAGGAGTTAATAATGATGGCTGTTCCCGCCGCCCACGCATCCCACGTCTCGGCAGTCCAATTCGATGCAGCGCTGATTCGCAAGCTCAGCCAGCAAGGCCCTCGCTACACCTCGTATCCGACTGCCGACCGCTTCACGGACCAGTTCGGCATGGGCGATTATCTGCAGGCCGTCAACAGCGTAAGGGCGATGGGGGCACGCAATCCCTTGTCGTTGTATATCCATATCCCGTTCTGCGACAAGCTGTGCTACTACTGCGCGTGCAATAAGATCATCACCAAGAATCGCAGCAAGGCCGAAATCTACCTGACCTACCTGAAGCGCGAGATAGAAATGCAGGGCAAGCTGTTCGCCGAGATGAACCAGGTCGAGCAGCTGCATTTCGGCGGCGGCACGCCGACTTATCTCAACGATGCGCAAATGGCCGACCTGCTCGCGCACATGCGCAAGTGGTTCCGTTTCGCCACCGATGACGCGGGCGAGTATTCGATCGAGATCGATCCTCGCACCGTGTCGCCGGAGCGCGTGCACACGTTGCGGGCGCAAGGCTTCAACCGCATCAGCTTCGGCGTGCAGGATTTCGACCCCGAAGTGCAGAAGGCGGTCAACCGCATCCAGCCGGAAGACCTCACGCTCGGCGTGATGCAGGCGGCGCGCGATGCCGGTTTCCGCTCGATTTCCATCGACCTGATCTACGGCCTGCCGAAGCAGAACCTGATCACGATGGGGCAGACCCTGACCAAGGTGGTCGCGGCCAACCCGGATCGCATTTCGATTTACAATTACGCGCACATGCCGGCCTTGTTCAAGTCGCAGCGTCGCATCGCGGAAGAGGACCTGCCGAGCGGAGAGACCAAGCTCGACATGCTTTCGCTATGCATCAAGCGCCTGACCGACGCCGGCTATGTATATATCGGCATGGATCATTTTGCCAAGCCGGACGATGACCTCGCCGTCGCGCAGCGCCAGGGCCGCCTGCACCGCAACTTCCAGGGGTATTCGACCCACGCGGAAGCGGAAATGGTGTCCTGCGGCGTGTCTGCCATCAGCGCGGTCGGGTCGAGCTATAGCCAGAATGAAAAGACGCTGGAGGCGTATTACGAGCGCATCGAGCAGGGTGAACTGCCTATTGCGCGCGGCATCAAACTCAGCGTGGACGATCTCCTGCGCCGCATCATCATCCAGATGTTGATGTGTAATTTCGAATTGTCCATCAAGTCGCTGGAGATGGCCTATCCGATCACGTTCGCGAACTATTTCGCGGCCGAGCTGGAGAAGCTGCATGCGCTTGAAGCGGATGGATTGCTGAAGATCGACAGTGAATGGCTCACCGTGACGCCGAAGGGGCGCCTGCTGATCCGTAACATCTGCATGGTGTTCGACCGCTACCTGAATTCGCCGCGCGAGGCCAAGCTGGAACGACTGAAGTATTCGAAAACCATTTAAAAGTGACCGACCTGCACCTCATTTCCGTTTTTCTGATTGGCTTGCTGGGCGGGGTGCATTGCGTCGGCATGTGCGGGGGCATCGTTGGGGCATTGTCGGTCGCATCGCGCAGCAAGCGGCCCTTCCCGGTGGCGGTGAACACTGCCGCGGTGGCGCAGCCCCAGATCGCCGTCTTCGACAACGTGTTGCGCGTCGCTGCCTATAACGGCGGCCGCATCACCAGTTACATGATCGCCGGCGCCATCGCCGGCGGTGTCGCGCAGGGCGCACGCACCCTGTCTTTCGTCTCATCCCTGCAGATCGGCGGCTACTGGGCCGCCAACCTGATGCTGGTGGCCCTTGGCCTATACCTGATGGATGCCTGGCGCGGACTGGCGCGGCTGGAGTCCGCGGGGCAGGTGGTCTGGCGGCGCGTGCAGCCGCTCATTAAGCATTTTCTTCCCATGGACAGCGTGCCGAAAGCGTTCGTTCTGGGAGCCCTGTGGGGCTGGGTCCCGTGCGGCATGGTGTACAGCGTACTGCTGACCGCGATGCTGAGCGGTTCCGCTACATCGGGCGCGGCGGTGATGTTCGCGTTCGGGCTCGGCACTTTGCCGGTGTTGCTGACCATGGGACTGCTCGGCACCCGCCTGCAGTCATGGACCCGGCAGCGCAGGGTGCGCCTCGCGAGCGGCCTGCTGGTGCTTGCATTCGGCCTGCTCGGATTGGTGCGGGCGGTGAATGGCTTGTCGCTTGGCTGGCTCGACACATTCTGTGTGACACCGGCGGCGCACCAGGGAGCGCATTGATGACCGCCACCTTGCCGGCTGCGGCGCGCATCGACGCCGCAGCATCCGATTCTTCCGTCGCAGCCGCCGTCGACTGCTTCCATTGCGGCCTTCCGGTGCCGATGGGTGCAAGCTGGCATGTGGTGATCGATGGCGCGTCGCGACCGATGTGCTGTCCGGGCTGCGCGGCGGTGGCACAGACCATCGTCGACAACGGCCTCACCGACTATTACGCCTCGCGCAGCGGTTTTGCCCCGACTGCCGACCAGGCCTCGCTGGTTCCCCCGGAACTTCGCCTGTACGACGATCCTGAGGCAATCGAACGATTCGTAGCGCAAGCCGACGACGCACAGGACTGCTGCGATGCCGTTTTTTCGATCGACGGCATTCGCTGCGCCGCTTGTGTATGGCTGATCGAGCGGCGGCTATGTAGCGTTCCTGGAGTTCAGCAAGCGAACCTCAACGTGGCTACCGAGCGCCTGCAGGTGCGCTGGGATCGGTTGCATTGCAAGCCGAGCGACATCCTGAAAGCGGTGCGCGAGCTCGGCTATGTCGCGTATCCATTCGATCCGATCCGGCACGGCGAGCAGTTGCAGCGTCACGGCAAGCGCCTGTTCCGGCAACTGTTCATCGCCGGCTTGTCGATGATGCAGGTGATGATGTACGCGGTGCCGGCCTACCTCGCCGCCGACGGCACGATGGAGTCCGACATGGCAAGCCTGATGCGCTGGGCCAGCCTGTGGCTGACGGTGCCGGCCGTTTTCTATTCCGCGCTGCCTTTCTTCAAAGGCGCCTGGTCGAACCTGAAGGCGCGCGCGCTTGGCATGGATGTGCCGGTGGCGCTCGGTATCGCGGCGGCATTCGGTGGCAGCGTAGTCGCCACCATCCACGGGCAGGACGAGGTCTATTTCGACTCTGTCACGATGTTCATTTTCCTGCTGTTGTGCAGTCGTTATCTGGAGCTGGTGGCGCGGCGCAAGGCGGCGTCGGCCCTGGAAAAGCTGCAGCGCGCCCTACCTGCCTCGGCCGCGCGCCTGACCGCATGGCCCTCCAGCCGAGAGACCGAAATCGTGCCCGCCGGCCAGCTGGTCGAGGGCGATCTGTTGCTGGTCAGGCCGGGCGAGGCGATCGCGGCAGACGGCGTGATCGTCGAGGGAGCGACGGCGGTGGACTTGTCGCTGCTGACAGGCGAGAGCGAGCCGGTGCGGCGATCCGTGGGTGAAAGCGTGCCCGGCGGCGCGGTCAATGCAACGCAGGCCATCGTGGTAGAGGTCGCCAAGCCGGTGCGCGAGAGCACCTTGTCAACGCTCGTCAAGCTTATCGAGCGGGCAGGGCAGGGCAAGCCGCAACTCGCGCTGTGGGCGGACAAGGTGGCGGCATGGTTCGTCGGCGCCCTGCTGGTGTTTGCGGTTGCCGTTTTCGGCGTCTGGCACTGGCTGGATGCGTCGCGTGCATGGCCGATCGCGATCGCGGTGCTGGTGGTATCGTGTCCCTGCGCGCTGTCGCTGGCCATGCCCAGCGCGCTGGCGGCGGCCACGGACCGGCTGGTGCGCCAGGGCGTACTGGTGGTGCAGCCGCACGTGCTGGAGACCCTGCATCGCGCCACGCATGTCATTTTCGACAAGACCGGCACGCTCACAGTCGGAAAGCCCGCGCTGCGGCATGTCGAAACGTTCGGTGCCATCAACGAGTCATGGTGCCTGCTGGCCGCGGCGGCCCTCGAGGCCACGAATGCGCATCCGCTAGGCGCGGCCATTGTCGAGGCGGCCGGGCGGCTGGAAGGGCGGCAGGCGGCGCGCGACGTGGCGTACACGGCAGGTCAGGGGCTGGAAGGCGTTGTCGATAGTATCCGTCTTCGCCTTGGCCGCGCCGCCTTCGTGTCCGGGCTGACGCATTCCACGATCACGGAACATGACGACGGCAACGTGACTGCGGTCTATCTCGGCTCCGAACAAGGCGTGCTGGCGCGGTTCGAACTGGCCGACGCCGTACGCGGCGACGCGCGCGAGGTGGTCGATTATTTCAAAGCGATCGGCAAGCATGTCGTTCTGCTCAGCGGCGACCAGCGCAGCGTCGCCCAAGCCGTCGCTGCGGAGCTTGGCATTCCCGCGGCCCATGGCGAATTCCTGCCGGAGCAGAAACTCGAGTTCGTGCGACGCCTGCAGGCCGAGGGTTCCGTGGTGGCCATGGTCGGAGACGGCGTCAACGATGCCGCCGTGCTGCGCGCCGCGGACGTATCCTTCGCGATGGGGAGCGGTGCGGCGCTGGCGCAGTCCCACGCAGATACGGTGCTGCTGTCGGGGCGGCTGTCGTCAGTGCGGGAGGCGGCGCAGACGGCTGCCCGGACCATGAAGGTGATACGGCAGAATCTTGCGTGGGCAACTCTCTATAATGCGCTGGCGATCCCCGCCGCCGCGCTTGGCCTGCTTACGCCTTGGCTGTCGGGAATAGGCATGTCGCTCAGTTCCGCGCTGGTGGTGGTGAATGCCTTGCGGCTGCGCCGCGGCGCCGGCGGCGAGCAGGGCGCGCGAGCGGCGCAGGCGCGCCAACGGTCAGCATAACCAGACGGATTGACATCATGGAAGCTCTCTACATCCTCGTGCCGCTCAGTGTCGTGCTGGTTTTCATCGCGATCTGGGTATTCCTGCGCATGTCCGACGGCGGGCAGTTCGACGACATGGTTGGGCCGGCAATGCGCGTGGTGCTTGACGACGATCGCGCCGCCGACGACACGCGCTTGGCGGATGGCGCCCGCGAGGCAAGTGATGTAAAAAAAGCATCTGACAGGCAAGATTAAATTCTCTAAAGTGAGAAAAAGCCAGAGTAAATCACTCGGTTTTTTGATTCGGATCAATTTGACTCAAATCAAAGTTTTTGAGTACCCAAAACCGTACCCTCCCCACATCGTATTACCAACCCTGGGAGATCGTACGTGGATACAGCACTCAACTACAACTACAAGGTCGTCAGGCAGTTCGCGATCGCTACTGTAGTGTGGGGCGTGGTGGGCATGCTGGTCGGCGTTTTTATCGCCGCTCAGCTTGCCTGGCCCGCCCTTAATTTCGACATACCGTGGCTCACTTACGGACGCCTGCGCCCATTGCATACCAATGCGGTGATTTTTGCGTTCGGCGGCTGCGCACTGTTCGCCACTTCTTACTACGTCGTTCAGCGTACCTGCCAGGTGCGCCTGTTTTCCGATGCGCTGTCAGCCTTCACCTTCTGGGGTTGGCAACTCGTCATCGTTGCGGCCGCAATTACGCTGCCGCTGGGTATGACCACCGGCAAGGAGTACGCCGAACTGGAATGGCCGATCGACATCCTGATCGCGCTAGTCTGGGTAGCGTACGCGCTGGTGTTCTTCGGCACGCTCTTGAAGCGCAAGGTGCCGCACATCTATGTCGCCAACTGGTTCTACGGCGGCTTCATCCTCGCCGTGGCTCTGCTGCACATCGTCAACAGCGCCGAGATGCCGGCATCGCTCACCAAGTCCTATTCGGCCTATGCCGGCGTGCAGGACGCGATGGTGCAATGGTGGTATGGACACAACGCGGTGGGCTTCTTCCTGACCGCGGGCTTCCTCGGCATGATGTACTACTTCATTCCGAAGCAGGCCGAAAAGCCGGTGTATTCGTATCGTTTGTCGATCGTGCACTTCTGGGCACTGATCTTCACCTACATGTGGGCGGGTCCGCACCACCTGCATTACACCGCGCTGCCTGACTGGACCCAGTCGATCGGCATGGTGTTCTCTCTGATCCTGCTGGCGCCGTCTTGGGGCGGCATGATCAACGGCATGATGACCTTGTCCGGCGCCTGGAACAAGCTGCGCACCGATCCGATCCTGAAGTTCCTGATCGTTTCGCTGTCGTTCTACGGCATGTCGACCTTCGAAGGCCCGATGATGTCCATCAAGACCGTCAATTCGCTGTCGCACTACACCGACTGGACCGTCGGCCACGTGCACGCTGGCGCCCTCGGCTGGGTCGGCTTCATTACCATGGGCTCGATCTACTACCTGCTGCCGCGCCTGTTCGGCAAGACCGAAATGTGGAGCAAGCGCCTGATCGAAGTGCACTTCTGGGTGGCGACCATCGGCATCGTGCTGTACATCGCTTCGATGTGGATCGCCGGCGTGATGCAAGGTCTGATGTGGCGCGCGGTCAATGCTGACGGCACGCTGACCTACACCTTCGTGGAAGCCGTGAAAGCAACCTTCCCATATTACGTGATCCGCTTCACCGGCGGCCTGCTGTACCTGAGCGGCATGGTGATGATGGCTTACAACGCGGTCATGACGATGCGCGACGCGCAACCGGTGAATGCACGCATCCCGGCAGTCGCGGCCCACGCTTGAGAATGAGGAGTTACGAATGAAATTCAAACACGAATGGATTGAGAAGAGCCCGATCCTGCTGGTTGTGCTGGTGCTGATCGTGGTGAGCTTCGGCGGCCTGGTCGAGATCGTGCCGCTGTTCTTCCAGAAGTCGACGACGGAGCCTGTGGCGGGACTGCAGCCGTACTCCCCGCTGCGCCTGGCCGGCCGCGACATCTACCTGCGCGAAGGCTGCTACAACTGCCACTCGCAGATGATTCGCCCGTTCCGCGCCGAGACCGAGCGCTATGGCCACTACTCGGTGGCCGGCGAGTTCGTTTATGACCACCCGTTCCAGTGGGGCTCCAAGCGTACCGGTCCGGACCTGGCGCGCGTCGGCGGCCGCTACAGCGACGAGTGGCACCGCACCCACCTGAACAATCCGCGCGACGTGGTTCCCGAGTCGAACATGCCGGGCTATCCGTGGCTGGCCAAGACCAAGTTGGATCCGGAAGATATCGGTCCGAAGATGCGCGCTCTCAAGAGGTTGGGCGTGCCGTATACCGACCAGGAGATTGCCGAAGCGCCGAAGGCTCTGGCCGACAAGACCGAGCAGGATGCGCTGGTCGCCTACCTGCAAGGCATGGGAACCCTCATCAAGGCGAGGTAATCATGACATTCGAACAAATGATCATGGATACGCGCATCCTGTTTACGGTGGTGAGCTTCCTGACCTTCATCGGGATCATCCTGTGGGCCTACAGTGCGCGTCGCCGCGCAGACTTCGAAGTGGCAGCCAACCTGCCATTCGCCGACGAATTCGATACGCAAGCTGCGGAGAAACAACATGTCTGATTTTACAAATAGCTTTTGGAGCGTCTACATTGCGCTCCTGACCCTGCTGGGTATCGCCGGCTGCGCGATCTTGCTTTGGGCGCAATCCAAGGCCAAGGTCGAGGTGGGGCCGGACGGCAAGGTGACGCAAACCACCGGCCATAGCTGGGATGAAAACCTGCAGGAGCTGGACACCCCGATGCCGCGCTGGTGGATGTGGCTGTTCTATATCACCATCGTGTTTGCGCTTGCCTACCTGTTCCTGTATCCGGGCCTGGGCACGTACGCCGGCAAGCTGGGCTGGAAGTCGACCGGCGCTTACGAGGAAGAGCTGAAGAAGGCGGACGCCGAATTCGGCCCAATCTTCGCAAAGTACCAGCAGCAGGACCTGAAGGCGGTGGCCGCCGATCCGCAGGCGCATGCCATCGGCGAACGCCTGTTCCTGACCTACTGCGCACAGTGCCACGGCTCCGATGCACGCGGCAACAAGGGCTTCCCGAACCTCACCGACAAGGACTGGCTCCACGGCGGCGAGCCGGACGTGATCAAGACCACCATCATGAACGGTCGTCACGGCATGATGCCGTCGATGGCGGCGGCGATCGGCGGCGACAAGGAAGTCGAGAATGTCGCGCACTACGTGCTGAGCCTGTCCGGTTCCGCGCATGATCCGATCAAGGCAGCCTTCGGCAAGGAGAAGTTCGGCGCCTGCGCAGCCTGCCACGGCGCTGACGGCAAGGGCAACCAGGCCCTCGGTTCTGCCAACCTGACCGACAAGATCTGGTTGTATGGCGGCAGCGCTGACACCATCATGGAGACCATTCGCAAGGGCCGCGACAACACCATGCCCGCGTTCAAGGACTTCTTGGGCGAAGCGAAGGTCCATCTGCTGGCGGCTTATGTCTGGAGTCTGTCCAACGACACTGGCGCTGTCGCGCAGAAGTAAGGGCGCCTAGCAGTAGAAAGAGAGAGCAGCCGTTGACCGCGTCACGAGGTGCGTTCGTAAGTGATACGATATGCGCCGCAGCGCGGTCCCGGCTGCTCAATCGCTTAGTATGAAGCCCGAAAAAATCAATCGTTGTGAGTCTGTAATGAGTGACGCTGCTCCAAAGGTATCGGTGATCAAGATGTACGCCGCTCGCGAGGAAATCTATCCGCGCGAGGTCAAGGGCTGGTATGCCAATTGGCGCTGGATTTGCGTATGGCTGACCCAGCTGGTGTTCTATGGATTCCCGTGGCTTTCCTGGAACGGTCGGCAGGCAGTGCTGTTCGACCTTGGCGCGCGTAAGTTCTATATCTTCGGCGTGGTGTTGTGGCCGCAGGATTTCATCTATCTGGCGCTGCTGCTGATCATTTGCGCGTATGCGCTCTTTCTGTTTACCGCCGTCGCCGGACGGCTATGGTGCGGGTTCTCCTGTCCGCAGACCGTATATACCGAAATCTTCATGTGGGTCGAGCGCAAGATCGAGGGGACGCGCAGCGCTCGCATGCGGCTGGACAAGCAGCCATGGACGGCCGAAAAGGTCGCCAAGAAATCGGCGAAGCACCTGATCTGGGGCGCCATCGCGCTATGGACCGGCTTTACCTTCGTCGGCTATTTCACCCCTATGCACGAACTGCTGGGCGAAGTGAAAACCCTCGGCCTCGGCCCGTGGGAATGGTTCTGGGTTTTGTTTTACGGCTTTGCCACCTATGGCAATGCCGGCTGGATGCGCGAGCAGGTATGCAAATACATGTGCCCGTATGCGCGCTTCCAGAGCTCGATGTTCGACAAGGACACGCTCACCGTCACCTATGACAAGGAACGCGGCGATCCGCGCGGCGCGCGCAGCAAGTCGGCTGCCAAGTCGAACCTGGGCGACTGCATCGACTGTTCGATGTGCGTGCAGGTATGTCCGACCGGCATCGATATCCGCAACGGCCTGCAGTACGACTGCATCGGCTGCGCCGCCTGCGTCGACGCCTGCGACTCGGTAATGGACAAGGTCGGCTCGCCGCGTGGGCTGATCCGCTATACCACCGAAAACGCATTAAAAAACCATTTCACCCCGCAGCAGATCCGGCAGCGCACGATGCGCCCGCGCGTGCTCATCTATACGGGCATCCTGGTGCTGATCGTGGCAGGCTTCCTGGGTTCGCTGCTCACACGCACGCCGCTCAAACTGGACGTGATCCGCGACCGTGGTGCGATGGGGCGTGAGGTGGAGGACGGCATGATCGAGAACGTGTATCGCCTGCAGATCATGAACACTGACGAATTCCCGCACAAGTATAAGATCAAGGTTTCCGGCATCGAGACCATCGCTCTGGCGGGCGCGGAAGAAGTGGCGTTGCCCGCGACCGGTTCGCGGGCCGTACCGGTGCGCGTGCGGATCGCCCACGGCAAGGGGCAACCCGGTTCGAACAAGATCATGTTCGAAGTCGAGTCGACCGACGGTTCGGATGTCGAAGTGAAGGAAAAGGCGGTATTTTTCGTACCGCGTTAAATGCAAGGAGATTGTGATGCAAAGCGCTGATCCGAGTTTGAAGACGGACGATGGTTCGCCCTGGTATGCGAACCGCTGGCCGTGGTTTCTGATGCTGGGTCCGTTCCTGGTGGTCGTGGCAGGCTGCTTCACCGCCTGGCTCGCGGTAAGTCGCCCGGATGCCCTGGTGGTAGACGACTACTACAAGCAGGGCAAGGCGATCAACCAAGACTTGCGGCGCGACCGTGTAGCGGCGAATTTGCACTTGAAATTGAATGTGCGCTTCGATCCGGCGGCCGGCAAACTGATCGGCCATATCGACAGCCCGCAGCGTCCGGTGACCGGCAAGATATCCATCCGCCTGGTGCATTCGACCCTGCCGGAAAAAGACATCGTGCGCGAGGCGTGGCCGGATAGTAATGGGAATTTCTCGATCGACTTGGCTTTCCTCGAGCAGGCGAACTGGCAAGTGCAGGTGGAAGATCAGGCGCGCGACTGGCGCCTGACCGGCGTCTGGACATGGCCAAAACAGCATGATGTCGTGTTGTCGCCTGACCTCGCGCCCGCCGAAGGATGAGGATTGGCGCGCCGCGTGCAGATCGGCTTGAAATCGAATATCGTATCAGGGAGCGTTCTCGATTATCAAAATCGATTCTCAATAATGAGAAAAGAGACGCGAGAATGCCAGTCTGATATGGCGTTTTATAAAGACGAAGCCGAAAGGAGGGTGGTTTGATGGCGCGGTTGATGATGGTCGTCTTGTGGCCGTCTTTTTTGGTCGCGATTGTCGCGGAAGGTTTTTTCTTTTCGCTATTTGATCCGCGTGACCTGGGAATGCTCGGAGTTCATCTAGACGTAAGTCCGATGGCAGCGTATACCGTAGGATTTTTCTGTTTCTGGATGTTTTGTGCACTGGCCAGCATGCTGACTTGTTATCTGGTCGGTGTGCCGAGTGAACGCCGACCACCCTTCTGATGTTTCTAAAAAAACCGGGCCTTGCGCCCGGTTTTTTTATCTCTAAGCGTTGTCCGCAGGCCCAAGCGCATCATGCGCAGCTCAGGGTGCCGGCGGCGACTGCCTTTAGCGTGTTCGGTTCGAGCAGTTCCAGTTCACGGTTGCTGACCTTGATCCAGCCGCGCTTCTTGAATTTAGATAACAATCGGCTGATGCTTTCGATGGTCAGGCCGAGATAATTGCCGATTTCCTCGCGTGTCATGCGCAACTGGAAGCTGGTGGAAGAATAGCCGCGTGCGGAATAACGTGATGACAGATTGCTGAGGAAGGCGGCGAAGCGTTGTTCCGCCCGCATGTTGCCCAGCAAAAGCATGACGCTTTGTTCACGCGTAATTTCCTGGCTCATCATCCGGTGAAAGTGATGCAGCAGCGTCGGAATTTCGGCAAACAGGCTTTCCAGCCGCGCGAACGGGATCTCGCACACCTCGCTGTCTTCCAGCGCCACGGCGTTGCAGTGGTGACGATCGGTGCTGATGGCATCCATTCCTAACAGTTCCCCGGCCATCTGAAAGCCGGTGATCTGCTGGTCGCCGCTGGGATTGATTTGGTGTGTCTTGAAATGGCCGAGGCGGATCGCGTACAGGTTGGTAAAGGGGTCGCCGACGCGATACAGGTGGCCATCGCGCGGGATGCGGCGACGGCGCCCAATGATCTTTTCCAGCTTGTCCATTTCGGTCGAGCCGAGCCCCGTAGGGAGGCAGAGCTGGTGCATGCCACAGGCGGAACAGCGTGCTCGCAAGTCTTGCGCGCTCGCGGCACCCGATGCATTGGAAGAATAGGCGGGATGAGTCATATCGGCAGAATTCATTCTATGCAGAATCATGTTCGCGCTCGCTGTAGGTTTTTAGGCGTTTTGGGGTTCGGGTCAAAATTGAGCCAGGTCAAGAATCCTAATGCAAATCCCGTACCAAGCAAGCAAAATCGTGGATTAACCGGTGCCATACCAAGGCAAATCATGCGGTGAACCCTGAACATCAAGGCGCCAAGCCAGAATGCGGCCGCAATGGATGTTCGTTGCTGCTACAACTGTCAAAAACAGGAGCAGCGTTCGACGCTCCTTTTGTTCCCAAAATCGGGAAGTCAACGCCGAGCGAGCCGACGCGATCCCGGATCAGGTCGAGCCCGGGAAGGACGAAGCTTATCAGTCTCTTTTGACGCATCGCAATATTTTACCGCTCCTCTCGTAGGTCGTGTGGTTGAAATATCACTTGTGATCGGTATGGTCTTTGGCGCGCGACGGCCACAAGGCGTGCTTCCGAACTTAAGGTTTTTTTAAGGTTTATTGAATGAAGTTTTAAGAAAACGGGTCCGGATAAGTCCGTAATCTAGGCCTGTCGTCAATTGAACTTCTTTTGCAACCGCCAAACGATCGGAGACCTTCATGGAACAGGCCATTTCCCCTTCCCAGTCGCACGCCACAGGTGTTGTTCAGCGTTTCGATATTTATGCCCACATTCACAAGGCCTTGCGCCTTTTCATGAGCGATACGCTTCAAGCGGTCGGCGCCATGGATGGCTCCGACGGTGGGGAAGTGGCCTGCGTCCTGGGGCAGGTCCGCGCATTGATTGTTTTCTGCGGCAGGCATTTGCAGCATGAAAACCAGTTCATCCATACCGCGATGGAAGCGCGCCAGCCCGGTTCGGCGTGCACGATCTCGTCGGAGCACGTGCATCATGAATCGGCGCTGGAGAGGCTCTCCACCCTGGCGAGCGCGGTCGAGGGGGCGCAGGACGAGGTGCGTTCCGGCGCGATCGCTGACTTGTATCGTGAACTCGGCCTGTTCATCGCGGACAACCTGGCCCACATGCATATCGAGGAAACTGGGAACAACGCGGTATTGTGGGCAACGCACAGCGATGAGGAAATCATCGGCATCGAGCAGGCGCTAGTCGCCTCGATCCCGCCGGACGAGTCCCTTGCCACCATGCGCTGGATGATTCCAGCTCTGAGCGCTCGCGAGCGCGCGGAAAAACTGGCGCTCATCCGCCGTCACGTCCCGCCGCCGGCGTTCGACGCGCTGCTGGATGTGGCGCGTGAGAACTTGAGCAAGCGCGACTGGAGCAAGCTGGCAGATGCGCTGGGAATCGAGGACCGGATGGCGGCTTAGTTAATAACACTCTCTATCCTTCCCGCAATTGGAGCGGACGATCGACGCACAGCCGGAAGCGTCCGCGCCCGGTTTTCTCGATGCGGATCGCCGCTCCACGCTCGGTCAGGCGGCGGCTGAGCAGGATCAGGCGCGCTTCGAGGTTGTCGCTGATGTCGGGTAGCCGCAAGCGCGAATCGAGGCGCAGTTCCCGATTGGTGAATTCGGTACGGCTCTTGTCGGCATATTCGCGCAGCAGAGTCCAGAAAATCGAACCGGCAACACCCTTGATCAGGTAGTCGTCATCCAGGAAAACGCTGCCATTTTCACGGTAATGACGTACCGTCAGCGGCATTCCCCCGACCGGCGTGGCCGCGGGCTGGACGGCCGGCGCGTCCTCGCCGGCATCCGCGGCGTTTTGCAGCAGTTGCGCCGCCATGCCGAGTTGGGCCGCGAGGGTGACCAGCGCATCCTCGTCGTCATAAGTGAAGCGCAAGTCGTGCGGGCTTTCGACATACAGCACGCCGAGCAGGCGCTCCGCGGCCGTGACCGGCACGGCGAGCTGGCTGCGCGATTCGCGCAGGCCCGGCAGCGGGATCTCGGTGTCGAGCGCGTGAGCCCAGTCGCTGCGGGAAGCGCTTTCGCGGATGGCGCGGCTGTATGAATATTCGGCGTTCATGTGGCTGATCCGGATGGGCGTGCGTTCCTGCGCCGCGACGCCGATGACGCCATGGCCGAGCGGTATTTCCGAACCAACGCCCGATGCTTCGTAGCCGCGGCTGGCGACGGTGTACAGGCGTTCGCTCGGCGCGTCGAACATCAGGATCATGGTGTAGCGGATGCCGAACAGCTGCTCCAGGCAGGCCAGGGTTTCTGCTAGAAGGCGTTCCAGGTCGCAGCAGGAACGCAGCCGCTCGCTGGCTGCGCGCAGCGCGGCCAGCAGGTTATGTTGCGCCGGTGGCGGCTGCACGGTTTCCCCCGGAACGCGTTCGATATCGTGCACGCGAAAGACATCGGCTCCCAGCAGCCGGAACACGCCTCCCATCCCGGTATGGGAGGCGATGCCGGCCAGCTTGGCCTTCATGCTGGCAAAGAGCGGGCCAGCGATTTCGGTGCGCAGGTATTCGATCGACAGCCGGTATTGCGCGCCGCTCAGCGGATTGATGAGCGACAGCATGGCATGCGGGTTAGCCATGAGGTTTTGCCGCGTCTTGTTGAAGAACTGGTAGGAGAGCGCGATGTGCTCGCTGTCGATGAACTGCACCTGCGACAAGTAGGCGACATTGGGCACGCCTTGCGGCGAGGCGGTGGCGATCGTGCCCGGGATGACGCTTTCGAGGCATTCGCGGATGGCGTCGAGCTTGGTCTTCATGTGCCGGCCTTCAACGGTGCGCCTGCCTGCGGGCCGGGTGTCTGCGAATACGCCTCCGATGGCACGAATCTGAGCGCGACGATATCGGCTTGCCGGTGCGACAGCAGGGTGCGCACCATCACCGGGTCGAATCCGAGCGGCGCCAGCTCGCGCACGAACGCTTCGCGATAGGCCTGTACACACTCCCATTCTCCTTCCAGCAAGCCGTCGACGATGGCACCGGCGCCCTTGAGCTGAACGGTGCGATGCGTCGACGGCTCGCTGAACACCACTGCAACGGCGCCGTTGTCGCGGACGCAGCCGAGCAATTGCGCGGCCTGGATGGCCGAAAGGTAGATCGTCACCAGCGGCCGGTCCTCGGTTACATGGCAGCCTATGGCGCGCACCAGGGCTGGCTTGCCGCTGCGGTCGCAGGCCGCAACGGAAATGCCGACCGCACCTTGGATGAAGGCGACGTGGCTGGCGTCGATCAGCGGCGCGGGAGCAGGCGGCATGGCGGTGGAAAAAATAGTAAAAAGACAATTCTGGTGTTTCGCAAATGATACCTGCCGCGTGGCCCAGCGTCACCGGATACATCAATCTGCCGCCAGCGACGATCCGCGCGGAATGTTTCTGGTAGAGTTCGCCCATGAGTAAACTGACACTGGACCGCATCCTGCAATCGCAGGGATTCGGCACCCGCAAATGGTGCCGCGCATTGGTGGCCGACGGCGAAGTGACCGTCGACGGCAACACCGTCACCGATTATCGTGCCGCATTCGATACGGCCGGACTGCATTTCGAGGTATTCGGCGAACGCTGGGAGTACCGCGAACACGTCTATATCGCACTGAACAAGCCTGCCAACTTTGAATGCTC
Organism: Noviherbaspirillum sp. UKPF54; assembly: GCF_007874125.1. Classification (NCBI taxonomy): domain Bacteria; kingdom Pseudomonadati; phylum Pseudomonadota; class Betaproteobacteria; order Burkholderiales; family Oxalobacteraceae; genus Noviherbaspirillum; species Noviherbaspirillum sp. UKPF54. The sequence continues at coordinate 1,831,170 of NZ_CP040128.1, read as the reverse complement.
GCGCAAGCCGAGCCATCATCCGGGCGTGCTAACGCTGTTGCCGGAGCAGTTCAGCTGGCGCGACGTGCAGCCGGTAGGCAGGCTCGATCACGATACGACCGGCTTGCTGCTGCTGTCGGACGACGGCGCCTTCATCCACGCGCAATCGTCGCCGAAGCGCCACGTCCCCAAGCTGTATCTGGCAACGACTGCGGACCTGGTGACGCAGGGCCTGGTCGAGCGCCTGCTGGCTGGCGTGCAGCTGCATGACGAGCCCGCGCCGCTGGCCGCGCAGAGCTGCCGTGCGGTGGGACCGAACCAGCTGGAAATCGTGCTTGAACAGGGCAAGTATCACCAGGTCAAGCGCATGCTGGCCGCCGCCGGCAATCACTGCGCGGCGCTGCAGCGCACCGCAGTCGGCACGCTGACGCTGGACATGCTCGGCCTTGCGGAGGGCGAGTGGACCTACCTCGATGCACAGCAGATGGACTTGCTGGCCCCTGCGTAAACGCATTCCATGCACGGAACTTGGGGCGAAAACCGTCTCTGTTCCGTGAGTGGCAAGCTGCTTTGGCGCCATGATTTGCGCATAAGATATAACATTTGTACCCCGGCTTTATCCATGGCAGACACTGAATACAAACGGCTGCTCGATTCCGCGAAGGACCGCGCTTTTTTCGGATTTCTGGCGCTGATCCAGCGTGCCATGCAGGATGCGGACAAGGCGGCCGGCACCCAGCAGGCGGCGGCCTCCGGCCTCAGCCAAAGTGCGCTGATGTCGTTACGGCATTTCTTGCGCCAGGACAGCAGCGTCTTGCTGCGGCGCGTCGAGACCTTGCTGCGCACCTACCTGGACCGCGCGATGCAAACCATGTATGTCGACCTGCGTCCCGGCTTGCACAATGTGACGGCGGACGATTTATCGCTGATCGACGACGAGGCGGTCAACCTCCAAATCGAGGTCGGGCGCCTGGCGCAGCGCATGCGCGACGCGGACGCGGAAGGCATCGGCCGCCTGAATGTCATCATTTCGCAGATGCATGGTCACCACGATGCCAAGGAGCGCGAAAATCCATTCCGTCCCTACCTGCTGGCGCGCGTGCTGTACGAGGCGGTGCGCGATACGGTCGGAGACGAGGCGAAGGTGCGCTTGCTGTTCGAGCATCTGGCCGAAGCGCTGCTTCCGCATCTGCCCGGCTATTACGGCGCGATCAGGCAGGTGTTCGAATCGTCCGGCGTGCATGGGAAATTCATTGCCCAGCAATCGCGGGCCGCGCATTTCCAGCGCTATTACGGCGCGCCGGCAGCGGGCGCGTCCGCGCAGTTCGCCTCGCGCGTCATTCCGGAGCTGCAGCGCATGGTCGAGGTGTTGCAGCAGAACGCCTCAGCACACGATATCGCCGGCGGCCAGACCGTGCATGACATGATCCGCGCCATGCTGGGCGCCGCCCGGCCTGCGCCGCGTGGCGCCGCCGGCACGGCACGGAGCGGCATGGTCGATGCCGCGGGCCAGGGCTCAGCTTCCCTGGCGGCCCGGCTTGGCGAGTACCAGAAAAAGGTGGCGCAGGGCGAAGCGATCGATGCCGGCCGGGCGCAGGAGCGCAACCAGCTGTTCGTGTTGCGCGACGGGCTGGCGCCCGGGACGGTATCGGCCGAGGATCGCATGACCATGGAAGTGGTTGCGATGTTGTTCGAATTTATCCTGGAGGACGAGCAGATTCCTGTCCGGCTGCGGGATCGTATCGGACGCCTGCAAGTCCCGATTCTCAAGGCGGCTTTGCTCGATCCTACGCTCATGCACGACGAGGCCCATCCGGCGCGCCAGCTGCTGAACCGACTGGCGTCGGCGGCGGTTGCGGCCGACCCGTTGGGCAAGGAGGGGCGCGAACTCACCGGCGAAATCGAGCGCATCGTCGATCATATCCTGCGCGGCTTCGACCGAGACATGGCGATCTTCGCCGCCAGCCTGAAAGGTTTCGAATCCTTCCTCGCGCAGCACTTGCGCCAGGATCACGCCCACACCGCGCCAGGCGTCGAGGCAGTGGAGATGGCGGAAAAGATCAGCATCCTTCTGACCAATATCACCGGCGAGCTGTGCGGCGCGCTGGTGCCGCTCAATGCCGACAAGCGCATCACCGATTTCATCATCCACGTCTGGCCGCAGGTGCTGGTGCGCGCAGCCTGGGCCGACCGCGACAGGAAGATCGATTGCGCGCAGGCGGACAGCGCCTTCCAGGCTTACCGCGCGGTTCTTCCCGATTTGTTGTGGAGTATCCAGGGCAAGCACAATCCGCAGGACAGGGCGGCGCTGATCCGCCTGCTGCCGGATCTGGTCAAGCGCCTGAACCAGGCCATGCGCCTGATCCAGATGCCGGAAGAGGACAGCCGCCAGATCATGGATCAACTGGTGACGATGCATACCCAGATGCTGCGAGGCCAGCAGAAGGATGCCGCGCAGCCGGTCGCGCGCGCCAGGCTGGAGCAGGATTTCGGGCATCTTGCGATCAGCTGGGAGCGCGTGGCCTGGACTCAGGCCGAATCGCCCCAGCCGCGCCCCGACCTGATCGAGGAAGTGGTGGCGCATTATGGCGTGCCCGCCGCGCTGCATTTGGGCGTCAATACCGTGGCCGCGGCGGCCGCGGACCGGGAATTCCTTGCGCAGACCTACCTGATCGGCACGCGCGTGGAAATGCGCGCGGACCAGAGGACAATGCCGGCGCAACTAGTGTGGATCAGCACGCACCGCTCGCTCTACCTGTTCCGCCAGGACGACGGCGGGCTCGCGATCTATACCAGCGCCGCGCTGCTCGAAGCGCTGCGCGACGCGGCCATCGTGCCGGTGGAATATGCGCCGGTATTCGAGCGCGCGGTCGAGTCGCTGCTGTTTGGCGCGGACAAGATCCGCAGTGGCGTGGCGTGACGGTTTGCGCCCCGCAGCGCCAGGCGGGGCACAGCCTTACTTGACGATCCGGTAGCAGGGATTGTATTTCTTGCCCGGCAGCTTCATCCGGTGCTGCGCGACGAACGACGCCAGCAGCGCATCCATCGGATCCATGATCGCGGCATCGCCGTGGATTTCGAAGCGGCCATGCTGCTCGATGGCGCGAATTCCCTGATCCTTCACATTGCCGGCGACGATGCCCGAAAACGCGCGCCGCAGGTTGGCGGCCAGCACGTGCTTTTCCTGATTCCCGTGCAGGTGCAGGTTGCGCATGTTTTCATGGGTCGGCTGGAAGGGGACCTGGAAGTCGTGGGCGATCCTGAGCAGCCAGTTGAAGTAATAGGCGTCGCTTCTCTCCTTGCGGAACTGGCGCACTTCCTTGATTCCTGCCTGCATTTCCTGGGCGACGCGCTCGGGATCGTTGACGATGATTTTGTAGCGGCGCTGGGCGATGCTGCCCAGGGTTTCGCCGATGAAGTGATCGATCTGGCTGAAGTATTCACGCGAATTTTCCGGCCCGGTGAAAATCAGCGGGAAGGGGATGTTGGCGTTGTCGGGATGGAGCAGGATGCCGAGGATATAGAGGATCTCTTCGGCGGTGCCGGCGCCGCCCGGGAAGACAACGATGCCGTGGCCGGTGCGCACGAAGGCTTCCAGCCGCTTTTCGATGTCCGGCATGATCACCAGGTCGTTGACGATCGGGTTGGGCGATTCGGCGGCGATGATGCCCGGCTCGGTAATGCCGAGGTAGCGGCCGTCGCGGATGCGTTGCTTGGCGTGCGAGATTGCGGCGCCCTTCATCGGCCCCTTCATCGCGCCCGGCCCGCAGCCTGTGCAGATATCCATGCGGCGCAACCCGATCTGGTAGCCGACTTCCTTCGAATAATCATATTCCTCGCGCGAAATCGAATGCCCGCCCCAGCACACGACCAGGTTGGGATTGGTCATCGGGCGCAGGACGTTGGCATTGCGCAGGATATGGAATACCGAGTCGGTGATGCCTTCCGAAGTCGACAGGTCCAGTTTCGGGTTGTCGTTGATTTCGTCGCTGACATAGATGACGTCGCGCAGCACCGCGAACAGGTGCTCGTGGATGCCCTTGATCATTTCGCCATCGACGAAGGCGCGTGCCGGCGCCCCCTTGATGTCGAGCTTGATGCCGCGTTCACGCTGGATGATGCTGATGTCGAATGACTTGTAGCGTTCCAGCAATTCCTTGCCGTCGTCCAGTGCGTTACCGCAGTTCAGGACGGCCAGCGAGCAATTGCGGAAGATGTTGTACAAGCCGCCCTGGCTGGTATCGAGGAGTCTTGCCACTTCCGCCTTGGACAGGATATCGAGGCGGCCTTCGGGTGAGATGAGTGCGTCGACGACGTGATGAGTCATAGAAATGAATGATCAGGTGAAATAAGGCTTCCTGGGTAAGTGAGCTGGCATTGCCATCCAACTTATGTGTTGTCCATGCTACACCGTTTAACGTAGCGCAATCGAGTTTCGATTACAGAAACATCCTCTCCGTTTCTGCTCCATGTATTTTCCACCCTTCCGGACGGTGATGTGCGGCAAGGTTAGGTGGAGAACGTTTAGTGTAGCGAAGCGTCATAACATCATCCAGGCCAAGAAGATCGACACGCAAATTGGGCACATCCGACAGAAGGCGAATCCTGATCGACGGTGGGACCAAGTCATGAGCCACTCCGGCATCATGGCTGAGCGCATGCGTCTGCAGGCGCTGGACCGCTACCAGATTCTGGATACCGCGCCCGAAGCCCGGTTCGACGACATTGCGCATCTAGCTAGCGCCATCTGCAATACCCCGATCGCGATGGTGTCGCTGATGGATGAAAAGCGGCAATGGATCAAGGCGAAGGTTGGCCTGGAGTTCAACGAGGTGCCGCGCGAGATTGCATTCTGCAGCGTCACGATGCAGGCCCGGGAACTGGTCATCGTGCCGGATGCACGGCGCGACCCGCGCTTCGCGGACAATCCCCTCGTTACCGCGGAATCGGGCATCCTCTTTTATGCGGGCGCGCCGCTGATCTCGCACGACGGCTATGTGCTCGGCACGCTGAGCGTGATGGACCGCGTGCCGCGTGAGCTGACGCCGCAACAGCAGCAGGCGCTGCGCACGCTGGCGCACGAGGTCGTCGCGCAGCTGGAACTGCGCAAGACCCTGTCCCAACTCGAAAGTGCTGTTGCGCAGCGGGACTTGTCGCAGGCGCAGTTACGGCAAACCAATCGTGCGCTCGAGGAGCGCGTGGCGCAGCGAACGGCCGAGCTGAACCGGGTCAATGCCTCTCTGCTGCAGGAGGTTGAACGGCGCGGGCGCGAGGCGGCGCTGTCGCAGGCCATCATCGACAGCCTGCCCGGCATTTTCTACATAGTGGACCGCAACGGAAAATTCGAGCGCTGGAACCGGAATTTTGAACAGATCACCGGCTATTCCAACGATGAGATGACACGCGCCCATGCGCTCGATTTTTTCGCCACACTTCAAGGAAAGAAGGCGGCGCAGTCGATGATGCGCCACGCGCTGGATGCCGGTAGCGGCACGGCGGAGGCCGAGCTGGAGGCCAGGAACGGCGCTCGCATTCCTTACTATTTCACGGCCGGGAGAATCGAGCTGGACGGCAACGTCTGCATCGCGGGCATGGGCATCGACATTACCGAGCGCCGCCGGGCCGAAGAAACCCTGCGGCTGAAGAATCGCGCGATCCAGGCCAGCGTCAATGCCATCATCATTACCGACCTGGAAGGCAATATCGAATACGCGAATCCGGCTTTCGAGAACATTACCGGCTACAGCGTGGCGGAAGCGGTCGGCCGAAATTGCCGCTTCCTGCAGGGTGATGACAGGGAGCAGGCGGGCGTGGCACAGATCCGCAATGCCATCCGGCAGCGCGAAGAATCGAGCGTGCTCCTGCGTAATTACCGCAAGGATGGCCGGCTGTTCTGGAACGATGTGCACGTCGCGCCGGTGCGCGGCCCGGACGGTACGGTCACGCATTTCGTCGGCGTGCTCAACGACATCACGGATATCAAGCATTACGAAGCGCAGCTTGAGCGCCAAGCCAATTTCGACACTCTCACCGAACTGGTCAACCGCAATGTGCTGAAGGACCGACTGCGCCAGGCCATCGCGACCGCGCAGCGCGAGCGCACCTTCGTCACGGTCGGCTTCATCGATCTCGACAACTTCAAGTTCATCAACGACAGCCTGGGCCACAACGTTGGCGACGAACTGCTCAAGCGCGTGGCGGAGCGTCTGGTGCGCTGCCTGCGCGGCCAGGACACGATCGCGCGCTACGGCGGCGACGAGTTCGCGTTCGTGCTGGTGGGGCAGAGGGACGAGCAGAGCGTCGCCGCGCTCATGGAGCGGGTGCTCAAGACTATCGACCGGCCGTTCGATGTGGAAGGCCACAAGTTCTTCATCAGCTGCAGCATCGGCGTGAGCTTCTATCCGAGGGACGGTCTGGACTCCGATACCCTGATGAAGAACGCCGATGCGGCCATGTATCGCGCCAAGGAAAAAGGCCGCAACAATTTCCAGTTCTATACGCCAGCGATGAACAAGCGGGTGAACGAGCGGCTGACGCTGGAAGCCAAGCTGCGCCAGGCACTGGAGCGCGAAGAGTTTGCGCTGCATTACCAGCCCAAGGTCGAACTGGCAGGCGGACGCATCGTGGGCGTCGAGGCGCTGCTGCGCTGGAAATGCGCGAGCGGTGCTACGGTCGGCCCGGCAACCTTCATCCCGCTGGCCGAGGAAACCGGCCTGATCGTGCCGATCGGGGAGTGGGTGCTGGGCAGCGCCTGCGCGCATATCAAGACGCTGCAGGAAATCGGGCTGGCGCCGCTGCGGGTGGCAGTCAACATCTCGGCGCGCCAGCTCGAACCGGAGCCGCTGATCGACGTGGTGCGTGCGGCGCTGATGAAGACAGGGCTGGATGCGTCGTTCCTGGAGCTGGAGCTGACCGAAAGCCTGGTGATGACCAACCCGGAGGAAGTCATCAAGTTGCTGCACGAGCTGAGGGAGATGGGCTTGTGGCTGGCCATCGACGACTTCGGTACCGGCTATTCGAGCCTCAGCTACCTGCAGCGCTTTCCGGTGGATCGACTGAAGATCGACCAGTCGTTCGTGCGAGATATCGGCGCCGATCCGAACGACGCGATCATCGCGCGCGCCGTGATTTCCCTTGGGCATAGCCTCGGGATGAGCGTGATCGCGGAAGGCGTTTCCAGCCAGGAGCAACTGAGCTTTTTGCGCGAGAACGGCTGCGATGAAATGCAAGGCTATCTATTTAGCCGGCCGGTGCCGTTCGAGGAGTTGACCATGCTGCTCAAGGAAAACCGTGTGCTGTCGCCACGCTGAAGGAGCTGGCGGCGCAAGGCGCGGGCATGAGTGGCCGCATGGGTGCACCGCGATAGATAAATTTGGCGCAGGGATTGAGCGCCATCATCGAGCCTGGCCCTGCGGTGTGAAATATTTACTTGAATCATCGCATAGTCGGTGGAAATGGAATCTCCGTGGATTGCCGCGGAGCGGCGGCGCATTGTTCTTGAATGTGATTATGTGCCGCCCGGCATCAAGAGCAGCCGGGCCAGAATTTGCTTATATAGAGGAGCGGTCCTGATTGGAACCTTTGGAGATATTTGATGCAGACGCTGAGTTATACCGTAGGTCAATGGCGCGCCGAGGCGCATATCGAAGAATTGGAAACTGGAAAGTTGATGGCTGTAATTTCGGTCACGGATGATAAAGGGACGGCGAGCGGCGACTCGAAACATACCGTGGTTTTCGAGCATCAGGCGGGCATGGATACGGGAAGGGAAACCGAAGTGCTGGTGCGGCGCCTGTTACGCGAGCGCTATGGAATTTAATACGAGGTAATGCCGCATCGCGCGGCCTATCGCCTGACATTGGAAGGGCGGCGCACTGGTGACAGGCGCCGCCCTTTTCCATATACCCCTGCGCCGTGTGCGATCTATTTCTCCAAGACATGATTTGCCTCCGTACCGCACCGGGTGCCACGCGGGCGGAACTATTGGGGCAAATGATGATCTTTTTCAAATATACAGAACAACAATCCGGTGATGGGCTCCCATGTCTCGAATCATTCCGGGTACGTTCCCCCTCAATCAACCATGGCTCGCAGCAGGCGCGATATGCGGCGCTTTGCCTCGACGCTTGAAAATGCATGCCATCCCGCCGGTAGTGCGCGGGACGGCGGCGCATGAATTATCGGAAATCAACCATGCATTCACGGCTTCTTCGTCTCTCGTTGCGGTTTGTATTGCCGCTTGCCCTGGTATTGGGCGTTTCCGCCTATGTCGTCGTCCCGCTGGTCGATGACCTTACCCTGCGCTGGTTCGTGCGGGACCTCGATACCCGTTCGCAATCCCTGGCCAACGCGCTGCAGGACCCACTGCAGGAATATGTGCCGGCCGGTGCCGAGAAGAAAATCACACAGCTGTTCGACCGCGCGATGCGCGACGAGCGGCTGTATGCGATCGCCTTTTGCGATGCCGATGGCAAGCTGCTGTACAAGACCTCCACCTATCCCAAGTCGCTCGGCTGCAACGTGAAAATGGAGACCGACGGCAAGCGACAGTCGCTGATACGGCTGCCCGAAGGCGCGCTGCATGTTTCGGTCAGCCCGCTGGAAAACGAAGGACGTTTTCTCGGGACCCTGGTCCTGGCGCACGACATGAGCTTTATCGAGCGCCGCAGCGCCGACACCAAGCATTATGTGATCACGCTGTTCGCCGTGCTCACGCTGCTGATCTCGCTGGTGACGGTGTTCATCGCCCACCTGTCGTGGCGCAACTGGATAGCATCGATGAAGGGAATACTGCGCGGCGAAATCGGGCCACGGCCGCAGCAGCAGTCGACTCCGCCCGAGGTGCTGCCGCTGGAAGGCGACTTGCGCATGCTGCTGCACGAGTTCAGCCTCGAGCGCAGGACGCGCGATGACGTCACCCATTTGTGGACGCCGGAAAAGCTGCGTACGCTCCTGCACGAGGAACTGGCCGGCGACGAGGTGCTGGTGGTGTCCAACCGCGAACCCTACCTGCACATGCGCACGCGCAAGGGAATCGAGGTGCAGCGTCCGGCAAGCGGACTGGTCACGGCGGTCGAGCCGGTCATGCGCGCCTGTTCCGGCACCTGGATCGCGCACGGCAGCGGCTCGGCCGACCGAGACGTGGTGGACCGCTTCGACCGCGTGCCTGTGCCGCCGGCCAATCCGTCCTACACGCTGCGCCGCGTCTGGCTGACCAAGGAGGAAGAGCAGGGTTATTACTACGGCTTCGCCAACGAGGGGCTGTGGCCGTTGTGTCATATTGCGCACGTGCGTCCGGTGTTCCGCTCCTCCGACTGGGACCAGTATGTCGCGGTCAACCAGCGCTTCGCCGATGCGGTCATCAAGGAAGCGCGCACCGACGACCCGGTGGTGCTGGTGCAGGATTACCATTTTGCGCTGCTGCCGCGCATGGTGCGCAACGTGCTGCCGAAGGCGACCATCATCACCTTCTGGCATATTCCGTGGCCGAATCCGGAATCCTTCGGCATCTGCCCGTGGCGCGAGGAAATCCTGGAAGGACTGCTCGGCAGCACCATCCTCGGCTTCCACACGCAATTCCATTGCAAGAACTTCATCGAAACCGTGGATAGGTATCTCGAAACACGCATCGAACACGAAGCCTCGACCATTTCCTATGGCGGCAAGCTGACCCAGGTCGAGCATTATCCGATCTCGATCGCCTGGCCGGAAAACGGCAATGGCGACAAGCCGGGCGTGGCGGAGTGCCGGGCATCGGTGCGCGAAGAGCATGGCATGCCGGCCGACCATCTGCTGGGCATCGGCGTCGACCGGCTCGACTATACCAAGGGCATCATCGAGCGCTTCCAGGCGGTGGAGCGCATGCTGGAGCTGCATCCGAACCTGGTCGGGCGCTTCACCATGATCCAGATCGCCGCTCCCAGCCGTTCCTCGCTGGACGAGTACCAGAACTTCGACGCGCGCGTGCGCGCCTTGGTACAACGCATCAACAATCGTTACTCCAACGGAAATTATCAGCCCATCATCCTGAAGGCCGAACATCACGACGCCGAGTCCGTCAATCGCTATTACCGTGCGGCAGACGTTTGCCTGGTCACCAGCCTGCATGACGGCATGAACCTGGTCGCCAAGGAATTCATCGCCGCGCGCGACGACGAACGCGGCGTGCTCGTGCTGTCGCAGTTCACCGGTGCGGCGCGGGAACTGCACGAGGCGCTGATCGTCAATCCGTATCACATCGAACAGGGCGCCGACGCTCTGTACCGCGCCCTGACCATGCCGGAAGTGGAGCAGCGCGAACGGATGCGCAGCATGCGCTCGCTGGTCAAGGATTTCAATATCTACCGCTGGGCCGGACGCATGCTGCTCGATGCCGCGCGCCTGCGCCAGCGCGAGCGCATCATGACCAAGATCCGGGCGCACAGCCGCAAGCCGCTGCGGCGGGTGGTGTGACATGATGGCGCTGCACTCGGAGAAGGGGCGAAGACGCCTCGATGAATATGTCAGGCCGGGCCTGCTGTGCGCGTTCGATTTCGACGGCACGCTGGCGCCGATCGTGCCGCACCCGGACCAGGCGCGGCTGCCGGCAGGCATCCGTCAGCGGCTAGCGGCGCTGGCGGAGTTTGCGCCGATCGCCATCATTACAGGCCGTTCGGTGGACGATATCCGCGACCGGCTCGGGTTTGAGCCGGATTTTATTATTGGCAATCATGGGCTGGAAGGCGTACCGGGCTGGGAAACCAACGCGGCGCGCCACCGGGCGCTGTGCGCTCAATGGCGCGCGCAACTGGAGCCGGCCTTGCGCGCCATGGGAGATCCCGGCATCGTGATGGAAGACAAGCGTTATTCGCTGTCGCTGCATTATCGTCATGCGCGGGAGCCGCAGGCGGCACGCAGGCTGGACGAGCTGTTCGAGCAACTCGTGCCTGCGCCGCGCGTAGTGGCGGGCAAGCATGTGTTCAACCTGGTGCCGCCGGACGCGGCGCACAAGGGAGATGCGCTAAGGCAGTTGATGAGCATGACCGGAGCGCCGCGTGCGCTGTATGCCGGCGACGACGTGACTGACGAGGACGTGTTCCGCCTGCCGCGCCACACGATCTTGGCGATCCGCATTGAGTACGCGGCGCGCAGCGCGGCCGAATTTTTTCTGCCGCAACTGGAAGACGTCGCGCCCTTGCTGGATGATCTGGTGCAGCGCCTACGACGCGCGGGCGCGCCCAGCCGGACGCGGGGAGAAATCGCCGGCGCTGCGTGATTTGCGGCGGGGCATGGCGTACCGGCAGTCGGTCGAACCTCGCGGGCCACACCGATTTGGAGTATCCTGAATTTGCCGTTGCCGGCAAACGATTGCGCATGAAAACTCTTGACCTTGGGCTTATCGGTAATGCACGCACCTGCGCGCTGGTGGATCGCCGCGCATCGATCGTCTGGTGGTGCTATCCCTGCCTGGACTGCGACCCGATATGCTGTTCGCTGCTGCAGTCGGATGCGCAGGATGCCGGCTTTGGCCAGATCGACGTGGAACTCGATGGCTGCGCCGAGTCCGAGCAGTTTTACGAACGCAATTCCGCGATCCTGATCACGCGCTTTCGCGATGTGGCCGGCAACGGCATCGAGGTGATCGATTTTGCGCCGCGCTTCTACCTGCATGGCCGCATGTTTGCGCCGGCGATGCTGGTGCGGGTGGTGCGGCGTGTCGCGGGGCGTCCGCGCGTGGCGCTGCGCGTGCGCCCGGCGCTGAATTACGGTAGCGCGCGCGCCGAAGTGCGCTGCGGCGCGCACCATATTTCCTACCACGGCATGTCGCAGCCGATGCGGCTGACCACCGATGCCTCGGTGTCGTCGGTGCTCGACGAGCGGCCTTTCTTCCTGCACGACAGCGTGACGCTGCTCATGGGGCCGGACGAAACGGTGGATGGCGCCCCGCACGAAGTCGGGCGCACATTCTACGAAAAGACCCAGGCATATTGGCACCAGTGGGTGCGCAATCTCGCCATTCCTTTCGAATGGCAGGAGGTGGTGATCCGCGCGGCGATCACGCTCAAGCTCAATGCGTACGACGACACCGGCGCCATCGTCGCCGCCGTGACCACCTCGATCCCGGAAGCACCGGGCAGCGGACGCAACTGGGATTACCGCTACTGCTGGCTGCGCGACGCTTATTTCGTGGTCAACGCGCTCAATAGCCTGGGCGCCACCGGCACCATGGAGCACTACCTCGATTACATCCTGAACATCATCGCCGACACCCGCGACCGGCCGTTGCAGCCGGTATACGGCATCCGGCGCGAGGCGGTGCTCGACGAGCGGATCGCGCCGGCACTGGCCGGCTATCGCGGCATGGGGCCCGTGCGGGTCGGTAACCTGGCGTATTTCCAGGTGCAAAACGATGTCTTCGGCGCGGCAGTGCTGGCTAGCACCCATGCCTTTTTCGACACCCGGCTGGACCGGCCCGCCGGGCGCCAGATGTTCAACGACCTGGAGCGGCTCGGCGAGCAGGCGGTGCGCCAGTACAACGTGCCTGACGCCGGGCTGTGGGAGCTGCGCCGCGCGACCCGGGTGCACACTTTTTCCAGCATCATGTGCTGGGCCGCCTGCCACCGCCTGGCCATCATCGCGCGCAAGCTCGGCTTGCCGGAGCGAGAAAGGCTCTGGAGCGAGCACGCCGGGAAAATACACCGCGAAATCTGCGAGCGCGCATGGAATGCGCAGCTCGGCAGCTTTGTCTCGACCTTCGGAGGCGACAAGCTCGACGCGAGCCTGCTGCTGATGGCCGAGTTCCAGTTCCTCGACCCGCGCGACGAGCGTTTCGTCGCCACCGTCGAAGCCGCCGAACGGCATCTGCGGCGCGGCGACTTCATGCTGCGTTATGACGAGGAAGACGATTTCGGGCGTCCCGAAACGGCATTCCTGGTGTGCACCATGTGGTGGATACTGGCGCTGGCGCAGATCGGGCGCAAGGAGCGCGCGCGCGAATTGTTCGCCAATGTCCTTTCCAGATGCAACCACCTCGGCCTGCTGTCGGAAGACGTGGCAACGGACAGCGGCGAGCTGTGGGGCAATTTTCCGCAGACATACAGCATGGTGGGACTGATCCATTGCGCGGCGCGGCTCAGCATCCCGTGGGACAAGGCGTATTGACGAAACGAGAAGAGTTCTATTATGGAAACCCGCTACATCGGCGCCATCGATATCGGCGGCACCAAGATTGCCGCCATGGTTTGCAATAACGACGGGCCGCTTGCCCGGGTCGTACAGCCGACGGTCAAGTCCGGGACCGAGCGCGCCTTGCCGGAACAGGCGATCGCCTTGCTGGAACAGGCATGCCGCATGGCTGGCGTCGAACTGACGGCGGTGCGCGAGCTGGGCGTGAGTTCCTGCGGCCCGTTCGTGCGCGCCGACGGCCTGACCAGCCTGTCTACGCCGAACATCTGCGGCGGGCTCACGGCGGGCTCCGATTTGCCCAATGACTGGACCGCGATCCCGCTGGAACATGTGCTGCGCGAGCATTTCGACCATGTGCGGCTGGAAAACGACTGCGTCGGTGCGCTGATCGCGGAGCGCACCTTCGGCGCCGTCATCGACGAACCCGACTGCGCCTACGTCACCTGGAGCACCGGCATCGGATTCGGCCTGTGTGTCGACGGCCATATCCTGAATGGCAAGAACGGCAACGCCGGTCACGCCGGCCACATGCTGGTGAGCGAACGCGATACGCTGTGCGGCTGCGGCAATCGCGGCGATGTCGAATCGCTCACATCGGGACGTAACATAGGCGCTCGCCTGCACACGAGCGCATCGAAGCTGTTTGCTGCCGCGCGCGATGGCGACGAGGCCTCGCGCGCGGCCGTGTTCGAAGCGGCGCGGTGGTTCGGGCGTGCGCTGTACAACATCGTCGCGACGCTTGACACGCGCGTCTTCGTCATCGGCGGCACGGTCTGGCAGCATCACGGCGAGTGGCTGGCGCCCGTGGTGGAGCAGGAAATCGCCAGCCATCTGCCCGCCCTCACTCAGGACGTGAAGCTGGTGCCGGCTGCGCTTGGCCCGCTGGTGGCCGATGTCGGTGCCCTGAGTCTGGTGCTGCCGGCCGACTGGATCGCGCAATGGCGCATCACTTCGCCCTGGGAAAAACTCAGGGACGCGCCGCCGGTGCCGTAGCACGGCAGCCGGCCTGGCCAAATTAGCAAGTCGCCGGCGGCCTTCATTACTGTTGTCTCGTGGAACTTTCAAGCGGCGCGCCAATCACATGGGCGCAGACTGAACCGATGAAAGGCCCAAGATGACGACGCTGTCCGCCCTCGCTTCCTTGCCTCAGGAATGGCAACTCTGGATCAACCAGAACCTCGCGCGCGCCTGCACCCCGCGCAGCATGGCTGAAGTCATGACGCGCGACGGCAGGTTCGACCAGCGGCTGGCGCATGCAGCCATCGAGGAAGCCAGGCGCGCTCGCTTCCCTGACATGCCGGGTTTGCAAGCCAGGCCGGAAGTGAACACTTCGGCCAACACCATCACCACGCCGGACCGGACCGTGAACGTCCTGCTCACGCTGAAGGCGCCGCGCATCGTCTTGCTCGGCAATGTCCTGAGCGACGAGGAGTGCGACGCGCTGGTCGCCTACAGCGAGCAGCGCATGCTGCGCTCGCCGGTCGTGGGCGACGCCGAAGGCAAGAATGAAATCCATGCCTACCGCACCAGCCGCGGCGCCATGCTGCAGCGGGGCGAAAGCGAGCTGGTCGGGCGCATCGAGGCGCGGCTGGCGGCGCTTACGCGCTGGCCGGCCGAGCGCGGCGAGGGCTTGCAGGTGCTGCGTTACGAATCCGGCAACGAATACCGGCCGCACTACGACTGGTTCGACCCCGGCCTGCCGGGACCGCGCAAGCACCTGGAACGCGGCGGCCAGCGGGTTGCGACCATCGTCATGTACCTGAGCGATGTGGAGCGGGGCGGCGCCACCTCGTTTCCGAACATCGGGCTGGAGGTGCAGCCGAAAAAGGGATGCGCCGTATTTTTTGCCAACGTTGATGCCTACGGCACGCCGGATCAGCAAACCCTCCATGCCGGCGAACCGGTCGTTGCCGGACGCAAAGTGATCGCAACCAAGTGGCTGCGCGAGCGCGCTTACGTCTAAAGCGCGCCGTATTGCGGCTGAACATGGCTTGTCCGGCATGATGGCACGATAGCTGTCCATGCCGATCATGGCGGGAGGCGCGGGCGTCTGCCGCCGGCCGCTGCGTGCCTCACTGCACGCTTTGATATGGCCAGGTATTCTTGATGTGAGTCAAACAAACGCGCGGCGCCGCCGCCGTATGATGACTCCATGACTACTGATGCTACGGATGTACGGGGCCTGTCGGGTTCCGAGGCGGCAACCCGCCTGCGCCAATCCGGCTATAACGAACTGCCATCGAAAGACCGGCGCACGGTGCTGCGCATCATGCTGGAAGTGGTGCGCGAGCCGATGTTCCTGCTCCTGCTGGCGGCAGGTTCGGTTTACCTCGCGCTCGGCGACCGCGACGATGCCTTGATGCTGCTCGGCTTCGTGTTCGTGTCGATGGCCATCACTATCTTCCAGGAACGAAAGACCGAGCGCGTGCTGGAAGCATTGCGCGACTTGTCGAGCCCGCGCGCGCTGGTGATCCGCGACGGCGATCAAATCCGCATTCCGGGCCGCGAAGTGGTGGTCGGCGACCTGCTGGTGCTGGAGGAGGGCGACCGCATCGCCGCCGACGGCGAGCTGCGCGAATCGCATGACCTGCTGGTGGACGAATCGCTTCTCACCGGCGAATCGTTCCCAGTGGAGAAGAAAGCGGGCGGGAACGAGGGCAAAGGCGAGTCGGGCCGGGTCTTCTCCGGCTCGATCGTGACGCAGGGCGGCGGTCTGGCGCGGGTGACGGCCATCGGCGCCGCCACCGAAATCGGCAGGATCGGCCGCGCGCTGCAGGAACTGGAAACGGCGAAAAGCCCGTTGCAGTCCGAAATCGGCATCCTGGTCAAGCGTTTCGCATGGATCGGCGTCGCCGTCTCCGGCCTGGTATTCATCCTGTTCGGCGCCAGCCGGCAGGACTGGTTCGGCGGCTTGCTGGCCGGGATTACGCTGGCAATGTCGATGCTGCCGGAAGAATTCACGGTGGTGCTCACGGTCTTCATGGCGCTCGGCGCATGGCGCCTTTCGCGCAGCCAGGTGCTGACGCGCCGCACGCCCGTGATCGAGACGCTTGGCGCGGCTACCGTACTGTGCGTGGACAAGACCGGCACGCTGACGCAAAACCGCATGTCGGTGCGGGAGGTCATCGCGGCGGGACGCAACTGGGAGATCGCGGAGCCCGCGGTGCGACCATCGGGCGCTCCCGAGCCCGCGCTTGAGGACGTGCTGGAGTACGCAGTGCTGGCCAGCGAAAGCCTGCCGTTCGATCCGATGGAAAAGGCGTTTCACCGCTGCGCGGCCGAACTGCTGCCGCACGAGCGGGTGCGTCACGACGGATGGGAGTTCGTCCACGAGTATCCCCTGAGCAGCGAATGCATGGCGATGACCCACGTATGGCGTTCGCCGGGCGGCGGCAACACCGTCGCCACCAAGGGCGCGCCGGAGGCGGTCGCTCGCCTGTGCCGCCTGGGCGAATCGGAAAGCGCGCTGGTGCTGGAACAGGTGCAGGAGCTGGCTTCGCGCGGCATGCGCGTGCTGGCGGTAGCGCGCGCCGTACATGAAGGACAGGCGTGGCCCGCGGGACCGGATGGATTTCGCTTCGAATGGCTCGGGCTGGTCGGACTGGCCGATCCCCTGCGGCCATCGGTGCCGGGTGCGGTGCAGGCTTGCCGCCAGGCCGGCGTGCAGGTCGTCATGATTACCGGCGACTACCCCGCCACGGCGCAGGCGATCGCCAGGCAGGCAGGGCTGCCGCACGAGCGCATCATGAGCGGAGCGCAGCTCGATGCACTGAGCGATACCGAGCTGCTGCAGGCGGTGCGCGAACATCACGTGTATGCCCGCATCCTGCCCCAGCAGAAGCTGCGTCTGGTGAGTGCCTTCCGGGCCAACGGCCAGGTGGTCGCCATGACCGGCGACGGCGTCAACGACGCCCCGGCGCTCAAGGCGGCGCACATCGGCATCAGCATGGGGCAGCGTGGCACCGACGTTGCGCGCGAGGCGTCGTCGCTGGTGCTGCTCAACGACGACTTCGGCTCGATCGTGGAAGCGATCCGGGTCGGGCGGCGCATCTACGACAACTTGCGCAAGGCGATGATCTATATCGTGGCGGTGCACCTGCCGATCGCCGGCATGAGCCTGCTACCCCTGCTGTTCGGCGCGCCGCTGGTGCTCGCGCCGGTCCATATCGTTTTCCTCGAAATGGTCATCAATCCAGCCTGCTCGATCGTGTTCGAGGCCGAGCATGCGGAGCGCGACATCATGCGACGCCCGCCCAGACGCCCGCAGGAACGGTTGCTGGACCGGCGCACCATGGGCTTGGCGCTGCTGTACGGCGTCGGCCTGCTGGCGGCCGCGGCGGCGGTGTATTTCGGCGCGATGGCGCGCGGCGCAGACGCGGCCCAGGTCCGGGCGGCGACCTTCGGCTGCCTGGTGCTCGGCAACCTCAGCCTGATCGTCGCCAGCCGTTCAGCCGGGCACAGCCTCCTCGAACTGATCCGCATTCCCAATGCCGCGCAATGGGGCGTGCTGGCCGGCGCCGCTTTCGCGCTGGCGGCCGCCGTCTACGTGCCGGCCTTGCGCGGCATGTTTCACTTTGCGGTACCCGGCGCGGCGACGGCGGCGACATCGGTGTTCGCGGCCGTCGCCGCGCTGACGTGGTTTGAAGTCGTCAAGCGGCTGTACCGGAAGTCGGCCGGACGGGCATGAGCGAGGGCGCGGATCTGGAGCGGCAGCGCATCCTGGTGGCGGCGCTGGCCGCTGCGCTCGAACGCGAGCACGGACGCGTCGAGCGCTTCGAGACGCATATCTCCTGGGTGCTGGTGGCCGGGGAATTCGCGTACAAGTTCAAGAAGGCGCTGCGCTTCGACTTTCTCGATTTTTCGACGCTGGACGCGCGCCACTTCTACTGCCGGGAAGAAGTCCGGCTCAACAGCCGGCTGGCGCCGGAGATTTACCTCGGCGTGCTCGCCGTCGGCGGCACGGCGCAGCATCCGCTTCTCGGCCAAGGCGAGGCGATCGAATATTGCGTCCGGATGCGCGCTTTTCCGCAGGATGCGCTATGGGCCTCGCGCCTGCGGCGCCAGCTCCTGACGGGAGAGGAAGTCGACGATCTCGCGTTGCGCGTCGGGCAATTTCACCTCGCTGCCGCGCGCGCGCCAGTCGTGACGCCATGGGGCGACACGGCGCAGCTTCGGCAAGTCGCGCACGACAACCTGGCGCAGATCGCCGCGTCGATACCCGGAGCGGCGCCCGAGATCCAGGCCTGGGTGCCGCAGCAACTGCTGCGCCTGGATGCGCTGTTTGCCATGCGCAAGCGCGCCGGATACGTCAGGGAAGGGCACGGCGACCTGCATGGCGGGAATATCGTCACGCTCGATGGCAAGGCACAGGCGTTCGACTGCATCGAATTTAACGAAGACCTGCGCTGGATCGACGTCATCAACGACATCGCTTTCGTCTACATGGACTTGCGTTTCCAGGGATGCGAAGGTCTGGCGGCACGCTGCCTGAATCGCTACCTGGAAACCACCGGCGATTACGAAGGCGTGCGCCTGCTACGCTACTACCAAGTGCAGCGTGCACTGGTGCGCAGCAAGATTGCGCTGCTGTACGCGGCGCAGCCGGGCATTTCCCGCCGGGAAGCACAGATGCACGAACGCGAAGGATTTGCCTACCTGGAATACGCGGCGCGGGAGATTTCCACCGCTCCAGCCGCCATCATGATCACGCACGGTTTTTCAGGTAGCGGCAAGTCGGTGTTTGCGCGCCATGTCGTCGAGTGCGCCGGCGCGCTGCAGTTGCGTTCGGACGTGGAGCGCAAGCGCCTGCATGGCGATACGTGCTCGGGACAGGAGCAGCCGCTTGCGGCCGGCCTGTACGCCGAGGATGCGACCCGGCGCACCTATGCGCGTCTGCTGGCGCTGACGCGCGTGCTGGCGGAAGAGGGGGTGCCGGTGGTGGTCGATGCGGCTTTCCTGAAGCAGGAGCAGCGCGCCGGTTTCATGACGCTGGCCGACGAGCTGAACGTGCCGTTCTTCATCGTGGACCTTCGCGCAAGCGAGGCGACCATGCGCGCGCGCGTGGCGCTGCGCAAGGCGCAGGGCGAAGACGCGTCGGATGCGGGAGTCGAGGTCTTGCTGCATCAGCTGGGCCACCACGATCCCCTGTCGGACGTCGAATTGCAGCACACCGTTCCAGTCGATGCCGAATCGGGCCTCGACCTGTGCGGCGTACAGGCGCTGTGCGAGCGCATCGCCTTAGGCCGGCGACGCTGAACGGCGGTCAGATCGGCTTGCGCAGCTTGCCTCCCGCCATCGGCAACAGCGCCTGCCGGCACGCTTCGAGTATGCCGTTGGCTGCGTTTTCGTAGCTGTATTCCCTGACCAGCCACAGGCTGCGCGCGGAAAAGTTGTCCCACACGTTCTGATTGCTGAGCAACATGGTCGCGCGCTTGGCCCACTGGTTGACGTTCAAATCGCAGATGAACCCGTTTTCTCCGTCGCGCACCAGTTCGCCGGCGACTCCCGCGTCGGGAGTGACCAGCACCGGCAGGCCGGACGCGCATGCCTCGTTGGCCACGACGCCCCACGGATCCCACAAGGTCGGGAACAGGAAGATGCGCGCCGAGCGGTACAGCGACGGCAGGCTGTCGTGGGCGGCAAAACCGTTGAACTCGGCGTCGATGAACTCGGAGCGGCGCTGTGCGGCGCTGCGCAGCTTTTCTTCCTCGCTGCCGGCGCCGACAAACAGGATGCTCACTCGGCGCTGCAACCGGCGCGCGGTTTCCTGTGCGACGTTGAGCGCGAAGAAGGGGTTTTTCACCGCTTCCATGCGCCCGCAGAAGAGAAAATCGAAGCGCTTTTCTTCCCGCTTCCCGACTGGCGAGAATGCGTCGTTGTCCACGCACAGGCAGGAGCGGAAGCAGCGGTCGGCCGGGATGCCGTAGCTCTCGTACAGGCGCTGCCCCCCCATGCTGGCGGAAACGAAGACGCTGGTGCGTCCGTACACGAAGCGGCGCACGGCCTTGTGCAGCCGGCTGAGCGACTGTTCCGATGCATAGGTGCCGTCGGTCATGGCGACATGCGGTATGCCTTTCATCATGGCATAGCCGAATGCGTACAGATGGGTCGGATTGAAGCCGCCGGTGATGATGACGTCCGGCGCAACCGCCGCCAGGCGGCGAACGACGCCCGGCGTGTAGTGGATGTAGCGGCCGCGGATCGTGACGAACTGCTCGCTGAGAAAGGTGTGGTCGAATTCCAGCGGCGGCAGTTCCCACTGCCGGTTCGGTTCGCGCTGGGTGCAGAAGATGACATGCGGCACGACGTCAGGCATCTGCGCAAGACGTCGGAATAAGGGTACGCGGTAAGGCGGCAGTTCATTGGATACGATGGCAAGTCTAAGCATGGATCGGCTCCCGTGTCGGCATGGAACGTAGCGTCGGAAAGGCGGTCGTGTTATCCGCCCTGCGGAAGGCGGTGCTTGTGGCGCAGCCATGTGATTGCGGCACGCAATGCCGGCCGATCCTGCCGCCGCGGATCGAGCAGCCAGGATTTCGCCCGCCGCTGCCAGGCATGCCACGCGTTTGCCAGGATCGTCGCGCCGTGCAGGAGGTAATCGGCGCGCGAGCGGTAGATATCCAGGTGATCCAGGTCGCGCTGCACGCCGTCCAGCAAGTACTTGTATTGGTAGCGTCCCCACAGCAGGTGGAACTCGCGTCCGCCGCGCGCGATCGCCTCGCAGATGGTCAGGTAGCAGCACAGCGTCCCCAGGCGGTAGTCGTCGTAGGCCGGGTCGTGCGCGGTGACATAGGAAAAATAGTTGTCGCCGACACGAGCGCAGATAGCCCCCGCGCAGATGCGCCCGTCGATGCGCATCAGCGCAACCATGCCGCAGGTTTTGGCCAGCTGCAGCAGGCGCTGTGATTCGGCATCGTCCAGGTAGGATGTTTTCTGCTTGCCGGCCATCCGCATATGGTTGAGGGCAATGATGTCGTTCACTTCTGAGGCATTGATGCTTCCGGTCTCGCACACCTCGAGGCGCAACGTCGGATGGTGCCGCTTCAGGCGGCTAAGGTGGTGCTTGATGTTCTTGCGCGTCGCCTTGCCCAGACGCGCGAGATAGGCCTCCGGCGTGGCCGGCAGCGTCAGCGCGATGTCTTCGGTGCAGTTGAAGCGTTGTGTGGGATACGGCAGCCGTTCCAGCTGCAGCTCGACCGCGTTGAAGCTTACGGCGCGCAGTGCCGGGTAGGCCGCAAAGACGGTGTCGGTGAAGCGGACGATCTCGCGCTGTCCGAGCCGGATGAATTCGTTGAGCACGTGGGCGGTGCGCCGTTCGATACGGAACAGCATGAGGCTGACCACCTTGCCTTCGCGACGCGCGACATAGGTGCTGATCCGTTCCGTGCCGCCATAGATGCGGAAATGTTCAAGCGACGAAAAGATGCTGCCGTATAGGCGTTTCAGTTCGGGTTCGGCAAAGGAAGGAATATGGTCCGGATGGAATTCCTCCGTGAGCCCTTCCTTTACTGCTTCATGCGGCGGGACGAACCGGAAGGCAGAGGCCGCCTCTGGGTGTCTCATCATTCAACTTTCCTCTGTGATTGAAGCTTGACAGGCCGGCGGGCGCTCGACGGGAGCCGTATCCGGCAGGTAGTCGGCTTGGGCGCCGTTGCTTGTGTATGTTGAATGGCAGTGTTGTGAAAAGTTCATCGGATGCAGGATTGCCGCGTGCATTATTGTTCAAGCACAAGCGACACGCGGAGGCGGGGAACCGGCCCCGCGCAGGCGCGACATGGCCCTTGATATAGCACTATGGCGGCTTGCCTTCTTTCCCGATCGCTCCAGCCAAGCCGAAGCGGGACCGTGGAACCGCTCACGAGCGCATCCCAAGTCCGATCCCGTATTGCGCGTCGGTCGCCCCTCCAGCGGGGCGCTTGAAAACAGGTCAAGACGTGTTCGCAACAAAATGGAAAATTTTTTTGTCATCGGGTAGATCTAGTGCAACGTTGTTCTGCGTTAACACGATATGATTAATGCCGCAGAACAACTCTTAGATCTTCTCCCCCGTATGTTCAAGAAAACGATACTGGCGCTGCTGATGAGCTACGCAGCCGCCACCGCCTCCGCCATGCCGTTCAGCTCGCAGCACGCATTGGTGTTCGAAGAGGAATCCGGCAAGGTCCTGCTCGAAAAAGACGCTCATGCGGTAGTCCCGATTGCCTCGCTCACCAAGCTGATGACGGCCATGGTGGTGCTGGACGCGAAACAGGACATGAATGAACAGATCGGCATCGACGAAAGCGATGTCGATACGCTCAAGCACAGCTCGTCGCGCGTGCCGGTCGGCGCGGTTCTCTCCCGTTCGACAGTACTGCAGCTGGCGCTGATGTCCTCCGATAACCGGGCCGCCGCCGCGCTGGCGCGCACTTACCCGGGCGGCAAGCCGGCCTTCGTCGCTGCGGTCCGCGAAAAGCTCAACACACTCGGCATGCACGATACCGTGATCGAGGAGCCGACCGGCCTGTCGCCGCACAACCGCTCCAGCGCCGCCGACCTGCTCAAGATGGCGACGGCCGCCTCGTATTACCCGGAAATTACCCGCATCACTACCAATAGCGGCGACCTGATCGACATTAACGGCCGGCCGACCCAATACCGCAACACCAACCGCCTGGTGGGGCGCGACGGCTGGGACATCCTGCTGTCGAAGACCGGTTTCACCCATGAAGCGGGCCGCTGCCTGATCATGCGCATGCAATCCGCCGGCAAGCACGTGGTGATGGTGCTGCTCAACGCGCAGGAAAGCGCGCAGCGCCTGATGGATGCTGAAAACGTCCGGCGCTACGTGAGCGGCGAGCCGATGCTGGCGGCACGCGCACCGTCGCACAGCGCGTCGCGCAAGGCGCGGGGACACCGCGGCGGCATCGTCCTGGTGAAGTCGAAATCGCGTGCCCACGCCCATACCCAGCCGAAGATTCACAAGAAGCGCCGCACCGTCTGAGTCGTCGCTACCATGCAAGGCGGGCGTACTCGCCGCCTTGCATTCCCTCCCGTCGCATTCTTTCCCGCACTTTCGTTTCATTGACCGCCATCGCGGCGCGCCTGTATGATCGACAGCGAATAAAACGACCGTTCGCTTATTTGCCGTTCACGTTGATCAAGGAGCTACCATGGTTCATCCACAGGGCTTTTCAGCCCGCCGGCTGGAGACGCTGACTGTGCGCATGCAGGCCGATATCGACGCCGGTCGGATTCCTGGCGCGGCCATGCTGATCGCCCGGAGCGGCCGCGTCGCCTATGAGCAGGCTTTAGGCTGGCAGGACGCGGCGGCCGGCACCCCAATGGCGCTCGACAGCATCTTCCGCATCTATTCGATGACCAAGCCGATCGTCTCGATAGCCGTGATGATGCTGGCCGAAGAGGGGAAACTGTTCATCAGCGATCCGATCTCGCGCTATCTGCCGGAACTCAGGCAGCTGCAGGTCGGCGTCGAAAGGCTCGATGCGGCCGGCCGTCCCGCGCTGGCGTTGGAGCCGACCCGGCAGGCGATCACGCTGCAGGACTTGCTGCGGCATACCTCGGGTTTCACGTATGGCATTTTCGGCGATTCGCTGGTGAAGGCGGCCTATCGCGAAGCCCGCGTCGGCAGCGCGAAGGCGAGCAGCGACGAGTTCATCCGCGCACTGGCCCAGGTTCCACTGGCTTACCAGCCTGGCACCACCTGGGAGTACAGCCACTCCACTGATGTGCTCGGCGTGATCCTGGAGCGCGTCTCCGGCAAGCCGCTCGACCAGTTTCTGGAAGAGCGCATTCTCAAGCCGCTGGGCATGCATGAAATCGGCTTCTGGGTGGAGCCGGCGCGCCAGCACCGCATGGCCCAGGCATTCGGCGTCGACTCCGTGACCGGCGCCGAAGTGAAGCTGCCCCAGCTCGCGCAGCGGCCCGCCTTTCTGTCCGGCGGCGGCGGCATGGTCTCGACGCTGCACGACTACCTGCGTTTTGCGCAGATGCTGCTCAACGAAGGCGAGCTGGACGGCGTGCGCATCGTCGCGCGCAAGACGCTGCGCTTCATGGCGAGCGACCACCTGGCGCACCTGCCAGGGGCGAAAACGGGAGGAGGCTACCTGCCGGGCGCGGGATATGGCTTCGGCCTCGGCTTCGCGGTACGCACCGATGCCGGCTGCGCGATCACGCCCGGCAGCCGGGGCGACTATACCTGGAGTGGCCTGGCCGGCACCTATTTCTGGATCGACCCCGAGGAAAACCTGCTGGCGATTTACATGATGCAGGCGCCGGAGCAGCGCAACCATTACCGCCAGCTGTTCCGCAACCTGGTCTATGCAGCGCTGGAGTGAAGTCTAGGGCGCGTCGTCCTGGCCCGCGGCGACCCTCGCCGCGCATTCCTTGCCTGTCGTTTCGCGGATGATCTGCGCCAGGCGCAAGGTGCCGGGTCCGGCGGCGTCCGGGTCGGCCAGGATCAGGTACAGCTGGGCGAAGCGCTCGCCGCCATCCTTCAGGGCCAGCGGCTTGAGGCTGCCATCGGCAAGCTCGGCGCGGATCTTTTCCTCCGGCAGCCAGGAAAAGCCATATCCCATGCGCAACGCCTCGATCTGGGTAGCGCTGTGGCTGACGGTCCAGCGCTGGGTCACGTCCACGCTGAGCACGTTGCTGCTGCGCTTGCTGCCCGATTCGCGCACGACGATGTGACGGTAGGCGCGCAAATCCTGCAGGGTCAGGTCGCGCCCGAGACGATGCAGCGGATGGTCCGGGCTGGCAACCGGGACTGCGCGCAAGCGGATCAGCGGCGTGCCGAGAAAGCCGGGCGGCACCTGGTTGGCGATCGCCAGATCGGCTTGCCCGTGCAGCAGCGCCTCGGTGGTGCCGCCCAATACCGATTCGATCATTTCAACGCGCGTGTGCGGGCTTTCCGCACCGAGCTGGTTCAGGCAGCCGAGCACCAGCCACGTCGGAAACAGGATTTCGACGGCGATGCGGATTTCCGCTTCCCAGCCGGCGGACAGCCGGCTGGCCGCCCGCTCCAGCGAACGCGATTCTTCCAGCAAGGCCTTGGCCCGGCGGTACAGGAACTGCCCGGTTGGCGTGAGGATAGCTTTGCGCCCCTGTATCTCGAATGCCTTCACTCCCAGCAGCGACTCGATTTTCTGAACCGCATAGGTCACCGACGACTGGCTCTTGTGCAGGACTTCGGCCGCCTGCGCATAGCCGCCGGTGTCGACCACGGTGATCAGGGTGCGCCATTGCTCCAGGGTGATGTAGTTACTCTCGATCATGCTCTTTCGCTTTAATTATCTATTAAATAGATTGATTAACGCTAAATATTCTACTTTTTTATCGACTGAATAAATAGTTTAATGGACTTACCGAACCAACTCGAGGAGTATTCAAATGACGACATTGCTTCAAATCAACGCCAGCCTGTTTTCCAATAACGGTCAGTCGAGCCGCCTGTCCGATCAATTCGTCGCCGCCTGGCGCGAGGCTAATCCGCAAGGAACGGTGGTGACGCGCGATCTTGCGGCCGCGCCGGTGCCGCACCTCGATGCGCAACGCTTCGGCGCCTTCCTGGCCAAGCCGGAAGAGCGCACCGCGCAGCAGCAGGCGGTGGTCGATTTTTCGGATACGCTGATCGAAGAATTGCGCCAGGCCGACGTGATCGCGCTCGGACTGCCGATGTACAACTTCGGCGTGCCGTCCACGCTCAAAGCCTATTTCGACCATGTAGCGCGTGCGGGCGTCACGTTCCGGTATACCGAGACCGGCCCGGTGGGTTTGCTGACTGGCAAGAAGGTCTATGTCTTCGCCACGCGCGGCGGCCTGTATGCTGGTAGCGCGCTCGACACGCAGACCGGCTATGTGCGCGATTTCCTGCGCTTCATCGGTATCACCGACGTGGAATTCGTGTACGCAGAAGGGTTGAACATGGGCGAAGAGAGCAAGCAGTCTGCGCTGAACGCCGCATCGGCATCGATCCGGCAACTGGCGGAACCGATGCGCGCGGCTGCCTGAAAAACGAGATCTTGTATCGAACGAAGAAAGAGCATCATGGAAACGACTAACCAGGTTCGCACCTTGCAACGTATCATCGAAGCGATCGCCACCTCCGACGGCGCCGGAGTCAAGCTGCGCCGCAGCCTTGGACGCGGGCAGGGCACGCGCCTGGACCCGTTCCTGATGCTTGACGAATTTTCATCCGATAATCCGGGCGACTACATCGCCGGCTTCCCGGCCCATCCGCACCGCGGTTTCGAAACCGTGACCTACATGCTGGACGGGCACATGCGCCATGAAGACCATCTCGGCAACCAGGGCGACCTGAAGGGCGGCGGCGTGCAGTGGATGACGGCGGGGCGCGGCATCATCCATTCGGAAATGCCGCAGCAGGAACAGGGGCGCATGCGCGGCTTCCAGCTTTGGATCAATCTGCCCGCGAAGGAAAAGATGAAGGCGGCCGGCTATCGTGACATCCAGCCGGACCAGATCCCGTTAGTCGAATTCGAGGGCGGACGCGCCAAGGTCATCGCCGGAACCTTGCACGCCGGCGAACGGCAGGTGGCGGGGCCGATCCAGGGCTTGTCGACCGATCCGCTGTATCTCGATATCGAACTGGCTCCCGGTGCGCGGTTCAGCCATCCGGTGCGCCACGATTATCACGCTTTCGTCTACCTGTACGAAGGCAGTCTGCAGGTGGGGGCGGATGCGCCGCGTGCGCTCGGCACCCATCAGGTGGGCGTGCTGTCGCCCGGTTCCGGCATCGAGGTCGGCGCCGGCCCGGATGGCGCTCGTTTTCTCCTGCTGGCGGGGCGGCCGTTGAACGAACCGATCGCCCAGTACGGCCCGTTTGTAATGAATACCAGCGCGGAAATCGAACAGGCGATTGTCGATTTCCAGAGCGGGAAGTTCGTACAGCCCGCCATGTGACGCCAGCCGGCGGTTCTGGTGAATCGGCGGCCTTTCCCGTTCCGGCCGCCGGCATGCCAGCGGCACATTGGCTACAATGGCGGCAGCCGCGTTCGCCGCAACGGCGCACCTCCCGAACCGCCATAGCCACCATCCCCCGATGCATACGGAATCCGCCTCCGCCCAGTCCATTCCCGTCACCGCCGTTCCTCTGCTGTCACTCGCTGCATTCGCCAGCGGCATCTCGCTGCGCGTGACCGATCCCTTGCTGCCCCATTTGGCCGGCGAGTTCGGCGTGTCTCTCGGCGCTGCCTCCTACGTCATCACGTTTTTCGCCGTTGCCTACGGCTTGTCGCAATTATTCTTCGGGCCGGTCGGCGACCGCTACGGCAAGTATTTCGTGGTGGGCTGCGGCAGTGCCGCCTGCGCACTGACCGCCGTGCTGTGCGGGCTGGCGCCCGGCTTTCCTCTGCTGTTGGCGGCGCGCCTGCTGGCCGGGGCCACCGCCGCCGCCATCATTCCCTTGTCCATGGCATGGATCGGCGACGTGGTGCCGTATCATGAGCGCCAGCCGGTGCTGGCGCGCTTCCTGATCGGGCAGATCCTCGGGCTTTCCACCGGCGTGCTGGGCGGCGGGATCGCCGCCGATCACCGGAATTGGCGCCTGCCGTTTTTCGTGATTGCCGCCATTTTCCTGGCCGTGAGCGTCGGGCTGCTGCGGCTGAACCGGCGCCTGCCGGCGCACGCGCGCGTCACGCACAAGGCCGAAGGCTCGCCTGCCGCGCGCGTGGTTTCCGAGTTTCGCCAAGTGCTGGCGCGGCCGTGGGCGCGCGTGGTGCTGGTCACCGTGTTTCTGGAGGGAGGCTTTCTGTATGGCGCGTTCGCCTTCATTGCATCCCATCTGCACCATGTATTCGGACTCGCGCTTTCCGCGGCCGGCGCGCTGGTTATGCTGTTCGGATTCGGCGGCCTGCTGTTCGCCGTCAGCTCGCGCCTGCTCGTCAACAGGCTGGGCGAAACAGGGTTGTCGCTATGGGGCGGGATCCTGATCGCGCTGTCGCTGCTGGCGATCGGGCTGGCGCCGGTGTGGTGGTGGGCCGTGCCGGGATGTTTCTGCTGCGGGCTAGGCTTTTACATGCTGCACAATACGCTGCAGATCAACGCGACCCAGATGGCGCCGGAGCGCAGGGGCGCGGCGGTGTCGGCGTTTGCGTCGTGCTTTTTTCTGGGACAGTCGACGGGCGTGGCGTGCGCCGGCTGGCTGGTGATGCGGTCCGGGACCGCGGCGGCTATTTCCAGCGGCGCCGTCGGCGTGCTGGCGGTGGCGCTCAACTTCAGGCATCGCCTGCGCCTGAAAATTCAGACGCAGGCTCATTGACGCGCTACAGCAGATTACTTTGCGCCGTACACGATATCGGCGCGGCGGTTCTCAGCCCACGCGGCTTCATCGCTGCCGGTTGCCTTCGGCTTTTCCTTACCAAAGGAAACGGCTTCCATCTGTGCATCAGTCACGCCCATCGCGGCGAGCGACTTGCGCACAGCTTCGGCGCGCTTCTGGCCCAGCGCCAGGTTGTACTCGCTGCTGCCGCGCTCGTCGGTGTTACCCTGGATGACGATCTTGCGGGTCTTGTTGTTCGTCAGGTAGCCGGCGTGCGCGGTCACCACGGGCTTGAACTGGTCCTTGACGGTGTACTGATCGAAATCGAAATACACGCTACGCTTGGCCAGCGCGCCCTTCGGATCGTTCAGCGGATCGACGGTACCGGCGTTGACGGTGGCAACGGTGCGGGAATCGGTTGCCGGTGCTGCCGGAGCGGCGGCAGTGGTCGGTTCGCTGACCTTGGTCGCGGTGCTGCAGGCTGCCAGCAGGCAGATGCTCGACACCAGCAGGGGAAGGGTCTTCAATGTACGCATCTAATTCTCCTAAAAAATGAAGCCGGCTGCGGGTGCCGGAAAATGTAACGGAAAATATATTCGGACGAACATATTGCCCTAAATCAAATAAATAGACAATATGAAGCAGGCCCTGGTATCGCGTTTTCCTTCAAATTCATTGAAGCGGGGAGCGGTCACGTTTTTGCATCGGCAAAAACAGAAGCGCCGGGGTATCAGCCCGGCGCAACGAGGAAAATCGATGGCGGCGGCCGGCACAAGTCCGGCAACCGGTGATGGTCAGATCGCCATGTAACGGCCCGGCCGATGGTTGACCGCCAGCGTCATGTTCAGGACTGCGGCGCCGATCAGCGAGATGGCGACCGCGCCGGGAGAAATCATCGGCAGCGAGGCGAGCATGATGGCGCCGTCGAGCACGAGCTGCACCACGCCGGCGCGCAGTCCGTAACGTTCCTGCAGATACAGCACCATCACGTTGAAGCCACCCAGGCTGGCCTTGTGGCGGAACAGCACGAGCAGCCCGACTCCGCACAGCAGGCCTCCCATCGTCGCGGCATACGCCGGGTGAATAGTGTCCATATTGAACACTGCCGGCAGCACTTCCGACATGCCAGATAGCAGCAGGATCGCAGTGAAGGTCTTGATGGTGAATTTCCAGCCCATCTTCTTCACGGCGAGATAGTAGAACGGCAGGTTGAGAGCGAAAAACAGCTTGCCGAAGCTGATGCCGGTGACATAGTGCAGCAGGAAGGCCAGGCCAACCGTCCCGCCCGTAATCAGGTGCGCCTTGCCCAGCATGGCAACCCCGAGCGAAACAAGCAGCGTCCCGGACAGCAGCGCCTGGGCGTCTTCGAACAAGGTGTGGCGGGCCAAGGCGGCGGGAGTAGCCGCTCCCTGCGGGACGGCGTCAGCTGTCGTGGATGCGTTCATATCGGATGTTCCAGATGTCATGTTCATTCCTGTCCTGCAGCGCCCTCGTGGAGCGCGTCCGGATACGTCAAAGGCATGCCTGATGGGCAAGGCCGGGCTCGATGGGGTGCCAGCTTAGCCCAGACGGCGCATTCTGAAAATTGACCTGGGTCAATGATATCCAAAGACCGATAGCGGGCGCCGAACGCTGTTCGCTTGCCTGCCGCCATCCGGGATGGAGCGCGAAGCCTGTCATGGCGCGGGCCGGCGCCGGCTTGCCTGAGGCGAGCTGAATAGTATGCGCAAATTTTATCGAATGCAATCACAACTATTCATTTGAATGATGGAACGGATCGCCATACGATTTCCCTGTAATCCCCCGGGGCCGCCAGTTCAGGCCCCGACTTTGAGCGGACAGCGAAAGATCATCATGGATTTTGAATACTCCCCGAAAGTGCAGCAATTGCAGCGCAAGCTGCTCGACTTCATGGATAACTATGTGGTGCCGAACATCCCTCTGTGGCGGCGGGAAGTCGAGGCCGGCCATATGCATCCACCCTGCATGGAAGACTTGAAGGAACTCGCGAAATCGGAAGGCTTGTGGAACCTGTTCCTGCCTTCGCTGGACGCGGATGCGCCCGGGCAGGGGTTGACGAACCTGGAATATGCGCCGCTGGCGGAAATCATGGGCCGCGTGCACTGGGCCGCCGAGATCTTCAATTGCAGCGCCCCGGATTCCGGCAATATTGAGCTGCTGCACATGTTCGGCAGCGCTGAGCAGCGCCGGCAATGGCTTGCGCCGCTGCTGGACGGCACGATCCGCTCCTGCTTCGCGATGAGCGAACCGGACGTGGCGTCATCGGATGCGAACAATATCCAGATATCGATCCGGCGCGTCGGCGACGACTATGTGATCAACGGCCGCAAGTGGTTCATTTCCGGCGCCTCTCATCCGCTGTGCCGGTTCGCGATCGTCATGGGCGTGACCGATCCGGATGCCGACACGCACCGTCGCCAGAGCATGGTGATCGTGCCCTTCGACACGCCCGGCTTGAAGGTGGTGCGCGACATCCCGGTGATGAACCATCATTTTCCGGGCGGCCATTGCGAACTGGTGTTTCGCGACGCGCGGGTGCCGCGTTCCAGCCTGATCCGGGAGGAGGGCGCCGGTTTCGCGATCGCCCAGGCGCGCCTGGGCCCGGGCCGGATTCATCACTGCATGCGCTCCATCGGCCAGGCGGAGCTGGCGCTGGAACTGATGTGCGAGCGGGCCGCCGAGCGCCGCACCTTCGGGCGCTACCTGCACCAGCACGGCGCGGTCGGCGACTGGATAGCCCAGTCGCGCATGGAAATCGAGCAGGCTCGGCTGCTGGTGCTGAAAACCGCCTGGCTGATCGACCGCCACGGCGCCAAGGGGGCGTTGCGCGAAATAGCGATGATCAAGGCCATCGTGCCGCGCATGCAGACCGCCATCTGCGAGCGTGCGATGCAAACCTTCGGCGCGATGGGCATGAGCCCGGATACGCCGCTGGCGGAATTGTGGACCTGGGGACGGGTATTGCGCATCGCCGACGGGCCGGACGAAGTGCACCTGCGCACCGTGGCGAAGCTGGAAATGGCTGCGGCCGGCGAACGTCGCGGATCCACGCTACCATACATGAATACACCCGAACTGGCCTGAACGCGCGACCGCCAGTGCGCGGGCTCAATGCCGCAGCGCGCGGCGGCGTTAGGATTTCAACCTGTCCATACCGGAGGGCGAGCGATGGCTCTGAAGCAGGATTGGCGCACCGAATCGTACAAGGGCATGGAGGTGCACGTGAGCGCGTTGCGCCATTCGGACGTTCCGGCGCGCTGGGATTTCACGGTCCGCATTACCCAGCCCGGCGAAGACGCCGGATCGGAGAGCGAGCTGACAGGAGAATCGGGCGACAATGGCGATTACCCGAGCCGCGAGGAGGCGGTGCAGGCCGGGTTCGAAAAAGGTTATGCCATGGTCGACGAGTTGCTGAAATAGCATCGCCGCAGCGTCGGACGCTGCCATAAACATGCGAAATGTTCCGTCAGAAAACGTACAATGGCGGGATGCTCGATTTCCAATCTTATGACCTGATCATCGACGCGCGCAGCCCGCACGAATTCGATGAAGACCACATCCCCGGCGCCGTCAACCTGCCTGTCGTCAACGATGCCGAGTTTGCCGAGGTCGGCACGCTGCATCGCACCGACGCGATAGGTGCCTACCGGCTCGGCGCGCGCTATTCGCTGATGAACATCGCGCGCCATATTGAAACGCATATCTCCAGCTATCCGGCCAAAAGCAGGATCCTGGTCTACTGCTTCCGGGGCGGCAAGCGCAGCAAGGTCTGGTTCGACGTGCTCGACACCATCGGCTACCGCGTCGAAAAGCTCAAGGGAGGTTGGAAGACGTACCGGCGCTGGGTCAACGAACAGCTCGCAAGCCTGCCCGCCAGTTATCGTTACATCGTGCTGTCGGGATCGACCGGATGCGGCAAGACGCGCCTGCTGCATGCATTGCACGAGCGCGGCGCGCAAGTGCTCGACCTGGAAGGGATTGCCGTCCATCGCGGCTCCATCATCGGCGCCGTCCCTGGCAAGTCGCAACCGACGCAAAAGATGTTCGACAGCCTGCTCCTGCGCCGCCTGTCCGAACTCGATCCTGCGCGCCCGGTGTGGGTGGAAGCCGAAAGCAAGAAAGTCGGCCAGGTGCAGTTGCCGGAATTGCTGCTGGCAACCATGCGAAAGGGAACGACCATCGCTGTCGAAGCCGCCATGCCGCAACGG
This sequence comes from Noviherbaspirillum sp. UKPF54, assembly GCF_007874125.1. NCBI lineage: Bacteria > Pseudomonadati > Pseudomonadota > Betaproteobacteria > Burkholderiales > Oxalobacteraceae > Noviherbaspirillum > Noviherbaspirillum sp. UKPF54. Next base: position 1,798,521 of record NZ_CP040128.1, on the reverse strand, counting down.
GTGCAACTGCTGCGCGAAGACTACCATCACTTCGAGCAGGATCCGGCTGCGCTGATCGAACGGCTGTCGCATCTGCGCGCTCTGGTGGGCGGCGCGGAGTTCGAGGAATGGCAGGTGTTGGCCGGGCAGAAGCGGGTGCCGGAACTGTTCGAGCGGCTGATGCGTAATCATTACGATCCGAGCTACCGCCGTTCCATCGTGCGCAATTACCCGGAAATCGACGCCTCGCCCAAGCTCATGCTCGACGACTTGTCGCACCAGGGTTTGTTGCCGGTGGCGGAGACATTGCAGGCGCGATTCGGCTGAGCATCGGCCCAGCCTTTTTCAGCCATTTAGCCGAAGAACCAGTAACAAACCGCGATCGACGCGATCACGCCGGCGATGTCGGCTGCCAGCGCGCAGCCGACCGCATGGCGTGCGCGCTGGATGCCAACCGCGCCGAAATACACGGCCAGCACGTAGAACGTAGTTTCGGTGCTGCCCTGTACGGTGGCGGCGACCAGCGCCGGAAAACTGTCGACGCCCATGGTTTTCATCGTTTCGATCAGCATGGCGCGCGCCGCGCTGCCGGAGAACGGCTTGACCAGGGCAGTCGGCAGCGCGTCGACGAAACGCGTATCCCAGCCGGCTGCTTCCACGACGTAGCGCAGGCCGCCGAGCAGCGCGTCGAGCGCGCCGGAAGCGCGCAGCACGCCGACGGCGCACAACATGGCGACCAGGTACGGCAACAGGTTTTTGGCCACGTCATAGCCTTCGCGCGCGCCCTCAATGAAGCTTTCATAGAGCGGGACCCGCCGCAAGGCGCCGCACAGCAGAAAGACAAGGATTAGCGCAAACAGCACCAGGTTGCCCAGCAGCGAAGACAACGCACCCAGCGCCGCCGCCGACAGCCCCGCAAGCCCAGTCATCAAGCCCCCAGCAGCAGCGCCAAAGCGGCCAGCCATGCCAGAACCACCGGATCCCACAGCCTCAGCCGCTGCATCACGGCCACCGCCAGCAGTCCGGTCAGGCTGGAAGCGCTGGTGGCGATCAGGATCGGCAGGAACACCATGGTCGGATCGTGCGCGCCTTGCTGCAGACGGTACATGAAAATCGACACCGGCAGCAGCGTCAGCGACGATGCATTCAGGACCAGGAACAGGATCTGGGCATTGCTGGCGGTCTTGGGATCGGGATTGAGCTCCTGCAGCGCGCGCATCGCTTTCAGGCCGATCGGCGTGGCGGCGTTGTCCAGTCCGAGCGCGTTGGCGGTGAAGTTCAGGGTAATCAGGCCAAGCGCCGGATGGCCTGGCGGAACGTCGGGCATCAGGCGTCGAAACAGCGGCGCCAGCAGTCGGGCCAGCAGGTCGACGATGCCTGCCTTTTCCGCGATGCGCAGGAAACCCAGCCACAGTGTGAGGGTGCCGAACAGCAGGATCATCACCTCGACCGACAGTCTCGCCATGGCAAACAGACTTTCCACCATGGCGGAAAAAACGGCGGGATTGCCGCCGCCGAGCCAGCGCCAGACCGCGCTGGCGGCAGCGATCAGGAAAAAGCTCAGCCACAGGCCGTTGAGCATTCGGAATCCTTCGAGATAGATTGGGCGGCCGGGGCCGCGCGGATTTGAGCCGGCGAATCTTAATATGTCGGGCGTCAAACAGGCTAGTTGAAAAGCGTTTGCGCTATCGAAAGTTCAGTGTAATATCTCACCCGCATTAAAAAAATCCACCCAAGGATGATGGAGACAGGAGCCCGCGCAGTGCGCGGGCTTTATTTTTTTCGGGTAATGGCTTGTGATATTTGAAATGGTTATATCTGCTATCACAACAATAAAGAGGAAGAATTTGCCTCCCTGCCGTAAGATTGATCCTGTCTCCTCCAACTCTCCTTGAATTGGATTTAACCCGCGAGCCGCAAGGCTGGCGGGTTTTTTTTCGCCTTTTTCTGCCGGGCGGCGTGGAAGCCGCTCAGCCGCGCGAGAGAATGGACAGCGCGACGCGCCGTGCGCTGGGCTGGAAACGGCCTATCGTGGCGAGCAGTTCGTCTTCGCCGACTGGTTTGCCCAGATAGGCGTCGCAGCCGGCCCAGCTGCCGCGGAACTTGTCGAAGGGCGAGGACTTGCTGCTCAACATCACGACCGCCGTGCCCCTGGTCGCCGGATCGGACTTGATGCGCTTGCAGACCTGATAACCGTCCATGCCCGGCATCACGACATCGAGGAAAATGCAGGTGTAGCGCTTGGCCTGCGCCATGGCGACCGCCGCTTCGCCGTTTTCGGCGTAGTCGACGTCGAAGCGGAACGGGGCAAGCCTGGTGCGCATGAACGCGCGCACGGTGGCGCTGTCGTCGACCACCAGCACAGATTCGGCCGGCGGCGGCGCGATCAGTTCGGGCTGCGGACGATGGCGGTCGGCGGCGCGGCGGAAGTCCGTTCCGTTCCACTGCCCGCCGTTCGGGGCGGGCCGGCTGGCGCGCATCGATAATGCGGCGAGCATGGCCTGATCGAGCTGCTCGAACAGCTTCATCCAGCGGATCGGTTTTTCCACTGCGGGCCACGGGGAGTCTTCTGGCGCGCGACCGATCAGCAGCGCCGGCGCATAGGCGTTCGGCGCGCGCGCCTCCATCTGCTGCAGGCCCGATGGGTTGTCGGCATTGACGAGATAGACGTCGCTGCGTTCCGCCGGTCCGTCCGGTTCGGCATAACAAAATGCGCGCCTGCCGGTGAGGCGGAAGGTGGAGGCCAGCAATGCTTTTTCTGTTTCGGAAAAACCCAGCATTTCAAGAACGAAACGCCTGCTGGCGACCTGGGGCTCCTGCTGCTGGGGCGTCTGGTTCATAAAAAATCTCTTGGAAAAATGGATGCCGGCGATTGCCGACCGTAATTGCTGAAATGGTAACAGAGGAGCATGTAGCAAGGAACCGTTCGGCGCGCGCAATGCATGAGATAAATCGCCAACGCGGATGGCGCCATTTGCATCAAGTACAATCCGGCGGTTACGGGAAACCATGAACGGTTCCCGTTTGCCTAAGAAGGAGCCCGAGGGCGGGAACTGGGTTTCAGACGTGACAATTCAATAACAATGCAATAAAGGTGTCTTGTGTCTTCAGAACATGCAAAAGACAGTCTCAGAACGCTCACCCTGGCCGCCATCGGCATCGTCTATGGCGATATCGGCACCAGCCCGCTATACACCATGAAGGAGGTGTTTTCGACCGAGCATGGAGTCGCGCTGACACCCGCCAATCTGCTTGGCGTGGTTTCGCTGATCCTGTGGGGGCTGACTATCATCGTTTCGCTGAAATACGTGTCGCTGATTCTGCGCGCCGACAACCGCGGCGAGGGCGGCATCATGGCGCTGATGGCGCTCGCACTGTCGTCAGTAACGTCGAAGTCGCGCTGGTACCAGCCCGTGATGTTCGCCGGTCTGGTGGGAGCGGCGCTGTTTTTCGGCGATGGCGTGATTACGCCGGCCATTTCGGTTCTGTCGGCAATGGAAGGCCTGGAAGTGGCGACGCCGGTGATGCAACCTTACGTGGTGCCGCTGACGGTGGCGGTGCTGGTCGGGCTATACATGGCGCAGCATCATGGCACCGCCGGCATCGGCAAGTGGTTCGGGCCGATCGTGCTGATATGGTTCCTGGCCCTTGCTGCGATGGGCGTCGTCAATATCGTGCACAACCCCGCCATCCTCGCCGCGATCAACCCGCTGCACGCGCTGGACTTCCTGACGCGTAACAGCTGGCTGGCGTTTGTCGCGCTGGGTGCGGTCGTGCTGGCTTTCACGGGCGCCGAAGCGTTGTATGCGGACATGGGCCACTTCGGCAAGCGGCCGATTCGCATGGCCTGGTTTTTCGTGGTGTTTCCCGGGCTCGCGCTGAACTATCTGGGGCAGGGCGCGCTGCTGTTGGCCAATCCCGCCGCGGTGGTCAATCCGTTCTTCCACCAGCTCGGCCCGTGGAGCATTTACCCGCTGGTGGCTCTTTCCACTGTCGCTACGGTCATTGCCTCGCAGGCGACGATTTCCGGCACCTTCTCCATGACGCATCAGGCGATCGCGCTGGGCTTTCTGCCGCGCATGCGGATCATGTACACGTCGGAGCGCGAAATCGGGCAAATCTACATTCCGCTGATGAACTGGCTGCAACTGTGCGCGGTCGTGCTGGCCGTGATCGGCTTCGGCTCGTCGTCGAAGCTGGCGTCGGCGTACGGCATCGCGGTGACCCTGACGATGCTGATCACGACCGTCCTGACCTTCTTCGTGATTCGCTACCGCTGGCACTACAACCTGCTGCTGTGTGTGGCAGCGACCGGCTTCTTCTTCATCATCGACCTGGCTTTTGTTTCGGCCAACTCGCTGAAGATCGTGCACGGCGGCTGGTTCCCGATCCTGCTGGGCGCGGTGATGATCACGATCATGCTGACCTGGCGTGACGGGCGTCACCTGGTGTATGAAAACCTGAAGAAGCACATGATTCCGCTCGAAGAGTTCTTGCAGTCGCTGTTCATCAGTCCGCCGACGCGGGTGGAAGGAACGGCGATCTTCTTCCGCGCGGAAGGCGACGGCGTGCCGCATGCGATGCTGCATAACCTGCTGCACAACAAGGTGCTGCACGAGCGCACCATCTTCCTCACGGTGACCAATGCCGATATCCCGACTGTTCCGCCGCAAGAAAGGATACAGATCGAGCCGCTCGGGCACCAGTGCTATCAGGTCAATGTCCATTACGGCTTCAAGGACGAACGGGACATCCCGCACGCGCTGGAGCTGTGTTCGCAGAAGGGGCTGGAGCTTGACATGATGAACACCTCGTTCTTTATCGCGCGCCAGACCGTGATCCCAAGCGTCGGATCGGGGATGGCGATGTGGCGCGAAGCGCTGTACGCGACCATGTCGCGCAATGCGCGCGACGCGGCCGACTATTATCGGGTGCCGAGCAACCGGGTGATCGAACTGGGAACGCAGGTGGAGATCTGACGGACCGCCGGCATGCGGCGCGCCTTCCGGCCGCTGAGGGCGAAGTGTGGCTTTTTCATAATTACTGTTTATTTATACAGTAATTGTGATACAGTAATGCTTCGTTCAATGCTGTTATCAGGGAGGAGAACTGCGATGGCCTATCTTAATAATTCCATCAGCCCGCGATTCGGTCTGGAATATGCACCAACGTCATTTCTGATGCGTTTCGGCCGGCGTGAAATGTTTGTCTGCCGCGACTTCCGCAAGCGTTTTTACAAGGTCAACCCGTTGCTCGATTGCAGCACCGGCATCGAGCCCGGCCACGTGGAGCTGCTGGTGTTCGGCAAATGGCTGGTCATCCTGTCCCGCGCACGGTAATTCACCTTCCGCATGAACTGCGTCAAATGGCGGGCGGTGCGCGGAATTAATCCTCGCGCATGGCGGCGATGCTGTCTATATTGGTAGTCACTCCTGACATGGCGCCCAGCGCGCAGCAGGAGGGATTGCAATAGATGCATTAGATGGAGGCATGCTATGAAGAGGCTATCGCTTATTCTCGCGGTCCTGTTGTTGGCAAGCTGCTCGGGCATGCGGTCGGGAAGTAACTCCAGCGGCACCAGCGGGGCCGGCGGAACGACCGGATCAGGCGCTCCGGGCACCACGCAGGGCGATATTTATCGTCCCGGCGGCTGATACCGGGGCTGCGCCGCTCCGCCCATCCTGAGGTGGACGCTCAGGGCGGCAGGAGGCCCGCAAGCAGCGTCCGCATACGCTCCCAGTGCGAGCCTTCCCAGTAGATCCGGCCGCACCTGCCGCAGGCGCTGAAGCGCTCGTAAGCATCGAAGACACGCGCTGGTACCTTGCATCTGGCCAGTTCCCTGGGCACGGCCGAAAGAGGCGCGTTACAGTGCATGCAGAGCGTAAACGGGCGCGCGCTGCGACCCAGATCCAGGCGTTCGAAGATTTCGCGCAATTGCTGCGCCGATTTCAGTGCGTGCACATAACAGCCGTGCGTGATCTCGCGCCGCATCAGCAAGCCGCGGTCCCGCGTGAGCGCGATGCGTTCCTCGCGCGCTGAAATGGCTGCGATCTCGTCATCGCGAAAGCCGTTGTCGTACAGCGTATCGAAGCCGGCCATGCGCAGCAGGCGCGCCAGTCCGCCGAGATGGGTATCGGCGACGAAGCGCGTCACGCGCAGCGGACGGTCCCGCACGCGCAGCAGCGGCGTGACGTCGAGCGCTTCGCATTTCGGATAAACCGCCACGCGGTCGCCGTCCTTCAGCACGCGGTCGAAACCGGATGATACGCCGTTGACCAGCACCAGTTCGACTTCGGTATGCGGTACGCCGAGCGCCTCGATCATGTGCTTTGTCGTGGCGGCCCGCGCGCATGCACAGTCGAAATCGCGCTTGCGCCGGGCAGGCGCGAGGAACTCGTTCAGCTCTTCATAGAAGCGGAATGTCGCCGTGACCATTTGCGCATTATGGCACCGCGCAGCGTACGACGGCGACGAGTTGGGGCCGGATTAGCGCGCGGCAAGCCGCCACAGCGACGTGACCTCGGCCGAGCGCGCCGCGTGGAGCGGATCGCCGGCATCGGCGGCTTTCGGATGCCGGGGCCGCATGTCGAGACGCCCGAGGACCTTCAGGCCGGACGCATCGATGAGCACGAGCAATTCTTCACGCGTGCGCAAGCCGAGGTGCTCGGCGAAATCGGACAGGATCAGCCAGCCTTCGCCGCCGGGCTCCAGATGATTCGCGAGCCCCGCGAGAAAGCCGCGCAGCATGCGGCTGTCAGGATCGTATACCGCGTACTCGATCGGCGAGCTGGGCCGCGCCGGCACCCACGGCGGATTGCAGACGACCAGCGGCGCGCGTCCGGGAGGGAACAGGTCGGCCTGGACGATCTCCACCTGCTGCGCCAGGCCGAGACGCCCGATATTGTCGCGCGCGCAAGCCAAGGCACGTGCGTCCTGGTCGGTGGCGACCACGCGCTGCACGCCGCGCTGCGCCAGTACGGCAGCCAGCACGCCGGTGCCGGTACCGATGTCGAAGGCCAAAGTCGTCGCCGGCAGCGGAGCCTGCGCCACCAGGTCCACATATTCGCCGCGCACCGGCGAGAATACGCCGTAGTACGGATGAATGCGCTCGCCCAGCGCCGGAATCTCTACCCCTTTCTTGCGCCACTCGTGCGCGCCGATCAATCCCAGCAATTCGCGCATCGACACGACCGATGCTTCGCCGGCTGCGCCCCACGCCTCGGTACAGGCCTGGCGCACATCCGGAGCGCGCCGCAGCGGGATGGCATAGCTCGCGTCCAGCGGCACCAGCAGCATGCCGAGGATGCGCGCGCCCTGCGCCTGCGCCTGGCGCTGCAGGTGGAAGGCTTCCGCCGGAGACGCCGGCTGGCGGGCGGGGCGCGCCCGGCGCGGCTTGCGGTCGATGCGCCGCGCCAAGGCAGCGAGCAGCTGGCGCGCGTTCTGGAAATCGCCGCGCCACAGCAGCGCGCTTCCCTCGCAGGCCAGCTTGAAGGCGGCATCGGCGCCCGTGCGATCGTCGGCGATTGCCACTCGCCGGGGCGCGGGAACGCCGCTTTCGGAGCGCCAGCGCGCGGTGTGTGGCTGCCCGGCCTCGCTCCAGGTCAGGACAGGGGCCGAGGTCGAGATTGCCTGGGGCTCGCTCGAAGGTGGATTTTGTTGCATCTGATTCATGGAGGTAAGTGGTGAACGGCGACGGCATTTCGCTCGCGAGGTGGCATTTAAACACATCCGCGCGCGGGCGGCGCTACGATCGGATAGAATCGCACTCCCCGCGCGCAAGAGGAATTCCAGCCATGAACCACATCCCAGACATCAAACCAGGCCAGTCCATCGAACTGCTCAAGGAACTGCATATCCTGACGCGCGACGGAAAGATGAACCAGGACAGCCGCCGCAAGCTCAAGCAGGTTTACCACCTCTACCAGTTCATCGAGCCGCTGCTGCGGGAAGTGCGCGAGGAGCACGCCGATATCCGGCTGGTCGACCACGGGGCAGGGAAGTCGTATCTCGGCTTTATCCTGTATGACCTGTTTTTCAAGACGCTCGGCGACCAGTCCCACATCTACGGCATCGAGACGCGCGACGAACTGGTGGCAAAGTCGCGCGAGCTGGCGCAGCGGCTGGGTTTTCCCGGCATGTCCTTCCTCAACCTGTCGGTGGCCGACTCGATCACCTCGCCGCTGCTGCCGCCCACGGTCGATGTCGTGACCGCTCTGCATGCCTGCAACACCGCGACCGACGACGCGATCCGCTTCGCTCTGGCCAAGCAGGCGAAATTCATCGTGCTGGTGCCTTGCTGCCAGGCGGAGGTGGCGTCCGTGCTGCGCAAGAACAAGGGCAAGGCAATCGGCAGGAGCGCGCTGACCGAAATTTGGCGCCACCCGCTGCACACGCGTGAATTCGGTAGCCAGGTCACCAATGTGCTGCGCTGCCTGCAACTGGAGGCGCACGGCTACCAGGTGACGGTGACCGAGCTGGTCGGCTGGGAGCATTCGATGAAAAACGAGCTCATCATCGCCAGCTACAAGGACTTGCCGCGACGTCGCCCGTCCGAGCGCCTGAACGAAGTGCTGCGCGAGCTGGGGCTGGAGGAAATGAGCGGGCGTTTCTTCGTGCCTGCATGATATCGGCATGACGTCGGCACGCGCGGCCGCTAGCGTCCCTGCGCGTCGCCGCCGATATCGAAACGCTTGTTGTACAACACGTCGAGCCCGCCGATGGCGCCGCCGCGCAGCACCACCGACCAGTGGCGCGTCCAGTCGTAGGTCAGCTTCAGCACGCCGGCTGCGCCCGCCAGGCTTTGCTCATAGCCGATATACAGGCGGTTCGAGATTTCCTTGCCGAGGCTGACCACCTGCTGCGCGCCCAGGCCGAATTCGCTGCTGCCGACGGCCAGCTGGTCGAGCCCGAAGCCCTTGGCGATGCGCGTGCCGCCGATGCGGTTGAACAGCCCGAGCGCGGCGTCGGTGGCGGCGGCCTGCGCCGCGGCGGGGCCGGCGTCGCCGCCGCTGCCGGCGCGGCCGAACACCAGCCAGGACAGCTTGTCTTCCTCCGGCACGTCCGGCTCGGACACTAGCTGAACGCGCGGCTGGCGCACCGTGCCGGTGACCTGGACACCGGCCGCCACTTCCTTATCGCGCCGCATCGCCAGGATATTCACGTCGGGGTTGGAAAATGAGTCGTGAAAGTTGAGTAGCCCGCGTTCTATCTTCAGCTTGGTGCCGAATGCCTCGTAGGTACCCTCGACGATGCGAACGGTTCCGCTCGCCCTGGCTACCTCGCCGGGCGCGCTGGCGACGGCGAGTGTGCCGCCCAGCAGGACATCCGCCCCCGAGCCTTGAAAGCGGAAGTCTTCGCCGAGGTCGAAATCGATCGCTATGAGCGGTGCCAACGGGCCGGCAATCGTTGCGCCGCCAGGCTGCGTCGCCGTGCCCGCCGAGCCGGCCCGTTGTTTGCTGCTTACCACCAGCACGTCGCCATCGAGCTCGGGGGCACTTTTTTCCGGCAGCAGAAAGCGCGCGTTGTCGGCTCTCATCTTGCCGCTGATTTTCAGCACGCCATTGGCGTCGGCGATATCTGCCTGACCCGAGACCGTCAATTGCGCCGAAGGCTTGGACAACAGCTGCAGCCGGTCGGCGCTCAGGGTCGCACTCAACCCGGCGCGTTCGCCCGCAAGCGGGATGCTGCCGGCGGCTCGCAACGTGCCTTCGCCTCCATGTAGCTCCAGCTGGCGTATTTCGAGGACGTTATCGGCAAGCCGAAGATGCGCGCTGCCGTCGCGCAGGCGCACGCCCTGATCGTAGACGGTCAGCGCCAGCTTGCTGCCGACGGCGTCGCCGGACAGCAGCGGCGCATCCAGCGTCCCGCCCGCTTGCAAGTCCACGCCAACGCTGCCGTCCAGCCCGACCTTCGGTCCTGCCAGCGATGCAATGCTTTGCAGGCGCGGCACCTCGACCGTGAGGCGGCCGGACAAGGGCGAATCCGGCGAAGGCCGCAGGCGCCCGTCGATGGGGCGTAAAACCACCTGGGCCTGGCCGCGCGCGGTTCCGATGCGGCTGGCGTCGGCATCGAGCGCGAGCTGCAGCGTTTGGCCGCCCATCTCTCCGCGCAGCAGGAAGTTCTTGAGCCCGAGCGCATTGTCGCGCCCGCCGCTCGTGATCCGGATGTCGCCACGCTTTCTCTCAAGCGCAAAGTAGCCGTCAGCGGAACCGGAAAGCGCAAGCTTCCAGCGGCCGTCGAGCAGCAGATCGGTCTTGAGCGGGACAGCTTCACCGCCGAATTCGCGCCGCAGTTCCAGCAAGCGGCCAAGATCGAGCCCAGTGAAAGCTCCCTCGGAGTTGAACTGGGCATCATCCGCCCGCAGGCTTTTCAGATCGATCTGCGCCTGGTCCAGCGTCAGCCGCGCGGTGCCAAGGGCGATGCGCCGCGGGGCGATACTGACGGACAGCGGCTGCGCCAGCGACAGGCGCGCAACACCGCCGCTTTCCATTCTGTCGAGCCTGCCGTCCCAGGAATAGCCTTGCTTCAGTTCGCGCAACGCACCGTGCGCCGACAGGTCGAGAGAAAGCGGCTTACCGAGAATTTGTCCGTTGGCCGCCAGTGCAATGGCATGGCTGGCGTAAGTGCCGTGGACCGAGGCATTCAGCCGGCTCAGCGCGGCCTGGCCGCTGCGCGCATCTCGCGCGTCGAGTTCCAGCGTCACGCGCGCATCCGGACTCCTGCCGGGGACGCCTTGCGTACGGACTTGGGCCGCGAGCCGGGCAAGGCGGTATTCCCGGTATGCCAGGCGCTCGGCGCGCACGCTGGCGTCGATGATCGGGCGCTCCAGCGTTCCTCCCAGTTCGCCGTCGGCCTGCAAAAGACCCGAAAGCCCGTAGCCGAGGCGCTCCAGCGCAGGCGAATCGATGCTGAACTTCAGCCGTTGCGGCGGCGCGCCGAATCCGCCCTGCAGCTGCAGCTTGTTGCCGGCCACTGCGAGCCGCGCGTCGCCGGCCAGCGTCCGCTTGCCGCTGAAACGCAGGCTTCCCGCGCCATGCATCGGCAAGCCGGCATAGGTGCTGTCGCGCACCTGGAATCGCAGCTGCGCGCGCCATTCCGGCAATTGCGCGCCTTGCGCCTCGAAGTCCGCATTGATGCGCGCATCGGGAAGCGTGTCGGCCTTGGAGCCGCGCTGTCGAGCCAGGAAACGGGCCGGGTTGAAATCGGCGAGGCTGCCGCGCACGGCAAATGCGTGTTCGCCGTCGCGCGCGAGGGTACCGGCAAGCTGCAGCTGCGCGTTGCCGGCAGCGAGCAGCGCGTTGTCCAACGCGATCTCACGTTCCCCGATGCGGGCGTCGCCTTTCAGGGAAAGCGATGCCCCGGAAAGCGCGAGGCGGATGCGCAGCGTCCCGCCTTCAGTATCAACCCTTGTCGGGCCGGCCAGTTGCGCCGGCGTGAGCCGGGTGTGCAATGCGTGCGGATCGAGCCCGGCCGCCTCTAGCGCCAGATGGACCTGGCCCGAATGGCTCATTTCCCCTGTGCCCCGCAACACGCCGCGCGGCAGGCGTACATGGAGGTCGGACCACTGCTGGCGCCGGGCGTCCAGCAGGAGATCGGCCCTGGCCGAGACCAGCGGCAGCAATCCGGAGTCGAGCGGGCCGGCAAGCGCATTCGCAAGCGTGACGGGGCCGCTCACGGCGAAGCCGGATGCGCCTTGCGCCGGCACGAGGTTGGCGTCGACATCGAGATCGGCACGCGGTGCGGCGGCGCTAAAGAGTTGCGGGTCAAGGTGCCGCAACCTGATCTGCGCGCGGCGCAAAGGCACGGCATCGAACGGCACCGCCTCGATTTGCGCATTTCCCGTGATGCGGTCGCCGCTCGCGTCGAGCCGCAGCTCCAGCGAACGCAGCGTGCCGCCGAGTTGTGCGTCGAAGCGGTATCGTTCGCCGCGCCATTCGCCGTCCAGCCGCGCGCTGCCGCCGACGGCGAACGGGGCGATGCCGTTCAGGCGCAGAATGGCGCTTACTGTGCCGAAGGGCGTGCTTGCATGCTCCAGCGTCAGCGCATGGCTCACCTTGTCGGAGCCGGCTCGCAGCCGGATGTCGTTGATCGTGGCGACAGCCGCCCCCTCCCGGACTGCGAGCTGGCGTAGCGCTGCGTCACGGACTTCGAGTTCCACGGGCAGGGTGAGGCGGGCGGGCAGGGCGAGCGGCGCGGACGGCGTCGGGTACAGCGTCACGTCGACGGTGCCGATGCGCAGCGCATCGACGGTCAGCTTCAGCGGCGCGCGCGACCAGGCCCAGTCGGCCGCCAGCGTATCGATCCGGATCAGCTTGCCCTTGTCGCGATAGGCAAGGCCGCGCAGTTGTACGCCGCGAATGGCCGTGCCGCCCACGAGTTCGCCCGACAGCGTTCCCGGCACCAGCCGCATCGCGATGTGCCACAGCGCACGCGCGCCGGGTTCGGTGCATAGCGCGCCGAATGCCAGCGTCGCCAGCACCGCGACGAGCGACAGCGCCGCGGCCAGGCGCCGCCGGGCGGAAAGGGACAGGACAGGCTTGGCGGAGTGCGCGCGTTTCATGATCAAAACACAATCCCCAGCGACAGGTGCGGCCGGATATTTCCGCCCTGGAAGCCGTAGGCCAGGTCGCCGTTGACCGGGCCTACCGGGCTGCGCCACCGCGCACCGATGCCGACGGCATGGAAGAAGTTCTTGCCGCTCCAGCGGTCGGTCGCGGCGCCCGCGTCGTAGAACAGCGCAGCGCCCCATTTTTCGGACATCCAGTGCTGGTACTCGATGCCGCCGGTGACGAGATAGCGGGTCGGATAAACGGTACCGTTGCGTTCGTTGCCGATGCTCTGGTAGCTGTAGCCGCGCACCGAATCGGCACCGCCCGCGCGAAACAGCAGAGATGCGGGGATTTCGGCGTTGCCGCCCCTGGACACGACGGCGCCCAGTTCGCCGCGTGCGACGATCAGGTCGCGCCGGCCCACCGGACGGTATTGGCGCATGCGCCCGTAGAGGCGAAAGAAGGATTGGTCCGTCAGCACGTCGTGCAGCGCGGCCCCGGCTTCGATCGATGCGATGTAGCCGTGGCGCGGGAAGAGCGGATTGTCTACCCGGCGCCGGGTCAGGGCCACCCCCGCCACCAGCGCGCTGTGGGTGCCGGGCTCGACCACCGTGTCGGCCGGCGGCGCGCTTGCGCCCTGTTGCAGCAGCCGGTCGCTGTAGTATTCGAGGGTATAGGAGAAGTCGTCGCGGTCGCTGGTGCGGGTGCGGCGCAGGCCGATCCGCTTGCTGCGCAGGTCGATGCCTTCGAGCGTGGTGCGCTCGACCGAAGCATGGCCGCTGTTGACCCAGGCGCCTGCGCCGGGCGGCATCGCCAGTTCCAGCGCGCCGGACTGCCGGCGCTGCTCCAGGCGTGTCTGGGCGTCCAGTACCCAGGCGCGGTCGAACAGGTTGTAGTACGAGTAACGGCCTTCCAGGTGGGCGCCGGTATCGGTGGCGTAACCGGCGCCGGCGCGCACCCGGTGCGCCGGAAACTCCGTCACGCGAACGTCGACCGGCGTGCCGTGCGCATGACCCGGATCCTTGTCGATATCGACTACGACATTGCTGAAGTAGGGTGTGCGCTGGATCTGATGCTGCAGTTCGAGCAGCCGGTCTGCGCTGTATTCTTCATCGGGGCGCAATGGGTTGACGTTGCGCACGATGCTGTCCGGGTAGCGCTCCGTGCCCCTGATGCGCAGCTCTCCGAAAGTGAACGGCGGGCCGCTGTCATAGTCGATCTCCAGGTCGGCCTGCGCCTGCTCGGGATCGATGCGGGCCTGCGAGCGGGCGATGCGCGCCGCGGGGTAGCGGCGCTGCTGCAGGTCCTGTAGTCCGGCTTGCTTGGCCGCGGCCCAGTCTTCCTGGCGGAACGGCGAGCCCGGCCGCAGGCCCCCGTATCCGCCTGCCTGTTCGACCCGCGATGCATCCCCGCTCGCCGCGCCGCTCAGCCGCACGGCTATGCGGCCCACGACGGTGCGCGCGCCCGGCGCGACCTTCAGGCGCACGACGGTCGTGCCGGAGTCACGGTCAACCTTGAGCTCGGTCTGCGGCTGGAAATAGCCCTCGGTCGACGCCAGCCGGGTCACCTGCGCGGCCGCCGTGTCGAGCATGAACTGGAACTGGTCTTCGTTCAGGTCGTCGCGCTCCTGGTAACGGACCAGGTCCAGATGCGCCGCCAGCAGGTCGCGCAGCGAATCCGGCGCATCCAGTTCGACTCGGTAGGATGCTAGCGCACGCGGACCGGCGGCGAGAAAAAGCAGGGAGGCGAGGAGGGAAAGCGCGCGGCGTGAACAGGATGGCGAGAACCGCAAAAACCGTAATGCGCTCAAATCTTTCCCTATGCGTTAGCGTCTTGCCCCGAAGCCGGGGTGAATACGCTGCCATTGTGCAACAGTAGGGCGTTGTGTGCAAATTGACAAGCCGGGCGGATGCGGGCAGACCGCCCCGGCCAGGTAGTCCGGACTGACGCGGACCGTGCAGTCGATGGGGGCGCAGCGGGATTCGGGTTGCTTCAGTCGGCGCCGGAAGCGTCGATGTCGATCAGTGGCAGCCCGCTTTCCGCATCCAGGGTACGCTGCAGGTGGCCCGGCGATTCGATCAGCATGACTTCCAGCGTCGGACGCACATAAGCTTCCAGCAGATGGCCGCCATGGGCGCTGCCGTCGCGCTTGCCGACGACCACGTGGGCGTGGATTTTCGGGCGCGCCTGATGCAGGGCGACATCGCCGGCCAGCGTCAGCACCTCGACCTGTTCGCGCAGGGGGATTTTCTCGTAATCCTTTGAGTCCCAGTTGAAATAGCCGAGAACGACCGAGCTGAACGCCCCGATCGCGCTGAATCGCGCGGCCGAAATGCCTTGCTGTTCGCAAAATTCCTGCAGGCTCGATACCGCCTCGTCGCCGCTGTCCATGATCAGCGCATAGGTGCGTTCCGCAGCTTCATTGATGAGTTTGTAGCGCATGTCGTCTCCATCGTGCCCGGCCGATCTGTCGTACATGACTGCGACACCGCCTGTGCCACAAAAGATTCGGCAGGCTTCCGTGCGATGCAACTTGTCATTGTCTGGCCGGTCACAACGTTAAATTGCCGCAAGCGCCTGCCCGATAGAACCGCGTCCCGCCATGAATCGACAAGAAGACCGGTACCCGCCAATTGCCGACTATGCTCTGATCAGCGATTGCCATTGTGCGGCGCTCGTCTCGGCACGCGGCTCGATCGACTGGTGTTGCATGCCGCGCGTCGATGCCGACAGCTGCTTCGGGCGCCTGCTCGATTGGGACCGGGGCGGCAATTTCGCCATCTTTCCGGCATCCGACCAAGTCACGGTGACACGCCGTTACCTACCTGAAACCATGGTACTGGAAACCTGCTTCGCCACTGCGCAAGGGCAGGTACGCCTCTGCGATTTTTTCTCGGTGGAAGGCGATGCGGGCGCGCAGTCGCATTTCGAGCTGATGCGCCTGATCGAAGGCGTTTCCGGCAACGTCGAGCTGCACATCGATATCGCTCCGCGCTTCGATTACGGCGAAATCATCCCGCGTGTGCGTCGCCAGGGAAACGGTGTCTACACCGCCATCGGCAGCGACATGGGAATGGTGATCCAGTCCGATGTCCCGCTCGACGTGATCGGACACCGGCAGCTCGCTGGCAATTTCTGCATCCATGCCGGGCAGCGCTTCAGCCTGTCAGTGCGTTTCGAGCATCCGGAACTGATCGATACCACCCCTAACACACCGCCCGCAGCGGCGCCGCCCGAGCGATGCTGCGACGCGATTTTCGAGCGAACATGCCGCTGGTGGCGCGACTGGTCGGGACGGATCCGCCTGCCTTACCCGCTGGACGAACAAAGCCTGCGCTCGGCAATCGTGCTCAAGTCCCTCAGCTTCGAGCGAACCGGCGCAATCGTGGCGGCGCCGACGACGTCCCTTCCGGAATGGATAGGCGGATCGCGCAACTGGGATTACCGTTTCAGCTGGGTACGCGATTCGGTCTTCACCGTGCGCGCGCTCGACCGCCTTGGCTGCGACCGGGAGTCCGACCGCTTCTTGCAGTTCGTCCAGCGCAGCTCGGCTGGCAGCGCCGCCGAGCTGCAGATCATGTATGGCGTGGACGGCAAGCGCCGCTTGACCGAGGTCGATTTGGATGTGCTGGAAGGCTATCGCGGTTCGCATCCGGTGCGTATCGGTAATCTCGCCTCGCGCCAGAACCAGCATGATATCTACGGCGAAATCCTGGAACTGGCATGGTTGTGGCACGCCGAAGGCGGCAACATCGAACTGCAGTACTGGGATTTCCTGGTCGACGTGGTCAATGCCGCCTGCGAAAGATGGCGGGACCAGGATTACGGCATCTGGGAGTTCCGCGACGGGCCGCGCCACCATGTGCATTCCAAGGCGATGTGCTGGGGTGCGCTGGAGTACGGCATCAGGCTGGCGCAGGAAAGGGAGCTGCCGGCGCCGTTGACGCATTGGGTAGAAACCCGGCACCACATAAGGGAGACGATCGAAAGCGAAGGCTACGATGCGCAGCGCGGAATTTTCTTGCAAGCATTCGGCGAGGATTACCTCGATGCGGCGCTGCTGCGACTGCCGCGCATCGGCTTTGTCGCCTACGACGATCCGCGCATGATACGTACCACCGACGCAATCCGCGCCGGCCTTGAGCACGACGGGTTGCTAATGCGCTACAACTCACCCGACGGGCTGCTGGGCAGGGAAGGCGCGTTCATCCCATGCACCTTTTGGCTGGTCGACTGCCTCGCGCGGCAGGGGAGGCCGGAACTGGCCTGGAGCTATTATCAGCGTGGCCTGCGGTGCGCGAATTCGCTGGGCTTGTTTTCCGAGGAATTCGATCCGGATAGCGGCCAGATGCTCGGCAATTTCCCGCAGGCGCTGTCCCATGTATCCCAGATCATGGCACGCCTGGCACTGGCGGAGACGGCGCAATCCACGTCGAAGCCGGCGTGATGCCGCATGTCACGCTACACCGTAGTGTCCGGCGCAAAAGGCCTTTCCGTCGCAGATTTTTCCCGACAGCGATTGCATGTAATCCCTAGCCACATGTACCGTTAGTGCATTTTTACTATCTTTGACCTGAGTCAACGGGGCAGGATGACTTGTCCATGCCGATGGCATACAGTCTTTATGGGACTTCGATACAACCGCCGGTCGCCTTGCAGGGCATGGCCGGTCATGAATGTGGAGCGAATCATGAGCACCCTCGTATGGTCGCCTCAGATGGAACTTGGCATTCCAGGCATGGACAGTGCGCACCAGGCGTTTTTCGCGGAACTTGCGCATATCGCGGCGGCACCCGATGATCAGTTCGGCGCGCTCTTCTTTCTCCTCATCGCCAAGCTCGAGCGTGATTTCGAAGAAGAAGAGGAATTGATGGAGCGGATCGATTTCCCCGCCCTCAACAGCCACCGAGAACAGCATGCGCGAGTGCTGAGCGGCTTGCATCATGTCGTGCCGCATGTGATGAACGGCAATATCGGCATCGGGCGGCACGCGATCGAATTGCTGCAGGAATGGTTCCTGTTTCATCTGACCACGATGGACTTGGCGTTGGCTGTCGCACTCGATATGAACCCTGGACGCGGCGATTTGGCGGCCTCGCCGACGATTTCTCCAAAACCGGAACCCCCGCAGAATCGGGCGGCCGGCTAACTGGCCGGTTTATCGCGGTACTGATTTCGAACGAAAATTCCGGCGGCCTGGGCCGCCGGAACTCATGAATTCGACGTGCGCCAGGTTCCGTCCGCCTGGCGGCAAGCCGTGCCATAGATTTTTTCCTTTTTACCGCCAACAACACCGTCCACGGTGTACTCCCTGCATGGCGTTCCCGAGGTTTCATAGGTGCGTGTGGGCGTGACGGTGTACTGATTGCCGCTGTCGGGATTGCGCCAGTGCGACGAGGCACCGGTGCGTTCGGTTTCGAGGGCGCGCGTGACCTTGAGGCGATCAGTGTCGTCCATCGAGCGTCCAATCGCGCCGCCGATGAAGGCGCCAGCCAGCGATCCGGCGATGGTGGCGGCGGTCCTGCCGTCGCCACCGCCGACCTGAGAGCCGAGCACTCCGCCAAGCACGCCGCCAAGAACGATGCCGGTCTGCTCCTGGGTGGGCGGAGTATTGCAACCTGCCAGACTCAGTCCGCAGCATATGAGTGTGCAACGAATGAAAGAGAGTTTCATCGACAGTACCCTTTGTCAGAACGTGTTGGCACAAAGGATATCGATGGCATGCCATTGCCGTCTTGACAGCTGTCAATCGGTCAAGACAAGGTGGCTGGGCTTACTCGCGGACGGCAAGCACCGGCTTCCGGTGCATGGGTGTGACCGGTTGTTGCAAGGTCAGGAAAGTGTGAAACGACACGAACAGCAGCATGATCCACAAGCCGGGTTCGCGCCGACGGTCAATGAAGAACAGGCTGATGGCCGCAAACGCGACCGGAAACAGGATCTGCAGGTCGACGGTATTGTTGGTGGCGCGCTTTAGCAACAGGTTGAACGCTCTGACGCCATCCACCAGGGCCGCCGCCACGCGCGAGCGGTTGGCAAGCATCGTCAGGTCGGTTTCGACGAACCGCGCGATTTGGGCTGCGTCTTCCATTTTTGGCACGACAAAGGAAAGCAGCTTGTTTTCATCCTCCAATGCCCTTTGCAGGCGCTGTTCGATGTCGCGGTCGTTCCTGTCGTAACGCACAACCACCGACCCGGTAACCGGATTCGCTTCGACCTGGTGTACGCCGTCAACGGATGAAACGAGCTCGCGGACGTGGTGGAAGAACAAGGGATCGCCC
The DNA here is from genome assembly GCF_007874125.1 of Noviherbaspirillum sp. UKPF54. Classification (NCBI taxonomy): domain Bacteria; kingdom Pseudomonadati; phylum Pseudomonadota; class Betaproteobacteria; order Burkholderiales; family Oxalobacteraceae; genus Noviherbaspirillum; species Noviherbaspirillum sp. UKPF54. Next base: position 1,779,713 of record NZ_CP040128.1, on the reverse strand, counting down.
TTTGCCTCGGGGGCCTTGAGGCGTATGCGTCCCGGCAGTCGATGGACCACATGGCATTGGCGCGGCATCGGATTGCCTTTGCAATGGAAACGATGCGAAATAGCAGTTTGACCTTTTCAGTTTCGCATCGTTCCTGGGGTAACCCGGATTGCAGCCGGGCTGGGCGGGCTGCACGAAGCCCGCAAGTCGGCGAGAATTGTCGGGAGATGCCGCTAGTGCAGCGTGTGATACGCCTTGCGAATCATCGTGAGCGCGACAGGCAGGCATTCGTGGCTCTGCAAATCGGCGGGCTGGTTTACCTTGGGAACGTAGCCCCAGCGAGAAGAACGCACCATGCGGATATACTTCATGTCGAGGTCGCCAGCCTCTTGCAGCGTCCGCAACGCTTCCTGTTCGATTTCATGCACCAGGCGCCAGGTCAGGACGCGTCCCGCCGTACGATGACGTTCCACGATCGCATCCACCGCGAGCTCAAGCCGCGCCTGGACCGCATGCAATTTATGGCCTTCAAAGAGTTTCATCCGACGTCACTTACTCCCATGGTTAAACTACTGTATGCGCATACAGTATAGAACAAAATGCTCCGCCATTCCATGAGGCTTCGCAAACCTCATTTCCGCCTTTTTTCCTGATAGATTTTTAATTCAGGAAAATTTTATATAGACAACATTTATGGGTGAATTTGCTGGCCCTGCGGCTCGCAAAGTCGTTGCATTGGCAACTGAATGGCACAAATAAATACCCAAATGGAATTAAATGCACCAAGGAAATGCCGCAGGGAAAACATTGGACGCCGGATGCGAAAACAAGTTCGCCCGGGGCGCCTAGAATCGAGGGGAGATAGCTACGCCTTGGCGATATGAGAGGTGCCGGCTTGAAAGGATTGTAATGCGCACTCCATGATCGTGCGCTTCATCAATTCGGCCGTTGTCGACAGCCGGCGGCTCTTGAGCCAGACGATGGCGAAATGGGTCTGCAACTGCGGTGGCAGTGGTAAATTCAGGCGCACCAGTTCGCGCCGTCTGATCTGCTCCTGGACCGCGCTGGGCGGCGAAAAGAACAGCACGTCCGTCAACACCGCGCTGGTGCGCAGCAGACCGAAGTCATTGCTGGCGACGGCGCTGGAAGACAGCATGCCGGCCGGCAGTTCGGGATACGCTGCCAGCACTCTTTCCAGCTCTTTCGGGATTTTCGTCAGTCCGGTGAACGGATACTTCTGCAAGTCCGATAGTGCCGGCTTTTTCTTTTTCAGTAACGCATGGCCGCTGCGCACGTAGACGCAGATAGGCTCGGCCGGCAGAGGCACCAGCTCGAACTCGATGATGTCTTCCAGCTCGCGCGAATCGGCGACGAAGAAGTCGATTTCTCCGTTGAGGAGCATGTGCTTCTGGTGGTCCCAGTAGCCCGATTCGACCACGACCTGCACGTTGGCGGCGACCTCGCGCAACCGCGCCAGTGCGACCGGAATCAGGGATGAACACAGCACAGTGCCGGCGGCGATGCGTACCGAGCCGTTCGCTTGGCGCTTGATGAGGTCGATCTCGGTATGCAGCTGCTGCACCTCCGACAGCAGCGAGCATGAACGCGACAGCAGCCATTGGCCGATGGGCGTCAGGCGCACGCCGCGCGACAGCCTGTCGAAAAGCACGACATCGAGCTCTTCTTCCAGCGTGCGTATGCTTTTCGAGAGCGCCGGCTGGGAAATATTCAGCCTGGCACTGGCCCGATGCACATTGCCGGACTCCGCCAGCGTCACGAAATGCTGAAGCTGCTTCAGGTTCATCCGATAACCTCAAGGTATCAGTCGCGATAGTAAATCTCATTGGACACTGCAATGAGCCATGCCAGATACTAAGCCAAACCGCCGCCGCCCCGAAAGGGGGAGGCGCCTCGCGGCATTGCCGCGGGCATCGGGCAGGCACACAATAATCCAGTTCGGGGAGACACCGGATGCCGCGTGACCAATCTCTTTTTCTGCAGCCCGCCTGCGCCGGCGATTACCGGGAGCTTGCGCGCCGGCGCCTGCCGCGCCAGTTTTTCGACTATCTCGACGGCGGCGCCTATGACGAATCAACGATGCGCGCCAACGTCGACGATCTACGTTCGGTGCTGCTGAGGCAAAGGGTGATGCGCGACGTGTCGCGCATCGACTTGCGCACCGAAGTGCTGGGGCAGAAGCTGGCCATGCCGGTCGTACTCGCCCCGGTCGGGCTGGCGGGGATGTTCGCGCGGCGCGGCGAAGTGCAGGCAGCCCTGGCCGCGCAAGGCGCGGGGATCCCTTTTTGCGAGTCGACCGTCTCGATCTGCCCGATGGAGGAATTGCGTGCGGCGGGCGCCGCGTTCTGGTACCAGCTGTATGTGATGCGCGACCGTGGATATGTGCGGGAGCTGCTGCAGCGCGCGCATGCGGCCGGCAGCCCGGTGCTGCTGCTGACCGTCGATCTGGCGGTGGTCGGCGCGCGCTACCGCGACGTGCGCAACGGCGTGACCGGAGCGCGCGGCCTGAAAGCCGGGCTGGCCCGCGCCTGGGACTTCGCCTCGCACCCTTCCTGGCTGATCGACGTTGCGCTCGGCGGCAAGCCGCTGGTGTTCGGCAACCTGCGCCAGGTATTGCCGCATGCACAGCGCCTGACCGACTTCAGGGCGTGGATCGACTCCCAATTCGACCCGTCCGTCACGTGGGACGACCTTGCATGGCTGCGTGACAACTGGCCGGGAAAGATTGTCGCCAAGGGCATTCTCGACGCCGACGATGCGCGCCGCGCGGCAGACCTGGGGCTGGATGGCTTGATCGTTTCCAACCACGGCGGACGCCAGCTGGATGGCGTGCCGTCGGCGATATCGGCCTTGCCAGCGGTGGCCGACGCGGTGGGCGACCGGATCGACGTGCTGGTCGACGGCGGAATCCGCAGCGGCCTGGACGTGGTCAAGGCGCTGGCGCTGGGCGCACGCGCCTGCCTGCTGGGGCGGGCCTGGGCCTACGCACTGGCCGCGCGCGGCGGAGACGGCGTATCCCACGTGCTGGACATCGTGAGCAAGGAAATGGAGGTCGCCATGGCGCTGACCGCCTGTCCGGACGTGCGTTCGATCACGCGCGAGGCGCTGGCAAGCCAGGCCATGACGGGGCCTGCGCAATACGCCGGCAGCGATGGCAAACATGGAGAAAGGAGGGCGCAATGCGGCAGTATCACAGCGATGTCGTCATAATCGGCGGCGGCCTGGCTGGCATCGTCGCGGCCCAGGAGCTGCTATCGTCGGGCAAGAGCGTCACCCTGCTCGACCGTGACGACGAGCAAAATTTCGGCGGCCTGGCCAAGGAAAGCTTCGGCGGCATCCTGATGGTCGGCACGCCCGAGCAGCGCCGCAGCAAGATCCGCGACACGCCGGAGCTGGCGCTGCGCGACTGGCTTTCGTTCGGCGACTTCGGCCGCGATCCGGCCGCCGAACTGTGGCCGCGCCGCTGGGCCGAGGCGTACGTGAACGACAGCTTCGGAGAAATTTACTGCTGGCTCAAGGAGCGCGGCATCCGCTTCCTGCCGCTGCCGCTGTGGGTCGAGCGCGGGCAATTCGGCGGCGGCAATTCGGTGCCTCGCTGGCACGTCACCTGGGGCACCGGCCACGGCCTGGCGACGCAACTGATCCGCACGCTGCTGGCGCACCCGCCACGACAGGCGCTGACGCTCGCGTTCCGCCATCGGGTCGACGACCTGAGCATGCAAGCCGGCCGCATCTGCGGCTGCTCTGGCGCGATCGAGGATACCGGCGAGGAATTCATGGCCAGCGCCGATACCGTGCTGGTGGCAACCGGCGGCATCAACGGCAGCATCGACCGGGTCCGCAAGCACTGGCACGCGGAGTGGAATGCGCCGCCGCAGACCATCCTCAACGGCTCGCACAAGTTCGCCGACGGCCTGCTGCATGACGCCGTCCAGGGGGCGGGCGGCAACGTCACCAATCTCGACCGCATGTGGAACTACGCGGCAGGCGTGCATCACTGGCGTCCGCGCAAGCCCGGGCACGGGCTGTCGCTGGTGCCACCGAAATCGGCGCTGTGGCTGAACTGGCGCGGCGAGCGCATCGGCCCGCAGCCGCTGGTGAGCGGATTTGACACGCGCGAACTGGTGACGCGCATCTGCAGCGAGGAACGGGCGTACTCCTGGCAAATCCTCAATCAGAAGATCGCGCTCAAGGAACTCGCCGTATCCGGCGCGGAATTCAACCCCTCCCTGCGCGACAAGAGCGTCGTCGGCTTCCTGCGCGATACGCTGCTCGGCAACCGCTGGCTGGTGCGCCAGATGACCGCCAATTGCGTCGACTTCGTGACCGCGTCCTCGCTGCCGGAATTGGTGGACAAGATGAATGATCTCCAGGGCGACCAGTCGGTCGACACCGCCACAGTAAGATCTGTGATCGAGTCTTACGATGCCGAGATCGCGCGCGGCTCGGCACTGCACAACGACGAGCAACTGAGGCGCATCGCCCACTTGCGCAAGTGGCGCGGCGACCGCATACGTACCTGCAAATTCCAGAAAATCCTCGACCCGGATGCCATGCCGCTGATCGCGATCCGCGAATTCATCATCAGCCGCAAGAGTCTGGGCGGCATCCAGACCGACCTCGACAGCCGCGTTCTGGACACGGCGGGCAATCCGATTTCCGGGCTGTATGCGGCCGGTGAGGCCGCCGGCTTCGGCGGCGGCGGGATGAACGGCTTGCGCGGGCTGGAAGGAACCTTCCTCGGCGGCTGCGTGTACAGCGCGCGGCGCGCCGCGCGGGCGATCGCGGGATGAACACGTTACCAATAATCAGATCAAGGAAACAAGCATGAAGAAAACCGCGGCATGGCTGGCCGTCTACGCGATGGAACAGCTTGGCATCAGGTTCACGTTCGGCATACCCGGCGTGCACAATACCGAGCTGTACGACGAACTCAACAACTCGCAGTCAGTGACGCCGGTGCTGGTGACGCACGAAGGCGGCGCGGCCTTCATGGCCGACGGCGTGAGCCGTGCCGCCGGCGACACGATCGGCGCGCTGGCCATCGTTCCCGCCGCCGGCTTCACCCACGCCGCCAGCGGCATCGGCGAAGCCTTCCTGGACGGCATCCCGATGCTGATTTTCTCGGGCGGGATCCGCACCGACACCGGCAAGCGCTTCCAATTGCACGAGATCGACCAGATGGAACTGGCCAAGCCCCTGACGAAGGCGGCTTTCCGCGTGCTGCGCCACGAGGACGTGGTGCCGACCATCTTCGAGGCCTACCGCATCGCCACCGGCGGCGAGCCAGGCCCGGTGCTGATCGAAATCCCGGTCAACCTGCAGCTGTTTCCCGGCGAAGTCGGCGAACTGCCGCGCTGGCAGGCGCCGCCGGCACAGCAGGCGCCGCAGCGCGAGCTGATCCGGCGCGCCGCCGATATGCTGCTCGGTGCTAGGAAGACGGGCTTGTTCGTCGGCTGGGGGGCGCGGGCGGCAACCGACGAGCTGGTCGCCATCGCCGAGCTGCTGCAGGCACCGGTCAGCACGACCTTGCAGGGCCTGTCGACCTTCCCGGGCGACCATCCGCTGCATGCCGGCTTCGGCTTCAGTCCGTCGGCCGTGCCGGCCGCGCGCAACGCCTTCAGCGATTGCGACGCGATGCTGGCGGTCGGTACGCACTTCGGCGAGATCCCGACCGGCAGCTTCAGTGCCGTGGTACCGCGTAACCTGGTGCATGTCGATATCAATCCCGCTGTGTTCGATGCCAATTACCCGGGGGCCGTCAACATCGCCGGGGATGCGAAGGCGACGCTGGCGGCGCTGCTGGCGGAACTGAAAGCGCGCGGGCCGCGGGCGGCGAATCCCGAGCTGCAAGCCCAGATCGCGCGCGACAAGCGCGCCTATCGCGAGGAATGGTATGCCCACGACAGCAAGGGCAGGGTCAATCCGGCGCACTTCTTCGACGAGCTGCGGCGCCAGATGCCGGACGACGCTGTCACCGTGCTCGACGACGGCAACCATACCTTCCTGACCGCCGAGCTGTTTCCTATCCATCGCGGCGGCAGGCTTCTGACACCGACCGACTTCAATGCCATGGGCTACGCGGTTCCGGCCGCCATCGGCGCCAAGCTGGCGCAGCCGGACATGGAAGTGTTTGCGATCGTCGGCGACGGTTGCTTCATGATGACTTGCATGGAAATCGTGACCGCGGCCGCCAACCGGCTCGGGATCATCTATTTCGTATTCCACGACGGCGAACTGTCGCAGATCGCCCAGGCGCAGCAGATCCCGTACAACCGCAAGCCGTGCACCGTGCTGGCCGGGCCGAACATCGAAGGCATCGCGCTGGCCACCGGCGCGGCCTACGTCGCGATGCGGGACGAGGCGGGGATCGCCGGCGCGATCGGCGAGGCAAGGCGCGTCGCCGCCGGCGGGCGCCCGGTGATCGTCGATGTTGCGATCGATTATTCGAAACGAACCGCCTTTACCAGCGGCACGGCCAAATCGACGTTCAAGCGCTTCCCGCTGTCGCAGCGGATGCGCTTCGCCGGGCGCGCGCTGATGCGCAAGGTGACCGGCTGAACGCGCGCATCCGTGTATCCGCGTCAGTTGCGCGGGCGCTGGCGGTGGAACACGAGCGGGCTGTATGGCACGGCCGACGGCGGCGGGGAGTTGAGGACGCCCGGCTTGATGGCGCCGACGACGTGCATTTCGCACGGCTTGCAGTCGAAGCGCAGCGTGTAGCGCTCGTTGCCGCTGACTAGCGTCATCGGCTCGGCGCGCACTTGGCCCTGGACGCCCTGCACGCCCTTGGCCTGCTTGGGGCACAAGTTGAACGAGAAGCGCAGGCAATGCTTGGTGATCATCAATGACACTTCGCCGGCTTCCTGGTGCGCCTCGTAGGCCGCGTCGATCAGCTGCACGCCGTGCTTCTGGTAGAACGCGCGCGCTTTCTCGTTGTAGACGTTGGCCAGGTAGGACAGTTGCGTTTCCGGGTAGGCCGGGCACGGCTGCGCGGGAGCCTTGCGCGGCGGGCGCTGCCAGGCAGCCAGGCGTGCCGCCTCGTGCGCCGCAATCGCGTCGCGGCGCAGCGCGTTGATGGCCGCCGCCGGCACGAACCAGGGCTGGGACAACGCCAGGTCGATCTGCGCGGCCTCGAACATGGTGTTGCCGAGCTTGCCCAGGCTGGCGCGCAGCGCGCTTTCTGCCTGCGCCGGCTGCTCTGCCGGCTGCAGCGGGATGGCGGCATCGGCGATGGTGGATACGCCGTCCTCGTCGCTGATCGACAGGCGCAGGCCGCCCGCATGCTCGGATAGAATCAGCCGCAGTGCCACCCGGCGTTCCGCCGATTTCTTTTGCAGTGCTGCCTCCCACTGCCGGTCGCGGTTCCGGTGAATCACGCTGCCCACCTTCAGCCCGGGCAGGGCCGCCATCGCTTCGTTGGGATATACGCGCCAGCGCTGGCCCTCGTCGTCCCCGCCGATTTTTTCGACACGGTTGGCTAGGATGCCGACCGTCTCGCGCTTGTGCATGTAGTTCAGGCCGTCGCCGTTGGCCATCGCCGCATCGGCTGTCATGTCGAAATGGTCGGCCCCGATGCGGATGACGCTGCCAAGCTGGGTGCCGACGTATTTGGGTGAATCGAACGCGCCAATGTCGGGCTGGCGCCCCTGGGCAAAGTAGTCCGTGTGGCCGCGGTGGAAGTTCTTGTCCACGTCCGGCGAAAACAGCAGGCGCGTCGTTCCGCTCGAAGCGCGTGAGAATTCGGGGCGGCGCTCCAGGATATCGTCGAGCAGCCGCCGGTAGTGGCCGGTGATGTTTTTCACGTAGCCGATGTCCTTGTAGCGTCCCTCGATCTTGAACGAGCGGATGCCGGCATCGATCAGAGCCTCCAGGTTGCGGCTCTGGTCGTTGTCCTTCATCGACAGCAGGTGCTTTTCGTAGGCAACGACGCGGCCCTGGCCGTCGGTGAGGGTGTAGGGCAGGCGGCAGGCCTGCGAGCAGTCGCCGCGGTTGGCGCTGCGTCCGGTGTCGGCGTGCGAAATGTAGCACTGGCCGGAAAACGCCACGCACAGCGCGCCGTGGATGAAGTATTCGAGCGGAGTATCGGCCGCCGCGCGGATGGCACGGATCTGCTCCAGGCTCAGTTCGCGCGCCAGCACCAGCTGGGAAAAGCCGACCGCGCCCAGAAAGCGGGCCTTGTCCACGGTGCGGATGTCGCACTGGGTGCTGGCATGCAGCTGGATCGGCGGCAGGTCCATTTCCAGCAAACCCATGTCTTGCACGATGAGCGCGTCGACTCCGGCGTCGTACAGCTGCCAGATCTGCTTGCGGGCGGTTTCCAGCTCGGCGTCGTGCAGGATGGTATTCATCGTCACGAAGATCCGCGCATGGTAGCGGTGCGCGAATTCCACCAGGCCGGCGATGTCGGCGAGCTCGTTGCTGGCGTTGTGGCGCGCGCCGAACGCGGGGCCGCCGATATAGACCGCGTCGGCCCCGTGCAGGATGGCTTCCCGGCCGATCTCGACGGTTTTGGCGGGCGATAGCAGTTCAAGCTGATGGTCGGAGAGCGACATGGGCGAAATCCTGTGGAGAAGGCGGGAATTATAGCCAAATCGGGGCGGCTGCCTGAGCCACCTTGCCAGTATCAGATTCCTGTTTCGGGATGCAAGTTCTCGTTCGCGCCGGTTGTTTTCAAAGTGGCAATGCAAGCACGCTCTAACGCGCGATCATGGCCATTTTGACCATGTTTATTCCACCCGAAAGACAGCCCGGCTGCTACACTCCCGTTCCCTCTCAATCCTTTCTGACCATCGTCCCGGCCGTGCGGCGGCGGGAGTGCGATACGGCTTGGCATGTACAGTTTTTCCACCTTAATCCAGATTATCGAAACCCTCGGGATTCTCGCATTCGCGTTTTCCGGGTTCGTCGAGGCGCGCCGCAAGGACATGGACCTCGTCGGCGTATTTACCGTCGCGTTCATCACCGCGTTCGGCGGCGGGACGCTGCGCGACCTGCTGCTCGACCGGCGCCCCCTGTTCTGGGTCGAGCACCAGGAATACACGCTGCTGGTGTTTATCCTGGCGATGGTCGTCACGCCGTTCATGCGCCACCTGCGTTTTGCGTTTTCCGAGAAGATGTTGGTGACTGCCGACGCCTTCGGCCTGGGATTGTTCAGCGTCCTCGGCGCATCGCTGGCAAAGGAAGCCGGCATGCCGCTGTTCGTGTCCGTCATGATGGGCGTCATTACCGGGATTTTCGGCGGCGTGCTGCGCGACGTTATCTGCAACGAGATACCGATGGTGTTCCGGCGCGGCCAGCTGTATGCAACCTGCGCCTTCCTCGGCTGCTGGTGCTATCTGCTGCTTGCCAGGGTGGATGTGCCGGAGGTGCTGAGCCTTTCGACCAGCATCCTCCTGACGGTCGTCGTACGGCTGGTGGCGGTGCGGTTCAACCTGCGCTTGCCGGCGTAAGCGCGTTTTGAAGGCGCTTACGCCGGAAGACTTCCCGCGCGGGGCGAAAACCTAGATCAGCTTGGAGTAGGTCGAGGTGGTCGGCTGCGACAGGTACTTGTCGAAGACCATGCCGATGGCGCGCACGAACAGGCGCCCCTTCGGCGTCACGCGGATCGAGTCCGGGGCGATCGTGATCAATCCTTCGTCTTCAAACTGCTTGAGCAGGGCGACTTCGTGGGCGAAATAGCTCCAGAAGTCCACCTTGTACTGCGCTTCGATGGCGGCGATGTCCAGCGGAGCGCTGCACATCAGCGCCATGATGATCTGGCGCCGCATCAGGTCGTCGCTGCTCAGTTCGAACCCCTTTTCGAGCGGCAGGCGGCCCTGGTCCAGATGCTCGTAGTACGCCTTCACGGTGCGCACCGACTGGCTGTACGAACTGCCGACCTTGCCGATAGCCGACACCCCGAAGCCGATCAGGTCGCTGTCGGCGCGCGTGGTATAGCCCTGGAAGTTGCGGTGCAGGGTGTTGTCGAGGCGCGCTAGGTTCAGTTCTTCATCCGGCTTGGAAAAATGGTCCAGGCCGATGTAGACATAGCCGGCGTCGAGCAACCGGCGCGTGGACATCAGGAAAATCTGCAGGCGGGTTTCCGCCGAAGGCAGGTCGCTGGCAACGATCAGGCGCTGCGCCTTGAAGCGGCTCGGCAGGTGCGCGTAGTTGTACAGCGCGATGCGGTCCGGCGACACCTGGATCAGGCTGTCGAGCGTGCGGCTGAAGCTTTCCAGCGTCTGCTTGGGCAAGCCATAAATCAGGTCGGCATTGATCGACTGGAAACCGGCGGCGCGGCTGGCCGTGACGGCCCTGTTCACCATCTCGAGGGGCTGGATGCGATTGACTGCCTGTTGCACTTCGGGGTCGAAATCCTGCACGCCGAAACTGGTGCGGTTGAATCCGAGTTCAGCCAGGAAGGCGAGCGTGTCCTCGCGAACGGTGCGCGGATCGATCTCGATGCCCAGTTCCGCGTCATCGGTGAAGGTGAAGTGCTTGCGCACCATGGCCATCAGCTGGCGCAGCTCATCCGAATTGAAGAAGGTCGGGGTGCCGCCGCCGAGGTGCAGCTGCACGGTGCGCCGGTCCGGCCCGATCCGGGATGCCACCAGTTCCATTTCCTTTTCCAGGTAGCGCAGGTATTCGGTGACGCGGCCATGGTCCTGCGTGATGATCTTGTTGCATGCGCAAAAATAGCAAAGCGACTCGCAGAACGGTAAATGCAGATAAACCGACAGCGGCGGATTGTCGCTGCGCCCGGCGCGCTGCTCCAGGTAGGTGATGTAGGTTTGGTCGTTGAAGGCCGGCGTGAAGCGGTCCGCGGTCGGATAGGAGGTGTAGCGCGGTCCGGATTTGTCGAAGCGGCGGATCAGATCTTCTGGAATTTCGATATCGACGACGGAAGACATGGTAATGCATCCTGAAAAAGGTTGAGGGGGCCGGGCTTGTTCCCGTCGGACAGGTGGACCGGTGCCGAGTTCCGCCAGTCAACAGGCGAATTCGACCATCGGGAACAAGCCGGATCATCGGCATCCGTTAATGGTTTTGCAGTGTGATAGAGCAATGTTATTACGGATGAGCAAAAAAGACATCTTTGCGCACGGTCTTTTCATGATTTCGTGCGCAAAGCTTGATGCATTGGTATAACCTTTTTTGTCCCATCTCGGACAGATAACTAGGATGCGCGGATTGGCCGTGCCCATCGCGCCCGATTCCGGAGAGTCGCCGATGAACGCTTCTTTTCGAACCGCGCCGCCGCAGGCGCTGGCGGCAGGCATGCAGGACGCGCGCGCCCGCACGCTGGCGTTCTTCGACTGCCTTGCGGCATGCGGCATGGACGATCCAGCCCGGATGCCGATGCTGCCCATCGTGAATCCGCCTCGCTGGGAACTGGGCCACATCGCGTGGTTCGCCGAGTGGTATATCCTGCGCGAGGCTTCATCGAGCGCGCCACAGGCCGCTCGGCGGCCGTCGATATGGCCGCAAAGCGACACCTGGTTCAATTCGAATACGATCGCTCATGATACGCGCTGGTCGCCCGAACTGCCGCCGGCGACGGCGGTCAGGGCATATTGCCGCGACGTACACGACGCCGTGCTGGACAAACTGGGCCGCACCGAAGACAGCGACGCCGCGCTCTATCCCTATCGCCTGATCCTGGCACACGAAGACATGCACGGCGAGGCATTCGCGTACACGTTGCAGACGCTGAATCTCGCGTCGCCCGCGCTTCTGGCCGTGCAGGATGCGCCGCCCGGCGCAGCCGGCGAGATCCGCTTTGCCGGCGGCAGCGTCGAGCTGGGCGGGCGTCCCGGCGACGGATTCGTGTTCGACAACGAAAAGTGGGCGCATTCCTGCGAGGTGAAACCGTTCGGTATCGACGCGACGCTGGTGTCCAACGCGCGCTACCGGGAATTTGTCGATGCCGGCGGATACCGCGATCCGCGCTTCTGGAGCGCGGCCGGGCGCGAATGGCTGGCGTGGCACGGAGCGGATGCGCCACGGGAATGGCGCCGCGATGGAAACCACTGGCATCAGCTGCGCTTCGGCGCGCCGCAGGCGCTCGCGCCCAACGAACCGGTCCGGCATGTCAGCCTGTACGAAGCGCAAGCCTATTGCGCCTGGGCCGGGCGAAGGCTGCCGGACGAAGCCGAATGGGTGCGCGCAGCGCAGTCAGGTCATCCGGCATTTCGCTGGGGCGAGCTGTGGGAGTGGACCGATTCGGTTTTCGCCCCGTATCCGGGATTTTCCGCGGACGCTTACCGCGAATATTCGGCGCCGTACTTCGGCACGCATCAGGTGTTGCGCGGAGCTTCGTTCGCCACGCCGCCGCGCATGCGCTCAGCCGCATTCCGCAATTTCTACATGCCGCAACGCAACGACATCTTCGCGGGCTTCAGGACCTGCGCGCTCTAGGCAATCAACTTAAGCCCCGGCGGCAGCGAGTCTCCGAGGAAGCTGCGCTCGCCGGATTCGTCCAGTTGCACCGCCTCGCGGATCATCACGGTCCAGGCCTGCGGAGCGCCGGCCGCCTCCAGGCGCCGTATGACCTGCTCACGCGTGGCTTGCGGCAGGTCGCGCGAGCGGTCCCCGGTCAGGCGCGCCACGTGGGCTGCGGCGAACGGCGCGGCTTCCTGGTGCTTCCAGTCGAGCGCCATGATGGCGTCGACCCAGGCGGCGGCGGTTTCCGGCGGCACGACGTCGTGCGCGCTGCCATGGAAAGGCTGGCGCGCGCCGACCCTGGCCAGCGTCCAGAGCACGAGGCTGTCCGGCACGGCAACGCCGCGCCGCTGCGGCTTGTCCTTTCCCAGCAGGCCGAGCAGCCAGTCGCCGATCTCGGCCTTGTAGCTTGCAGGGATACGTTCCAGCGCCGCGACCAGGCGCAGCATGTCATCGTAGCTGCCCTTGACCAGCCCGGGCGGGCGGTCCGGGACCTCGTCTTCGGCCACGTTCTGCGCGAAGTCGTCGAGCAGCCGTAGCTGCGCCTCGGTTTCCAGGCCGCCGGCCACGCGGCGCCACATCGTCCACCATTCGGCGCAGACCTGGACGTCGTTGCGGTACTGCGCGCCGGCCTCGAACAGTGCCCAGAGCTGCCCCGTGCGCCAGTCGTCGAGCGGATAGCCGAAGCCGGGGCGCAGGCAATAACCGGTCAGGTTGAGCCAAACCCGTTCGTGGTCGGCGGAGCGCCGGCGGCCGCGAGCGCGCTGGATCAGTGCGTCGGCCAGGCGGCGCAGCAGGGGCGTGGGCCAGCCCTCGCGCTGCCCGATCAGCTTTTCCAGTTGCGCGCGCAACTGCCGTACTTCCCTCGGTTCGACCTTCTGCGCGCGCGTGCCGAAGATGCGGTCGATCCTCGCCAGCGCTTCGGAAAAGCGCGGCGGCAGGTCGGCCGTCGCGTCGCTCTCCGTAGCGTCGGTCCCGTCGCCGCGCAGCTGGAATTCGAGCTTCCAGCGCTGATCGGGATCGTCGATGCTCACGCAATGCATTTCGAGCGTGCCGATCTCGGTCAACGCGGTGGCCAGCTGCACCGGGATTTCCGCTTTTGCGCCGGCCGCCGCGCCCCGCAGCACCGTGGCGATCGGCGGCAGCTGCACGAAGTCGCCGCCGTCGAGATCGACAAGTTCGCCGGCGCGGTGCGGCCGCCCGCCGCTTTCGCCGGCTGTCGACGACACCAGATGGAAGCGTACCGGCTGGCCCAGTCGCAAGGCAAAGCTGCGTTCCGGCAGCAGCACTTCCTTTCCTTGCTCGCTGCCGCGCGGCAGGACGCAGACGCCCTGGCGCCCGTGGGAGCGGTCGTCGAGGACCAGGAAATAGCTGCGCGGCGAGCCGCCTCCGATTCTGGCGCCCAGGCCGGATCGCGCCAGCGTGTAGGCGACCGCGCCGCGCGCGACCGCCACGTCCGGGTCATTATTGTCCAGCAGGCGAAGCGGCGCACCGCGCCAGTCCGCCAGCGTGCTTTCCAGCTGCTGAACGATCAGGTCGGAACGGAACACGCCGCCGTTGAGCAGCAGGGTGTCGGGCATGGGCAGGCGCGCGTCACCGGCATCCGGCAAGCCGAGCGCTCCGCGCGCCGCCGCCGCATGCCGCTGCAGGAATGCGGCGATGTGGCGGGTGATCGCCGGATCGCTCGCATAAGGCAGGCCGAACTCGACGATGCCGCTGCGCCTTTGCTGCACCGGCTCGGTGGGAGCGACCGCGGGAAAGAAGCCGTCGAGGATGACGCGCGCCGCCTCCTCGCGCGTCAGCTCGGCCGAGCGCGATCCGCCGATGACGCGCGAGCCCGCGCCCAGCAGCGTGACCGTGACGGCGGCAGGCGCGCACGGCCCCAGCAACTGCTCCTTGGCGGCGCGGCAGCGTTCGAGTAGTTGGGACAGCCGCCCGGCCGACAGCCGTTGGCCCGCGCCCGAGCCGCCGTTGGCCGGCGTCAGGCGCGACTCGGCGATATGCGCGAGCACCAGGTCCATGTTGTCGCCACCCAGCATCAGGTGCTTGCCGACGCCGATGCGCGTCAATTGCGGCTGGCCGTCGCGCATTCCGGCCGTGATCAGGCTCAGGTCGGTGGTGCCGCCGCCGACGTCGCACACAAGGATCAGGCGCGTGTCCGCCAGTTCGCCGGCCAACGAGGCGCGGTGCCGGAACAGCCAGTCGTAGAACGCCGCCTGCGGCTCTTCCAGCAGCCGCAGGCGCGGCAAGCCGGCCATGCGGGCCGCGTTCAGCGTGAGTTCGCGCGCGCCCTCGTCGAAGGACGCGGGGACCGTCAGCACAATTTCCTGCTCTTCCAGCGGATGTTGCGGAAATTGCCAGTTCCAGGCCGCGCGCACATGGGCCAGGTAGCTGGCGCTGGCCTGCACCGGCGACACCTTGCGCACGTCATCTGCTGCGCCCCACGGCAGGATCGGCGCCATGCGGTCGACCGCGCCGTGCGACAGCCAGCTCTTGGCGCTGGCGACCAGGCGGCCGGGAACCTGCGCCCCGAGCTTTCGCGCCAGCATGCCGATCACGACCGGCTCCTGGCCGCTGTCGCCGGCCGCCGCCCATGGCAATTGCAGTTCGCTTGCCGGCAGCTCGCCCGGTGCGGGATGGAAGCGCAGCGACGGCAGCAGCGGGAGCGCCTTGACCTCGCCCGGCGCGACCAGCTGCTCGATGTCGAACAGGCGGATGTCGCTGCCGCCGGGCTCGGCATAGGCGACGACGGTATGGGTGGTCCCGAGGTCGATGCCGACCGCAAATCGCTTCATTGGTTATGGCCGCGCACGTCGAATTCCACGTTCCAGCGCTCGCCGCCGCTACGTGGCGCGGCCGACAGCTCGAGCGTGCCGGCCTCCGTCACCCTGGCGTGCAGCCGGACCTGCACCACTTCGCCCGGCTCTCGTCCTTCGGCAGGCAGCGTGGCCTGGATTTCGTCCAGTTCCTGCAATTCGTCCGGCTGCCACCAGTCGAGCATGGTGCCGAGCTGATCCTGGCGCCGCGTGGACGAGCCGAAGAAGCGGAAATGCACCGGCTCGCCCACCACCAGCCCGAACTCCTGCGTCTGCAACTCGGCGTCGCTGCCTTCCTCCATGCCGAACGGCGCCACGCACAGCGCCTGTATCGGCGGTTCCATGCCGGGGATGGCCGGCATCGCCGATTCGACCCCGACGTAATAGGCGCGCGCGGTGCCGCCGCGGATGCGCACGCCGCGTCCGTGCCGCACATAGCCGTAATATGCCGCGCCGCGCGCCACCGCCAGGTCGAGGTCGGCGCCGGTCAGGAGGCGTGCCGGCTGCGCGTTTTCGGCGGCGAGCCAGCCGTTGATGGTGTCCATGGCACGTTTGGCCAGCAAGTCGGACTTGAATACGCCACCGTTGAACAGGACCGCGGTCGGATGCAGGAAGCTGGCGCCGGGATCGACGCGCCCGACGAAGCCTTCCAGCTCGGCCAGCGCGCCGGCCTGGCGCCCAAGGAAGCCGGCCAGATGGCGGGTCACCGCCGCATCCTGCGCGAAAGGCAGGCCGAGCTGGGTCAGCGCGGCGCGGGTACGGGTAGCCGGTCGCGCCGAAGCGTCCACCTGCGGGAAGAAGCCGTCGAGGATGACGGCGGCGACTTCCTCGCGCGTGAGTTCGGTGCGGATCGAACCGCCAATCAGCTTGGAGCCCCGGCTGGGCACGACGATCGGCACGGACTGGGCGTCGGTTTCGGACAGCAGCGTTTCCTTGGCGGCGCGGCAGCCGTAGGTCAGCGCGCGCATCTGCCACGGATCGAGCTGGGTGCCGTTGGCCGACAGCTTGCGCGCGACGACGTGGGCCAGGGTCAGGTCCATGTTGTCGCCGCCGAGCAGGATATGGTCGCCGACCGCGACCCGGTGCAGCTCCAGGTTGCCCTCGCGCTCGACCACGGCGATCAGCGAAAAGTCGCTGGTGCCGCCGCCGACGTCGACCACCAGAATGATGTCGCCGGGCTTGACTTCCCGGCGCCAGCGGCCCTGGCTGGCTTGTATCCAGTTGTACAGTGCGGCCTGCGGTTCTTCCAGCAGCGTGAGCGACTGGTAGCCTGCGGCGCGCGCGGCTTCAGCGGTCAGCTCCCGCGCGGCTGGGTCGAACGAGGCGGGGATCGTGACGGTGACGTCCTGCCGGTCGAACGGCGCATCCGGATGCGCATGGTCCCAGGCATGGCGCAGGTGCGTCAGGTAGCGGATCGACGCCTCCAGCGGCGAAACGCGCGTCACTTCCGGCGGCGCGTCGCCCGGCAGGATGGCGGCGCGCCGGTCCACGCCGGGATGGCACAGCCAGCTCTTGGCGCTCGACACCAGCCGGATCGGCGTGGTCGCGCCACGGCTGCGCGCCAGTTCGCCGACGATGTAGTCCAGCGCGCCGGTCCAGGGCAGGCTGAGCTCGCCCGGCGCGAATTCGTCGCCGTGCGGAAGGTAGAGAAAGGACGGCAGCAGCGCGTGCGCCTCCACCGCGCCGGGCGCGGTGAGCTGCGGAACGTCGAGCACGCCGTGCAGCGTTTTCTCGCCATCGCTGGCCTGCATGTCGGTATAGGCGAGGGCGCTGTGGGTGGTACCGAGGTCGATCCCGATCGAATAGCGCGGCGCGCTCATAGCTCCACCTCCGCCGGCGCCAGCACGGTCGCGTCATGGTGCTCTGCCAGCTTGGGCAATCGAACTTCCTTGGCGCGCCAGCCGCGGTGCGTGAGGCTGCCGTGGAACGGCGCCTTGCCCACGACGATGCCGGTGAGGCTGATCGACGCGGCATCGAAACCCTCATTCAGGGTGATGCGGTTGCCCTCGCTTTCCTCCCGGATCGGGGCGATCGTAAAGTGCTCGTTCAGCACCTTGCGGCAGCCTTCATGCACCACCCGCGCCGCCGCGCCGATTTCGGCATCGGTGTAATTGGACAGGTTTTCCATCGTGAAGTCGATCAGGCGCGCATCGCGCTGCAGCAGGGCCAGCAGCTGCAGCGCCGCGTCCGGCGACGCTTCCTTCAGTTGCGGCGGTGGCGGCTTCGGCGCGGCCGCCGGGGCAGGAGCGGGCGCCGGAGCCGGTTCCGGCGGGGCGGCTTCGGGCTGCCGCAGATGATCGATTCGGCTGGCGTAATCCACGTCGGAAAAGGTGCGGAAGAAGGCGCCGAAGGCGAGCGGGATGCGCCGGAAAAATGAAGGCTTGGGGTTTTTCTCCGGCCTGGTTTTCGTGTCGGTCATGCAATGCTCCTGAGTTATTGATCGAATGCGCGTGGCAGTGGAACGGTGCGGCATGCTGCTAAGTGCGGACAGGCGCTGCACGGTGGAGCGCAATAGCCATCGAGGTATAAGATTTGCAAAAAAAACGGATGGTTCACCCCGCGGGCGCTTTACCGGGTGCGCGACACACCGGGCAGGCGTCTGGCCGGCGAGTTCTGTTGATTGCTAGCATTCTCGGCGCGGCATTGCCGCCCATTGGAAGGGAAAACGGGGCAGGCTGTATTGCGCGAAAGCTGAAAACAAGCCAAAAGTTGGCAACGAGACGGGAGTCTGTGTGGCGCGGCTTATTTTTGTTTCTTGTCGGAAGAAAAAGCCTCGGCCAGAGGATCGCCGAGCGCCAGAAGCGCATGCAGTCCTTTCATCTGTTCGGCTGAAATCTTCCTGTTCTTCGATCTTGCTTCGACAAAGAATTCCAATGCGCCGGTGAGGTCGCTGATGCGAATGCGTGCGGCGCCGAGGGCGTGCAGCAGGCGATTGTTTTCGGCCAGCAGCTCCGCGGCGGTGCGCGGTGCGGTGCCGGCGGCTTGCGTGGCCGCGTCTCGCGCGCGCTTTTTGTCTCGGTAGCGCTTGGCCCGTTGCGCCGCAGTCAGGGCGTTCGGCAGGCGAGGGCGGCCTCGGCGCTTCGGTTCGGCCGGGGGCGAGGTTCGGTTTGCGGACATGGGCAGGCAGTCTCCGGTTCTGCCTCTTATTTTACGTGACGCGTCACAAGAATCGGCCGCAAATTCAGTTGCTGTTGAGACAACTCGACACTTTTTTATAAAACTCTTGTATCTTATAGAAGAGTTGCGGGCTCGCAATAGTATAATGCGGGCGTGCCTGTTCCATTTGCCGGCATCATGGATGCAGTGGAATGGCGAATTTTCACCTCTTTCCTAAACCAACCGAGAGCACACACATGCTGGAAGCATACCGTCAACATGTCGCCGAACGCGCCGCGCTTGGCATTCCCCCGCTGCCCTTGTCCGCAAAACAGACTGAAGAGCTGGTGGCATTGCTGAAGAATCCTCCCGCAGGCGAGGAAAAATTCCTGGTCGACCTCATTACCAATCGCGTTCCGGCCGGTGTGGACGATGCGGCAAAGGTCAAGGCGGCCTTCCTGGCGAAAGTCGCCAAGGGCGAAGAAACATGCGCGCTGATTTCGCGCGAGACGGCGACCCAGTTGCTGGGCACGATGCTGGGCGGTTTCAACATCAAGCCGCTGATCGAATTGCTGGGTGATGCAGTCGTTGGCGGCGTCGCTGCCAATGGCCTGAAGAAGACCCTGCTGATGTTCGACTATTTCCACGACGTCAAGGAACTGGCCGACAAGGGCAATGCGAACGCCAAGGCCGTGCTGCAATCGTGGGCCGATGCCGAGTGGTTCACTTCCCGTCCGGAAGTACCGCAAAGCATGACCCTGACCGTGTTCAAGGTCTCCGGCGAAACCAATACCGACGATCTGTCGCCGGCTCCTGACGCAACCACCCGCCCGGATATCCCGATGCACGCGCTGGCGATGCTGAAAAATGCACGCCCGGGCATCAACCCGGACGAGCCGGGCAAGGTTGGCCCGATCAAGCAGATCGAAGCGCTGAAGGCCAAGGGCAACCTGGTCGCCTACGTCGGCGACGTGGTCGGCACCGGTTCCTCCCGCAAGTCCGCGACCAACTCCGTGCTGTGGTTCACCGGCGAAGACATCCCGTTCATTCCGAACAAGCGTTTCGGCGGCGTCTGCCTCGGCTCCAAGATCGCTCCGATTTTCTACAACACGATGGAAGATGCCGGCGCGCTGCCGATCGAACTCGACGTGTCCAAGATGGACATGGGCGACGTGATCGAACTGCGTCCGTATGAAGGCAAGGCGCTGAAGAACGGAGAAGTGATCGCCGAATTCAAGGTCAAATCCGACGTGATCTTTGACGAAGTGCGCGCCGGCGGCCGTATTCCGCTGATCATCGGCCGCGGCCTGACCGCCAAGGCGCGCGAGTCGCTCGGGCTGGCTCCGTCCACGCTGTTCCGCCTGCCGCAAAACCCGGCCGATTCCGGCAAGGGCTTCTCGCTGGCGCAGAAGATGGTCGGTCGCGCCTGCGGCCTGCCGGAAGGCCAGGGCATTCGCCCGGGCACCTACTGCGAGCCGAAGATGACCACCGTGGGTTCGCAAGACACCACCGGCCCGATGACCCGCGACGAGCTGAAGGACCTGGCTTGCCTGGGCTTCTCCGCCGATCTGGTGATGCAGTCGTTCTGCCACACCGCGGCCTACCCGAAGCTGGTCGACGTCAAGATGCATCGCGAACTGCCGACCTTCATCTCGAACCGCGGCGGCGTGGCCCTGCGCCCGGGCGACGGCGTGATCCACTCCTGGCTCAACCGTCTGCTGTTGCCGGACACCGTCGGTACCGGCGGCGACTCGCACACCCGTTTCCCGATCGGCATTTCGTTCCCGGCAGGCTCCGGCCTGGTCGCGTTTGCGGCTGCCACCGGCGTCATGCCGCTGGATATGCCGGAATCGGTGCTGGTGCGCTTCAAGGGTGAAATGCAGCCGGGCGTCACGCTGCGCGACCTGGTCAACGCGATCCCGCTGTACGCGATCCGCCAGGGCATGCTGACCGTCGAGAAGAAGGGCAAGAAGAACATCTTCTCCGGCCGCATCCTCGAAATCGAAGGCTTGCCGCAGCTGAAGGTCGAACAGGCATTCGAGCTGTCCGACGCTTCCGCCGAGCGCTCCGCCGCCGGCTGCACGGTCCACCTCGACAAGGAACCGATCATCGAGTACATGAACTCGAACATCACCCTGATGAAGTGGATGATCGCCAACGGCTATCAGGACAAGCGTACGCTGGAGCGCCGCATCAAGGCGATGGAAGCCTGGATCGCCAAGCCGGAACTGCTCAAGGGCGATGCCGACGCGGAATACGCTGCCGTCATCGAGATCGACCTGGCGGACATCAAGGAACCGATCGTGGCTTGCCCGAACGACCCGGACGACGTGAAGACGCTGTCCGAAGTCGCCGGCGACAAGATCGACGAAGTGTTCGTCGGTTCCTGCATGACCAACATCGGCCACTTCCGCGCAGCGTCCAAGCTGTTGGAAGGCAAGAGCGATATCCCGGTCCGCCTGTGGATCGCTCCGCCGACCAAGATGGACCAGCAGGTGCTGACCGCCGAAGGCCACTACGGCAACCTCGGCCGCACCGGCGCGCGCATGGAAATGCCGGGTTGCTCGCTGTGCATGGGTAACCAGGCGCAGGTGCGCAAGGGCTCCACCGCGATGTCGACCTCGACCCGCAACTTCCCGAACCGCCTGGGTCTGGATACGCGCGTCTACCTCGGCTCGGCTGAACTCGCGGCTGTCTGCGCGATGCTCGGCAAGATCCCGACCAAGGAAGAGTACATGGCGAATATCGGCGTGATCGACAAGAACGCGTCCGATATCTACCGCTACATGAACTTCGACCAGATCGCGGAATTCCGCGAAGTGGCGGATACCGTCCAGCTCTGATGCCTGTCATCCTGCGCATGGCGACATGCGCAGGCGAAGATGGAACGACAACAAGGCCCGCGATGCGGGCCTTGTTTTTTTCCGCGCTAGCGCCGGGGTGACAGGATCAGCGACGTGCCGGCGAGGTCGATCGCCTTGATCGAAATGCTTCCGAAGCTGGCGCCGGGTGCCGCGCCCTTCACGCGGATATTCTCGAAGCTGACTTCACCGATCGTATTGGGCAGGATTTGCGTGATCGATCCGTCTGCGTTGGCAAAGGTGGTCGCGCGCGCCGGATCGTAGCTGACGTCGCGGAGGGTCGTTTCGACGTCGAGGAAGTTCAGGCCCTTGTTCAGGGAAGCGGTAAGCTTGCCGATCACCTTGCTGGTATCCGCTTGCGCGCCGTCGATGGCGTGATGTAGCGATTCGTCCGGCAAGCCGCGCGCCGATACCTTACCCAGTTCCGCCTCTCCCATTGGTCGCAATCCGTCCGTCATTGCCGCGGCATGCAGCGGGACCAGCATGGCTGCTGCAACGAGGGCGGCGAGTTGGTGATGGCAATGCTTGAGCCGGGCTGCCATGGTGTGCTCCAAAAATTATTGTTCGATGGAGCGCAGTCTATCTATTGCCTGTGGCAGGAAAAACAGGGATACGAACGTTGGTCTATTGCGGAAATGGAAATAATCAGGGAGGCAGCAGGTCATGGTCGCGCGCACCGATGCGTAGTTCGGTGACTTGCTCATACGCAGCTAGGCTCGGCAGCCTGATTTTCGGAGTTGCGCTACGCTTTCAAGCGAACCTTGCATTATTCGCCATGTCCTAATTTTCCGTGGCCAGGGGGCCAATGCAGACAAGGAGAATCAGATGTTCGGAAGAATCCTTACAGTGGCAGCGCTCGCCGTCGGTGGCGCCGTTCTATCCAAGCAAATGAAGAAATCCGGGAATCGCGCAGGGATGTCCACAGTGGAAGAATCGATCGAAGTCGATGTGCCGATCAGCACCGCATATAACCAGTGGACACAGTTTGAAGATTTTCCTCAGTTCATGAGCTCGGTGCACGAGGTCAGGCAGCTGGACGATACACGGCTACATTGGAAGGCAACAGTTGCTGGCAAGGAAAAGCAGTGGGATGCGGAAATTACGCATCAGATTCCGGACAAGAAAATTGCATGGAGCAGCACTACCGGCGTACCGAACGCCGGGTCGGTGACGTTCGACAGGATTTCGGATTCGCGCACTCGCATCAATCTGAAGATGAGCTATGCGCCGGAAACGTTTACCGAACAGGTGGGTGACACGCTCGGGGCGGTGAAGCTCCAGGCAAAACAGAATCTCAGCCGCTTCAAGGAAATGCTGGAGAGCCGGGGCAGGGAAGCCGGCGCCTGGAGAGGCACGGTGCAGCCACACCATTGATCCATTGATGTACCCGTGAGCATGGAGAAAAGGCAGGCATGTTCATCTGCCTGCCCGGTAGGCCCCGCGAACGGGGGCGCCGCATCTGCCGATCAGCGACGGCCGAATCGCCCGTAGCGGTCCAGCCTTTCCTGCTCGTTGCGCTGCGCCCTGGTGAGCCGCCGGATGGGAACGCCCGGTGCGCGATTAGCCATGAGGCGCCATGCATCCGCCGAAGAAGAGGGTTGACGGAGGGTGTCAATCGCTGCGGTTTTTTCGGACATGGATAATTCCTTATGAGATCGAAGCCACGTTTACCTTATGCGCCAGCCGGCGCATGAGTGACAGCAATAGTCACACAAGAAGCTTAGGCCTCCCTTAAGCCGCGAAAATTGGTGCTAAGGCACCAGCGGCTGGCCATCTTCCTTCTTTGTCTTGACTTCCCTGACGGCTTGCTCGAGCATCGTCGCGCGTGCATCCGCGCCGGGCGGATTTTCCGGGGCGGTACTGCCGTTCGCGGCGTCCAGCCGGTCCAGGAAAGCCGGGAATCCGTCGATGTCGTAGCCGGCACGCGCGAGCAGGTAGAGCGCCAGACGGTCGGTGCTGTCACCCGAGGCAGAATGACCCTGGGTTGCCGGCGGCGCATCGCCAGACGCCGCAGCTGACCCGATCGTATGCAAGCGGTCGATCAGTTCCGCCATGGCGGGGCGCGCATCCGAGATGACTTCGTTGCGTGCGATCTCGGTGGCTAGCGCATAGGCCAGTTCCTGGTCGGAGCGGGCGAAGCCAAGCATGCCGCGCGTGAGCATCACCCGGCGTCCATCGGAAAAACTGCCGACGTCGTCCGAATTGCCGAGATCCAGCGCCATGGCGCACGCCGGAGTCAGGGGAATATCGAAGGCCATCCGTTCGCCAGCGCGGCTGATCCCCAGATGCAGGCTGTCGCGGCCCTGGGTTTCCTCGCCAATCAGTGCGGCGGCCATGTGTTCTGCTCCCGGTCCCTGCGGCGCCGGTTCGATTTCCACGGCGACCAGAACGTCGCCCTTGCGCAATCCAGCCTGCTCGGCGCCGCTGCCGGGCAATACATCCATTACGCGCAATTCGTCCCCCAGCCCGAGCGAGGCCTGGGCGGCCTCAATGAAGCCGCTCGAAAACGAATACCTGTTTTTGGCGGTGAACCCGAGGATAGGCCTGGCATGCTGCGGGCATAGCTCCGTGTTGTTGATAAGCAATGGCGCCGCCACGCGGTAGAGGCGGCTTTGTTGTTCCACCCACGCGCGCAACGCCGCCCCCCTCTCTTCCGGGGCGGGAGGCACGGGAGCTTGCGTCGTCGGCGGAGGCGCAGGAACCGGTGCGGCAGGGGCCGGAGCGGGCGGCTCGGCGACCCGGGGGAGCGTTGGGGCAGGGGCGGGCGCCGGCGGCGGAACGCTCCTCTGCGGCGGCAGCGCGCACGATGCCAGGACGAGCAGCGGCGCAGCGACCAGCAGACGAATGGCTGGGGGCATATCGCCGAAGTTGCGCGCGCTCCGGATGGGGCGGGTATGTGCGGGACAGGCTTTGCGGAAATGTGCATGTAGCATGCCTCCGGCGACGATGCCGGGATCTTCAAACAAAGTGTTTTCAAGTCTGGAAAAACAGTGCAGAATTCGTTCGCAGTAAAAAAAAATCCATCTCAAAAGAGGGTGGGAGACAAAAGCAAGGCCGTGCCCGAAAGGCACGGCCTTTCCTGTTTCAGGCCGGCCGGCGACGGCTCCGCGCCCATCATGCACCGCCCGGCTTAGGCCAGCCTTAAAAGGCGAGGGCGCGGGGCGGTCCGCCGGTGTTGCCGCCCGCCGCCATGCGCGCCTACAATCGTGAAATCCCTGCACGATCGTTATGCGATCGATTCCCCGCATCGTCAAGTAATCCGATGAAAATACTCCTGGTAGAAGACGACCCCATGATCGGCGAGAACATCCAGATCGCGCTGGACGGCGAAGGCGTGGCCATCGATTGGGTGAAGGATGGCGTGGCCGCCGAGGCGGCGCTCGCCGCCGACGGCTATGACGCGGTGCTGCTCGACCTCGGGATACCGGGCAAGGACGGCACCGAGGTGTTGCGCGGCCTGCGTGCGCGTGGCGACAACACGCCGGTGCTGGTCATCACCGCGCGCGACACGCTGGCCCAGCGCGTGCAGGGCCTGAATATCGGCGCCGACGATTACCTGGTCAAGCCGTTCGACTTGGAAGAACTGATTGCCCGCATGCATGCTCTAGTGCGCCGCGCGCGGGGCTCGGTGCAGCAGGTTTATCGAAAGAACGATATCGTGATCAACCCCATGACGCGACAGGTGCTGGTGGCAGAGCGGCAGGTGGTTCTGTCGTCGCGCGAATGGATGATCCTCGATGCGCTGATTGCGCGGCCGGGAGCGATCCTGTCGCGCGCCCAGCTGGAGGAACGCCTGTATGGCTGGTCCGGCGAAGTCGAAAGCAACGCGATAGAGGTATACGTGCATGGCTTGCGCAAGAAGCTCGGCGCCCAGTTCGTGGTCACCGTGCGCGGGCTGGGCTACATGGTCGAGAAAGTCTGATGCAGTCGCTGCGCATCCGCCTCATCCTGCTGCTGGGCGTGGCCATCGTCGCCGCCGCCGGCCTGCAGTACGCGACCTCGTTTCGCGCCATGCTGCGCGCCTCCAACACGCTGTTCGACTACCACATGGAGCAGATGGCGCTGGCGCTGCAGGACAGCGGCTTCCAGCAGACCGACTGGTACAAGGGACCGTCCGAGATCGACGATTTCAGCTTCGTGGTCCAGATCTGGACCGACGACGGCGTGCGCGTCTACCAGTCCCGCAACTACAAGGCGCTGCCCGAGCAGGGCGCGCTCGGCTATTCGAACGTCACGCTGGACAACGGCGACTGGCGCGTCTACGCGGTGCAACGCGAAACGCGGGTGATCCAGATCGCGCAAAAGATGGATGCGCGGCGCAACCGCGCCATCGAGATGGCGCTGCATTCGCTGTGGCCGGTGCTGGCCGTGTCGCTGCTGCTGTTCGGGGCAGCATGGTGGGTGGTGACCTCGGCCCTGGCGCCGCTCAACCGCATCGGCCACGACCTGGCGCACCGCAACACCGACTCGCTGGCCCCGGTGTCCGACAAGGGTGTGCCGAAGGAAGTGTCGCTGCTGGTGGCCGAACTCAATTCCCTGCTGGACCGCATGTCGCGCGCCTTGCAGTCGCAGCAGCGTTTCGTGGCTGACGCCGCGCACGAGCTGCGCTCGCCCATCACTGCGCTCAAGCTGCAGGTGCAGACGCTGGCGCGCGCCAGGAACGATGCCGCGCGCGAGCAGGCGGTGCAGCGCCTGCTGGGCGGCGTGGACCGCTCTTCGCGCCTGGTCGAACAGCTGCTGGCGCTGGCCCGGCAAGACCCGCTGGCCGACGCCGGCGGCCCGGTGCTGCTGTCGCTCAATGCCTGCGTCGAGCTGGCGGCCAGCGACGTGACGCCGCTGGCGCAGTCGCGGCAGATCCAGCTGCAATACGGCGAATTCGCCGATGTCGATGTGTACGGCGACGCCGACAGCCTGCGGGTGATGGTGCGCAATGTACTCGATAACGCCGTGCGCTATACGCCCGAACATGGCCAGATCCGGATCGACGTTGCCGCGGGGAAGGAGCATGCGACACTCACGATCCAGGACTCGGGCCCCGGCATTCCCGAGGAAAACCGGCTCCGTATCTTCGACCGCTTTTATCGCGTGCCAGGCACGGAGCCGAGCGGCAGCGGACTCGGCATGGCGATCGTGAAGGCGATCGTCGAACGGCACGATGCCGACATCGTGCTCGACCGTTCTGCGCTTGGCGGACTGCTGGTGAAAGTCGTTTTCCCGCTGCCGCGCGAAACCGTGGCGGAAGCCATTCCTGCGGGAGAGACGGCATAAGACGGCACAAGACGGAGTAATGAGTCCGCCGGCTGCGAACCTGAGTCGCGCTTCCTCGCCATCACTTTTTTCCGTTATTTAAGATTCGCCTAAGTATCGTCATGCAAGATGTTAATCATTCCCGGTCGATCCGGGAAACCAGCAGCGTTAGCAGCGTTGTGCGATCGAAAGGGTAATTACCGGCCCTATTTATCCCCCCCGTAATCGGGGGGACTTTTTTTGTCGCGGCCACGCGATTGACACCTGTCGCGAAGCGACATTCCGGTGCAAACAGAGAAGCGTCGAATTCGTAAATGATATTGCCCGCGGGCTCCGGCTGCCGGCCAAGGCCGACACGCCGCCGCCCAGCGCATGCGCGCCGCAGGCACGTCCGCACGTCACGGTCTCATCGGGGATGTGCGGCGCGGGCCGAGCATCGGCTTGCCGCGTCCGGCGCAAGGACTGAAAGATGATGGGGAAGTTATGAATCGGGAAAATATCCCCGATGAAGTCAGGCAGTTCGTGTTGGAGAAGATTCCATCCGTGTCGTTTCTGGAAGCCTTGCTGCAGCTGCGCGCGGCCGAGGCGGAAGAGTGGGGCCGGGAGCAACTGGCAAAGAAGATTTACGTGGACGAGAAAGCGGCGGCCGCCTTGCTTGATGCGCTTTGCGCGGCCGGCTTCGCGGAACGAATGGCCGGCATGCCGACTTACCGTTACCAGCCGCAATCGAACGAGTTGAGGCAAAAAATAGACAAGCTGGCGGCCACGTACTCGCGGCAACTGGTCGGAATAAGCCGCCTGATCCACGCCAACAGCGGCTCGCGTTCCTGAACGACCGCGGAATTCGCAGCTGCGGCAAGGGTCGGAGCGCTAGGGTGTTTCGGCCCATGCGTCGCGGTGCCAGCCTCGCGTACAGCCGTTAAGACCCAATCGAGAAACTCCCGACGCCGCGACTGGACCGAAAGCCGGTTCCGCCGACCATCCATGCACAGCAACAGGAGAACGAATGTCCAACTTCATGATCGAGTCGGCAGGGCTCGTCTGGCCGCTGGCCCTTGCCCTGGCCTGGGTCCTGGGCGAGCTTGCTTTCAAATGGATCGGCTTGCCGCGCGTCGCCACCTACAGCTTGACCGGCTTCGTTCTGTCGTACGCGCAGGCCGGGATTCTTCCGCGGCCCAGCGAGAGCAACATACTGCTGCTGGCCAACATCGCCTTCGGCCTGATCCTGTTCGAGTTCGGCTACCGGATCAACCTGCGCTGGCTGCGCACCAACCGCTGGATCGGCGCGACCGGCCTGCTCGAATCCGTCGCGACCTTCGCGGCCGTCTATGCGGTCGCCACCATGCTCGGCATGCCGGCGGTCAGCGCCATGCTGCTGGCGTCGCTGGCCATCGCCACCTCGCCGGCCGAGCTGATGCGCGTGGTGAACGACGAGCACGGGGCCGGCCAGGTAACGGAGCGCTCGCTGCACCTGGCTGCCCTGAACTGCGTCATCGCCGTATTCGCGTTCAACATCATCGTCGGCCTGTGGACATTCCAAAGCTCGGGCAGCCTGTGGGGCGCGATCTCGAACAGCGCCCTGGTGCTGGTCGTGTCGGCGGCACTGGGCGGGACGCTCGGCATCGCCGTTCCGGGCCTGTTGCGCAAGCTCGGCGCGCTGGAGCGGCACGCGACAGTGGCTTTCGCGGTCGCCGTGATCCTGCTGGTCGCGCTGGCGCAGGCGCTGAAGGTGTCGCCGGTGGTGGCGGCTCTGATCTTCGGCATCATGGCGCGCCACCGGCGCGTGACGCTGAGCCCGGCGCAGCGCAATTTCGGCGTGCTGGGCGATTTGCTGATGGTGCTGCTGTTCGTATTCGTCGGCGCCGCGCTGGCGTGGCCGCGCGTGCTGTCGGGCCTGAACATCGCGCTGGCGCTGTTCGTGGTTCGCCTCGCCGCCAAGATCGTCGGCTCGCTCGTGTTCGCGCGCATCAGCGGTACTTCCTGGCGCAAGGGCTTGCTGACCGGCGTGGCGCTGGCGCCGATGTCGGTATTGGCCGTTTCCCTCCTGGTGCAGACGCGCTATATCGGGATCGACCTGGTCGACCAGCTCGCGCCGCTGGCGGCGGCGACGCTGCTGTCGGCAGTCGCCGGCCCGATTCTTACGCAGCGCGCGCTGCTAGCCGCCGGAGAAGCGCGCGACCTCTCGGAGCAATGACATGCCGCTGGAACCCTTCAAGACATCCGAACCGCTGACGCTGGGCGTCGAACTGGAACTGCAGCTGGTCAGCCTGTCCGATTTCGACCTCGTCGAGGCCAGCCCGGACATGCTGGAACTGCTCAACCGCTCCCGCTTTCCCGGCACCGTGACGCCCGAGATCACGCAAAGCATGATAGAAATCGCGACCGACGTGCAGACGCGCTACCCGGCGCTGCTCGAACAGCTGCAGCGCATCCGCGACGCGCTGGTGGCGGCCGGAGACCGCCTCAACGTCGGCGTTTGCGGCGGCGGCACTCATCCTTTCCAGCAGTGGTCTAGCCGCAAGATCTTTTCCAAGCCGCGATTCAAGGAGGTGTCGGCGCTGTACGGCTACCTCGCCAAGCAGTTCACGATTTTCGGCCAGCACGTGCACGTGGGCTGCGCTTCCGGCGACGACGCGCTGTTCCTGCTGCATTCGCTCAACCGCTACGTGCCGCACTTTATTGCGCTGTCGGCGTCGTCGCCGTTCGTGCAGGGGCGCGACACGCTGTTCAACTCGGCGCGGCTCAATTCGGTGTACGCCTTCCCGCTCTCCGGCCGGGCGCCCTTCCTGCTGAGCTGGGAGGAATTCGCCACCAGCTATTTTTCGCGCATGGAGCATACCGGCGTGGTCAAGAGCATGAAGGACTTCTACTGGGACATCCGGCCCAAGCCCGAGTACGGCACGATCGAGCTGAGGGTGTGCGACACGCCGCTCGCCGTGGAGCGCGCGGCGGCGCTGGCCTGCTACCTGCAGGCGCTGTGCCGCCTCCTGCTCGAGCGCGGCGAGGAACCGCCGGCGGAGGACGATTACCTGGTATACAACTACAACCGCTTCCAGGCTTGCCGCTTCGGGCTGGACGGCGTCGTCGTGCATCCTAAAAATCACGAAAGCCTGGTGCTGCGCGACGACATCCTGGCCACGTTGAGCCGGGTCGAGCCGCACGCCGAGGCGCTCGGCTGCCTGCCTGCGCTGGATCACCTGCGCCAGGCCGCGCATGCCGGCAGCGACGCCTTCTTCCTGCGACAGGAACATGCCGGCACCGGCAGCGCGGAAGGCATGGTCGACATGGCGCTCCGCCGGTTCCGCGAGGGATAGAAGGCTGGCGATAAATCAGCGCGCCGGACTCGATTCGCCCAGGTGATCGAAGCGCTTGCTGTAGAACACGTCGAGCCCGCCGATGGTGCCGCCGCGCAGCACCACCGACCAGTGGCGCGACAGGTCGTAGGTCAGCTTCAGCACGCCGGCCGCGCCCGCCAGGCTTTGCTCATAACCGATGTACAGACGGTTCGAGATTTCCTTGCCGAGGCTGACCACCTGCTGCGCGCCCAGGCCGAATTCGCTGCTGCCGATGGCCAGCTGGTCGAGCCCGAAGCCCTTGGCGATGCGCGTGCCGCCGAACTTGTTGAGCAGTCCGAGCGCGGCCGACTTGGCCGCCGCCTGCGCCTGTCCCGGGCCGGCGTCGCTGCTGGTGCCGCCGCCGCGCCCGAACACCAGCCAGTTCAGTTTTTCCTGTTCGGGCACGTCGGGTTCGGACACCAGCTGCACGCGCGGCTGGCGCACCGTGCCGGTCGCATGCACGCCGGCTGCCACGTCCTGGTTGCCGCGCCGCATGGCGAGGATGTCGATGTTGGGATTTCCGAAGGAACCCTGGAAGTTGATGACGCCGCGCTCGATTTCCAGCTCTGCGCCGAATGCTTCATAGGTTCCGCTGACGATGCGCACCGTACCGTCGGCCCCCGGCGCTTCCCCGGGCGCGCTCGTCACTGTCAGCTCGCCCGCCAGCAGCAGGTCGGCTCCCGATCCCCGGAAGCGGAAATCCTCGCCCAGGTCCAGTTGCACGCGCACCCGCGGCGTGAGCGGGCCGGCCGGCTTGTCGGCCTGTACCTCGACACGTTGCGGCGCGCGCGCGGCCGCATCCCGGCGCGTGCCGCGCACGATCGTCACGTCATCGCCCAGCGCCGGCGCGCCTTGCTCGGGCAGGCTGAAGCGCGCCTGGTCGACCGTGAATTTACCCGTGACCTGCGTCTGGTCGCCGGCCTTGCCGGCGTCGGCGCGGCCGGAGATGGTCATCTGGCGCGACGGATTGGCCAGCAGCTGCAGCTTGTCGGCGACGAGGGTCGCCGTCAGGTCCCGGCTGTGCTCCAGCGGGACGCGCCCGGTCGCGCGCAGTGTGCCTTCGCCGCCGTGGAACACGAGCTGGCGGATGTCGGCGACGTTGTCTTCGACGTGGATGTAGGCGCTGCCGTCGTCGAGGCGGATGCCCTGGTCGTAGACCGATAGCGAGAGATTGGTCGCGGTGGCGTCGCCGGCGGCCACCGGCGCGGCCAGCGTGCCGGCAAGCGTCATTTCGGCGGCAATGCTGCCGTCGAGGGCGACGCGGGGACCGGCCAGCGCGGCCAGCGTTTGCAGGCGCGGAATCGATGCCGTGATCTTACCGGACAGCGCCGAGTCCGGTACTGGCGCCAGTCGCCCGTCGACCGGCGCAAGTGTCACCTGGGCCGCGCCGCTTGCGCTGCCGACGCGGCGCGCGGCAGCCTGCGCTGAAACCGCCAGTTGGCTGCCCTGGAAGTCGCCGCGCAGGCGCAATGCAGTCAGTCCCATCGCGGTTTCGCGCAGCTCGCCCGGGATGCGTATGTCGCCGCCGCGCCGGTCGAGCTGCAGGAAGCCGCTGGCGCTGCCGGCCAGGGAAAAATCCCAGCTGCCGTCGAGCACCAGGTCTGTCTTGAACGGCGGGCTGGCGCCGGTCAGCTCGCGCCGCAGCTCCAGCAGGTGACTGAGGTCGAGCGCGCTGATCGTGCCGGCGGACCGGATCGCCTGCGCATCCGCCTGCACCGACTGCAGCTCGATGCGCGCCTGCTCCAGCGTCAGGAGGGTGGGTCCGAGCGCGAGCCGTCCCGGCGCCACGCCAAGCGCCAGCGGGCGCTCCAGCACAAGACGCGGGAACCCGCGATTTTCCAGCGTGTCCAGCGTGCCGTCCCACGCATAGCCGCCGTCCTGCTGCTGCAAGCTGCCGTGCGCGGCCAGCGTCAGCGCCAGCGGCCGGCCGCGCAGCTGCCCGCTGCCCTGAAGCGACAGGGCGTGGCGTTCGGCGCCGCCGTCGAGTGTGGCGTGCAGCGACGACAGGCTGATGCCGGGCGCCTGCGCGTCGCGCGCGTCGAGCTCCAGCATCATGCGCGCGTCCGGCTCGCGCCAGGGCATGCCGCTCGCACGAAGCTGTCCGCTGGCTTCGGCCAGCCGGTACTGCCGGAATGCCAGCCCGCTGGCCTGGTAGCGGGCGTCGATTTCCGGACGCTCGATGCTGCCGCCGAGCTGGCCCTCGGCTTGCAGCTGCCCGGACAAGCCGTATCCGAGACGCGCCAAGTTCGGCGCGTCGAGTTCAAACTTCAGACGCTCGCCTGGCGATCCGAAACTGCCCGCCAGGCGCAGCCGGTTGCCCGCCACCGACAGCCGTGCGTCTTGCGCCGCGAGCCGCTTGCCGCGCACGCGCAACTGGCCGCCGCCCGTCATCGGCAGGCCGGCATAGCTGCTGTCATGGATGTCGAATGCAAGATGCGCCTGCAGTTCCGGCTTGAGCGCGCCTTGCGCGTCGAAGCGCATGTTGATGCGCGCCGAGGGAACCTTGGGGGAGGCGAGAAAGCGCTTCGGATCGAAGTCGGACAGCGTGCCGCGCGCGCTGAAATCGCCTCGTCCGCCGCGCTCCAGCGTGCCGGCGAGCCGCAGTTGCGCCGGCCCCGCCCGCAGCAACGCGCTGTCGAGCAGGATCTGCCGGGGGTCGATGTGCGCCGTGCCGGCAATGGCTAGCGGGGAGCCGGCCAGGTCCAGCGTGATGTGCTGGGTATCGCCGGCCAGGTCGACCGTGAGCGGGCCGTTCAGCCGGGTGCGCCGCAGCGCGCCGTGCAGCGCGTGCAGGTCGAGCGCGTCCGCCCGCAGCGCGAAGCGGCCGGTCCTGGCGCGTAGTTCGCCGCCGCCTTGCAGGGTGCCGCCGCCGGCCAGCTCCGCCTGCACCTGGCGCAATTGCTGCAAGCCGGCGCCGAGGCGCACCTGCCCGCTCGCCGAAACGACCGGCAGCAAGTTCCGGTCGAGCGGTCCCGCTTGCGCATTGCGCAGCGATACCGGACCGGCCAGCACCAGCGGCGTGCCCGGGCTTTCGCCGGCACCGCCTTGCGGCACGAGATTGGCGTCCAGCTCCAGGTCGGCGCGCGGCGCCCCGGCGCTGAACATGCGCGGATCGAGATGACGCAGCGCGACCTGAGCCCGCCGTAACGGATTGTCGGAAAAGACGTCCGCTTCGATTTGCGCCTTGCCGTCGAGGCGGGCGGCGTTGCCGCCGGGTGCGCCGTCTCCGGTCGCATCCAGCCGAGTCTGCAATTCCCGCAGCGAGCCGGACAGCTGCGCGGCGAGGCGGTAACGCTTGTCGCGCCATGCGCCGTCCAGGGCGGCGCTGCCGCCGATCGCGAACGGCCGGATGCCGTTCAGGTCCAGACTTGCGCTGGCGCTGCCGTAGGGCGTGCCGGCGTGCTCCAGCGTCAGCGCGTGCCGCGTTCCGTCTGTGTGGCCGCGCATTGCGATGTCGGTGAGCGTGATGACGCCACTGTCGCGCCGGATGACGAGTTTTTGCAGCGTCGCGTCGCGCAGCTCGATCGCCAGCGGCAGGGTCAGCCGGTCCGGCACGGATGGCGGCTGTTTCGGCGCGGGATACTGCGTGAAGTCGAGTTCGCCGATCTGCAGGCGTTCGATCGTCCATTTCAGCGGCGTCCGCGACCATGCCCAGCGCACCGCCAGCCGGTCGATTTTCACCAGGCGCGCCTGGTCGCGGTAGACCACGTCGCGCAGGCGCAATCCTTCGGCCAGCGTGCCGCCGGCGACTTCGCCCGACAGCCGCCCGGGAAGCGCGCGCTGCGCCGCCTGCCACAGCACGCGCGCGCCGGGCTCGGTCTTGAGCGCGGCAAGCAGCAGCGCGCCGGCCAGCACGAGCAGCGCCAGCAGCAAAAGGATAACGCGGACCAGCCAGCGTCGCGCTCGGCCCGGCGTCTTGCGGTCGCCGCGGTCGGGGGAAGAGGGCGCCTCGCTCATCAGAACACGATGCCGAGCGACAGGTGCGGCCGGATATTGCCGCCCTGAAAACCGTACGCCAGGTCGGCGTTGATCGGTCCGATCGGGCTGCGATAGCGCGCGCCGACGCCGACCGCATGGAAGAAGTTCTTGCCGCTCCAGCTGTCGGACGCCGCGCCGACATCGTAGAACACGGCCGCGCCCCATTTTTCCGAGAACCAGCGCTGGTATTCGGCGCCGCCGGTGACCAGGTAGCGGGTCGGATAGACGGTGCCGTTGCGCTCGTTGCCGATGCTCTGGTAGCGGTAGCCGCGCACCGAGTCGGTGCCGCCGGCGCGAAACAACAGCGACGCGGGGATCGCCGCGTTGCCGCCCTTGGTGACGACCGCGCCCAGCTCGCCGCGCAGGATCACCACGTCGCGCCGGCCGATCGGGTTGTACTGGCGCAGCTGGCTGTACGCGCGGAAGAAGGTCTGGTCGGTCAGCAGCCCCTGGAACGCGGCGCCGAGTTCCAGCGAGGCGATGTAGCCGCGCCGCGGGAAGCGCGGATTGTCGATCTGGCGGCGCGTCAATGCCGCTCCGGCCACCAGCGCGCGCTGGGTGCCGGGCTCGACCACGGTGTCGGGTGGTGGCGTGGCGCCGTTCAGCTGCTGCAGCTGGTCGCTGTAATACTCCAGGGTATAGGCGAAGTCGCGCTTTTCGGTATTGCGCGCGCGGCGCAGCCCGATGCGGCGGCTGCGCAGGTCGATGCCTTCCAGTGTCGTGCGGTCGATCGAGGCGTGCGCGCTGTCGACCCAGCCGCCGGAACCGGGCGGCATGGCCAGCTCGACGGCACCGAGCTGGCGGCGCTGCTCCAGCCGCAGCTGGGTGTCGAGCACCCAGGCGCGGCCGAACAGGTTGAGGTGGGAGTAGCGTCCTTCGACGTGGGCGCCGGTATCGGTGGAATAGCCGACGCCGGCGCGCAGGCGCTGGGCCGGGAATTCCGTCACCTGCACGCGTACCGGAGCCTGCTGCGCGCGCGCCGGGTCCTTGTCGACGTCGATCACCACATTGCTGAAATACGGCGTGCGCTGGATTTCGCGCTGCAGTTCGAGCAGCCGTTCGGCGCTGTATTCCTCGCCCTCGGCCAAGGGATTGACGTTGCGGATGATGCTTTCCGGGTAGCGCCTGGTGCCGCTGATCTGCAACGGCCCGAGGGTGAACAGGGGGCCGCTGTCGTAGCGCACGGACAGGTCGGCTTGCTGGAGGTCGGGATAGATGCGCGCGCCGGATTCGGCGATGCGCGCGGCCGGATAGCGGCGCCGCTGCAGGATTTGCAGGCCGGCCTGCTTGGCAGCGTCCCAGTCTTCCTGGCGGAACGGCTCGCCCGGCGCGAGCTGCCAGTTGCGGCGCACCCGCGCCGCCTGTGCCGGGCTGCGTGCGGATGCCGCGCCGGCGACTTGCACGTCCACGTTGGCGACGCTGGTGCGCGCGCCGGATTCGACTTTCAGGCGCACCACGGGGCGCGCGCCGCCGCGGTCGACGCTGACCGTGGTGCGCGGCAGGAAGTAGCCTTCGGTCGAGGTCAGCTTCGCGACCTGCGCTTCGACCGTTTCCAGCATGAAGTTGAGCTGGTCTTCGTTGAGATCGTCGCGCTCCTGGTAGCGCAGGAGGTCAAGGTGACGCTTGAGCAAGTCTTTCAGGGAAGAGGGCGCATCCAGTTCCACCCGATAAGCGGCGCCAGCGGCATTGCCGGCGTACAGCAACAGGCAGGCCAGCCACGGCAGGACCGAGACCGATCGCCATGGACGCATCGTGTCAGCCAGCCTTCTTGTCGGCGCCGATCAGCAGCCTGTTGTCGCTCAGGTAGGTGTAGGCCGGCACTTCCAGGTTGCGCGGCGCGGGCACGTTCTTGAACACGCGCCCGGCAAGATCGAACTTGGAACCATGGCAGGGGCAGTAGAAGCCGCCCGGCCAATCGGCGCCCAGGTCGGGCGCGCCGGGCTCCGGCCGAAACACCGGCACGCAGCCGAGGTGGGTGCAGATGCCGATGGCGACGAAGAAGGGCGGGCGGATGGCGCGCGCCGGATTGGTAGCGTAGGGCGGCTGCTGCTGAATCTTCGATGCCGGGTCGGCCAGCAGGGCGTCATGCTTGCCCAGGGCGGCGAGCATGGCGTCGGTGCGGTGCAGGATCCACACCGGCTTGCCGCGCCATTCGACGGTGCTGATCTTGCCCGGT
This sequence comes from Noviherbaspirillum sp. UKPF54, assembly GCF_007874125.1. Classification (NCBI taxonomy): domain Bacteria; kingdom Pseudomonadati; phylum Pseudomonadota; class Betaproteobacteria; order Burkholderiales; family Oxalobacteraceae; genus Noviherbaspirillum; species Noviherbaspirillum sp. UKPF54. The sequence continues at coordinate 1,743,784 of NZ_CP040128.1, read as the reverse complement.
TCGACGCCGGTGAGATCGACCTCGACCGGCGCGCCGGCCGCCTTCGCCGCTTCGCTCGGGGCCATGCTAGAAAGAAAGGGCACCGCAGTGGCGACCACGCCCGCACCGCCGACGATCGTGGTGGTGGTGAGCAGGAACTTTCTCCGGTTCAGCTTTTCGTCCGCATAGTCCATGACGCGCTCCAGAATGACGATACAAGTGATAGCAGGGATCATGCCCGGCGTGGAGGATGGCAACGCTGGCAAGGCTCCGGCACGCTTCATGCTCGTGGGCGGCAATGCCCTGGTCGGCATCGTGTTCCACCCGCGGGAGATCGGACTGCCATGAAGGCGCTCGGAACCCTGTTCATCGCTGCGCTGCTGGTGATCGTTGCGGCGCTGGTATTCATTTATTCCGGCTGGTATGACGTGTCCGCCAACTCTGCGCATGGGGCAGTGGCGCGCCGGCTGTTGGGCACGGTGATGAGAAATTCGGTGCGGGCACACGCAAGGCATATCGTGCCGCCGGAACTGTCTTCGCAGATGGCGCGCGCCGGCGCAGGGCATTTCAAGGAGCACTGCGCGGAATGCCATGGCGCGCCCGGCGTCGAGCGCGGCGATATCGGACGAGGACTGACCCCGCGCCCGCCCAAGCTGGCCGACACCGCGCAGAACTGGTCGGCGGGGGAGCTCTACTGGATTGTCCGCAATGGCATCAAGATGACCGGGATGCCGGCATGGGACGCGTCGCACAGCGACGAGGAAATATGGCAGACAGTGGCGTTCGTCAGGCTGCTGCCGCGCATGTCGCCGGCCGAGTACCAGCAGATGGTCACGCAGGCCGGGCCGCACGGGCACGCGCATGCGGAAGAAGGCGGCCACGGGCATGATGAACACGAGCATTGAGCGCGTGTATCGTACGGCAAAACCTGTCCCTTCCCGGTGTTTTTCTTACCCGCTCGCCAGTGATTTTCGTTGCGCCGGAGGGCGAATTCGAGCCCGATTGATCCATGTCATTCGAAAAAGCGACTGCCCGTTTATACGATACGAACATCCCCGTCGCACATGACGGTTTACGCCTCAGTCGTCAAGCCTACATAAGGAGATGATCATGACCAAGCGCCTATGGATTGTTACCGCTGCACTTCTGTTTTCAGCGGCATCGGCTTCCGCTCAATCGTATGGAATGGGGCCCGGGATGATGGGCGGTTATGGCATGGGGCCTGAAATGATGGGCGGGCCCGGCATGATGAACGGCTATGGCATGGGGCCGGGAATGATGGGTGGCTATGGCATGCCGCACGGGATGATGGGCGGCTACGGGATGGGCGGCATGGAATATGCGGTGCCGGACCTGACGAGCGATCAGCGCAGCAAGATCGCCGCTGCCCAAAAGGAATTCCGGCAGAAGCAGTGGCAGTCGATGGAAAAAATGCAGGAACTGCATTTTCAGGCGGAAGACATCTACCGGGAGGGCAAGTTCGACGAACAGGCTGCGCGCAAGAATTACGACGCCATGGCGGCAGCGCGCAAGCAGATGTTCGAAAACATGCTTGAGCAAAGAAAGCGCATCGACGCAATTTTGACGCCGCAGCAGCGAGAGCAATTGCAACGCCGGCCGGGGCCCGGCCGCTGACCGCGTTCCCGGCGGCTAGTCCGTACAGGGCGGCGGCGCAAGCCTGTCCTGCCCTGGAGTAACGGGAGAACTTTACAAAGACTTTGTAAATTCAATTTGGGCGAATGTAACCAGCAGGAATGCTGGTTACTCGACCATTTCCTTCCGGTTTGCCCGCATCCCCTGAATCGCGTTCGTGCCAACCTCGGTCACTGCCAACGCGATACTTCCCAGCCATCTTCCGCTGCCGGGCATCTCTCTTGCACGCACCTTCCTGTCCGACGCGGCATCGGCGGCGTCCTGTTCGTGCCGCTGGTACTGCCGGACAAGGGTAACCTGGAGAGCATCATGATGTACAACGTGAAAGCCCTGCACGGAATGAAGGTTGTCGCGACCGATGGCGATATCGGCACCGTCGAGGATGTTTATTTCGACGATGAAAGGTGGGCCATCCGCTATTTCGCGGTGGATGCCGGCGGGCTGGCCGGCGAGCGCAAGGTGCTGCTGTCGCCGGCTTCGCTGCGCCACCTTTACTGGCAGGAACGGGCCATGAACGTCGAGCTGACGCGCAAGCAGGTGGAAGACAGCCCGGACATCGATACCGCCCGGCCGGTATCGCGCCAGCACGAGGTCGAGTTCTACGATTACTACGGCTATCCGTATTATTGGGCCGGCCCCTATCTGTGGGGCTACGCCAGCCTGCCGGCGGCCGAAGCGCAGCCGCTGGAGCAGCCCGATCCCGAGGTCCGGCGCGAACGACTGGAGCAGGAGCACCAGAAGGACGATCCGCACCTGCGCAGCAGCCGCGAGGTGATCGGCTACGGCATCCAGGCCACCGACCGCAAGCTGGGCCATGTCGAGGACCTGCTGTTCGACGACGAGGACTGGTCGATCCGCATGCTGGTGGTCGATCCCCGCAACTGGTGGCCGGGGCCGTCGGTGCTGGTGTCGCCGCAGCGCATCGACCATATCGACTGGCTGGATCGCAGCGTGGCGGTAAACCTCACGCGCGACGAGATCGAGCATTGCCCGAAATACGACGAGGCCGACCTGAGCGCGGACGTGCGAACCCGGCCGCCGCCGGGCGCGGATGGCGTACCGGGCGGCGCCGACTCACGCAGTGGCCGGCGGTGAACGCCCCGCGAAGCCTGACATGCCGGGGAACGGCACCAGCCGCAGGCCTGCCCGCCGCGTGCGCATGGCAGGAGCGAGCCGTTGATTTTTTAGGAAGGAAGCCATGGCGCAAGCCTTCAGTCGACGCAGCGTCCTTGCGCTCAAGCTGCTTTTTATCGCAGCCTTCCTGCTCATCGTCGCGGCCATCGCCGCCGCGCGCTGGTACAGCGGGCCGGACGTGAAGGTGGGCCAGCCGGTGACGCAGCCGATCCCGTTCAGCCACAAGCACCATGCCGGCGACGATGGCATCGATTGCCGCTACTGCCATGCGTCGGTCGAGAAGTCCGCTTTCGCCGGCCTGCCCAGCACCCGGATCTGCCTGACCTGCCACTCGCAACTGTACCGCGACTCGCCGCTGCTGGCACCGCTGCATGCCAGCGCGCGCGACAACACGCCGATCCGCTGGAACCGCGTGCACGACCTGCCGGACTTCGTGTACTTCGATCACAGCATCCACGTCAACAAGGGCGTGGCCTGCGTCGAATGCCACGGCCGCATCGACCAGATGCCATTGACCTGGCGCGAAGCCTCGCTCGAGATGCAGTGGTGCCTGCAATGCCACCGCAACGCGCAGCAGCACATCCGGCCGCTGTCGGAAGTGTTTTCGATGGCCGACAGGCAGCCGCTGTCGCCGCAGGAAACGGCGCGGCTGGCCCGGCAGTACCGCCTGCAGGACACGCGCCGCCTGACAGACTGCTCCACCTGCCACCGATAGCCGCCCGCGCCCATGCCAGACCTGACCCGCCGCCCGCACATTCCCATCGTTCCCGACGCGGAACGCCGCACCTTCCTGAAGCTGATGGCGGCGTCCATGGCGCTGGCCGGCGCCGGATGCAGCGGGCCGCCGCAGGAAACAATCCTGCCCTACGTCGACATGCCGGAAAACATGGTGCCCGGCAAGCCGCTGTATTACGCGACCGCCTTCATGCACCGGGGATATGCGCAGGGCGTGCTAGTGGAAAACAACATGGGGCGGCCGACCAAGATCGAGGGCAATCCGCGCCATCCCGCCAGCCTGGGCGCCACCAGCGTGTTCGCCCAGGCATCGGTGCTGCAGCTGTGGGACCCGGACCGCTCGCAGGCGGTGCGCCAGGGCGGCGCGCTGTCGACCTGGGACGCATTCAGGGCCGCCTTGTCGCGGCAGCGTCTAGCGTGGGAGGCCAACGGCGGCGCCGGACTGCGCATCCTTACCGGTACGGTGACTTCGCCGACACTCGCCGCCCAGATGGCAGCGCTGCTGGAGCGCTATCCGAACGCGCGCTGGCACAGCCATGATCCGGTGCACGACGACGCCGGCGCCGAAGCGGCGAACCTTGCCTTCGGGCGCGCCACCGACATGCTGTACCGTTTCGACCGCGCCGCCGCCGTGCTCGCCGTCGATGCCGATGTGTTCGGCGACTGGCCCGGTCACCTGCGTTATGCACGCGATTTCATGCAGGGGCGGCGCGCCGGCGCGCCGCAGTTCGACAAGCGGCTGTATGCGCTGGAGGCCAGTCCCGGGCTGCTCGGCGCGGTAGCCGACAACCGGCTGGCCTTGCCGCCGCACGACATCGAGCGGACCCTGTGGCGCATCGCCGCGCGCCTGGGCATGCCGGGCCTGCCGCCGGAAATTCCTCCCGCGCCTGACGAGCGCGCCGGAAAATGGGAAACGGTGCTGGCCGCGCTGCTGGCGGCGCAGCGCGGCCGCTGCCTGATCGTCGCCGGCGGCGCCGTTTCTCCGCGCAGCCGGGCGCTGGCGCACCTGATGAACGCCCATCTCGGCAACCTCGGCAAGACCGTAATCCCGATCGCGCCCGTGCAGGCTGGGCCGCTCGACCATGCGCAGTCGATCGCGGCGCTGGCCGACGACATGCGCGCGGGCGCGGTCACAGCACTCGTCATCCTCGGCGCCAACCCGGTGTACGACGCCCCGGCCGACCTCGGCTTCGAGCAGGCGCTGCGCAAGGTGCCGTTCAGCGCGCATCTCGGGCTGTACCGCGACGAAACCGCGCATGCCTCGACCTGGCACCTGCCGGCCGCGCACGGCTACGAGGCGTGGAGCGACGGACGTGCGTTCGACGGCAGCGCCGCGATCGCCCAGCCGGTGATCGCGCCATTGTATGGCGGGCGCTCGGCGCATGAGTTGCTGAGCATGCTGGCGGAAGGCAACGAGCGTGCCGGGCATGCGCTGGTGCGCAATTACTGGCGCGGCAGAATCGGCGCGGGGGATTTCGACCACCTCTGGCAGGACGCGCTGCGCCAGGGCGTGGTTGGCGGCAGTGCCAGCGCGCCGCTGGCGCTGCGCCCGGCGCGCTCTGTGCCACCGCCGGACTTTGAAGGGCCGGCGCTGCGGGCCTTGTTCGTTTCCGATACTTCGGTCGGCGCCGGCGAATATGCCAACAATGCCTGGCTGCAGGAACTGCCGAGGCCGTTCAGCACACTCACCTGGGACAATGCCGCCATCGTCGGCGAACGTACCGCGCAGGCCTTGGGCGTGCAAAGCGGCGACATGCTGCGCCTGTCGCTCGCGGACCATCCGCTGGTGGCACTCGAAGCACCCGCCTGGGTATGGCGCGGGCAGGCCGAGGGCGTCGTCACGCTGCCCCTAGGCTACGGGCGGCGCTCGGCCGGACATGTGGGCAACGGCGTCGGCTTCGATGCCTACCGCCTGCGCACGCTGCATGGGCCGCATGCGTTGAAGGCGCAACGGAGCGGGCGGCACGTCGCGTTCGCCACGACCCAGAACCACCAGCAGATGGAAGGGCGCGACATCGCGCGCATGGCGACGCTGGCGGAATTCCGCCGCAATCCGCATTTCGCCACCGACGAGAAGCGCGAACGCACGCCGCAGGAATCGCTCTATCCGCCGTGGGAGTACAAGGACTACAAGTGGGGCATGGCGATCGACCTGAACGCCTGCATCGGCTGCCGCTCCTGCACCATCGCCTGCCAGGCGGAGAACAACATCCCGGTGGTCGGCCGGGAACAGGTCATGCGCGGGCGCGAGATGCACTGGATCCGGGTCGACCGCTACGACACCGGCACCAGCGCGCACCCGCGCAGCGTGTTCCAGCCGGTGCCGTGCATGCATTGCGAGAACGCGCCATGCGAACTGGTCTGCCCGGTGGAAGCTGCGGTGCACGACAGCGAGGGTCTCAACCTGCAGGTCTACAACCGCTGCGTCGGCACGCGCTTCTGCTCCAACAATTGCCCGTACAAGGTGCGCCGCTTCAATTTCCTGCATTACACCGGCACGACGCTCGACCGGGCGCCGCCGGCGTACAACCCGGAAGTGACCGTGCGCCGCAGCGGCGTGATGGAGAAGTGCACCTACTGCGTGCAGCGCATCACGCGCGCGCGCATCGAGGCGGAAAAGCTTGGGCGCCGCCTGCAGGACGGGGAAGTGGTCACCGCCTGCCAGGCGGTATGCCCGACGGAGGCGATCGTGTTCGGCGACCTGAACGACCCGGAAAGCAGGGTGAACCGGGCCAAGGCGTCCGCATTGGACTACAGCCTGCTGGCGGAACTGAATACGCGCCCGCGCACCACGTATGCGGCGCTGGTGCTGAATCCGGATGACGAACTGACATGAACGAAGCGACACAGCAGCCTCCCGTCTCGAAAGACATCGGCGTGCTGCGCGCCGGATGGGGATACGCGAGCGTGTCCGACAAGATCGCCAACCTGGTGCTGCAGCGCCCGGTGCGCTGGCCGTGGCTGACCGCGTTCCTGTTCACGTTCGCCGGCACGCTGGTGTTTTTCGGCGCGACCGCCTGGCTGTTCTCGCAGGGCGTCGGCATCTGGGGCGTGGACATCCCGGTGGCCTGGGGCTTCGCAATCGGCAATTTCGTCTGGTGGATCGGCATCGGCCATGCCGGCACCTTCATCTCGGCCTTCCTGCTGCTGCTGCGGCAGAAGTGGCGCACCTCGATCAACCGCTTCGCCGAGGCGATGACGCTGTTCGCGGCGGGCATCGCGGGCATTTTCCCGATCCTGCACCTGGGCCGCCCGTGGTTCTTCTACTGGCTCATCCCTTACCCGGATGTGATGAACGTGTGGCCGCAATGGCGCAGCCCGCTGGTATGGGACATCTTCGCCATCAGCACCTACCTGATCGTGTCGCTGCTGTTCTGGTATGTCGGCCTGATCCCGGATCTTGGCACGCTGCGCGACCGCGCCTGCGCGCGCGGCCGGCGCTTCGCGACCTTCGCCTACGGCCTGCTGGCGCTGGGATGGCGCGGCGAGGCGCGGCACTGGGCGCGCTACGAAAGCGCCTACCTGCTGCTGGCGGGGCTGGCCACGCCGCTGGTGATCTCGGTGCACTCGGTGGTGTCGCTCGACTTCGCCATCGGCAACACGCCCGGCTACCACTCGACCATCTTCCCGCCGTACTTCGTGGCCGGCGCGCTGTTTTCCGGCTTCGCGATGGTGCTCACGCTGGCCATCCCGCTGCGCCATTTCTTCGGCCTGCACGATTTCATCACGCAGCGGCACCTGGCGAACGCGGCCAAGATCATGCTGGTGACCAGCCTGATCGTCGCCTATGGCTATGCCGCCGAAATCTTCACGTCCTTCTACAGCGCCGACGAGTATGAGCAATACATGACGGTCAACCGCTGGGTCGGCCCCTACGCGCCGGTGTACTGGGCCATGATGTTCTGCAATGTGGCCGTGCCCCAGCTGCTGTGGCTGCGGCGCGTGCGGCACAACGTGGTGATCCTGTTCGCGCTCAGCATCGTGGTCAATCTCGGCATGTGGATGGAGCGTTTCCTGATCGTCGTGACCAGCCTGCACCGCGATTTCATGCCGTCGGCCTGGGGCATGTTCTATCCGACCGTGTGGGACTGGACCCATCTGCTGGGATCGATCGCCTTCTTCGTGTTCCTGTTCCTGCTGTTCATCCGCTTTTTGCCCGCGATTTCGATTGCCGAGATGCGCGAGCTGGTGCACGAAAGCGCGGAGAAGAAATCGTGAGCTACGGTCTGATCGCCGAATTCCGCACCGGCGAAGCCTTGCTGGAGGCGGTGCGGCGCGCGCGCGAGGACGGCTACCGCGAAATGGAGGCGTATGCCCCGTATCCGATCGAAGGCATCGCCGAGGCGGTCGGCTTCACGCGCGACCGGGTGCCGCTGATGACGCTGCTGGGCGGCTTCGCCGGCGGGCTGGGCGGCTATTTCCTGCAATGGTATTCGGCGGTGATCGACTTTCCGATCAATGTCGGCGGACGCCCGCTGCACAGCTGGCCGTCGTTCATCGTGCCCACCTTCGAACTGACCATCCTGGGGGCGGCGCTGGCGGCGGTGTTCGGGATGCTGGCGGCCAACGGCCTGCCGCGCCTGCGCCATCCGGTGTTCGATGCGCCGGATTTCGGGCAGGCCACGCGCAACCGCTTCTTCCTGTGCCTGCCGGCGCGCGATCCGCGCTTCGACGCGACGCGCAGCAGGGCGTTCCTGCAGGGACTGGACCCGCTGTCGGTGGCGGAGGTGCCGCAATGAGACGCGCGCATTTTCTCGTGTGCGCCTGCGGCCTGATCGGATTCCTCGCAGGATGTGAAAAGGCCAAGCAGGACATGTACGACCAGCCGCGCTACAAGCCGTTTGCGCGCAGCGACCTGTTCCCCGACGGCAGCTCGTCGCGCACGCCGCCGCCCGCCAGCGTGCCGTATTCGGGCGGGCCGTTCGCCGGCACCTCGAGCGGGCGCATCGGCGCCGGCGACGTCAGCGAAGAGATCGCCGCGTCGGAGGCGCGGTCCAATCCGTATCCGGTCACCATGCAGCTGCTGCGGCGCGGGCAGGAGCGTTTCGGCATCTACTGCGCGCCCTGCCACAGCCCGGCGGGCGACGGCGACGGACTGGTGGCGCGGCGCGGCTTCCCGCATCCGCCGTCCTATCACAGCGAGAGGCTGCGGCAGGCGCCGGACCGGCATTTCTTCGACGTGATCAGCAACGGCTACGGCATCATGTACCCGTACGCGGACCGGGTCGCGCCGGCCGACCGCTGGGCGATCGTGGCCTATATCCGGGCGCTGCAGCTGAGCCAGAATGCGAACGCCAATAGCCTGCCGCCGGAGTCGCGGCAGCGGCTGGCTGACATCTCCCGGTCATCCGCAGGGACAAGAGGGGAAGGAGGCGCGCAATGAGCAGCCGCCCCGCCAAAGTCATCGTGTTCGCGCTGCTGGCCCTGGCCTGCATCGCCGCGTGGCGTATCGCCGGCACCGCTTTCCTGGCGGCGTATCTAGCTGCCTGGTGGTTCTGCTGCGGGCTGGTGATGGGCGGGCTGGCCAACGTCTGGGTGCACAACCTGACCGGAGGCCAGTGGGGCGAGGCGATCCGCGCATCCTCGCTCGGGCTGGCGCGCGCGATGGGGCCGCTGGCGCTGCTGTTCCTTCCGCTTTTGCTCGGCATGCGCGACCTGTTCCCGTGGGCGCCCGACGCCGGGCTCGGCGCGGCACGCTGGGCCGGAGAATTGAAGGCCGGCAGCGCCGGCTTCAAGAGCATGTGGCTCACGCCGTGGTTCTTCGTCGCGCGCAGCCTGTGCTATCTCGGCATCTGGACGCTGCTGGCGGCCCTGAGCCGCCGTCCGGCGCTGCGGCGCGCGGCGCGCTTTTCCGCAGCCGCGCTGATCGTGTACGGAGTGAGCGTCGGGCTGGCGGCGGTCGACTGGATCATGTCGCTCATGCCGCTCTGGTATTCCAGTTCGTTCGGCCTGCTGGCCGGCACCGGGCAGATGCTGGGCGGGATGGCGCTGGCGGTGCTGCTGGCGGCTCACCGGGGCGAACAGCCGCCGATGGTCTTCCGCGATCTCGGCAACCTGTTGCTGATGTACGTGATGACCTGGGCCTACCTCGCCTTCACCCAGTTCCTGATCATCTGGTCGGAAAACCTGCCGCACGAAATCGCCTGGTATGTTGCGCGGCGCGACGGCGGGTGGCTGGCGGTCGCCTGGCTGCTGGCGCTGTTCCATTTCTTCGCGCCGCTGCTGATCCTGCTGTCGCGCAACGCCAAGCAGGCGCCGCGCATGCTCGGCTGGGTGGCCGGCGGGCTGCTCGCATTCCATCTGCTCGACGTATGGTGGATGACGCTGCCGTCGCTGGCGGTCGGATGGATGCAATGGCTGTGGACGGTGCCGCTGGCCAGCGCCGCGCTGGCGGCGGCGTGGGTGGCGCTCGGCATCACCCCGGCGCAGGAGGAGGGCGGCCATGGCTGACGCGGCAGCACACGAGCCGGCCGGCCTCAACGCGCGCGGCGTGCTGTGGGGCGGCGTCGCGATCGTGACGGGAATCCTGCTGGCGGCGACGGCGGCCTACTTCCTGTGGCGGCTGTGGAGCGGCCCAGGCAGCGGCCCCAGCGCAAGCCGCCCGCCGCAGATAGCGCAGCCGGTGCTGCAAGCCGCGCCGCAGGACGAGCGCGCCGCCTATTTCGCCGAAAAGCGGAAGCTGCTCGACTCCTGGGAATGGATCGACCGCGAACGCGGCGTCGCCCGCATCCCGGTGCAGGAAGCGATGCGGATCATGACGGCTCACGGCAACAATGCGGGCACGGACAAGGCACAGGCCCCGCCCGGAAAGGAGCGGCGATGACGCGCCTGCTGCTGATTCTCTGCCTTTTGTCGGCCGCGCCCGGGCACGCGTTGGCGCAGCCGCTCGCCTATCCTGCGTCGCCGCAGGCGCAGTTCCGGCAGCGCCTCGACGCACAACTGCCGCTGGCGGCCGCGTTCACCGACGACGACGGGCGGCGCGTATCGCTCGGCGCCTTCTTCGGCGCGCGTCCGGTGGTGCTGGTGCTCGGCTACTACCATTGCCCGAACCTGTGCAGCACGCTGCTGGACGGCGTACTTGAAACCCTGGCCGGCGCAGGGTTGCCGCCGCGCGCCTACCGCGTGCTGGGCGTGAGCATCGATCCGACGGAAAACGCGGCCATCGCCGCCCGCAAGAAGGCGTCCTATGCGCCGCTGGTCGCACATGGCGGCGGCGAGCTGCACCTGCTGACCGGAAGCGCGCCGCAGATCGCGGACCTGGCGCGCAGCGCAGGATTCGAATACGGCTACGATGAGGCGGCGCGCCAGTACGCGCATGCGGCCGGCTTCATCGTGGCCACGCCGGACGGGCGCATATCGCATTACTTCATGGGCGTGCGTTTCGATCCGCGCGACGTGCGGCTGGCGCTGGTGGACGCCTCGGCGGGCCGCATCGGCTCGCCGGTCGACCGCCTGCTGCTGCTGTGCTCGCACTACGCTCCGGCCACCGGACGCTATAGTGCGGCGGCCATGGCGCTGGTGCGCGCGGTGTGCCTGGCGGTGCTGGCGGGCCTCGTCCTGTGGATGTGGCGCCCGGCCGGGCGGAGGAAGGCATGAACGGGGGCTTTTACCTGCTGCCGCCGAGCGCGTCGGATGCGGCCGCCCGCTATGACATCCTGATGCTGGCGGAATTCCTGCTGACCGGCTTCGTCGCGCTCGCGGTGGCTTTCCTGATCGTCTATTTTTCGGTGCGCTACCGCCGCGATTCAGGCGCGGACCGCAGCGCCGCCCCCGTGCGCGGGCGCCGGCTGGAGATCGCCTGGACCGTGATTCCGCTGCTGCTGTTCCTGTGCGCCTTCGCCTGGGCCGCCTACGATTACGCGCAGCTGCACCGCGAGCGGCCCGATGCTACGCCGGTGTTCGTGGTGGCCAAGCAGTGGATGTGGAAGCTGGAGCATACCAACGGGCGGCGCGAGATCGACGAGCTGCACCTGCCGCTGGGCCAGCCGGTGCGGCTGGTGATGACGTCGCAGGACGTGATCCACAGCTTCTACGTGCCGGCCTTCCGCATCAAGCAGGACGTGGTGCCGGGCCGTTACACCACGATTTCCTTCACCCCGACCGAGGCCGGTGAGTTCCACCTGTTCTGCGCCGAATACTGCGGCACCGAGCATGCCGCCATGCGCGGGCGCGTGGTGGTGATGCGTCCGGACCAGTTCGCCGCCTGGCTGCAGCAGGGCAATGCGTCCGAAGGCATGGCCGCGCGCGGATTCGAACTGTACCGGCGGTACGGCTGCAGCGGCTGCCACGAGGCGCAGTCGTCGGTGCATGCGCCCGACCTGCACGGCCTGCTGGGGCGCACCGTGCACCTGCAGGACGGCCGCACGCTGGTGGCGGACGAAGCCTATGTGCGCGATTCGGTGCTGTTGCCGAAGAAGGATGTCGTCGCCGGCTACGAGCCGATCATGCCGTCGTTCGCCGGGCAGATCGGGGAGGAAGACTTGCTGGCGATTATCGAATACCTGCGTTCCACGGGAGGCGGCGATGCACGCACGGGTCACTGAACAGGCGGGCGGCGATTATCTGAGCGACGGCTATTCGCTGAGATCGTGGCTGACCACGCGCGACCACAAGCGCATCGCCTGGCTCTACCTGGTGTCGATCACGGCCTTCTTCTTCGTCGGCGGCGCCGCCGCCACCCTGATCCGGATCGAACTGGCCACGCCGCAGGGCGACCTGGTGTCGTCCGACACCTACAACCGCCTGTTCACGGCGCACGGCGTGATCATGGTGTGGCTGTTCCTGATCCCGTCGATCCCTTCCGCGCTGGGCAACTTCCTGATGCCGATGATGATAGGCGCGCGCGACCTGGCCTTCCCGCGCCTGAATCTGGCGAGCTGGTACTTCTACCTGTGCGGCGGCATCTTCACACTGGCGGCGCTCATCGCCGGCGGGGTCGACACCGGCTGGACCTTCTACACGCCGTTCTCGACCATGTTCTCCAACAGCCATGTGATCCTCGCGATCACCGGCGTGTTCATCGTCGGCTTTTCCTCGATCCTGACCGGGCTGAACTTCATCGTCACCGTGCACACCATGCGCGCGCCGGGCATGACCTGGTTCCGCCTGCCGCTGTTCGTGTGGGCTAATTACGCGACGTCCGTCATCCTGGTGCTGGCCACGCCGGTGCTGGCGATGACGCTGCTGCTGCTGGCGGCCGAGCGCCTGCTGCACGTGGGCATCTTCGATCCGGCGCTGGGCGGCGACCCGCTCCTGTTCCAGCACCTGTTCTGGTTCTATTCGCACCCGGCGGTGTACATCATGGTACTGCCGGCCATGGGCGTGGCCAGCGAGATCATCCCTTGCTTCGCGCGCAAGCACGTGTTCGGCTACCGTTTCATGGCCTACGCCATCCTCGGCATCGCAACCATCGGCTTCCTGGTCTGGGGCCACCACATGTTCGTGTCGGGCCAGTCGGTCTACGCCAGCATGGTGTTTTCGATCCTGTCCTTCCTGGTCGCGATCCCGTCCGCGATCAAGGTGTTCAACTGGACCGCGACCCTGTACAAGGGACGCATCACGTTTTCCGCGCCGATGCTGTACGCGCTCGGCTTCGTCGGCCTGTTCACCATCGGCGGGCTGACCGGGCTGGTGCTGGCGTCGCTGGCGCTCGACGTGCACCTGACCGATACCTATTTCGTGATCGCGCACTTCCACTACATCATGGTCGGCGGTTCGGTGATGGCGTATTTCGGCGGCCTGCATTTCTGGTGGCCGAAGATGACCGGGCGCATGTACCCGGAAATGTGGGGCAGGGCGGCGGCCGTGCTGATCTTCTTCGGCTTCAACCTGACCTTCTTCCCGCAATACCTGCTCGGCTACGGCGGCATGCCGCGCCGCTACCACAGCTATCCGCCGGAATTCCAGGTGTTGAACATTCTGTCCTCGGCCGGCGCGGCGATTCTCGCCGCCGGCTATCTGCTGCCGCTGGGCTACCTGCTGTGGTCGCTGTTCTACGGCAAGCGGGCCGGGCCGAACCCCTGGCATGCCACCGGGCTGGAATGGCAGACAGCGTCGCCGCCGCCCAGGCGCAATTTCGAGGCGACCCCGACCGTCACGCGGGAAGCCTACATGTACGATCCGGTCACCGGCAGGGAGTCGCCGCAATGAATATCGCCGAACAGTTCGACGACGCCCCCCAGCAGGAGCAGGCCGCCACCTTCGGCATGTGGATTTTCCTGGCGACCGAACTGATGTTCTTCGGCCCGCTGCTGTTCGGCTATTCCTATGCGCGCTCCCACTTCCCGGAAGGCGTCGCCGCAGCCAGCCGGCATACCGAAGTCATGCTCGGCACGCTCAATACCGCCGTCCTCTTGACCAGCAGCCTGCTGATGGCTATCGCGGTGCAGGCGTGCAAGGCCGATGCGGTGCGGCTGGCACGCGGCATGCTCCTGCTGGTGGCGGCGCTCGGCTTCGTGTTCCTGGCGATCAAGGGAGCCGAGTACCGGCACGAATGGCGGGAGCACCTGTTCCCGGGGGCAGGCTTCGCGTTTGCGGACGCGCGACACGCCCCGGCAGCGGAGATTTTCTATTTCCTGTATTTCGCGCTGACCGGCCTGCATGCGCTGCACCTGACGATAGGGATCGTCATGGTGCTGGCGTTCGCCGCCGGACTGTTGCGCGGAGGGCGCAGCTTCGCCAGCGCCGAGCGCGTGGAGGTGGCCGGGCTGTACTGGCATTTCGTCGACGTGATCTGGATCTTCCTGTATCCGATCCTGTACCTGGTGGGGAGAAGCGGATGAGCGATTCTTCGCTGCGCGAGACGATCCGGAATAGCCTGCTGGTGTGGGCCGCGCTGATCGTCCTGCTGCTGATCACCTTTGGCAGCGCCTACCTGAAACTGGGGGCGTGGAACAGCGTGCTCAATCTCGCCATCGCGGCCGTCAAGGCGGCGCTGGTCGCGGTCTTTTTCATGCACCTGCGCGGCGCGCCGGCCCTGCTGCGCATTGCGGCGTCCGCGGCGATTCTGACGCTGGCGCTGCTGTTCGGGCTGTCGCAGGCCGACTATGCGACGCGCACGCTGCACGGGGCGCCCTGGCAATCGCCGCCGGTGCGCCAGACAGGAGGATAGGACATGCATGGCCAGGTCGTCGTCATCACCGGGTCGTCGGCCGGCATCGGCCGCGCCACCGCCGTCGAATTCGCCCGCCACGGCTGGCGCGTCGCCCTGCTGGCGCGCGGCGCGGACGGCCTGGAAGGCGCGCGCGAGGAGGTGGAACTGGCCGGCGGCGAGGCCATGATCGTGCCGACCGACGTGGCCGACCAGGCGCAGGTGGAGGCGGCGGCCGCAGCGGTGGAGCGCGCGTGGGGCACGATCGACGTCTGGGTCAACAATGCGATGGCGACCATTTTTTGCCCGGTGACCGGCATCACCCCGGAAGACTTCCGGCGCGCCACCGAAGTCACCTACCTTGGCGCGGTGTGGGGCACGATGGCCGCCCTGAAGCGCATGAAGCCGCGCGACCGCGGCGCGATCGTGCAGGTCGGGTCGGCACTGGCATACCGTTCGATCCCGCTGCAGGCGCCGTACTGCGGCGCCAAGAGCGCGCTGCGCGGCTTCACCGACTCACTGCGTTCGGAGCTGATCCACGACAAGAGCAAGGTCTACCTGACCATGGTGCACCTGTCGGCTTTCAACACGCCGCAATTCGATTGGGGCCGCACCTGCATGCCGGACCAGCCCAAGCCGTTGGGCAAGATCTTCCAGCCCGAAGTGGCTGCGCGCGGCATCTACTGGGCGGCCGTGCACCGGCGGCGGGAACTGTGGGTGGGCTGGCCGGCGGCGCAGGCCATCCTCGGCACCAAATTTATTCCCGGCTTCCTTGACCATATGCTCGCGCACAAGGCGTACGAAGGGCAGGAGGGAAAGAAACATGTGTCGCCGGAGCGGCGCGACAACCTGTACCGGCCGGTCCCGGGCGACCACGGCGCGCATGGCCGCTTCGACGGCAAGGCGCTCGACCGGAGCGCGCAACTGTGGCTCGATACGCATCGCTGGGCCGTGGCGGCGGCCACGCTGGTCTTGCTCGTCTTGCTGGTGCTGGCGGGCGTGCTGCTTGGCCCTTGAACCATGCAGGCATGCAAGTACGATGCCGGGGAACCCGCGCAGTATCCGGCGATCCCATCTGCGTGGCAGCCGCGGCGGCGTGGCGCCAGCGACGGACTGGAGGTTACTCATGAGCGAACAACGATTGAAGGGCGAACTGGCGCTCGTCACCGGATCGGATTCAGGCATCGGCCAGGCGACGGCGATTGCATTTGCCCGCGAAGGCGCCGATGTCGTCATTACCTATTTTCATGACCGCCAGGGGGCGGAGCGCACCGCGCGCGAGGTCGAAGCGGCGGGACGCAAGGCGGCCGTCTACCAGCTCGACGTGCGCGAATCCAGCCGCGTCGCGCAACTGTTCCGGGACGTGAAGGGCGCGCAGGGCGTGCCGACCATCCTGGTCAACGACGCCGGCATCGACGCGGCGGGCAAGATGGTCAAGGACATGAGCGACGCCGACTGGGACGACGCGATCCGCACCAACCTGTACGGGCCGTTCTACTGCTGCCGCGAATTCATCCGCGCCATCGAAGGCTCCGGTCGCCACGGCTGCATCATCAACATCACCAGCGTGCACCAGGAAATTCCGCGCGCCGGCGCCTCCGGTTACGACAGCGCCAAGGGCGGGCTGCGCAACCTGACCACCACGCTGGCGCTGGAACTGGCGGAAAAAAATATCAACGTCAACAACATCGCGCCCGGCATGGTGCTCACACCGATGAACCAGAGCGCGGTGGATGACCCCGAGGTGCTCAAAAAGCAGGTGCAGTCTATCCCGATGAAGCGTGCCGCCAGGCCGGAAGAGATTGCCCACGCCGCGGTCTTTCTTGCGTCGGCGCAGGCGAGCTACATCCACGGCACCACGCTCGTGGTGGACGGGGCACTGATGCTGTTCCAGGGACAGGGCGCCTAGCGGCTTGCAAGACCGCGATGACTGAATCCCGTATCGTGGTCTACGGCGCGATTGCCGGCAACCTTGCGATCGCCACGACCAAGTTCATCGTTGCCGGCATCACCGGCAGCGCGGCCATGCTGTCCGAAGCGGTCCATTCCACCGTCGATACCGGCGACGGCGTGCTGCTGCTCATCGGGCTGCACCGCAGCAGGCGGCCGCCAGACCCGGAACACCCGTTCGGCTACGGCAAGGAGCTGTATTTCTGGAGCCTGATCGTCGCCGTCCTCATCTTCGGCGTGGGCGGCGGCATTTCTGCGTACGAAGGCGTGCTGCACATCATGCACCCGGAGCCGCTGTATGACCCGACGTGGAACTACGTCGTGCTTGGCAGCGCCGCCTTGTTCGAGGGCGCCAGCTTTGCGATCGCGGTACGCGCCGTGCTGAAAAACAAGGGCGACCAGCCTTTCCTGAAAGCGCTGCATGTCAGCAAGGACCCGAGCACATTCACCGTGGTCGCCGAGGACAGCGCGGCGCTGATCGGCCTGCTGCTGGCAGCCCTCGGCGTCTGGAGCAGCCACCATTTCGGCATGCCAGAACTGGATGGCGCGGCATCGATCGCGATCGGCCTACTGCTGGCCGGCGTGGCGGTGCTGCTGATCCATGAAAGCCGCAGCCTGCTCGTGGGCGAGGGAGTGGATCTCGACATGGCGCGCGAAATCCGCAGGATGGCGCAGTCGGACCCCGCGGTAGCGTCTGTGGCGCACCCGCTGACCATGTACTTCGGCCCCGACGAGGTATTGCTCACGCTGGATGTCAAGTTCCGCAACGGCGTGTCCGGCGGCGATATCGCCATCGCGGTCAACCGTATCGAGCGCGCCATCCGCGAACGCTTCCGCTCGATCAAGCGCATCTATATCGAGGCCAAGCCGATCGCGGCGGCGGCGCAGGGCTGAATCGGCCCTAGCTCATGCGCCGCAGCAGCCATAACGCGGACTTCTGCATTCCGATCAACAGCGCCGTGATGCCGACCGCGAGAGAGAACAGCGCCAGGTTGCTCGCGTCGCCCGCGCGCAATCCGAAACTGAGTGCGGTCGATACCGCAGGCGGATGCATCGCGTCCAAGGCGATCATGCCGACGATGGCGATCAGCATCGCGATGCCGCCCGACAGGTAGCCTGGCCCCAGCAGCTCGAACGAGAGCAGGCCGAGCGCGGCCGAGCCGAGCTGCGACAGCAGCAGGGTGCGCACCTGGTTGACCGTGTTTTCCGGATCGAGGTAGATGAGGAAGGCGCTCGACGCCAGCGACGCGAACAGCAGGCGCTGCCGGCTCAGCGCCTCGACCAGAGCCAGCACCAGCAGAACGATCATGGTCGGCAGCAGCGCCAGTGCCAGCTCGCCCTTGAGCCCGATGCGGCGCCGCCGCGGCAGCCTGTTCATTGCAGCTTCTCCCCGGTTGCCTGCGGATGGCCGCGCTGCGCGGCCTCGCCGGCGGCTTGCTCATCCTTCATTTCGCGGCTCAGGAAATAGTTGAGCGCGGTCCGGATGACGGCGATGGCGGCCAGCTTGCCGATGCGCTCCCAGGTCGGCGCCACCGAAGTCGAGAGGATATCGGCCGCCAGCTGCAGTTCCAGCGCCAGCGTCAGGTAGCGCGCGAACGACAGGCGGATCGGCGTGAACGGCGCGTCGCAGCTGGCAAGCAGGTGGCGCAGGATACCGGCCAGCGCGACCGCCACGCCGGCCGCGATAACCAGCGCGCCCAGCGTTTCCACCAGCAGCCGCAGCCATTCGACGCCGGCCTGCACCTGCTCTTCGACCAGATGAAACAATACCGATCTCCTTCCGTGGTTCCAGTACGTATCAACTCAGCTTGCTCAGAACGAAAGCGGCCAGAAAGCCGAGCACCGTGATCAGGCCGCTGAAATTGTGGGCGGATTCGAACGCTTCCGGGATCATGGTGTCGGCCAGCATGGTAAGGATGGCGCCGGCCGCGACCGCATTGGTGGCCGCAATCACGTCATCGGAAAAGCGGCTGAACACCGCATAACCGGCCCACGCGGCCACGCCGCACACCACGGCGATTCCGAACCACAGGCCGAAGATATAGCGGACCGAGCGACCGGCCTTCTTCATGCCGGCCGCGCTCGACAGTCCCTCGGGAATATTCGACAGGAAGACCGCCGCCACGGCCACCGTGCTGACGGTGCCGCCGGCGATCATGGAGACGCCGATTACGATCGATTCCGGGATGCCGTCCAGTAACGAGCCGACTGCGATCGCCATGCCGCTGCCGCTCTGCTTCGACTCTGATTGCTGCGACCCGGAGCGCTTGCGATGCTTGGCGCCGAACCGCGCGAGCGCGACATTGGCCAGCGTATAGACAGCCGCGCCGGCGACAAAGCCGATGGCGGTCGAGTCGAAACCGCCGCGCTGGAAAGCTTCTTCCATCAACTCCAGGGACAGCGCTGAGATCAGCACGCCGCTGCCGAACGCCATCACCGCCGCCACCGCGCGCTGCGGCAGATGCATGAAGTAGCCGATGCCCGCGCCGGCTACCAGCGCGGAACCGGCCACCAGCCCCCACAACAAGGCTTGCAGGGAAAGGGACATGGGTCAATGATGTTTTTTCTGTTCTTTCGACAAGGCCTGACTGACGTCGATCGGCGCCTCGAACTCTTCGTCCGGCAGCTGTTCCAGCGAATTGCATACGTTTTCGTCGGCACCCATCTTCTTGGCATTCTCGATCAGCGTGTTCTTCGAGGCTGGGTAGTCGACGCCTTTGAGGAATTTCTGAAGCTGGATTGGGTTTATCTGGGACATGGTTTGCTCCAATGGAAATGCAGGCCGCACCGCGCGGCCTGCGTACCTGGCTGCAAGGGCCGTACCAGTGGAGGGAGCAGGGAACGGGCGCGCGGATGATGCGTTTTGCTTTGGAAATCTATTCCAGCCAATACAAATTACACGGCATGTGTAAATTCTCGCGCGCCACAGGGAGCTCCCGCCTGCCAAACGCGATTTTGGTTATGAAGCAATACCGGTCAGGCGCTGGATGACGCCTCGATCACTGCACGCGACAAAACCGAACTCGCGCAAAGCGAAAGCGTGGGCCAGGCAATGAAAATCAACGTTGACGCCTATCGCGGCGTCGTGCCGCTGAGCGGATTCGTCGACAACCAGAAGCAGGCCAGCGACGCCGTCACGGCAGCCAAGCAGGTGGCTGGCGTGGATAAGGTTATCAACAACCCGGAAGTCAAGCCGAGGGAATCGTCCGGCCGTTGATCCGGAGCGCTGCGCGCGTGGCGCCGGCGGCATCATTTGGCGCAGGTGATCTTGAGCGAATCGATCGACTGCGTGAACTTCAGCCCCTTGCGCAACTGCGGCTCGCGAGTGCCTGGCGTGAGCTTCGCGGTCTGATGGCGGTAGTGCTCGTTCTCGTATACGGCCACCGTGGCCTTGGGCCCGACGATGACGCTTTCCGTCTTGTGCTTCCAGTACACGCCGCCGGCCGGCGTGTGCAATGACGGCAGTTCCACCGGCCCGGCGACGGTCAGGTCGTCCAGGCCCTGATAATCGGGCTGCGGAAACAGCCGTACCCAGCAGCCTTTCGCCAAGGTCGGATCGGTGCGCACTTCGGTCGGCGCGATGATGAACAGTGGCGGAATGATCGGGGCTGTGAGGTTTTCATTCTTGGCCGCTCCCGTTTCCTGCGCCGTCGCAGGGAATATGCAACAGGCCGCGACTGCGATGAAAAGCCGTGGCGCCAGGCCAGGTTTCAGCATGATGCCTCCAATCGGTTGGTGTTCAATATATTCCGCGCCCAGGCAGCCTCAGTCGCCGCCATAGGCGATCGTCGACAGTAGCGCCAGCTCTGCCTGGCGCGAGTCGAGGCGGGTGTGCTGCACGACGACCGGCACGTCGGACTCGATGACGCTGGCATAGTCGGTGCCGGGCGGGATCGGCTCCGGGTCACGCAAGTCGTTGAAGCGCAGGTGCAGCGTGCGGCGCGCCGCCACCGTTACCCGGTACGGCCCGGCCGGCGAGCGGTCCTTGAAGAAAATGGTGATGGCGATCTGCGCCGGCTGGTCGCCCGCATTCAGGATGCAGGCCGTTTCGTGGCTGACCGTTTCCCGGCCGCTGCCGGTGCTTTGCGGCGGGATATAGCCTTCGGCGATTGCCCAGCGCAGTTTTCCGATCGGGTCCAATTGCACCTCCTTGTCTTAACGTTTTCCATCGTGTTGGTGCAGCGCCATGCGCAATACCTGCGCCAGGTGCAGCGGTTCTGCATCGGTCGTCTGCAACAGCTGCTCGCGGCAGCTGAAGCCGTCGGCAATCACCAGCGTTCCATCGCCCGCGTTGCGCACGGCAGGCAGCAGCACGCGCTCGGCGCATTGCATCGAGACGCCGTACTTTTCCTTTTCGAAGCCGAACGAGCCGGCCATGCCGCAGCAGCCGGAGTCGAGCAGCTGGAAGTCGAGTCCCAGCTTTTTCATGACCGCCATTTCGGCGTCCATCTTCAGCACCGCCTTGTGATGGCAGTGTCCGTGCACGATGGCGCGGCGCTCCAGCTTCGGAAACGGAAAGCCGTCGGTTTCGTTTTCCAGGAATTCGCTCAGCAGGAACACCTTTTCCCGCAGGCGTTTGGCTTGCTCGTTGTAGGAAAAGAGGTCCGGCATCTCGTCGCGGAACACCGACACGCAGGCCGGTTCCAGCCCGACGATCGGCGTGCCGGCGCGGATATCGTCGGCCAGCACGTCAAGTACTTGTTGCAAGTACTTTTTCGCGCGGTCGAGCATGCCGAATTCATACAGCGGCCGCCCGCAGCACAGGTGAACCTTCGGAATCGCGACCTCGAAGCCGGCGTGCTCCAGCACCTCG
Source organism: Noviherbaspirillum sp. UKPF54 (assembly GCF_007874125.1). Lineage (NCBI taxonomy): Bacteria > Pseudomonadati > Pseudomonadota > Betaproteobacteria > Burkholderiales > Oxalobacteraceae > Noviherbaspirillum > Noviherbaspirillum sp. UKPF54. The sequence continues at coordinate 1,722,431 of NZ_CP040128.1, read as the reverse complement.
AGTGCGGCGCGGGCGGTTTCAGGATGAAAGTAGTTGTTGAAGGTGTCCGGCCACAGGATGATGCGGCGCCGCCCCTGTTCCTTCCGGCTCCGCCTGGCGAACCAGGAAGAGAAGGATTCCTCGGCCACCCGCGTGATGCGGCGCTGCGGCGCGATGCCGACGATTTTCTTCGCCAGCGCGGCGAACGGCTCGCGCTGCGTGAGGAAGTTGGCAAGGCCGGGCGCGTGCGACGCCAGCTTCGCCCAGCGGTCGATCAGCCCGAATGCATAGGCGCTCGCCGGGCGCAGCCGTCCCGCGTAGTAATGCGACATGAATTCGGCCTTGTAGGTCGCCATGTCGACGTTGACCGGGCACTCGCCCTTGCACCCCTTGCAGGACAGGCACAGGTCGAGCGCTTCGTGTACCGACTTATCCTTCCAGCCGCCGGTGATTACTTCGCCACGTACCATCTCGAACAGCAGGTGGGCCCGTCCGCGGGTGGAATGCATTTCCTCCCTGGTGGCCATGTAGCTCGGGCACATCGTGCCTTCTTTCTTGCGGCACTCGCCGACCCCGACGCAGCGCAGCAGCGTGCGCGAAAAATCGCCGTTGTCGCGCGGGTAGTGGAAATGCACCGGCAGCACCGGCGGGTTGTACTCGGTGCCCAGCCGCAGGTTTTCATCGGCACGGTAGGGCCCGATGACCTTGCCCGGGTTCATTTTCCAGTGCGGGTCCCAGATTCCCTTGAATTCGCGGAAAGCCTGCATCAGCTCGTCGCCGAACATGATCGGCAGCAGCTCCGCCTTGGACTGGCCGTCGCCGTGCTCGCCCGAGATCGAACCGCCCAGGCTCACCACCAGGCGCGCCGCTTCGTGCAGGAAGTCGCGGAAGGTGCGGATGCCATCGGCCGTCTCCAGGTCGAAGTCGATGCGCGTATGCACGCATCCCTGGCCGAAATGGCCGTACAGGTCGCAGCCATAGCCGTACTTCTCGAACAGCGCGCGCAGCTTGCGCAGGTACTGGCCGAGGTTCTCGGGCGGCACCGCCGAATCTTCCCATCCTTCCCAGGTGATCGGCTTGTCGGGCACGTGCGCCGTGGCGCCCAGGCCGGATTCGCGCACCTTCCAGATCATCTTTTCCACCGGAGGATCGTCGAACAGCTTCATCGACGGCGGATTCTCGGCCTGGCGCAGGGCATCCATCAGCCGCCGCGCCTGGGCGTCGGAGTCGTCCTTGCCGGTGCCGCCGAATTCGACCAGCAGCCAGCCGCCGCCTTCCGGCAGCAGTTTCACGTTGTCCGGGTGCAGGTGTACCGCCGTCATGTCGGCGATCAGCCGGTCGTCCATGCCTTCCAGCGCGATCGGCTTGTGCTTCAGGATTTCCGGCACATGGTCGCCGGCCTCGTACACATCCTTGTAGCCCAGCACCAGCAGCGAGCGCGCCGCCGGATTGTCGAGCAGCCGCACCTTGGCTTCCAGGACCACCACGCAGGTCGCTTCCGAGCCGACCAGCGCCCGCGCCACATGGAAGCCATGCTCCGGCAGCAGCGCTTCCAGGTTATAGCCGGACACCCGGCGCGGAATCTGCGGGAAGCGCCCCCGGATCTGGTTGGCGTACCGGTCGCGCAGCTTTTGCAGGTGCGCATAGATGTCGCCGCGCCGGCCCGGTTGGGCGAGGATTTCCCGCAGCTGTTCGTCCGAAGTGGCGCCGACCGTCATGCGCGTGCCGTCGTAGGTCAGCACGTCGAGCTCGATGATGTTGTGCACCGTTTCGCCGCCCATCACGGAATGCGGGCCGCAGGAGTTGTTGCCGATCATGCCGCCCAGCGTGTTGTGGTTGTGGGTGGCGGGATCGGGTGCGAAGGTCAGGCCCTGCCGTTCGGCCGCGTGGCGCAGGTCGTCCAGCACGCAGCCGGGCTGCACGCGCGCGGTCCTGGCCTGCGCGTCGATTTCCAGCACCTGGTTCAGGTACTTGGAAAAGTCGATCACCACCGCGACGTTGCAGCACTGGCCGCACAGGCTGGTGCCGCCGCCGCGCGACAGCACCGGCGCGCCGTAGCGGTAGCACAGGCGCACCGTCTCGATCACGTCCTCGATAGTGCGCGGGATCACCACGCCGATCGGCACCTGCCGGTAGTTCGACGCATCGGCGGCGTACAGCGCGCGGCTGCCGTTATCGAATCTCACTTCGCCGGCGATGCCTTGCCTGAGCTCGGCCTCCAGCCGCTTCATGTCGCCGAACCCCTGGGCCAGCGGCGGCGCATTCGATTTCGTGTCGACTAGACCTCGTAACATCTCGCCTCCTGGCGCCGGAACTCGATGCCCAGACCCGGCCGCGCCATCTCCGGCGCCAGCATGCCATTGTCCGGCACGGCCGCGCCTTCGAACAGCATGTGCTCGATGCGTGCATGGTCGTGGAAATATTCGAGATGGATGCCGGGCCGCGCGGCGCACATCAGCGGCAGGTGCAGGGCCGGAGCGCAGTGGCTCGACAGTGGGATGCCCCAGGCCTCGCACAGCGCGCAAGCGCCGAGAAAGCCGGTGACGCCGCCGCAGCGCGTGGCGTCAGCCTGCAGCACGTCGACCGCCTGCGCCTCCAGCATGCGCCGGAAATAGGGCAGGTCGTAGCCGTACTCGCCGGCCGATATGGCCATGCCGGGCGGGCCGTCGTCGCGCAGCAGGCGCAGGCTGGACAGGTCGTCCGACGACACCGGTTCCTCGAACCAGGTTACGTCGTGCTGCGCGAAGTCGCGGGCGAACGCCAGCGCCTGCTTGCGGGTATAGGCGCCATTGGCGTCGACGAACAGACCGGTATCCACGCCGATCGCTTCGCGCGCGGCGCGCACGCGCGCCACGTCATGCTCCGGTTCGCGCCCGATCTTCATCTTCACGTGGCGTATGCCGCTCTGCGCCCAGCCGCCGAGCTGCTCGCGCAGCCGTTGCTCCGAATAGCTGGTGAAGCCGCCGCTGCCGTAGACAGCGATCGCCTGCCGCGCCGGCCCCAGCAGCGCCGCCAGCGAGACGTTGAGCAGTTTTCCCTTCAAGTCCCACAGCGCGACGTCGACCGCCGAGATGGCCATCGAACAGATGCCGGGGCGGCCGAGATTGCGGATCGCCGTCGCCATGTCTTGCCAGCGCGCGTTGATCGACAGCGCGTCGCGCCCGTGGAGCAGGGGGGCCAGCCTGTCGCGGATCAGGGCGGCGGTGGCGGTGTCGGCATAGGTGTAGCCGATGCCGGAGGCGCCGCCGGCGTTGATGCGCACCAGTACCAGCGTGGTGGAATCCCATTCCAGCGTGCCATCCGACTCCGGGGCGTCGGTGGGAATCCGGTAAGCCGACACGCCGACGTGCACGATCGGTTCGGGCGGGTGCAGCGTGGACATGATTTACTTGCCTTGCTTATTCGGCGGGAACAATCCGTCCCAGGCTTCCTTGAACGATGCGATGACCGTGTCGAGCGCGTCGGGGTCGCGCTGCCACAGCGCCTTCAGGTAATGCCGCGCCTGCTTGGCTTCGATATGCGGAGGCAGCGGCGGCACGTCGGGGTCGGTTACCATCTCGACCACGGTCGGCACCGTCGCCGACAGAGCGCGGTCCCAGGCCGGACCGATATCCTGCGGCCGCTCGACGCGGATGCCGCCCAGCCCGAGCAGGTCGGCGTAGGCCGCGTACGGGAATTTCGGCAGCGACTGCGAAGCCTCGAACTTGGGATCGCCCGCCATCACGCGCTGTTCCCAGGTCACTTGGTTCAGGTCGCTGTTGTTGAGCACCATGATGGTCAGGCGAGGGTCGCCGCCGCTCTTGACCCAGTCGCGCCAGACCTTGGAAATCGTGATCAGGCCATTGATGCCGTTCATCTGCATCGCGCCGTCGCCGACCATCGCGATCACATGCCGGTTCGGATGGGCATACTTGGCGCCGATCGCGTACGGCACCCCCGGCCCCATGGTCGCCAGCCCGCCCGACAGCGAAGCCATCATGCCCCGCCTGATCTTCAGGTCGCGCGCATACCAGTTGGCCGCCGACCCGGAGTCGCAGGTCAGGATGCAGTTGTCCGGCAGGCGCGGCGACAGTTCCCAGAACACGCGCTGCGGATTGATCGGATGGGCCTCGTTCATCGCGCGCGCTTCCAGCACGCGCCACCAGCGGTCGACGTTCTGCTCGACCTGGTCGCGCCAGGTGCGGTCGGCCTTGCGCTGCAGGTTGGGAATGAGCGCGCGCAGGGTTTCGCGGCTGTCGCCGATCAGCCCGACTTCCATCGGATAGCGCAGGTTCAGCATGCGCCCGTCGATGTCGATCTGCACGCCGCGCGCCTGGCCTTCCTTGGGCAGGAACTCGGAGTAGGGGAAGCTCGACCCCACCATCAGCAAGGTGTCGCACTCGTTCATCAAATCCCAGCTCGGCTTGGTGCCAAGCAAGCCGATCGATCCGGTGACGAAGGGCAGGTCGTCCGGCACCGCCGCCTTGCCCAGCAGCGCCTTGGCCACGCCGGCGCCGAGTCGGTCCGCAACTTCAATGATTTCATCGGTGGCGTCGAGCGCGCCGGCGCCGACCAGCATCGCCACTTTCTTGCCTGCATTGAGCACATCGGCTGCCGCCAGCAGGTCGGCCTGCCCGGGCACGATGCGCCGCCCGGTCAGGCCGATGCCGGAATGCACGCTGCCGTGCACGCGCGGCGGCGTTTCCACCGCTTCCATTTCCTGCAAGTCGTTGGGGAAGATGATGCAGGTGACGGTGCGCTGGTCGCGCGCAATGCGCACCGCGCGGTCGACCAGGTGGCGCACCTGCTCCGGCGTGGTCGCCATGTGCACGAATTCATGCGCGACATCCTTGAACAGCGAAATCAGGTCGACTTCCTGCTGGTAATCGCCGCCCAGCGCCATGCGCTTTTGCTGGCCGACGATGGCCACTACCGGCTGGTGGTCCATCTTGGCATCGTACAAGCCGTTGAGCAGGTGAATCGCGCCAGGGCCGGAAGTCGCCAGGCAGACGCCGACGTCGCCGGTGAACTTGGCATGCGCGGTCGCCATGAAGGCGGCCAGTTCCTCGTGCCGCGCCTGCACGAACTCGATCGCGTCGGTACGGCCGAAGGCGCCGATGATGCCGTTGATGCCATCGCCGGGGTAGCCGAACACGCGCTTGACTCCCCATTCGGACAGGCGTTTCAGGAGAAAGTCTCCGACTGTCGCTTCCATGGTGCACCCCGTAAAGAATCACTTCGACAGGGAGGTGCCGCAAACAGCGTGCCAAAATCATTTGGGCAAAGACAAAGTCCCGCCGCCGGGCGCATAGCCGCGAGACCCGCCGCCGACAGGCGCGGCGGCTGAAAAATATACGTGGATAACGGTAAAAACTGCAGCGGCGCGTCGCCAGCTGCGTTGTGCGGCGTTAAGCGGCATTAAGGCGCAGCCGATTCGACATCCTGCTCCTCGGCTTCGCGCAGCTGGCGGTAGCAATCCAGGCAGGCAGCCACCTCGTCGCCATCCAGGCATGCCTCCACTTCGTCTTCCTGGAGCAAGCCTTTCTTGACGAGCAGCCTGATTCTGGCGGTCTTGCCGGCCAGGATCAGCACCCGCGACAGTGCATCGGCGCCGCCCGGTGCGGCTATCGGATCGACCGCAGCGACCACCCGCTGCGGGAATTCCCAGTGGTGTCCCACGACTCTCGCCAGACGCCGCGCGTAATGGGCGAACGAAGCATGAAATGCGAGCGAGCGCAGCTCGCCCGGCGGTCCGGCCTCGGCCTGGTCCAGCACGCGCAGGGCGACCACGATGCCGGCATGCTGCAACAGACCCGCGAGAAAGGCTTCGAACGGATCGACGCGCAAACGTGCCGCGAAGCAACGGCACGCTACGGCGTAGGACGACGACAATTCCCACAGGCGTGGCGCGCCCACGCTCGTACAATGCCCGAGCCCGGCGCTGAACAGGGGCTTGAAGGCGACGCCCGCCACCAGCATGCGCAAGCCATTCTGGCCGATCACGGCGAGCGCTTCCTCGATGTTGTGCACTGGCTTGCCCCGGCGGAAATAGGAACTGTTGACCTGCCTGAGCACCGCCGCGACCAGCACCGCATCCTGGGAGATCTGCTGCGCCAGCTGAGTGTTGGAAACGTTTTGCTCGCGCAAGGTCCTGAGCAGCATGGGAACCACCGCGGGCAGGCGCGGAACGAGCTCGACGGTGGCCGGGCTGTCGCTGTCGGCCACGCGCTTGAGCGCCCTCAGCCGGCGGCTTTCCTCTTCGTTCAGGTCGCGCACCTCTCCTTCGGCCATGCCCATCAGCCACGGGAAGAACAGGGTATCGACGTTGATCGTCCGGTCCGGCGCGGGCGGCGCATCGAGCGCCAGAACCGTCATGGGGGCATCCGGAAGATCCGGGTCCGGCAAGTGCTCCGGCGTACGCCCGAACAGGCGATGCAACAACTTCTTCATGATGTTGATGTGAACTGGCAGCGGATGGCTCGAGTATATCGGCTTTCCCTGCACCGGCGCGGTTGCCGGATTCATGGATTGCCGGGAAAATGAACGGTCGTGTCATTCTTCATAACAACCTGCCAGCGAGACGCCCATGAAAGCCTTTCAGGATTACTACCCGGATAATGTCGCCCATTGCTACGGCTGCGGTTCCCGCAACGACCACGGCCATCGCATCAAGACCTACTGGGAGGGCGAGGAATCCGTCACCCGCTACACGCCCGAACCCTATCACACCGCCATTCCGGGTTATGTGTACGGCGGCCTGCTGGCGTCGCTGATCGATTGCCACAGCACCGGCACCGCAGCGGCGGCCATGTATCGCGCCGAGGGGAGGGAAATGGGTACGCTGCCGCCTTTCCGGTTCGTCACCGGATCGCTGCACGTGAACTACCTGAAACCGACGCCGCTGAGCGGCGAGCTGGAAATCCGGGGAAGGGTGAAGGAAATCAAGGGGCGCAAGGTGGTGGTGGAAACCACCGTATTCGCCGACGGCGTCGCGACCGCCAGCGGGGAGGTCGTGGCGGTGCAGATGCCGGACAGTTTCGGCGCCTGAAAGACACTGCTCGGCGCGCTCATCCTGCGGCGTTCAAGCCCAGACGTCGATACCGCCGCCATGCGCTGCCTTCAGCGCCGCCGAGCGGATTTCATTCACGCGTTGTGCCTGCGTGGTGTCGTCGCGCATGCTTTGCTCGACCGCCTGCTGGCGGGATTGCCGTATCGAATTCCCGGCATCGAGGTTCACCTGGAGCTGCTGCTCGCGATGCGCGCTCAATTGCTGCAGGCTGCTTGCCACTTGGGACACATAAGAAGTCGTGCTGATGCTCATTCATTCTCCCGGTCGCGAATTGGCGCATATTATGGCTTGAAATATTGACTGATATCAAACTTTTGAAACCAGCGGTGTCTATTCATGCAACACGACGGAGTCGCAATTATCCGTGACGCGTCACGCAAATCGATGCATCCGGCCTCCGAAGGGCAAGCCGGACCAGCATTACACTGGCAGTAGCCGGCACCGCATCCGGCGGCGGCGCCAAGCGGCATCCTCCTCCTTTCATTGAAATCGAAACGCATGACCCATTCCATTCCGCTGATAACCACGATTTCCACGGCGCTCGGCCTGGCGCTGATTCTCGGATTTGCCGCCGCCCGGCTGAAGCTTCCCGCCCTGGTCGGCTATCTGCTGGCCGGTGTCATCATCGGCCCCTTCACGCCGGGATTCGTTGCCGATTCCAATATTGCGGGCGAACTCGCCGAGATCGGCGTCATGCTGCTGATGTTCGGCGTCGGCTTGCATTTTTCGCTGCGCGACTTGCTGGAAGTGCGCAAGATCGCCTTGCCGGGCGCGGTACTCCAGATCGCCGTGGCGACCGCCTTGGGTGCGGCGGTCGCCACGGCTTGGGGATGGGGGCTGGGCGGGGCGCTGGTGTTCGGCCTGGCATTGTCGGTGGCAAGCACGGTCGTGCTGCTGCGCGCGCTGGAGGCGCGCGGCATCCTCGATTCCGTCAACGGGCGCATCGCCGTCGGCTGGCTGATCGTGGAAGACCTGGCGATGGTGCTGGTGCTGGTGCTGCTGCCGGGCCTTGCGGGTTGGCTCGGCGGTAATTCGTCCGGCGGCGACCTGTGGGCCTCGCTGGGGCTGACCCTGCTCAAAGTATCGGCCTTCATCGCCTTGATGCTGATCGTCGGACGCCGCGCATTCCCGATGCTGCTGTGGCATGTCGCGCGCACCAATTCGCGCGAATTGTTTACCTTGTGCGTGGTGGCGGCAGCCGTCAGCATCGCCTACGCCGCCGCCAAGCTGTTCGGCGTGTCCTTTGCGCTGGGAGCCTTTTTTGCCGGCATGGTGTTGCGCGAGTCCGAATTCAGCCACCGCGCGGCCGAAGAATCGCTGCCGCTGCGCGAGGCGTTTGCCGTCCTGTTCTTCGTCTCGGTGGGCATGCTGTTCGATCCCACGGTGCTGGTCAGGCAGCCGCTGCAGGTACTGGCTGTCATCGGCATCATCATGTTCGGCAAGTCGATCGCCGCCGCCGCGCTGGTCCTGGCCTTCCGTTATCCGCTGAAGACGGCGCTCGTGGTGTCGGCAAGCCTGGCGCAGATCGGCGAGTTTTCCTTTATTCTGGCTGGCCTGGGCGTGAGCCTGGGCCTGCTGCCGGCAGAAGGGCAAAGCCTGATCCTGGCTGGCGCGCTGATTTCGATCGCTGCCAACCCGCTCATGTTTTCGCTGGTACGGCCGCTCCAAGCTTGGCTGCGCCCGCATTCTTCCGTTTCGCGCCTGCTCGACAGGTCCGGCGACCCGCTGGCCGAATTGCCGATGTCGACCGAAGAGAAATTTCTGTCAGGGCAAGTCGTGCTGGTCGGCTACGGCCGCGTCGGGCGCCGCCTCGCGGCTTGCCTGTCTGAAAACGGCATTCCCTTCGTGGTGGCGGAACAGAACCGCGAGCTGGTGGAACGGCTCAGAAAGCAGGACATTGCCGCCGTTGTCGGCAATGCCGCCGAACCGGCGGTGCTGATCCAGGCGCACATCGCGCGTGCCGGCATGCTGGTGATCGCCATTCCCGACACCTTCAACGTCCGCCAGATGATTGGCGCGGCACGCGCCCTGAATCCGCAGATCGAAATCGTGGTCCGCACGCACAGCGAAGAAGAAGCAAGGATGCTGGAAAGGGAATCGGCAGGCGCCATCTTCCTGGGCGTGAACGAACTGGCGAAAGGGATGGGCGGGCACGTGCTGGCCCGGTTCGGAAAGAATTCGCGGGAAGCCGGCCCCGCGCGGGAGTCGGCGCCGCATTGACCCGGGCGCCATCAGGGCGCCCGGCCTGGTCGGATTATTTCGGTGCGCTCTTCAGCATCGACGGATAACCGGCGTCCGACGTGGCTTTCTTCAGCTCGTCGACGCCGGTCTTGCTGTCGTCGAAGACGACGACCGCCTCGCGCCGCTCGTAGCTTACCTTCGCTTGCGTCACGCCCGGCACCTTGAGCAAGGCCGCCTTGATGGTGATCGGACAAGTGGCGCAATCCATGGTCGGCACATTCAGCGACACGGTGCGGGAGGTTGCCAGCGCAAACTGGGGAAGCGACAGCAGGGCCGCGAACAAAGAGGAAAGCAGGAGTTTCGGCATGGGACGGTCAATAGAAAATGGGAGCCAGCAAGGGGAACAGCAACAGCAGGCCGACGAACGCGGCGCAGCCCAGGAACACCAGCCGGGCGACGGGCCGCGTCGTCTCACAGGCGCCGCCATCCGCTACCGAGCATGAACCGGCCGGGCGGAACAGGAGCACCCCGGCCCAGCCCAGCGCAAGCAGCGCCAGCACGGTAAACACCGGCGTCACGGGACGCAGCGAGGTCAGCGTGGTCATCCATGCGCCGGTAATGCCGGCCAGGACGAGCACGAGCGGGAGCACGCAGCAGCTGGAGGCGATGAGCGCCGACACGACGCCCACGGCCATCAGCCGCGCGCTCAGGTTCTTTCGCGATGAAGTTTCACTCGATTTCATGAATTGCAGCTTTTCAGGCATCGGCGCGGGCAGGGTTGTACAGCAGGAAGCATGCCATCCTCGCCATCCTTATCATTCCGTCCTCAGGCGGTCACCGCGCGGGCGCTGATTGCGTACTTGAACGCGTCCGGCTCCAGCGGGTCGAGCGCTTCGCCCGCGATTTCGGCCTGCGGGTACATGAAGAATCCGATCTTGCCGGTCGTCGAGCCGCGCAGGGCGACGTCGTGGGCAAAATTGTATGCCATCCAGTTGCCTTCCCAGCCGCCGAACAGTGCCTTCCTGACGGGCGCGACCACCGGGTGATCCGGGTCCTTGATCCAGGTGCCGGTTTCGAGGCGCATCACCTTGCCGACGTCCGCCGGGTCCATGGCGACCCATCCGTGCTTGCGCAAATAAACTTCCGCGCGGCAATGCTGGGCGCCCTTCAGCGAAGCCGGGTTGCCGCCCAGTTCGCGGTAGCCGAAAGCGCTCGGGGCCAGCCTGATGCCGTAGGCGTCGCGCGCCGGCACGCCGGCTGCGCGGCAGAGTCCCACGAACAGTCCGTTGATGTCGCCGCACTTGCCGCTCAAATTTCCCGATTCCAGCATCGCCTTGATGTCGCCCACGCCGCAGCCGCGCACCTTGGGCTCGCGATAGGTCGAAATGATGATCCAGTCGTAGATGCGCTGGACCTTGTCGAGGTCGGTGCGCGCGCCCGCCACGATTTGCCGCGCGGTGCGGTGCACGATGCCGTCCAGCGGCATCAGGTCGGTCGGCTGCAGCCAGCTGCGCAAGTCGTCCGGCGTTTCGTGGGCGGCTGCCGGCTTTTCCCAGTCGGTCGCACGGTCGCGGGTCTGCACGCGCGACCTCACTTCCAGCACCGCCGGCGCCGTCCCGTCGAATTCGGCGGCAAGATACTTCGCGCCGTAGCGGCCGTCGGTGACAACGCGCATGGACTTGCCGTTGCCGGACCATTCGTCCGACAGCGAACGCTGCCACGCGGTTTCGACCGATGGCAACGGCACCCAGACCTTTGCCGGAACGCCGTTCTTTTGCAGGTCGACGCGGGTGACGACCTCGAAGCTGCGCCAGTCGCCGGGCTGCGGCGCGAACCGTCTTTCCTCCCGTTGTTGCGCGAGCGCGGCCTGCGGAAGGGCTGCGGCAAGCAAGGCGCCCGATGCCGCCTTCAACAATGAGCGGCGGGTGATTGCGTTAGGTTTGCTATTTTGCATTTTTGTTCCTGTCTTAAGCTTTTACTTGCGATGCGCATCAATCCTCTTGGCGGCGGTCCCGGCTGCCGGACACTTGCGCGGGATTCAGTCGCGCGAACGCTCTATTTTCGCTCATCCAGCATTCTGTCGATCGCTTCCTGCAGGCGGCCGTCCTCGCGGTCCAGTTCGCCGACGATGCGCCAGCGCGCCTTGCCATCGGGCGCGATCAGGACCGTGGTCGGCAAAATGCCGGTCGTCCATTTCTTGAAATGCTCTCCGGATTTATCGAGCACGATCGGATACCGGAAGTTCTGGACGGCCGAAAAGCGGTCGACGGCTGCGGCGGATTCCTTGAAATTGACGCCAAGAACAACGACTTTTCCCGTTGCCGATGGGCCCGAGGCCAGGTCATTGAGAAAAGGAATTTCGTCCACGCAGGGCGAGCACCAGCTGGCCCAGAAATTCAGAACGACCACCTTGCCGCGCAAGCTCTCCAGGTCCCATTGGGTTCCGGAGAGATCGGTCATTTTCAGTGCCGGCGACGGCGTTTCCCTGGGCCATGCGCGCAGCGAAGGCGCCTTGGCTGCCAGCGGCTGCCATGCCAGAGCAAGCGTCGCGAGCGTCACGGCAAGGATGACGCGGCGAAAACAATCTGTCCCTGCTGACATGGTACCCTGCGCACTGCTACAAGCTGGAAAAGGTCGCATCATAGCAGAAGCGACGGAAAGCCGTTTGGCGCGGGGCTGGCGGCCTGCCCGCCGGCCGTCATCCGCGGCCGCTTACAGCAGATCGATGCCGAAGTGGCGCAGCACGAGCGCGAAGACGGCGACGCAGGCGATCGTCAAGGCGATGCCGGCGCCGAGCGAACCCCAGAACCCGATCCGTGGCAGCAGGAAGGGAAACACCAGGAACATCGGCAACGTCGGCACCACGTACCAGAACGTGTACCACGCATGGTTTGCGATCTTGTCCACTGGCTGCTGCTCGACATGCAGCCAGATCAGGGTCAGCACGGTGACCATCGGCAGCGCGGCGATCAAGCCGCCCAGCTTGTCGCTGCGCTTGGCCAGCTCCGATACCAGCACGACGACGGCGGCGGTAATCCCGTATTTGGCGATCATCCAGGTCATGGCATCCTCACGACGCTGGTTGGAGAGCGGGGCGGTGCACGATTTCGATCGTCGCATGGACCACTTCCTCGTGCACCGCGATGCGCTCGCGCAGCTTGGTCGAGGTCAGGGAGGCGTCACCGGTGACCACCGTCAGGGCGCAGGAATAATGGCGCTTGCCGACGCGCCAGACATGCAGGTCCGCGATGCGCGTGTTGCCTTCCTGCGTGCCGGACTCCACCGCTTCCCGGATTTCCTCGACCACCGGATGGTCCATTTCCCTGTCCAGCAATATTTTTCCGGTATCGCGGATCAGGTTTTTCGCCCAGGCGGCCACCAGCACCGCGCCGACGATGCCCATGGCCGGATCGAGCCACGCCCAGCCGTACATCCAGCCGCCGAACAGGGCGACGATGGCCAGCACCGACGTGGCGGCGTCGGCGATGACGTGCACGTAGGCCGACTTCAGGTTCAGATCGTGGTGGTGCTCATGGTCATGGTGGCCGTGGTCATGATGATCGTGATCATGGCCGTGCGAATGGTCATGGTGGTGATGGTGCGCTCCGCCCAGAATCAGCGCGCACACGACATTGACGGCAAGCCCCACGATCGCGACCAGGATCGCTTCCTGATAATGGATCGGCTCGGGCGACAGGAGCCGCTCGGCGGAGCCGACGACCATGGTCACGGCGATCGCCAGCAGCAGCACCGCGCTGGTGAAGCCGGCCAGGACTTCGATCTTCCAGGTGCCGAAGGCAAAGCGCGGATCGCGCGCGTAGCGGCGCGCCGCCGCATAGGCGGCGACCGACAGGCCGACGGCCAGCGCGTGCGAACTCATGTGCCAGCCGTCGGCCAGCAGGGCCATCGAGTTGAACCACCAGCCTGCGGCGATCTCGACGACCATCATGGCGGCGGTGATCCACATGACCGCGCGCGTGCCGCGTTCGGCGGACTGGCTGCCTTCGTCGAAGACATGGTCATGCATCCAGGCGGACAGGTCGTCGGGAACGTGGTGACTTGACATGGAAGATCCTTCAAAAGGCGGGGCCGGCGGACGGTCCGTTTATTTCAGATAGGTGCGCAAGACTTCGATCAGTTCGTCGGCGCCTTGCTGGCGCATGGCATCGCTCGCCAGATCGGGGCTGGCCACGTGATCGCGGATATGGCCTTCCATGAGCTCCGCCATGAGGCCGTTCATCGCCCCGCGCGTGGATGCGATCAGTTGCAGTACTTCGGCGCAGCCGCGTTCCTCGTCCAGCGCGCGCTCGATGGCGTCGACTTGCCCGCGCAGGCGGCGCACGCGATTGAGCAGCTTGGTCTTTTCTCGAATGGTGTGTCCCATATGGCGCGAAGCAAAGATAGGGTAGGGGGGTATATTACCACGCATTTCTGGAAAGCCTCGCTGCGGCACGCACGATGACGTGCCCTCGCCGTGCCCGCAATCCCGGAATTTCTTGATTTGAAGCAAATTACTTATTGGAAACTCGGTGCTACACTCCGCGCGCTTTGGTCAGTTGTAACAGACCCGCGTGTACTAGACATCGCGTTTTGCAATTAGCCATCAAAGCCGGAACATCCGCTCGCGGTTTGATGGTTACGACGAATTGCATCTTCCCAATTCCCGCCTTCCCGCGCCAACACCGTTCCGTTCCCGAGGATCATTCTGGAGATATGTATGGACAACAAGAAAAACTCCGCCCCCGTAAAATTGACAAGGCGGCAGTTCTTCAAGATTTCGACGGCGGGCGTTGGCGTGTCCGGCCTGGCCCTGGCCGGCATCGCCCCGACTGCCGCGCATGCCGAGGTGCGCGAATACAAGCTGACACGCGCCCGTGAAATCCGCAATACCTGTACCTATTGCTCGGTGGGCTGCGGCTTGCTGATGTATAGCCTGGGCAGCGGCGCTAAGAACGCCAAGGCCGAGATCATCCATATCGAAGGCGATCCCGATCACCCGGTCAGCCGCGGCGCGCTGTGCCCCAAGGGCGCCGGCTTGCTCGATTTCGTGCACAGCCCGAAGCGCCTGAAGTATCCGGAAGTGCGCGAAGCGGGCAGCAAGGAGTGGAAGCGCATCAGCTGGCATGAAGCGATCGACCGCATCGCCAAGCACATGAAGGCCGACCGCGATGCCAACGTGGTCGAGAAAAATGCCGACGGCGTGCCGGTCAACCGCTGGCTGTCGACGGCGATGCTGACCGCATCGGCCGGCTCCAACGAGACCGGCATCCTCACGCAGAAATTCCTGCGCTCGCTCGGCATCGTCGCCACCGACGCGCAGGCGCGCGTCTGCCACGGGCCGACCGTGTCCGCGCTGGCCGCCACCTTCGGCCGCGGCGCGATGACCAACAGCTGGGTTGACATCAAGAACGCCGACTTCATCCTGGTCATGGGCGGCAATGCCGCCGAGGCGCATCCGGTGGGTTTCCGCTGGGCGATCGAGGCGAAGAAGCAGCGCGGCGCCAAGCTGGTCGTGGTCGATCCGCGCTTCAACCGCACCGCCGCCGTGGCGGATCACTACATGCCGATCCGCGCAGGATCGGACATCGCCTTTTTGGGCGGCGTGATCAACTGGCTGGTCGCCAACGACAAGATCCAGTGGGACTACGTAAAAGCCTATACCAACGTCGGCGCGATCGTGGTCGAAGGCTACAGCTTCGAGGACGGCCTGTTCTCCGGCTACGACGCCGAGAAGGGCAAATACGACCGAGGCACCTGGAATTACGAGCTCGACGAAAAAGGACAGGTCAAGACCGATCCCACGTTGCAGCATCCGCGCTGCGTGTGGAACCTGATGAAGGCGCACTACGCGCGCTACACCCCGGATGTGGTCTCCAGCCTGACCGGCACGCCGAAGGAAGACTTCCTCAAGGTATGCGAGCTGCTGGGTGAAACCGCGGTGGCGGGCAAGGTCGGCACCATCCTCTACGCGCTGGGCTGGACGCAGCACACCGTCGGCGCGCAGAACATCCGCACGATGGCGATGATCCAGCTTTTGCTCGGCAATATCGGCATGCCCGGCGGCGGCGTGAATGCGCTGCGCGGCCACTCCAATATCCAGGGCCTGTCCGACGTCGGCCTTCTGTCGACTTCGTTGCCGGGCTACCTGACGCTGCCCAACGAGAAGCAGCATCCGACCTTTGCCGAGTATCTCGCGAAGAACTCGCCGAAGGCCCTGCGCGACAACCAGCTCAACTACTGGGCGAACACGCCGAAGTTCTTCGTCAGCCTGATGAAGTGGTTCTGGGGCGACAAGGCGACCAAGGACAACAACTGGGGCTACGACTGGCTGCCCAAGTGGGACAAGATGTACGACATCCTGCAAGTCGTGGAGATGATGAACCAGGGCAAGGTGAACGGCTTCATCGTCCAGGGCTTCAACCCGCTCGCGTCCTTCCCGGATGCGAACAAGGTGGCCGAGTCGTTCTCCAAGCTGAAGTACATGGTCGTGATCGATCCGATCGCCACCGAAACCTCGACCTTCTGGCAAAACCAGGGCGAAGCGCACGACGTCGATCCGGCAAAGATCGGCACCGAAGTGTTCCGCCTGCCGTCGACTTGCTTTGCCGAGGAAGACGGCGCCATCGTCAATTCCGCGCGCTGGCTGCAATGGCACTGGAAGGGCGCCGATGCGCCGGGCGAGGCGAAGGGGGACACCGAGATCATCGGCGAGCTGTTCGTCGCGCTGCGCGAGCTGTATCGCAAGGAAGGCGGCAAGGCCGCCGAGCCGATCCTCAACGTCGCATGGAATTACGCCGACCCGACGGCGCCGTCGCCGGAAGAACTGGCGAAGGAAATGAACGGCCGCGCGCTGGCCGACATTCCCGATCCGAAGGATGCGACCAAGTTCCTCGCGAAGAAGGGCGAGCAGCTGCCCGGCTTCGCGACGCTGCAGGATGACGGCTCGACTTCCTGCGCGTGCTGGATTTTCTCCGGCTCGTGGACGCAGGCCGGCAACCAGATGGCGCGCCGCGACAACACCGATGTCGGCCTGGGCAACACGCCGGGCTGGGCCTGGGCATGGCCCGCCAACCGCCGCATCCTGTACAACCGCGCATCGTGCACGCCGGAAGGCAAGCCGTGGGATCCGCGCCGCAAGCTGATCGCCTGGAACGGCGAGAAATGGGCGGGCGCCGACGTGCCGGACTTCAAGATCGATTCCGCGCCGGCCGACGGCATGGGCCCGTTCATCATGAACCCGGAAGGCATCGGCCGCCTGTTCTGCACGGACAAGCTGGTCGACGGGCCATTCTCCGAGCACTACGAACCGATGGAAACGCCGCTCGGCACCAACCCGCTGCATCCGAAGGTGGTGAACAGCCCGGCGGTGCGCATCTTCAAGAGCGACCGTGCGCGCCTCGGCACGCACGAGGAATTCCCGTATGTCGGCACCACCTACCGCCTGACCGAGCACTTCCAGTTCTGGACCAAGTCCGTGAAGCTGAATGCGATCGCGCAGCCGGAGCAGTTCGTCGAGATCGGCGAGACGCTCGCCAAGGAAAAGAACATCGCCCAGGGCGACATGGTCAAGGTCAGTTCCAAGCGCGGCTTCATCAAGGCCAAGGCGGTGGTGACCAAGCGCGTGAAGGCGCTGACGGTCAACGGCAAGACGGTGCACCAGATCGGCATTCCGCTGCACTGGGGCTGGGAAACGGTGGCCAAGAAGGGCTTCCTCACCAACATCCTGCCGCCGGCCGTGGGCGACTGCAATACGCAGACGCCGGAATACAAGGCCTTCCTGGTCAATATTCAAAAAATCTGAGGTAGCTGAAACATGCCATTGCAATCACTCGATATCAAGCAACGCTCGGCGACCACCACGCCGCAGCCGGGCGTGCGCCAGACCACGGAAATCGCCAAGCTCATCGACGTGTCGAGCTGTATCGGCTGCAAGGGGTGCCAGGTCGCATGCTCCGAATGGAACGATATCCGCGCCGACGTCGGCAGCTGCGTCGGCGTGTACGACAATCCGACCGATCGTTCCGACAAGGCATGGACCGTCATCCGCTTCGCGGAAGTCGAGCAGAAGGGCAAGCTGGAATGGCTCATCCGCAAGGACGGCTGCATGCACTGCGCGGAGCCGGCCTGCCTGAAGGCCTGCCCGTCTCCCGGCGCGATCATCCAGTACAAGAACGGCATCGTCGACTTTCACCAGGAGAACTGCATCGGCTGCGGCTACTGCGTCACGGCCTGTCCGTTCGACGTGCCGCGCATCTCCAAGGATGACGGCAAGGCGTACAAGTGCTCGATGTGCTCGGACCGCGTGGCGGTCGGCCAGGAGCCGGCCTGCGCGAAGACATGCCCGACCGGCGCCATCCAGTTCGGCTCCAAGGAACGCATGAAGGAAGTCGCCGCGCAGCGCATCGCCGATCTCAAGGCGCGCGGCTACGAGAACGCCGGCCTCTACGATCCGCCTGGCGTGGGCGGCACGCACGTGATGTACGTGCTGCACCACGCCGACCAGCCCGAGCTGTATTCCGGCTTGCCGAACAATCCGTCGATCAGCCCGATGGTCTCGGCCTGGAAGGGCGTCACCAAGCCGCTCGCCACCATGGCGCTGGCCGGCATCGCTCTGGGCAGCCTGTTCCATTACGTGACCAAGGGCCCGAACGAGGTGTCGAAGGAGATCGAGGAAGAGATCGAACGCGAAGACAAGGAGGGTGCAAAATGATCCGCGATCCGAAAGACCTGCAACGCTATAACGCGTCCGAGCGTGCCAATCACTGGGTGGTGGGCATCAGCTTCATCCTGCTCGCCCTGTCCGGCCTGGCATTTTTCCATCCTGCGTTCTTCCCGCTGACCCAGCTGTTCGGCAGCCCGGTATGGACGCGTATCCTGCATCCCTATGTTGGCGTGCTGATGGCGCTATCCTTCCTGTCGATCTTCCTGCGTTTCAGGCATCTGAACAAGATCACGCCGGCGGACAAGGAGTGGCTGGCGAAGGCGAAGAACATGGTGGACGGCAACGACCATGACATGCCGGAGCAGGGCAAGTACAACGGCGGCCAGAAGGTCATGTTCTGGGCGGCGGCTGCGTGCATGCTGCTGATGACGGTGTCGGGCCTGGCGATCTGGCGCGCATGGTTCGGCTTCGACGTCAGCCTGGTGCGGCTCGGTGCCGTGGTGCATGCCGCCACCGGCGCGGCAATGATCGGCCTAATCATGGTGCACGTCTACGCGGCCATCTGGGTCAAGGGCACGGTGCGGGCGATGTGGTACGGCACGGTGACCCGTGCCTGGGCCAAGCAGCATCACCGTGACTGGTATCGCCAGATGACGGGCAAGTAGGTAGCGTTGCCTGCAGCAACCGGGCCGGCGACCATGGTCGTTTGGCCCTCGTTATTCCTCCGCAGGAGTGTTTCATGACTCCCCAACAACCGGGCGCCGCATGCGCCGATGACCTCGACGACCTGCCGCTGCCGCCCAGCGCGTCCACACGGCAGGTGACGCGCTTTCGCCATGGCGTTCCCATGGCCATTCCCGATGTGGTGATCGAGGAAACGCCTGTCGCACTTGTCTATAACGGCATTTCCCATGCGGTCATGCTTGCCTCGCCCACAGACCTGGAAGACTTCGCGACGGGTTTCAGCTTGAGCGAAGGCATCGTGGCACGGCTTGGCGAAATCCATGACATCGAGATCAAGGCGCACTGCTCGGGCGTCACCTTGGAACTGGACATCGCCGCCGAGCGCTTTGTCGCCCTGAAAGAAAGAAGGCGCAGCCTGGCGGGGCGCACCGGCTGCGGCTTGTGCGGTATCGACAGCCTCGACGCCTTGTCCGGCATGGCGCGCGCGCAGGCGCTGGCGGGGCCTCCTATCGACATTGCGGCCATCGGCGCCGCGTTGCGCGCGCTGCCCGGGCGGCAGCCCTTGCGCGAAAGTACGGGCGCAGCGCACGGAGCCGCCTGGGTCGACATGGCGGGTCGCATCGTGCACATGCGCGAGGATGTAGGCAGGCACAACGCGCTCGACAAGCTGATCGGTTGCCTCGCTGCGAAGCGCATCGATACGGCGCAGGGATTTGCGCTCATCACCAGCCGCGCTTCCTATGAAATGGTGCAGAAAGCGATCAACGTCGGCATCCACGCCGTCGTGGCCATCTCGGCTCCCACCGGCATGGCAGTCCGTCTCGCCGACGAGGCCGGCCTGCTCCTGGCCGGATTTGCCAACGACGACAGGTTTGTCGCCTATACTCAACCCAGGCGCTTGCGCGGCGCCGTACAATCCGAGACGGATCTGCGCGGCATGGCGGCGCTGGCCGCATCCAACGAATGAATTCCATGCAAATTCCCATACAGTCCCCCGCCCACGCTTCGGTGCCGGCCACCTTGCTGGCGCCGCGCGATGATCTCTTTTCCAGACGCGCCGCCCGCTTCGAGCAACATGCAGACGGACGCGCCGATGCGCACTGGATGACTTGGCTTGCCGAACTCGCACGCCGGCAGCAAGGCGCGTTCGAGGCCATGCGCGCCGACCCCTCGCCGGCAAGACTCATCGGCGGGGAAGATGCACTCAAGCCGCTCTGGCAATCGCTTTACCAGACGCTGTGCGACGGCATGGCAGGAATGCCGCTCGCCGCCGAAGGCAGGGCTCCGCTTGCGGGGGGCGCGCTGGACCAGGCGGGGCAAGCATGCCTGCGGCTTGCGCGCGGCGAGATCGTGGCAGGAACGCGCGACAGCCAGGACTATCTGGTCGCCGCGGCGATGCAGGTCGCCTGGAGCGCCACGGCGGCCAGCCTGGCGGCGCAGGGAAGGGCGCAGGGCGAAGCGCATCAGCATTGTCCGTTGTGCGGCTGCGAACCGGTGGGCAGCATTGTCATGGCGGGCGAAGGAAAAGCGGGACTGCGCTACCTCGAATGCAGCCTGTGCGCTACCCGCTGGCACGCGGTAAGGGCGCACTGCACGCTCTGCGACGAGGGCAGCGTCATCAGCTATCTCGGCCTCGAAGGCGGCAATGCCGCGATCCAGGCGGAGTGCTGCGAACACTGTCACGGCTACGTGAAAACCTATTTCCAGGAAAAGGACCCGTATGTCGACCCGATGGCCGACGACCTCGCTTCCGTGATGCTGGACGTGCTGGTCGGACAAGAGGGATACTGCCGGGCCAGCCCCAACCTGTTCCTTGCCGGCGTCGAGGCGGTCGGCGCCGCTGATGGCGGCTGATGCCGGATAGGCTGGCCTGTTGACGTTTTGGAGGAAAGTGCGGTGCCGCCAGTAAGCGATGTGAGACGAATTCCGGCCATTGCTGCCTTTGTTTATCCGTCCGGGTATGACACATCGCCGCTACTGGCGCGGGTAGCGCATTTGCTTCGCTTGCGCGACGTCGCGCTGGCCGGCGCCATCCAGCATAACGATGGCGCCGGCGCCATGTCCCTCGAGCTGCTTCCCTCGGGAAGACGAATGATCATTTCCCTTCCGCGCGCTGCCGCCGGTGCCTGCAAGCTGGACAACTGCGCGCTGGCCGACGCCGCTTCTGTCATGCGCCAGGCGCTCGATGCCGGGCCACAGCTGGCGATATTTAACAAGTTCGGCGCCCAGGAGGCGTCCGGGCGCGGGCTGCATGCGGAATTCGCCGCGGCGGTGCTTTCGGAAACGCCACTGCTGACCGCCGTCAGCGGTAGCGTCCTGCCGCGATGGACGGCGTTCACGGGAGGCGCCGATACGCGCCTGGATTGCACGCCGGAGGCGGCGCTTGCCTGGTGGGATGGTCTGTAATCTGAACCACTGAAATTTATTCGGAAGCGGTTCGTCTGCACGCCTAGCTGAAGCGATACTCGCTAGGACGCGCGCCCGTCCATTTCCTGAATGCGCGGTAGAACGTGCTTGCCTCCGTAAAACCCAATTCCGCAGCGATGTCTGCAATCGGCTTGTCGGAATTGCTCAATAGCGAGATCGCTAAATCTCGACGCAAATCGTCAAGGATTGCCCGGTAAGACTGGCCCTCCTTGTCGAGGCGGCGCCTGAAGGTGGACTGGGAAGTGTGGAACTGCCGGGCCAGCGTCTCGCAATCCGGCCAGGCGGCAGGCTGGACTTCCCGCAGATGCCGGCGAATCTGGGCAGTCAAGCTCTCGCTGTTTTTATACTTCACCAGAAAATTGGCCGGCGCGTTCCGAAGAAACTGTTTCATCGTTCGCTCGGTCTGGATCGTGGCCATATCCAGATATTTTGCCGAAAAGCTTATCTCGGTGCGAGGTTGATTGAACCGCAGTTGGGGTAAAAACAGCACCCGCCATTCCCCGCTGAATGACGGCTCGGCGCAGCGAAAGTCCGCGGATAGCAGAGGAATGCGTCTTCCTACAAGCCAACAGGCCAGCCCGTACACGATGAGAAGAAAGGTCCCGTAAGCGAAAGCCCGCTGAGGCCGCTCCCCGGCGCCATGATCCGTCATCCGCTCGGTCACAATAATCCTGGCCAGATCCCCATCCCGGACCAACTCCGCTCCGATATCGTCCAAGACGACGCGCAAGAAGCGTAATGCGCGATGCAATGCGCGCCCCAAGGTGTCGGCATGAATGACGCTATGGCACAGCAAGGTGAAGCTGCCAGTCTTCATGCCATGGCTATCCATGCCAAAGAACTCGTCGTCCAGGGCATCGGCGATGAGGTGCCACAATTTGCCGTAATGGTTTGCGGAAACCCGCGCGTGAGGCAGATTCAGCAGTTCAGGGGAGATGCCGGCTCTGATCAACATCCGCTCGCAATCCAGTCCGCGGCTGCGCATGACCTCCAGCGCTTCGAACACGAAGCTAATCGCGATGGTGCCTTTTTCAACTCTGCGACTCATGTTGCATTCGCGAAACCAATGAGTGGCAAATTCTACCACCCGGATTGAGCGATTTTGATCTAGTACGAGCATGCGCAGGCCCATAGACTTTTACCGCATTTAAATCGCGCGCCGGCGGCGCAAGCCGTCCGCGCCTTGTTTACGAGAAGACCAAGTTATGCAGATCAAGAACAATGTATTTGTAGTGACCGGCGGCGGTTCCGGCCTGGGGGCGGCCACCGCCCGGATGATCGTGGAGCAGGGCGGCAAGGTCGTCCTCGCGGACGTTAACCAGGAAGCCGGATCGGCGATTGCCGACGCCCTAGGCGCCGGTGCCCGCTTCGTCATGACCGACGTCACGAGCGAAGCCAGCGCCAAGGCCGCTTTCGCCGCCGCCACGGAATTAGGTCCGCTGCGCGGCTTGGTGAATTGCGCAGGCATCGCTCCTGCCGAGAAGGTGGTGGGGCGGGAAGGCGCGCACAAGCTCGAATCTTTCGCGCGCGCCATCAACATCAATCTTTTAGGCACTTTTAACATGCTTCGCCTGGCGGCGGAAATCATGAGCAGCGCTGAAGCGGATGCCAATGGCGAACGCGGCGTCATCGTCAACACGGCGTCCGTTGCGGCCTTCGACGGCCAGCTAGGCCAAGCCGCCTATTCGGCGTCAAAGGGCGGAGTCGTGGCCATGACACTCCCGATCGCCCGGGAGCTTGCGCGTTCCGGCATTCGCGTCATGACGATCGCCCCCGGAATCATGGAAACGCCCATGCTCATGGGTATGCCTGCCGAGGTGCAGGAATCGCTCGGCAAGATGGTGCCCTTTCCCTCGCGTATGGGCAAGCCGGCCGAATACGCGGCGTTAGTAGAGCACATTTTTGCTAATCAGTACCTGAACGGCGAGGTTATCCGCCTCGATGGCGCCATCCGCATGGCGGCCAAGTAAGTTCAATCCATTTCAAGAAAGCGAACCATGTCGCAAGATCCGATCGTCATTGTTTCCGTTGCCCGTACACCCATCGGCGGTTTCCAGGGTGACTTTGCTAGCCTCACTGCACCGCAGCTCGCGGGTGTCGCCGTAAAGGCAGCGGTCGAGCGCGCCGGCATTGCCGGCAACCAGGTGCAAGAACTTGTCCTCGGCTGCGTGCTGCCTGCCGGCCTCGGCCAGGCACCCGCACGCCAAGCCGCCATCAACGCCGGACTTCCGCTGTCCGTCGGCTGCTCCACCGTGAGCAAGGTATGCGGCTCCGGCATGAAGGCCACGATGCTGGCGCACGACGTGCTAGTCGCAGGCACCAGCGACATCGTGGTGGCGGGCGGCATGGAATCGATGACCAATGCTCCCTATTTTCTGCCGAAGGCACGCGGCGGCATGCGCCTCGGTCACGGCCAGATCCTCGACCACATGTTCTTCGACGGGCTGGAGGATGCATACTTCGACAAGGGGCGCCTGATGGGTACCTTTGCCGAAGACTGCGCCGGCAGCTATGGCTTCACGCGTGGCGACCAGGACGCCTATGCGATCGCTTCCACGACCCGCGCACAGGACGCCATCAAGACCGGCGCGTTTGCGTGGGAAATTGCGCCAGTCACCGTCTCCGGTAAAAAGGGAGATGTGGTGATCGAGCACGACGAGCAACCGCCCAAGGCCCAGATCGAAAAGATCCCCGGCCTCAAGCCCGCCTTCAAGAAGGATGGGACGGTAACGGCAGCCAATTCGAGCTCCATTTCCGATGGCGCCGCCGCGCTCGTGATGATGCGCCGTTCCACCGCCGAGAAGCTGGGCGTCAAGCCGGTCGCCGTCATCGTCGGCCACAGCAACCATGCCCATGAGCCGAGGCTGTTCCCGACGGCTCCGGTCGGCGCAATGCAAAAGGTGCTGGCCAAGGCCGGATGGTCGCCAGGCGAGGTCGACCTCTGGGAAATCAATGAAGCCTTCGCCGTCGTCGCGATGGCTGCCATGCGCGACCTGGACCTCGACCACAGCAAGGTGAACATCCACGGCGGCGCGTGCGCCTTGGGCCACCCGATCGGCGCTTCGGGCGCGCGCATCCTTGTCACCCTGATCGGCGCGCTGCGCAAGACTGGCGGCAAGCGCGGTATTGCAAGCCTTTGCATCGGCGGCGGCGAAGCGACCGCGATGGCCATCGAAATGCTTTGAGGAGTATGTGATGATTTTGACGCAAGAACAGGAAATGATCCGCGACTCCATGCGCGCCTTCGCTCAGGCGCGCCTCGCGCCTAACTCCCCCGAGTGGGACCGCAACCACACCTTCCCGGCCCAGGCATTGAAGGAACTGGGCGAACTCGGCGCGCTCGGCATGGTCGTGCCGGAAGAGTGGGGCGGCGCCGGCATGGACTATATGAGCCTGGTTCTGACGCTGGAGGAAATCGCGGCCGGCGATGGCGCCACCTCGACCATCGTCAGCGTCCAGAACTCGCTGGCCTGCGGCATCACGTTCAAGTATGGCTCCGACGCGCAGAAGGAAGAATGGCTCAAGCCTCTGGCGCGCGGCAGCAAGCTCGGCTGCTTTTGCCTGACCGAGCCGCACGTCGGCTCGGATGCCTCGGCGCTCAAGACCACGGCGGTGCGCGACGGCGATACCTGGGTCCTGAACGGCGTCAAGCAATTCATTACCACCGGCAAGCACGCCGACGTCGCCATCGTATTCGCAGTCACCGACAAGACCGCCGGCAAGAAGGGCATCTCCTGCTTCCTGGTGCCGACCGCGACGCCGGGATATGTCGTGGCCCGCATCGAGGAAAAAATGGGGCAGAAGGCTTCCGATACTGCCCAGATCATCTTCGACAATTGCCGGGTACCGGCCACCGCCATGATGGGCGCAGAAGGCGACGGCTACAAGATCGCCTTGTCCAACCTGGAAGCCGGCCGTATCGGCATCGCGGCGCAATCGGTCGGCATGGCGCGCGCCGCCTTCGAAGCCGCGCTCAAGTACGCGCAGGAACGCGAAACCTTCGGCAAGCCCATCATCGAGCACCAGGCGGTGAGCTTCCGCCTGGCCGACATGGCAACGCAACTCGACGCCGCGCGCCTGATGGTGTGGCGCGCCGCCACGCTCAAGGATGCCGGCAAGTCCTGCCTCAAGGAAGCCTCGATGGCCAAGATGTTTGCTTCCGAAGCCGCCGAGAAGATTTGCTCGGACGCTATCCAGATCCACGGCGGCTACGGTTATGTCAGCGATTTCCCGGTCGAGCGGATCTATCGCGATGTCCGGGTATGCCAGATCTACGAAGGTGCCAACGACATACAGCGGCTGGTCATCGGCCGCGCTCTGGTTCAGTGAGGCAGCGCATGACTTACGAAAATATCCTGGTCGAGACCCGCGGCAAGGTGGGCCTTGTGACCCTGAACCGCCCCAAGCAGATGAACGCCCTTAACGATGCGCTGGTCGACGAACTGGGGCGCGCACTGGACGAGTTCGAGGCTGACGAAAATATCGGCTGCATCGTCATCACCGGCTCGGACAAGGCCTTCGCCGCGGGCGCCGATATCGCTGCCATGGCCGGCTTCAGCTACATGGACGCCTACAAGGGCGACTACATTACGCGCAACTGGGAGCGGCTCAAGACTTGCCGCAAACCTGTCATCGCCGCGGTTGCCAGCTTCGCGCTGGGCGGCGGCTGTGAAATGGCAATGATGTGCGACATGATTTTCGCTTCCGAAAACGCCAAATTCGGCCAGCCAGAAATCAAACTGGGCACCTTGCCCGGCGCTGGAGGAACCCAGCGCCTGCCGCGCGCGGTGGGCAAGTCCAAGGCCATGGATCTCTGCCTGACCGGCCGCTTCATGGATGCGGCCGAGGCCGAGAAAGCCGGCCTGGTCGCCCGTATCTATCCGCCCGAACTCTTGCTGGAGGAGACCCTGAAGGCGGCCCAGGTCATTGCCGGCTTTTCCCTGCCGGTTGCGATGATGATCAAGGAGTCCGTCAATCGCGCGTTCGAGAGCAGCCTGAACGAAGGGCTCGTCTTCGAACGCAGGTTTTTTCACGCCGCCTTTGCACTGGAAGACCAAAAGGAGGGCATGCAGGCATTCCTGGAAAAGCGGCAGCCGTCATTCAAAAATAACTAAGCCCAACGAGGTGACACAGTAATGGATTTTCATTCTCTCTATCAGCAAAAGCGGATGACAGCCGCTGACGCCCTGCGCATTGTCCAAAACGGCGACACAATCGTCGTGCCGACCGGAGTCGGGGAGCCTCCAGCCTTGCTGACCGCGCTATCGGAACAGCGCCGCGATTTCCGCGATGTGCAGGTCGCGCAAATCCTGCCGCTACGTAAATATGGCTATTTTGACTGTGACACCTCGGAACATGTGCGCCATCTGGCTTACTTCCTCGGCGGGCCCTCCCGACCGGGCTGCCAGGATGGCTGGATTGACTTCGTTCCGGCCTATTTCTCCGAATTGCCGACGCTGCTGGACCGTGGCTACCTGCCGGCCGACGTGGTGTTCAGCATGGCCTCGCCGATGGACGAACATGGCTATTTCTCTCTGAGCCTGGCGGCCGATTACACGATGGCCGCCATCCGCAAGGCCCGGGCCGTGGTGTTGGAAGTTAATCCCAACGTACCGTTCGCCAACGGCGATTGCCATGTCCATATTTCCCAGGTCGCCGGCCTGATCGAAAGCGAAGAGCCGCTCTTGGAAGTCGGATTGCCCAAGATCGGACCGGTGCAGGAAGCTATCGGCAAGTATGTCGCCGACTTGATTCCGGATGGAGCGACCCTGCAAATCGGTTACGGCGCCATTCCCGATGCAGTGGTGATGCAGCTAACCGGCAAACAGGACCTCGGCGTCCATACCGAGATGATCGGGGACGGCATCATGACGCTGGTGGAATCCGGCGCCGTCACGAACCGCCGGAAGAATTATCACCCGGGCAAAATACTGGCTACCTTCGCTCTGGGCTCCAAGAAACTTTACCAGTTCATGCACCGCAACCCGGCCTTCGAAATGCATCCGGTGGACTTTATCAACAATCCCTACTTGGCCGGGCAGAACGATAACCTCATTACCATCAACGCCACAATGCAAGTGGACCTGATCGGCCAGTGCGGCTCCGAGAGCCTTGGCTTCACTCCGTACTCGGGCACCGGCGGGCAGGCCGATTTTGTTCGTGCTGCCAATTATTCGAAGGGCGGCAAGTCCTTCATCGTCCTGCCGTCTACGGCCAAGGACAATACCATCTCCCGCATTGTGCCCACGCTAACTCCTGGCACCCATGTAACGACCGGCAAGAATGATGTCAATTACGTGGTCACCGAGTATGGAGTGGCCCAATTGCGGGGCAAGACCGCCAAGCAGCGCGTCGAAGCGCTGATCGGCATCGCCCATCCGGATTTTCGGAATGAACTTCGCGAAGAGGCGAAACGAATGAAATTGGCATAAGTCCACCTGCAACGAACGCAAATTAATGGCGCGCTTGGCATTCGGTGCGGTTAATGCACCAAATCGCCAGCAGCAGTTTGAAACGGAAGAGCCCGGTCGCGTGCGGATGACCGACATTACGTCCATCTGCACGCACGAAGGCCGACTCGAAGCAATAATGTTCAGGTGTGGCGGAACAGCTGCACCAGCCAGTTGGCGAACACGCGTACGCGGCCCGAGGCCGGAATGGTTCGCGACGCACGAGCACATGTACGCAGACCATTTTTGAGATCGCCCCAACAGCTTGAAGGTGCGCTTTAACCCTCCCAGCGCGACCCTAAAATGATGCGACAGAGATTTCCTCGCTGAAAGTCAGCGTCTTTGAATGCGAGAAAATCATCATTGAACGTGCCGAATGTGCTATCAGGCCGATGCTTCAATCCCTGATAGAACGTTTCGATGACCTCATGCCCGAAGTCGTGGCTACGTGGATATGCGGCAATCACGGCCTGGCGCTCTTCATCCGTGAAGTGATCATAGTTGCGACCCGTCATGTCCATTCCGGCTCCAGCCTGCACTAAGAAGACCTCCGGATGCATATGTTCGGGAATGCCCGGCGTCGTGTGGAGGGCGATAGCAAGCCAAACTTTCTCGATATCTCCCTCGGAGATCCCATGCCCCCGCAGAAAATCGCGTGCGGCGTTTGCACCATCCACTTCGAAGCGTCGTTGGCTTTCGTGGTAGGTGTGCGTGATGCCGATATCGTGGAACATGGCCGCGGCATAAAGCAGTTCCGGATCAAACGTCAGGCCCTGCCGTTTTCCAGCCAAGGCACCCCAAAAATAAACCCGCGTGGAATGCTGGAACAGCATATCGCTCTCGGTGTCGCGAATGAGTTGCGTTATTTCGCGTGCAAGACTGCTATCTGGAATCTTTACACCAAAGATGTCGGTATTTGTCACGATGTTATCCTTCAAATGGCGCCGAACGATTACCGGATGGCCGCGGCCGGCGTGGCACGAAAGCTGATTGCCATCCGGTTGTAGGCGTTCATGAGACCGATCGCGATCGTAAGGTCTGCGAGCTGTTTTTTGCCGAATACGGCTGCGGCGGCTTCATAGTCGGCGTCCGGCACACCTGTTTCGGCAACGCGTGTCACCGTCTCTGCCCAGGCAAGCGCGGCACGCTCGGCGGCGTCGAACAATGTGCCGCCCTCGCGCCAAGCCGGAACCAGCACGAGTTTCTCGACTGCGACGCCCTCATTCAACAGGTCGCGCGAATGCATATCGATGCAGTAGGCGCAGCCGTTGATCTGCGATACGCGAAGATAGACGAGGTCTACCAATACTTTGGGCAACCCGCTTTGCAGAATGTGGCTGTAAACCCCGCCGAGTGCCTTTACGCCGGCCGGTGTGGCAGCGTTGTAATCCATGCGTTGCATTTGGTATCTCCTGATAAAAAAGCCGGCGTGCGGCCGAACAATGGTACCGACTGCGCCCATCTGGGGCGCAGCGGTTAACGTGTATAGCGTCGTTGGCGGCTTGAAGTTGAGTCCGAACGGCTCCAGCCGCAGGAGAACAATGCACTCTCAGGTGGTTAAAAAACAGTGCCAAGATTGGTGAATTTCAATGTACCATGAGCAATGACTTCTCTTCCTATCGGCCTTGACCACGCCAAGAAGACGCCCCTAGCCACACAGATTTACGCGGCCATCCGAGAGGGGATCGAGTCGGGGCAGATTCCCGCCAATGCGAAGCTCCCTTCGTGGCGGGATTTGGCGGCTCAGCTGGGCGTCTCCCGTGGCACGGTACGTTTGGCCTACGAACGCCTGGTCGACGAACAACTCGCGTTGGGCCTTGGCGCCGCCGGCACTCGCGTAACCGAGCGCCCCACCGTGTCCCCCGCATCCAGTTGGTCGCCCGAGGCGCCGCCAATGCCGGATCTTTTCCATGATTTCGGGGCCGTGCCATTGGCGTTTCAAATGGGCGTCCCCGCCCAAGATGAGTTCCCGTACAAGTTGTGGTCGCGCATCGTGGCCCGGGCGGCCCGGCGCGCCGCTGCGGCCCCTGTGGGGTATCCGGATCCTCGCGGCGATCCCGATTTGCGGAAGGAAGTCGCCGCCTACTTGGGTATAGCCCGCGGCCTTCGATGCAGCCCTTCCCAGGTGCTGATAACGGCAGGCTTCTCCGGGGCGCTCGGACTTGCGATCCGTGGACTTGAACTGGAGGGGAGGGCGGCTTGGATGGAGGATCCGGGCTTTCCGCTCACACGCACTGCGCTTGGCCTGGCTGGCATGACGCCAACAGCCGTCCCCGTCGATGACGAAGGGTTGAACGTTGCCGCTGGCCTTCGGACCGCTCCCGAAGCTGGCCTAGCAGTCGTGACGCCAGGCCAGCAGGCGCCACTTGGCATGACGATGTCACTCGCTCGGCGGCTTGCACTGCTTGCATGGGCCCGGCAGAACGATGCCTGGATCATTGAGGACGATTATTTAAGCGAGCTGCAGCTGGAAGGGAGGGCAGCTCCGGCACTTGCATCGCTCGATCAGGGAGGACGGGTGCTGCATATCGGTACGTTCAGCAAGACCATCAGCCCGGCGTTGCGCTTAGGATTCCTGGTTGTGCCATCGGAACAGGTACGCCGGTTTGGCGACCTTGCCGCCTGCCTGGCGCCAGCCCCGGCTGCGAGTATCCAGTATGCAGTGGCGGATTTTTTGCGCGAAGGACACTACCTTCGCCATCTGCGCCGCATGAAACGGCTTTATGCCGCCCGACGGGAGGCTCTGCTTCGTTGTTTGCACCAGGAGGCGCTAGACTCGATCAAGGTCCAAGCGACTGCAGGCATGGCTGTTGTGGTCCGGCTTCGTGAATCCGTATCTGACGTTGACGTCGCTTTGCGCGCCCTACAGTTCGGCCTCGCGCCAGTTCCACTGTCCCCATGGTACGTGGAAACTCCCCAGCCGCGCGGGTTGCTGCTTGGCGTAACCAACCTCAATGAACATAGCCTTGCGGCAGATTGCCGTCGGCTCGCAGAATTGGCGCGATAGCAGTGCGTTTGCACAATTTTCGCCTTCTCTCGTTCATCCTTCATTCTGAGCCTGTTCATCGGGGTCATATAGCCCCTGGAATGGGGCACCAAGGACAGGCTGCCGAGTCTGGCCTACTATGCCTTTGCTTCATGCTCGTACCAGTGCTGTGACCGGTTAACAATGCCCACCACCAGCAGCATCGCAGGCACTTCAATCAGGACACCGACGACCGTAGCCAGGGCCGCACCTGACTGGAATCCGAACAGGCTGATCGCGGTCGCCACCGCCAGCTCAAAGAAATTCGATGCCCCGATCAGGCTGGACGGGCCGGCGACACAATGCGCTACACCTAGCCTGCGGTTGAGCAGATACGCCAGGCCGGAATTGAAGAACACCTGGATCAGGATAGGCACAGCCAGCAGGGCGATGACGACCGGCTGTTCGATAATCGCATCGCCTTGGAATGCGAACAGCAGAACCAGAGTCAGCAACAGCGCCGAGATCGAATACGGCCCGAATGTCGATATGGCACGCTCCAGATTGGCTGTACCCTTGGCCAAAAGCGCCTTGCGGATCAATTGGGCAAGAATCACCGGGATGACGATATACAGGCCTACCGATGTGATCAACGTATCCCACGGAACGGTGATGGCAGACAGCCCCAGCAGCAAGGCGACCAGCGGCGCAAACGCGACGATCATGATCGAGTCGTTCAATGCCACTTGCGACAGGGTGAAATACGGATCACCCTTGCAGAGCTGACTCCAGACGAACACCATCGCCGTGCACGGCGCGGCGGCCAGCAGAATCAGCCCGGCGATATAGCTGTCGAGCTGGTCCGCCGGCAGCCACGCGGCAAACAGGTGCCGGATGAACAGCCAGCCGAGGAACGCCATCGAAAAAGGCTTCACCAGCCAGTTCACCAGCAGCGTCACGCCAATGCCGCGCCAGTGGCCCTTGACCTGGGAGAGCGCGCCGAAGTCGATCTTGATCAGCATCGGAATGATCATTACCCAGATCAGCAATCCCACCGGGATGTTCACCTGCGCCACTTCCAGCCGGGCTATCGCCTGGAACACACCGGGAAAGATGCGCCCGAGGAGGATGCCGGCAATGATGCACAGCGCGACCCAGACGGTCAGATAGCGTTCAAAAAAGCCGATGGCCGGCTTGGCGCCGCCAGCGACTGCAGTGGTGTGAGAGGTTGTCATTGCGCGGTGTGGTGTTCGGGTTGTCGCAAGGTAGGTCAGTCGTTGGCCACGGGCGTGTCGCCGATCTTCTTGATTTCCTGCTGGATTGCGTGCTTTTCAAGCGATTGCAGTGGCAAGCTGACGAAGGAGTTCATTCGCGCCATGATCTGCTTGAAGATTTTTTCAAAGGCCGCTCGCTTTTGTTCATCCGTACCCTCGACCGCAGCCGGGTCTTCAAATCCCCAGTGCGCGCTCGCAGGATGGCCGGGCCAGACCGGACATGCTTCGCCGGCCGCGTTGTCGCAGACAGTGATGATGAAATCCATGTGCGGCGCACCAGGCGCCGCGAACTCGTCCCAGCTCTTGCTGCGCAAATCACCAACCGGGTATCCCGTTTTCTTGACCTGTTCGATGGCAAACGGATTGACTTTGCCGCCGGGCTTGCTGCCGGCAGAAAATCCGCGGAAACGACCTTTCCCCATGGTCGTCACCAATGCCTCGGCCATGATGCTGCGTGCGGAATTGCCGGTGCAAAGAAACAGAACGTTGTAAGTTTTTTCAGTCATGTCTGGACTTCTTCATTAGGAGAGATGATTTTGTACAGGCAGAGTGCGCTAGCCGGGCAAAGGCGCGCAAACTGCGTCGTGTGACGGCCCCGCGTGGGCGACGAGCAGACCGAGCCGTTCGACCCCGATCGGCTCCTGCGCTTGCAGCGGCACCACGGCCCAGCGCCTGGCGTATTTGGCGGCAACCGCTTCGATCTGCGGCAATTCCGTGGCGGCACGCAGCCGCAGCAGCGACGATGTCGGATGCGCGAATGCCAGGCTGTTATTGATGACCCATGCCCATGGTTCGATACCCGCCCGCCTCAAGTCGTCCTGCAAGTTGGCCGCCTCCAGCACGGGCGTGGTTTCGGCCAGCGTGGCGATCAGGACCTTCGTCTGTTTTTCGTCCTGCAGCTGCATCATCGGCGTGGTGAAGTGCATGCCCGTGCTACCCAGCTGACGTGCGATTTCCCGGTGATACGCGCCGGTCGCATCGAGCAGCAGCAGCGTGTGGCCGGTCGGTGCCGTGTCCATCACGACAAACTTCTTGCCCGCCTCGCGGATGATGCGCGAGAACGCCTGAAAAACAGCGATTTCTTCGGTGCAGGGGGAGCGCAAATCTTCTTCCAGCAATGCACGGCCATGCTCATCCAGATCCTTGCCCTTCGTGTGCAGCACGTGTTGCCGATAGCGCTCCGTTTCCGCATGCGGGTCGATCCGGCTAAGAGTCAGGTGTTCAAGCGATTCGCTCAACGTATCCGCCAGGTGCGCGGCCGGATCGGACGTGGTCAGATGAACCGGAAGGCCGCGGCGGGCGAGTTCTACCGCAATCGCGGCGGCCAGCGTGGTCTTGCCGACGCCGCCTTTGCCCATCACCATGATCAGGCCGTGGCCATCGCCTGCCATGTCATCCACCAGGGATGACAGGTCCGGCGCTGACGGAAGAGGCTGCGGTTCCAGCTCGCTTCCTTGTTGAATGGAGTCGCCGCCGAACATCTGGCGCAGGGAAGGCAGGCCGACAAGGTTGAACGGCTTGAGCGAAATCTGATCGGCGGGAAGCGACTGGATGGATTGCGGGATAGCCGCGAGTGCCGCCTGCTCACGCTTGCGGATCGCGCCCGCCAAGGGATCGATGGCAGCTTCGGAGGCCGGCAACACACCATTGATGACAAGGTATTGCTGCGTCAGCCCGATGGCGGCCAGTTCTTCATGGGTACGCGCCACCTCCCGTAGCGTCGAGGCCTGCGCACGCGCGACGAGAATCAGGCGCGTGTGCCTCGTGTCGGCCAATGCGTCTACGGCCGCCTTGTATTGCTCTCGCTGCTTTTCCAGGCCGGCAAGCGGCCCCAGGCAGGAGGCGTCCCCTTTGCCTTCTTCCAGGAAGCTGCTCCATGCTCCCGGCAGTTGCAATAATCGGATGGTATGGCCGGTCGGCGCCGTATCGAAAATGATGTGATCGTATTGCTCCAGCAGCGTGCGGTCGGTGAGCAGCCCGGTGAACTCGTCAAAGGCGGCAATCTCGGTCGTGCATGCGCCGGAGAGCTGTTCCTCGATGCCGCTGACGACTGCATCGGGCAGCACGCCGCGTACCGGGCCGACGATCCGGTCCCGGTAGCGTTGGGCGGCGGCTTGCGGGTTAATCTCCAATGCATATAAGCGCGGCACTTCGTCCACGGGCTTGAACGTGTCACCAATGGTCATGCCGAACACCTGGCCTACGTTGGATGCCGGGTCCGTGCTGACCAGGAGTACACGTTTGCCCTGGTCTGCAAAGCGCAGCGCCGTGGCGCAGGCCAGTGAAGTCTTCCCGACGCCCCCCTTGCCGGTAAAAAAAAGAAACGGAGGTGCTTGATCCAGAAATTGCATGGAGATTTCTCCTGTGGTCAGCAGCAGCCAGAACCCGGTTTGCAGCTATTGGCCGGCTGCGCGGCAACGGCAAACGCGCTGATGCCTGCCCAGCGCGCCAGCTCGGCGCGGCGCGGGTAGCGACCTGCCAGCGCCACGTCGCCGTTCACCAAAATTAACGGCAATCCTTCCTGGCCGGACCGCTCCAGAAACCCTTTCACTACCGCGTTTTCGGCAAATGCCATCGGCTGCTGCGCCAGGTTGAAACGCTCCACTTTTCCACCTTGCTGTTCGACCCATTTGACGTCGGCGGCAAAGACGACGAGCTGTTGGTCGACATCCACTCCGCACACGCCGCTGCTGCAGCACAGTGCCGGGTCATAGACTTGGATAGTTGCCATGGTTTTCTCCTGAAACGCCGACATGGGCGCGATGGTGAGTAGTGTTAATGAGTAGCTGGTCAGGCTTTTGCCGCTTCCATGTTGCAGCCACTGACTGGCGAACACGGATTCCCGCCGCAGCAGTTCTCCGTCAAATAGCCAATCAGGCCATTCATCACGTCAAAATTTGCTGCATAGATGACGAAGCGCCCCTCCTGCCTGGATACTATCAAGCCTGCGTAGGAGAGCTCCTTGAGATGGAACGACAGCGACGACGGTGGGATACCTATTTGCTCGGCAATTTTGCTTGCGGCCATTCCTGACGGGCCGGCGCGCACCAGCAGGCGGAAGACGCCGAGGCGGGATTCTTGCGCCAATGCGCCGAGCGCGGTGATGACTTGTTTGGTTTCCACGGTGAATCCCCTTTACTTATTCCATAATTCGACAATAATGGAATTGTAGAATAAACTGAGTTGAATCGTCTATCCTTTAAAGGGCAACAGGTCATGAGCGAACGCGCCGAAATTGACGTTGGATTGCTTAATAGCAAGTGTTTTTGCATTAGCTTGGATAACGACGCCTTACGCAATGCGCTGGAGTCGGAGCTTGGGCTTGCTGGTTTGTCCCGCATGATCGAGCAACGCTGCCCGCATCTGTTTGCCCCCCAACCGGTCTTCCTGTCCCGCTCGCAACAGGAGTGTATGGGAACTGCCATTGCCGCTATTGAATCGGTGATTGCGCTGCCTGCCTATCGTGAAGCTGTGCTGGCGACAGCGCCAGCCATTGCCCGCCATGATCCGGGGGGAGCCAAAGGCGTCTTCTTCGGTTATGACTTTCATGTCGATGGCGACCGCGTGGGGCTTATCGAAATCAACACCAACGCTGGCGGCGCGATGCTGAATGCCGCGCTGGCACGGGCGCATCGGGCTTGTTGTGCCGAAGTCGAAAGCATTCTCTCGCCACTCGGCGCCGAGCCGACACTGGAGGCAAACATCCTCTCCATGTTCCGCGCCGAGTGGGCGGCGTCGGGACGGAACAGCCCGCTGCGGACCATCGCTATTGTCGACACCTTCCCTGAAGATCAGTATCTGTATCCGGAATTTCTCTTGTTCCAGCAGCTTTTCCGGCGCGCCGGCCTAGCGGCAGTCATTGCGGATCCTTCGGAGCTGGTCTTGCGTGACGGCGTTCTTTGGCATGGCAATACCGCGATTGATCTGGTGTACAACCGCCTCACCGATTTCATGCTGGAACAGCCTTCAAGCGCGGCCCTGCGGCAAGCCTACCTGGACCATGCTGCCGTCCTGACTCCGCATCCGCAAGCGCATGCCCTCTATGCGGACAAGCGCAACCTGGCCTTGCTATCCGACGCGGGCCAACTGGACGCCCTTGGCGTGCCTCCCGCCACGCAAGCAATCCTTTTGGCGACGATTCCGCGCACCGAGCTCGTGAGCATGGTCAATGCCGAACAGCTCTGGGCGCAACGGCGGTCATTATTTTTCAAACCTGTGGCAGGCTTTGGGGGACGGGCCGCCTATCGCGGCGACAAGCTGACGAAGCGCGTCTGGCAAGAGATCCTGGCGGGCGAGTATGTCGCGCAAACGATTGTGACGCCCGGAGAGCGTGCAAGCGGTCCCGAAGACAAAGAAGCCATGCTTAAATTCGATGTACGCAACTACGTGTATGACGGAGCGGTGCAAAGCCTGGCGGCCCGCCTTTATCAAGGGCAGACTACCAACTTCCGCACACCGGGAGGCGGGTTTGCGCCCATCTATCGTTGGAAGGAGCGGGGGCCGCAATTGCCAGCACCGGCCTCTCCCGAATTAACGGCAGGCCCCTGATCTTCGGCCCGGATCTTTCTACGCAAGGCAGATCAATGCGGTTTTTGCAGACGCTCGTTAAGGAGCGCATTCTGCTCCTGCAGCATGGCGATGATCTGGTCGTTCTGATCGCGTAAGCGAGGCAAAACGGACATGACCAGTTTCGGTGGCGAGCTATCGGGAAGGTTCGCCATCATCTGCGCCATATGCCGAAGCATCCGACGGCTGAGCGCATTACCGAGGCGGCCGCGGTTTGCCGTCGAAAGATAGCGAAAGGCGATCACTCCGCCTATCACGGCTGCTCCAAGAACGACGATTCTGTTCATGCGTCCTCCTAATGGCGAACTCGGAAAGCTGGGCACTCTTCCCACATCCATGTGATCGATCTTGCTGTTTGCCATTTTGCACCTCTTCGCTTCGCCAGAACAGCGGGCTGGCTACGAACAGCATAATACAAATCCAGCACGGTATTCCGTCGTTTTATCCAAGGCTGCCAGCCGCATATTGCCGCCTAAAGCGACTGAACGGGGGGATTGCCAAGCGACAGTCTATGGCCGCAGCTAGTTCTTCGACACCGATCCACGAGCGGCAGCTATTTCCCGCGTGGCAGACTCTTCCTCCCCCTGAAATTTCATCCCGCACGTTCCGTCAGAGGCATTTTCATAGACGTTGCATGTCGATCCCCATTCTGATGCCAAAGGCTGGCACAGAAACATTTCCATGTGTATTATCGCCAGCGCGATGGCAGGCAAAGGGACGCTAAAATCGCACCAGTGCGACGCGAGGGCTGATTCAGCAGCTCGATCCGGCAACCACGGAATATTTTCGCGTGTGCGCTTGAGTTCTCGATAGGCTGGCGAAAAAGTACGTGGCGAAGGCTCTCGCCATGCACACGCGAGGCAAGTTGGGAAATGCTCGCCAACTCGGTTATCCGGTCTTCGCATTAGCACGCAATGAAGCTTCTCTTCAAATCAGGGAAAAGTAACAGTAATGAAATTTATTCATGCGGCGGACATCCACCTGGACAGTCCGTTGACTGGTCTATGCGCCTATCCGGATGCGCCTGCGCAGATGCTGCGCAGCGCCACCCGCGACGCGTTTACCAATCTGATCAACGAGGCGATCGAGCTGCAGGTCGATTTTCTGGTCATCGCGGGAGACCTGTATGACGGCGGCTGGAAAGACCATAATACCGGCATCTACTTTTGCCGCGAAATGGGCCGCCTGAAGAAGGCCGGCATCGATGTCTATGTCACGCTCGGCAACCACGACGCCGAAAGCGAGATGACCAGGAAGCTGATCCTGCCTGACAATGTGCATATCTTTGAATCCCGCAAAGCGCAGACATTCGTCCTTGATGATCTGAAGGTGGCGCTGCACGGGCGCAGTTTCAAGGATGCCGCCACCACCGAGAACCTGGCGCAGACTTATCCTGACCCCGTGCCAGGCATGTTCAACATCGGCGTGCTGCACACCGCTCTGGGCGTGCAGTCCACCCATGCCAACTATGCTCCCTGCACAATCGATGAACTGTACGCGAAGGGTTATCAGTACTGGGCGCTAGGCCATGTGCATGAATACCAGATCTGGCAGGGCGCTTCGACCATCGTATTTCCAGGGAACCTTCAAGGACGCCATATCCGCGAAACCGGCCCGCGCGGCGCCGTGCTCGTTACCGCGGACGAAGGAGGCGTCCAGAAGGTCGAGCGACTGCTCGTCGACGTGCTGCGCTGGCATAGCGTGAGCGTCGACGCGACCGGATGCGGCTCCATGGAGGACGTGGTACACGCCATCAACAAGGAACTGGGAGCGGTTGTTGACGGCACTCCTTCCAATATGCCGTCCGCGGTCAGGATCACCATCACGGGCAAAACGCCGGCGCATGGCGAATTATTTGGAATGGAGGCGCAGCTGCGGGCAGAAGTGCTGGCATCCGCCGCCGCGATCGGTTCCGAGCGCATCTGGATCGAAAAAGTCAAAACCAGCACGACGGCGTCGGACGACACCGATGCAATTCGCTCGCGCGGCGACGCGCTGGCCGACCTGCAGGAGCTGCTCGAAGAGGCACAAACCGATCCGGAATTCCTCGCCAGCCTGAAGGACGATCTGATGGCGCTGGTGTCCAAGGCGCCGCTGGAACTGCAGAACGCCGTCCCGTACTTCAGGGATATCCGTAGCGGCGACCTCGCCGGACTGGTAAGCGAAATACGTCCCGGCCTCGTGTCACAACTCGCCAGGATGGAGTAAGCAACCATGCGATTGCACCGACTGGACCTGATCAAATACGGCAAATTCACGGAACGACGCGTAGAATTTCCGAATTCAAAGCGCGACTTCCACCTGATTGTCGGGCCCAACGAAGCCGGCAAGTCGACGCTGCGTTCCGCGGTACTCGATTTGCTGTTCGGTATACCGCAGCGCTCAGTGCATGCATTCTTGCATCCGTTGAACGAGCTGCGCCTGGGCGCTTCGATAGGCAATCAGGCAACTTCGCTGGAATTCCAAAGAGCAAAGGCGCAAAAGCAGACGCTGCGCACGCCATCGGATTCGGTCCTTGCGGACAATACGTTGATGCCGTTTCTCGGCACCGCCGACCGTAATTTCTTTGACCAGATGTTCGGTCTCGACCATGCCCGCCTGGTCGACGGCGGCAATAGCATCCTGAACGCGGAAAACGATGTCGGCCAAGTGCTATTCCAGTCCGCCGCCGGCATCGCCAGCCTGGGCAAGATAAGGGATGCGCTCCTGGCGGAAGCCGACAAGTTATGGGCCCCCAGGAAGGCCGCCGACCGGGCGTATTACCGTGCGGCGGATTTGTATGAAAAGGCGGGCACGGCGCTGAAAGAAACGACGGTCCGAACCAAGGTATGGGCGGAGGCCAATACCCGCTTGCAATCCGTGATCGACGAACTCGGCGGCGTGAGCAATTTATTGCGGCAGCTTGAGATCAAGCGCAGCCGGCTGGAACGCATTCGGCGCATCGCGCCGTTCCTGCATACCGTTCGGGACATCGAGCGGCAGCTCGACGAGCTGGCCTC
This sequence comes from Noviherbaspirillum sp. UKPF54, assembly GCF_007874125.1. Classification (NCBI taxonomy): domain Bacteria; kingdom Pseudomonadati; phylum Pseudomonadota; class Betaproteobacteria; order Burkholderiales; family Oxalobacteraceae; genus Noviherbaspirillum; species Noviherbaspirillum sp. UKPF54. Next base: position 1,683,197 of record NZ_CP040128.1, on the reverse strand, counting down.
GGTGGCGGATCTGCCTGCTGACGCTGCAACCACCTTGTCGACAGTGGAGCGGGACCTAGCCACCGCAAGACAGTTACTGGAACTGCGCAGCAGCGAAGTCGAAAAGGCACAGGAAGAGCTGGCGCGTATTCAGATCGACGAGGCTGTCCTGGAAGTCGCGTCCGACATTATGATGCTCGAGGAATGCCGGATGCGCTTTGGGGCATACGAGCGCGATATCAGCAAGCGGCAAGGGGAGGTCGATGCACTGCTGGCCGACATGCGTCGGGCGTGCGCCCAGCTGGGATGGGAGTTCGGATCGGAGGACGACATCGCCGCGCGCCTGCCGTCCCTGCTAGTGCGGCGAGAACTGTCGCGCCTGTCTCAGGCGCATAGCGGATTGACCCAGGCATTGCGGGCAGCGGAACAGGCTGAGCAAGCCAAGTCTTCGGAAATCCAGCAACTGTCGCAGGAGCTGGCAGAGATGAAAACCGGTGATGTTCGTCCAACGCTGCGCGCCGCCGTCGCCGCCGCCCGCGCCCTTGGCAACACGGAAGTCGCCATGCAAAAGCAGCAAAGTCAGCTATCAAAGGCCAGAACTGCGCTGGCCAATGCGGAGCTGGCACTCGGAAGATGGAGCAAGCCCATTCCCGAGTTGGCAGCGATGCAATTGCCCGGGCAAGAAGAACTTTTGCAGGTGACTCAAGACCGGCTTATTCTGCTTAATGACAAGAAAGCGCTGGAAGCACGCATGCAGGATCAGGCCGGGGTAGTCTCGACCCTGAAGCTGAAAATCTCCCAGCTCACGGAATTGCATCAACCGACGCCGAAGGAAGCGGTGTCGCAGGCGCGCCAGGAACGCGACGAATCCTGGCTCGCGATCAAGACCGGGGCAATCAGCGTCCAGCAAGGCGCGGAAGGATTCGAAGTACATCTCCATCGCGCAGACGAACTGGCGGACAAGCGGTTTGAAAACGTCGAAGCGGCGGCGCAGTTGCAGAGTCATCAGCACCAGCTTCAGCAGGCAATACATCAGCAATCGATACTCGATGGCCAGTTTTCCGAGCTTAAGGAACAGCTGAGTCAATTCGACAAGATTTGGACAGAGATGGCGGCTTCGTTCGGCTTGCACGGCATGAAGCTGGAAAATATCGCTGAATGGATCGCAAAACGGGATAAAACAATCACGGTCGCTGGGGAATACCAGGACGCAAAGGATAGCGTTGATGCGTTAACGCGTCAGGTGGAGGAACACCGGCTGGCGCTGGCGGCGGCATTGCGCGACGTGGAACTGCACATCGAGGAAACGGACAAGCTCACCACTCTATGCGTGCAAGCGGAACTCCATATTCAGGCCGCCGATAGCAGCAGGGTGCGTCGCGAAACGTTGGAGGGGCAATTGAAGGCTGCAAAGGCACAGGCGCATTCCCTGGTGCAGACCGCCGTCGATGCACGAACTGCCTTGAATAGCTGGAAGGAAGAATGGTCCGCAGCACTAGTGAAGGCGGGGCTGCCACAGGAGAGCGCGACTGGCGCCGTTGGCGGGGCGCTGGAACTCTTCGCATCGCTTGATGAATTGCTGGGTAAGGTGCGACAGATTCGGGTGGAGCGCATCGGCGCAATGAAGGCCGACCTGGAGAAATTCGCCGAGGAAGCGCAGCGCCTTGCCCGTCATTTTGGGACCGAATTCAATGGCATGGCGCCAGAACGGATTGCCCGGGAACTTGTGAAACGGCTGACGCGTGCGAAGGAAACGCGTACAGAAGCGACACGGTTAAATGAGATGATCCGGCTCGCAAAAGAACAAGCGAAAAGCGCGCAGGAATCCATCGAAACGGCCAGCGCCAGTTTAAAACCTCTGATGGAGCGGGCTGGCGTTAATTCCCGATCTCTGCTTTCTGAGGCGATTTCACGTGCTGACGCGTGGCGCCAGTGCATGCTCGAGCTGTCCAAAGCGAAGGCACAGCTTGTCGACGGTGGAGATGGGCTCACCCGCGAACAGCTTGAACAAGAGATCGATGGCATGGACTTGGCGCAGGTCACGGCCGAGCTGGAACACACTACCGCCGAGCTTGGCGAAGCGGTTCAACGCCAGTCAATGCTTTCCGCCGAAAAGGAAAAGGCCAACAGCGCGCTCGAATCCATCGGCGGCTCCGGCGCTGCCGCCATGGCCGAAGCACAGCGGCAGGAAGCGATCGCGCAGATGGCGGATGCGGCGGAACGATATGTCAAAGTCTTTACGGCGGCAAAACTCCTTCGCTGGTCCATTGACCGCTACCGTCAGGAGAAGCAGGGGCCAATGCTGGGCCGCGCAAGCGCAATCTTCGCGCAACTCACGCAAGGGACGTTCCACAGGCTGGTCGTGGATTTTGACGCACAACCGATGACACTACATGGTCAGCGCGCGGACGGCAAACTGGTCGGAATTGCCGGCATGAGTGACGGAACAAGAGACCAACTGTATCTGGCACTGCGTCTGGCTGCGCTGGAAATGCACCTGGAGAAAGCGTCGCCCCTGCCGTTTATAGCGGACGACCTGTTCATTAACTACGATGACGGCCGCTCGACCGCCGGCTTCGAAGCGCTGGCGGCGTTGTCAGAAAAAACGCAGGTGATTTACCTGACCCACCATGAACACCTGGTAGAGCCAGTGCGAGCTGTTTTTGGCCAAAACGTATCCATTGTGCATTTGTAAAATCCCGAAGGGGCGGGCAGCAGCCCTTATGGTAGTGAAAATGGTTGCCGATTCAAGGTGGTGATTCAGTTAGCCTTGTCCGTTTTCGCGCTTTAATACTGGTTCCTTATTCCTCGCCAACGTTTTCCACTTATCTCGCCGCCATGCAGACAGAAGATTCCTCGCAACTGGACATGTTATCTAACGCAGGAAAGCCAGCGATCTTCAAGAACCGGGATACGTTATCGCTGCATTTTGATGTCAATACATTGCAGAGCGAAATGCGCATCGATAATCCGGACGACTTAGTGCTCGAATATACCCAGGCAATGATGGGATTTCTCCTGTTTAATCCTGAGCCGAAAAGAATCGGAATGATTGGATTGGGGGGCGGTTCGCTGCCCAAGTTTTGCTACCGCTTTCTGCAGAAGACGACTATCGAAGTGGCGGAGATTGACCCGCAGGTAATTGGATTGCGGCGTGCTTTTCATATTCCTGACGATGATGAACGCCTCAGCGTGCGCTGCATCGACGGTGCTGAATTCGTACGGGAGGCTGACGCCTGGTTCGACGTACTACTGGTCGATGGCTTTGACAAAAGCGGTCAACCGCCGCAATTGTGCAGCCAACAGTTTTATGACGCTTGCCACGATTCATTGGCACAAGACGGAATCATGGTCGTCAATCTGCTTGCCGCTGCCCCAGACACTGAAATTTACGTTGAACGCATGCGCCTGGCGTTTGATGGAGAGACAGTCGTCATCGACACGTTGGATTCGCTAAACAAAATCATCTTCGCCTGCAAGGGAAAGGCGTTGCAGGCGGATGATTCAACGTTACGCCGGCGAATGCGCCAGTTGAAATTGTTGCATCCCTTGGTGGTCAGCCTGGCTGCGCAAAATATTATGATCAACCGTCGATTGCCGTCCCAGTAGGCCGTGCACCGCTCCAACGGAGAGCCTCGGCTACCGATTTAGTCAACGGCCAAAGCCGTTGTCAGCCCATGCGTTTGCACTTGCCCGTGTCAGGCTGAAATTAGGATCCACCCGCTTGCAGGCGAACTCGCTGCCATATTCATCGATCGCTTTGAGCAGGCCGTGCGGATCATCGTCATCCGGTACGATGGTGAGTGTGACCGTAACGGTCGCGTCATCGTGCGTGATGCTCACGCTCTTGTTAAGTGCTGCGTGTCGTTGTTGTTCGTGCCGCCGCAATACTTCAGACGCCGTCTTGACCAGTGTGGAGAAGGCATTGGCGTCGAGCGGCTTGGGATTTTTCTTGTCACGTCCCATCGTCCACGGTCCGACAAGCGCCGGTTCCGACTCGCCGTCCTTGAACATGGCGACCGCCCAGCCTTCATCGTCTTCGTTCTTGATGACACGCGCGGTCCAGCCGTCGTCTTTCCAAAGGCGGTCTTCGTGAATGCTGGGATCGGAATCGTGGTCTGACATGACAATGGGAGGTGCGGTGCAGCAGCAGATTATACCGCGCATAGAGCCATGAAAATGAAAGCACTGTCGAAGAGGTCGCGCTTCAGGTTGCGTCGCTACGTCAACCGCTGAACGCAGCGGCGTTGCGCAGGAGGGGAAAGAGCCATCTGGATGACTGAGGCAGGCCAACGCCGCGTCAACTGTGCCATGCCCGCCCAAAGGCGTGGATGAACTCCGTTAACTGGCCCTGCGGAAGATGATTGATGCCTCCTGCAGCGGGCCGGCCGCCGCCTTCGGGAAACAAGCGGCAGAGACGATCCGCGCCGTGCATGATCGCGAGTGGCGCCCGGACGCTGACGGTGTAGCCGCCGCGCAGATTCGAGGTGAGAATGGCATGCGCATGGTGCGGGCAACGCGCGGCTAGGGAATTGCCATAGGCGCCGCGTACGCGCCGGCTCCAGGCCGTGTCGGGCAGGATCACGATGTCTCCTTCAGGCAAGGACGCATAGGGGCGGATTCGCAGCGCCAGTTCCAAGTCATGCCTGCGCGCTTTGCGCAAGGTCTGAAACACCGGTTCCGTTTCGATGAACGTAAATGGGTCGGCATGGCGATGCAGGAGCGTATACAGTGTGGCAGGAGCGATCACGAGATCGGCCTCGCTGTCGCCATAGGCGTTGTAGTTCAGGCATTCGCCCAGTTCCTGCAATCCGCTGATTTGCGTCGCCTCCAGCGGCAACGATGTCGCCAGTTCTTTCGCCGCATGAGCCAGGTTGTCGCCGAAGGAAGCAACAACCGCCCAGACACGATACTGGCCACCCAGGAAGCGATCGACGATGCTGCCCGTGCAAACGTCCGGCGTGGTATCGATGACTGCCTGCAATCCCGGATGAGCCGGAACTTCGCCGGAGCCGTGATGATCGAAATATTGCACCGAAACGCCGCGTTCCAGCAGCGCAAGCAGTGCTGTGCGATTGACGTCGATCGATACATCGAGCGCCGTTACCGAATCTCCTGCTCGCGCGTCAACACGTTCAAGCAAGGCAATGTCGCGCTTGACCCCGGTGACCAGCGTCGCGTCGCACGGAGTGGCAAGGCGTAGCTGATGCAGCGCGCAAAGGCCGTCTGCATCGCCATTGAATACGTCAAAGTGAGCCATGTGACAGGGGATGACAATGACGGAACCGGTATCGCTTCACTCTTCCAGGATAGACCAGCCGTTGATGCTGTTTGCACTCGGCAGAAGCCGGATATTTGCCGAGCAGGTCGCGCAACAACTGGGCATTGGCTTGAGTCCGCATGAGGAAAGGGAGTTCGAAGATGGCGAGCACAAGACGCGGCCGCTGGTGAACGTGCGTGGCCGGGATGTATTCATACTGCAATCCCTCTTTGCGGATCGGGAGCAAAGCGGCAATGACAAGTTGTGCCGCTTGCTGTTTTTCATCGGCGCCTTGAAGGATGCCGCCGCCGCGCGCGTGACGGCGGTCGTGCCATATCTGGCTTATGCGCGCAAGGACCGGAAAAGCAAGCCGCGCGATCCGGTCACCACGCGTTATGTGGCTGCGCTGTTCGAAGCGGTGGGCACGGATGCGGTGGTGACCGTCGATGTGCATAATCTGGCCGCCTTCCAGAACGCCTTCCGTTGCGGCGCCGAGAACCTGGAAGCCAACCAGTTGTTTGTCTCCCATTTCACGCCCTTGCTGCTGGAGAGCGAGGTGGTCGTGGTGTCGCCGGATGCGGGCGGCATCAAGCGGGCCGAGCAGTTCAGGCAACGTCTGGCGCGAACGCTCGGCAAGCCGGTGGGCGCGGCCTTCGCTGAAAAATACCGTAGCGGCGGCGTGGTCAGCGGCGACATGCTGATCGGTGACATCAAGGATAAGGACGCGATCATCATCGACGACTTGATCAGCAGCGGCACCACCCTTGTTCGGGCCGCGCGCGCCTGCCGCGACCGGGGGGCGCAGAGGGTGTTTGCCGCGGCCACGCATGGTTTGTTCATGGGCGATGCGCCCACGGTGCTGGCCGATAGCGCGTTGTAAGGTATCGTGGTGACCGACACGGTCTCGCCGTTCAGGCTGGAGGGGAGTGCGGCGCAAGCAAAAGTCGGCATATTGAGCTGCACCGGGCTGTTTGCACAAGCGATTGCGCGGATTCATGATGGCGGATCGATCGTGGAATTGATGGAGGCCTGATGCGATTCCGCCAGCCGCAAGTAGTCGGCGGCACGCCGGCGCCATTCCGCTGAATAGCGGAATTTTTCCTCGTCCAGATGCCGGATGGCGATCCTGGCGCGCAGGGCGGCGCGGAAGCCCTGGTAGAAATGCACGAGCGCCGCGTCGGGCCAATCGCCGGTAATTTCACTGTAGGTGTGCAGCAGGAGCATGCCAAACTTTGCCGCGCCAAGCCGCTCGCATTCCAGCGCGAGAAAGCCCAGCTCGTCCACCGGATCGACCATGCGCAAGTCGCGCGAAAATTCGAGGCAGTCGATAATGGCCACCTCCGGCGCAAGGCAGATATGTTCCGGCCGCAGATCGCCATGGCCTTCCACGATCTTTCCCGTCCGCACCCGTTCATCGAGCCACTCTCTCCCGTGCTCGAGTACCGCGCGTTGCGACCGACACAATTCATGCACCCGTTCGACCGGTAGCCGATATTCGGGGCGACTCAATTCCCGCAGGTTGCGCTCGATATCGTGCAGTAACCTGTTCCGGTACGCGGCCGGATCGATGGTGATCATGATGCCGTTCCGGTAAAAGGCGGCAAGCCGGGCGGCGACGCGGCGAATATCTTCCGCGCTGACCGTGCCCTTCCTGATCGCATAGTCGAGCATGAGCTGCGTCGGTAGGCGGCGCATCTTGATCAGCCAGTCAATGACGGCACCATCGCCGCACAGTTGCAAATGCCCCTGTGCCTCGATGACCAGTGCCACGATGCCGATATAAACATCGGGAGCCAGGCGACGATTCAGGCGCAGCTCTTCCTCGCAATAATGGCGTCTCGCGTCGATGGTGCGGAAGTCGAACAAGTCATGGCATACAGGTTTTTTCAGCTTGTACGCATAGCCATCCGTCAGAAAAATCCATGACATATGCGTTTCAATGGCTTCCACGCGGTACGCCGGTTCCGGGAAACTGGTCGGTTGCCGCAAGAACGCCACCTTGGATTCAAGAGTGACGTCGAAGGAGGGCGGCGACGCAGCAGGCATGCTGTTGTCGCCGCAATGGAACATCATTGCGAGGGCAGGGAATGAAGGATGGCCTTGAAGCCGCTCCAGTCAGTGGCGCCCCATACTTCCGAATGCGCGCGACCGAAAGTGCGAATGATCGCCGACACCTTCAAGGCTGCATTCATGTCCGGCGCCGTGAATATATCCAGATAGTCATACGGCCCCAGCAGCGCATAGCTTTGCAGCCATGTGACATCCGGGCACTCCTGCTCGATGTGTCGGACAGCCCGCTTTTCGAAATCTTCCATTGACGACGGGGATTTCAATGCCTCGGGTGAAAGGCGAGTCAAGAGAATAAAAGTTTGCATGGCGTTTTCTCCTTGGAAAATGCTCGGTGCAATCAATTCACGTTAGCAGCGGAGGAGGAGGAGGGCTTGCGCGTGCTCAAACGGGTCTGTGAATGATGGTGTCTTCTGCATCGCACTGAGACGGAAGTGAAATCCCGCCTGAACTCGGTGACTTGGGGTGTTTGCTTCTTAGTGCCGAGGCAAGCATTCATCGCGCTCCCGTGGCTCGCTTTTCGAGGATAGGCGATGAAACCGACACAGGTGCTCCCCACCAAGGAAAATTTATTTATCGCCATGAATCGCAATGATTTTATGCGGGAGAAGCAAACTCGCCGCACAGCGTGGACATCGCCGCACGTGCTGCAATGCTCAGCTGCACCGTTGCACTCCAGTCGGGGCCGGACGGGGTAAATGCTTGACCGACTTCAAATTCGATGGGAAAACGGTGCGGCCGCCACGTTCCGGCACGCAAGGCCGCACGTGTGCCACGCAGGCCTGACACGACAACCGGCGCCGCCGCCCTGGCGGCGGCAATGAATGCGCCTGAATGAAAGGGCATCAGCCCGGCCTCGCGGCTGAACGTTCCTTCAGGGAAGACGACGATGTTCTCGCCGCGCTGCAACGCGGCAGCCATCCGTTCCACATCTTTCGCGCCGCGTCGGGCATCGAAGCGTTCGACAAAAAGAGCGCCCAACCCGGTCAGCAGGTTGCGCATCGCCGGCTGCTCCGCGAATTCGCGCTTTGCCGCATAGGTATATCCAGGCACGGCTGGCAACAGTGCGGTCAGCGCGATGGCATCCAGATAGCTGGCGTGATTAACCAGGAGCACATGGGGCTGGCGCGGCAAGCAATCGATGCCCTTGGCCGATAGCGGCGTGCCTGTAAGCCGGAATAGCAGACGTGCGCCGCAGCGGGCGACGCGCCGTCCCAGTGCCGGCTGTTGCAGCAGGATGACCATCCCGCCGCAAGGGAGCGCCAGCGCGGCAAGGATAGCCCACGCGTAGACGCCATACGCCCATGCGGCAATGCGCCGCGCGCCGACCCTGGCACGGGCCAGCATGACACTTGCGGCCAGGCGTGCGGCCTGCAGCCACGGCATGGCGGCAGGCTTCACCGCCGTGCCATGCTCATAGGCTTCCCGGCTCGCGAGACGACGGATCTTTCCGCTCGAAGTCTTGAGCACCGCATGCGGCGGCACCAGAACGATGTCGTCCGCCGGCATGCCGATCACGTCGATCGCGGTCTGGTTAAGCGCGTGGCGCAACTGCGCGCGCGCGGCTTCGTTCCGTTCCCGGGTCTCGGCTATGATCACCAGGCGCTCGCTGCCGGTGGCAGGGTCGGGGCTGGCGAACACCGCAACGCATCCCTTGCGGATGCCCGGCAGCTTGCCGATGGCCTCCTCCAGGTCGTACGGGTACAGGTTGCGTCCGCCGCGCTTGAGCAGATCCTTCACGCGGCCGGTGACGTAGACCTCGCCTTGCGCCATGTACGCAAGGTCGCCCGAATCGAGCCAGCCGTCGCGCAACAGGGCGCGCGTGGCTGCGGGATGGCGATAGTAACCCGCCGTGGCGGACGGCCCGCGGAATTCCAGGCGCCCGACCCGGCGTTCGGGCAGTTCGACGCCGGCGTCATCGACGACCCGGATCTCGTGCCCCGGCAGCGCCCGGCCGCAACCCGGAATGGCGAGGGTGGCGGTATCGGCCCCGGTCGCCGGTTCCGCACTGCCATGGCGGGTGAACGGCTCGCGCCGGATGACATCGATGCGCGGTCCGCGCTCCAGCGGAGGAAACGCCAGCCCGACCGAGGATTCCGCCAGACCGTACACGGGCGTGACCGCCTGCCGGCGCAACCCGCAACATGCAAATCGCGCGGCGAACGCTTCCAGGGTGGATGGACTGACCGGCTCCGCGCCGTTGAGCGCCAAGCGCCAGCTCGACAGATCCAGGCCGGCCAGCGCAGCATCGCTGACATGCCGCACGCACAGCTCATAGGCGAAGTTCGGCGCGGCCGATATTGTGCCGCGATGGCGCGCAATGGCTTGCAGCCAGAGTGCCGGCCGCGCGAGAAAAGCAAGCGGCGACATGAGCACCAGCGGCATGCCATAGTACAGCGAGCCGAACCAGGCGCCGATCAAGCCCATGTCGTGGTAAAGCGGCAGCCACGACACAAAGATGTCGCTCGGCGAAGCCTGCGCTGCCTGCCCCAGCGCACGGATATTGGCGAGCAGGTTGGCGTGGGTCAGCATGACGCCCTTGGGATCACCGGTGCTGCCCGAGGTGTATTGAAGGAAGGCGATGTCGCTGCCCTGCGGGCGATAGCGTGATGTCGCCGGCGATGCGCGCAGTTCGGATGGCGTGACGATCGCCGCCAGGGACGGCGCTGCGGCTTGCAGCATGACGGCAACCGGCTTGGCCTGCTCCAGGGTGATGATGAGTGACGCTTCGGCGTTGGACAGGATGCGCGCATGCCTTCGCAAGTGGTCTTCGATATGGGCCATCCGCGCCGGCGGGTAGATCGGCACCGGGATGCCGCCGGCAATCATCACGCCGAAAAAGCAAGCAAGATAGTCGCGTCCGGTGGGCAGCATCAAGGCGACGGTTTGCCTGGGCAGGAGCCCTTGCCCAGCCAGACCGGCGGCAATACCGCGTGCCGCATCGAGCAAGTCGTGGTAGCGCAGCGGATGTTCCTGATGTTGCTCGTCATGCAGCAGGATGTGAAAACGATCCGGCTGGTGTGCGGCGTGCCATTCGAGAACATCGACCAGCGTCTGCGCTCCAGCGGGAATGCCGACGGATCGCGTGCCGGGCAATGACGCCCGGGTTTCCGCCACCCGCACTTGTGGCGTCTTCCCCAGATAGCGCAGCAGCGCAAGCGGCGTGTCGGCCTCGGATAGAGCTTCGGCGGGTAATTCAACACTAAACGCCTTTTCCACGCGCTGCATCAATTCCACGCGTGCCAGGCTGTCCAATCCCAGGTCGCGCTCGAACGAGGCGTCCACGGTGACCGGATACGAATGGCCAGGGTGGGTTTCGTATGCGAGCTGACGAACGATGGCAAGCAATTGCTCGGGAGTCGGCGTTCCAGTGGGTGGGATGGCGTCGTTCACGGAAAGCCCTGTTGAAAGAGTCTGCTTCACCATAGTGCTTCGCAAACGCGCATCTTTGTCATGAATCAAGCTCGCGCACTTGCTCGGTACAAGAAGTAATGCCTGCAAGTCATTGCACATGGGAAGCTGCGTATGCCAACCATCATCGCGCGGGCTTCCACATGGTTGTGCAGATTTGATCCGAATCAAGGGCTCCCCCTCCCGGCACGGCTCACAATGGCCCAGTAATTCGCAGAAGAGAAAGGATCGCCATGCCGCGCTCTTCTATCATCCGCAAGGCCGCAACGGATTTCCGTGTCCCGCCGAACTGGGTCGACTACGACGAAACCAGGGCTGAATTTTCCTGGGAAAATGCAAGGAAGGAACTGGCAGGTTTGCCGGGCGGCGGCATCAACATCGCGCATGAAGCCATCGAGCGTCACCTGCCGGACGCGTCGCGTGACCGTATCGCGTTCCGTTTCCTTGGCATGGATGGCGAGCGCGTTCTTAGCTACCGCGAACTGTCCCTCCTCACCAATCGCTTCGCCAATGTGCTGCGCCAGCTCGGCGTCGGCAAGGGCGACCGGGTGTTCGTGCTGGCCGGCCGCATACCGGAACTGTACATTGCGGTGCTGGGCAGCCTGAAGAATGGCAGCGTCGCCTGCCCGCTGTTTTCCGCCTTCGGTCCGGAACCGATCGTCACGCGCCTGACGCTTGGCAATGCGAAAGCGCTCGTGACGACCGTGCAGCTCTATCGCCGCAAGATCGAAAAGATCCGCGACCGGCTGCCAGATTTGCAGCACGTGCTGCTGGTCGGGGAAAACGGCGAACCGGTTCCCGATATCCCCAACGCCGTCGACCTGCAACGCATGATGAACGAGGCGGACGATGCATTCGACACGGTCGCAACGCAGCCCGCAGACATGGCATTGCTGCATTTCACCAGCGGCACCACCGGCACGCCCAAGGGGGCAGTACACGTGCATGAAGCGGCGGTCACGCACCGCGCCACCGGCAAGTACGCGCTCGACCTGCATCCCGACGACATCTATTGGTGCACCTCTGATCCGGGCTGGGTCACCGGCACTTCGTACGGCATCATCGCGCCGCTGCTGCACGGTGTGACGTCGGTCGTTGACGAGGCGGAGTTCGACGCCGAGCGCTGGTACCGCATCCTGCAGGAGCAGCAGGTCAGCGTCTGGTACACGGCCCCGACCGCGATCCGGATGCTGATGAAAGCGGGCGAGGATATCGCCAAAAAATATTCGTTCCCGAAACTGCGCTTCATCGCGAGCGTCGGCGAGCCGCTGAATCCGGAAGCGGTATGGTGGGGCAAGGAAGTGCTCGGCTTGCCGATCCACGACAACTGGTGGCAGACCGAGACCGGCGGCATCATGATCGCCAACACGCCGGCCTTCGATATCAAGCCCGGCTCGATGGGGCGACCCTTGCCCGGCGTCGAGGCATTCATCGTCGCCCGCGACGAACAGGGGCAGGTGCGGGTGATCGACGCGCCGGATACTGAGGGCGAGCTGGCGCTCAAAAGCGGCTGGCCGTCGATGTTTCGCGGTTACCTGAACAACGAGGAGCGTTACCGCAAGTGCTTCGCCGGCGACCTTTACCTGACCGGGGATCTCGCGAAGCGAGATGCGGACGGTTATTTCTGGTTCGTCGGACGCGCCGACGACGTGATCAAGTCGGCCGGGCACCTGATCGGGCCGTTCGAGGTCGAGAGCGCGCTGATGGAGCATCCGGCGGTGGCCGAAGCCGGCGTGATCGGCAAGCCGGACGATACCGTGGGCGAAGTGGTGAAGGCGTTCGTCTCGCTCAAGCGCGGAGTCGAGCCGTCGGAGGAGCTGCGCATGGAATTGCTCGGACATGCGCGCAAGCGGCTGGGCGCGGCCGTGGCGCCGAAGGAAATCGATTTTTTGCCGACGCTGCCCCGTACGCGTAGCGGCAAGATCATGCGACGCCTGCTGAGGGCGCGTGAACTGGGCTTGCCGGAAGGCGACACGTCCACGCTGGAAGGACAGTCATGAGCGTTCCTTATGACAAGGCCATCTGCATGGCGCTGCTGACCGACATGCTGCGCATCCGCCGCATGGAGGAAAAATCGGCGGAGCTGTACGGCGCCGGCAAGATCCGCGGCTTTCTGCATCTGTATATCGGCGAGGAAGCGGTCGCGGTCGGCGCGCTGCATGCGCTTGCGCCGGAGGACAACATCATCGCTACCTACCGTGAGCATGGACATGCGCTGGTGCGTGGCGTGCCGATGACGGCGATCATGGCGGAAATGTTCGGCAAGCGCGACGGCTGCTCGCGCGGACGGGGCGGCTCGATGCACCTGTTCGATCGCGCCACCCGCTTCTTCGGCGGCAATGCAATCGTCGGCGGTGGCTTGCCGCTGACTGTCGGCCTAGCGCTGGCCGACAAGATGCAAAGTATTTCGCGCGTGAACGCCTGCTTCTTCGGCGAGGGCGCGATGGCAGAGGGCGCCTTCCATGAATCGATCAACCTGGCCGCGTTGTGGAAACTGCCGGTGCTTTTCCTCTGCGAGAACAATTTCTATGCAATGGGCACCGCGCTCGCGCGTTCCGAATCGCAAACTGATCTGTGCGCGAAGGCGGCCAGCTACAACGTGCGCACCATGAAAGCCGATGGCATGGACGTGGTCGCGGTGCACGAAACGACGAAGGAAGCCGCGCGCCAGGTGCGCGCCGGGGAAGGGCCGGTATTCGTCGAATTCCAGACTTATCGCTTTCGCGCGCACTCGATGTTCGATCCCGACTTGTACCGCGACAAGGCCGAAATCGAAGCATGGAAGAAGCGCGGTCCGATCCATACTTTTTCCGCGCGCCTGAAAGCCGAGGACAAGCTGACCGAAGCCGAATTCCTCGCGCTCGACGCGCAGGCCGAGCAAGAAGTGCAGCAAGCGGTCGCGTTCGCCGACGCCGCGCAGTGGGAGCCGGTCGAGGATCTGACGCGCGATGTCTATACGCCGGGGCCGCAGCGATGAAGATGAGCTATCGCGAGGCAATGCGCCAGGCGATGCGCGAGGCGCTGACCACCGACCCGCGCGTGTTCCTGATGGGCGAGGATGTCGGCAAGTACGGCGGCACGTATGCGGTGTCGAAAGGCTTTGTCGAGGAGTTCGGGCCGGAACGCATCCGCGACACGCCGCTGTCTGAACTCGGCTTCGTCGGCGCCGGCATCGGCGCGGCGCTGGGCGGCATGCGCCCGATCGTCGAAGTCATGACGGTCAACTTCAGCCTGCTGGCGCTGGACCAGATCGTCAATACGGCGGCCGCTTTGCGCCATATGTCGGGCGGCCAGTTCAACGTGCCGGTCGTGATCCGGATGGCAACCGGCGCCGGGCGGCAGGTCGCGGCACAGCATTCGCACAGCCTGGAAGGATGGTATGCGCACATCCCCGGCATCAAGGTGCTGGCCCCGGCCACCGTCGCCGATGCGCGCGGGATGCTGGCGCCGGCGCTGGCCGATCCCGACCCGGTGATCCTGTTCGAACATGCCCAGCTGTACAACATCGAGGCCGACATTGTGCCGGGCCCGTGCGACATCCGCTCGGCGGCGATACGCCGGGAAGGAAGTGACGTCAGCCTGTATGCGTATGGCGGCTGCCTGCCGAAGGCGCTGGTAGCGGCCGAGCGGCTGGCGGCGGACGGCATCGACGCCGAAGTGGTCGACCTGAGGGTGCTGCGTCCGCTGGATATCGACACAATCCTCGCGTCGGTGCGCAAGACGCATCGCGCAGTTGTGGTCGACGAGGGCTGGAAAACCGGCAGCCTGGCGGCGGAAATTGTCGCCTGCATCACGGAAAACGCGTTCTACGACCTGGATGCAGCGCCGGTTCGCGTCTGCAGTGCCGAAGTGCCGATCCCGTATGCACGGCACCTGGAAGAAGCGGCGCTGCCGCAGGCGGATTCCATTGTGGCGGCGGCCAGACTAGCGGTGGGCAAACGATGATCGAGTTCAAATTGCCATTCCTCGGTGCCGACGTGGACGAGGGCAAGCTGCTCCAGTGGCAAATCAAGCCGGGCGATACCGTCAGGCGTGGTCAGGTAGTGGCCGTGGTCGATACGTCGAAAGCAGCGGTCGATGTGGAAAGCTGGCAGGAAGGCACTGTCTTCGAGTTGCGGGCGCAGCCCGGTGACATCGTGCCGGTCGGCGCGGTGCTCGCGACGCTCCTGGGCGCGGGGGAATCGGAGCAAACACAGACAGTGCCTGCCGCCGAAGCTCCTCCCGTGCGCATGCCCGAGCCGGTCGTCGCGCTCTCCCGACCGGCAGCGGCAGCAACCGCGCGGCGCAGGATTTCTCCTGCCGCGCGCAAGCATGCGGAAGATCACGGCATCGACATCGACAGCGTGTCCGGCACCGGACCGGATGGTGCGGTGACTTTGCAGGACGTGCAGCGGCTCGAAGCGCCAGCGCAGGCACAGCCGGCTCCGTCCGACAGGCAGGCCGCGATGCGCAAGGCGATCGCCGCCGCGATGAGCCGCTCGAAGAAGGAAATCCCTCACTACTACCTGAGCGAGACCGTGCCGATGCGCAAGGCGCAGCAGTGGCTGGCCGCGGCCAACGAAAAACGCAGCATCACCGAACGCCTGCTGATGGCGACGCTGCAGATCAAGGCGGTGGCGCTCGCGTTGAAAAAATACCCGGACATGAATGGTTTCTATGTGGACGGGGAGCGCCGGCCGTCGCGGTCGATCCATGTCGGCGTCGCGATCTCTCTGCGGCAGGGCGGGCTGATTGCGCCAGCCATCCACAATGCCGTCGACAAGCCGCTGGACCAGCTGATGCGCGACCTCACCGACCTCGTGCAGCGTGCGCGCGCCGGATCGCTACGCAGTTCCGAAATGTCGGATCCGACGATTACGGTGACCAATCTCGGCGAGCAGGGTGTGGAAAGCGTGTTCGGCGTGATCTATCCGCCGCAGGTCGCTCTGGTCGGCTTCGGCAGGGTTCGCGACATCGCGTGGGTCACAGCGGACGGCGGGCTGTGCACGATGCCGGCGACCACCGCCAGCCTGTCGGGCGACCACCGGGTATCGGACGGTCATTACGGTGCGCTGTTTCTGGCCGAGGTGCGGGAGCGGCTGCAGCACCCGGAGCAACTCTGAAGGGAATACGATGGAAAAACAGGAATTGCTGGCGACGGTGGTCTCCAATCTCAAGTCGATCGCGCCGGAAGTCGATGAGAACGAACTCGTCGTCGACCGGGCGCTGCGCGAACAGGTCGACCTCGATTCGATGGACTGGCTCAATTTCCTGATCGGCCTGCACCGCAAGCTCAAGGTGGACATTCCCGAATCCGACTATGCGCGACTGCGCACTTTGAACGACCTGGTGGAGTATCTGGGGGCAAAGCTCTGACGAATCGATCATGAAGCGGCCTGTCAGACAACAGTAGCCTATGCCTTCGCAACACTGGCCTTCGCATCACGGCCATCCATGAGCACGGTCGTCGCGTCTGTCGCGGGCGAGTCAGTACCGATGGCCGCCTCCGCCTACGTAGCGCCAACAAGCAGAATTTCTCATTGAGCGTTTCCTAATGGAATTGTTCCTTGCCGATGGCGCGAAATGCATTTTCAGCGGTCTAATCGACAGCCTCGCCAAAAACTATTTTTCGGCAAGATGAATTCACATGGAAAAAATCAAGCTTGCTCCGGTAAAACGTGACCGCCACGGCTATGCGCGCCTGCATGCAATTCTCGACAGCTTGAATGAAGGCGTGCTGATGTATGCCCTGGATGGGCAGGTGATCGAAGCAAATCAGGCGGCGCTGGACTTTCTCAGCGCAACGACAAAGGAAGAAATCAAGCTGACCAAAGCCGGCCTGGACGCGACCTTCGAGGTTTCCACGCTGGACGCAGAGCCGGTGCCAGTGGAAGACTGGCCGGTATGGCGTGTCATGCACGGGGAGGAAGTCGCCGATATCGTCTTGTGGGTCAGGAATAAGCGTACCGGACGGCAATGGATATCGAGCCACAGTGGAAGGCCGCTGCGGTTTCTCGGTACTAATGAAACCTTCGCCGTTTTGTCGATTCGGGACATAACGAAGAGCAAGACAGCCGAGCTCCAGGTCCAGGCAATGGAAACCCGCTTGAAATCCGCCTTCGACAGCTTCATCGATCAAGTCATTATTGTCGATCACCAGCTCAAGCCGACCTATCTGAACTCCGCCGCGCGCCGGGCGGGCATGCCGATCGCTGCGGGCGGGGAGAACGTGTTCTGGCATGCGGCCGCCAGAGATGCGCTCACCGGCGCCAAACCGGTCACCACCGAAGTGCAACACATCACTGACTCCGGCGTGCGCGACTATACGGTGAGCGCCACGCCGTTATTCAATGCCGCAAGCGCCATCGATGAAGTGGTTGTCTTTGCACATGATTCCACGGAACGCAATCATGCGCAGGAAAGCCTAAGAAAGGCGGCGCTGCACGATCCTCTGACAGGGCTTCCCAATCGGGCACTGTTGTACGAATGTGCCAAGCACCTGTTTGGCGAGGCCCGGCGCTCCTGCCAGCAGGTTGCGGTCCTGTTTATCGATCTGGATCGATTCAAGTCCGTCAACGACATTTATGGCCACGAGGTCGGGGACAAGCTGTTGCGTGAATTGGCCGCGCGGATTCAATCGCGCATGCGCGGCGAGGACGTCATCACGCGCATCGGCGGCGACGAGTTCGTCATCCTGTTGCCGCAAGTAGATGAACGCCGCCTTCCGCATACTGTTGCAGCCGATCTAATCCACCTCATCGGCAAGCCGGTCAATGTAGATGGCATTGAATTGACGGTGGAGGCATGCATAGGCATCAGCCTGTTTCCCAGCGACGGAGAAACGCTCAATGAATTGCTGCGACGGGCGGATGCTGCGATGTACGCGGCCAAGGATTCCGGAAGGAACAGCTATCGTTTCTATACCGACGATTTGGCGTCTCAATCAATCACGCACTCCCGCATCGAACATGAATTGAGAAGGGCGATCGGCAAGGGTGAGCTGAGCATGGCATACCAGCCGATTGTCGAAATCAGTTCGGGAAAGGTGCTCTGCGCCGAAGCGCTCATTCGCTGGGAAAACGGGCGCGTGGGGCCGGACGTGTTCGTGCCGATTGCAGAAATGTCAGGCCTTGTCAGTCGGATGACCGATTGGGTGCTGGATGAAATCGCTCGCGAGCAGCATCGCTGGCGGCAGCAAGGGCTGCCCTTGATCCCGATCTCCGTCAATGTGTCTCCTGTGCAATTCAAATTGCGCAGCTTTGTCGATGACATCGAACGCAGGCTGCGCGAAAAGCAGGTCCCGGCCGATGCATTGCAGATTGAATTGACAGAAACGGCCGTGATGGACAACGTCGACCACGCGATCCGGACGATACAGCGCTTGCGCGAGCTGGGGGTTAAAGTCGCGCTCGACGATTTTGGGAAAGGCTACTCCAGCCTCAGCTATCTCAGCCACCTTCCCATCGATAAGATCAAGATCGACAAGGAATTTATTCTCGGATTCGACCAAAACGCGTCGAACCGGGCGATTACCGATGCGATTATCGCGTTGGGTACGGCATTGCAGCTTGAGGTGGTTGCGGAGGGCATCGAGTCGCGCGAAGCGCTGGCCTATGTGCGGGAGCAGGGCTGCAGGCAGGCCCAGGGGTTTTATCTGTGCAAACCGGTGTCGGGAAAAATGTTTGCCACGCTCTTTGCGCAAGGAACTGTGTCGGGTTTCAATTTGGATCCATAGTTCTATTCTCTCTTGCCGGTTTGGCGCTCCGGCGCATAGGCAGGCGAAGTATGCGCAGCAGGCGTGCGCGCTACCGCAAGGATGTGTGCCACTTCCTCATCCGTGACCGCAGGAAAATGCCGGTAAAACTGGCTGACCGCACCGAAGTACGACGGCACTTGCAGAACGACCACCTTGTCGGCCAGCGGGTAAATCTGCTGCAGGCTGTCGGCCGCCGCAACCGGCACTGCGCATATCAGTTCCGCAGGTTTTCTGGCGCGAACAGCATGGAGCGCCGCGATCATCGTTGCCCCCGTGGCCAGACCGTCATCCACCACGATCGCAATACGGCCCCTGGGGTCGATCGGCGGCGCGAATGGCGTGTATTGCGCGCGCCGCTTTTTCAATGTCTCCAGTTGGCGCGCCTTGGTCTGTTCGATCATCCTGTGCGTCTCCCCAAGCTCTTCGATCATCGGCGCGAGATAGGTCCACCCGCTTTCATCGATGGCCCCAATAGCGAGCTCCGGATCGAGCAAAGCACCGAGCTTGTGGACCAATACGACATCCAGTTCGCCGTCGAGCTGTTGCGCGAGAATTTGCCCCATCGGCGCCGCGCCGCGCGGAATCGCGAGTACCAGTGGATTGCGGCCGCGATACTCCTGGAGGCGCTCCAAAAGGGCCCGGGCGGCGTCGACACGATCGTTGAATATTCCGGTAGACATGGCGTGATGTGGTGCGCGATTAATGTTGCGACTTGCGCCACAAGGCGGAAGCGACGAGGGCAATCCCGGCGACGATGAACACGACGGGCAGCAGGCCGCCGGGTATCAATGATTCGCCAAACTGCCACTGCAATGATTCCAGAATGCCCCAGACCGCGAACACGAATCCGAGCACCAGCCAGAACCAGTCCACGGACAGCTGGAAATACCTGCGCGCCGCCTGCCCGCCGAGCACGATAACGCCGACCCCGATCAAGGCGAATCCCCAACGCATGTTTGTCAGAAAAGCCGCCCCCATCCAGATCAGAAAGAGGCCCCAGCCCACGGCGTCCAGTTTCTGGAGCAAGGTGCTTTTCCCGTCCGACAGTTGATCAGATTTGCGGTCATCCATGTTGCACCTCCTCGATACGCACGGGTGTCTGAAGATCAGTCTAGGCAGTGCGGTGCGGTGGGCCCGCTTGCCTATGCGGAGGTCTGATTTAACGCAAACTTTCGATTCCCTGCGCACCGCGTTGAGTAGGGGGCCAGTTCGCAATCGATTCAACCTGCTGTTCTCCAGCTTCCATCCCGCTGGCGGCAGGCGGTGCCATACACTTTTTCGCGCTTTCCGCCAATAGTCGCGTTAACGGTGTATTCCCGGCAGGGAGCTCCGGCTGAGTCATAGGTGCGGGTCGGGACTACCGTATATTCATTGCCGGTGTCCGGGTTGCGCCATTGCGAAGCGACGCCGGTGCGAACGGTCTCCAGGCTGCGCGCAACTTTGATACGGTCTTGATCATCCATGGAACGACCAACGGCACCTCCGATCGACGCGCCGACGAGCGTGCCAACGATGGTTGCCACCGTCCTGCCTTCGCCGCCCCCTACCTGGGAGCCGAGCACTCCGCCGAGTGCGCCGCCTATCACCATCCCCGATTGTTCCTGGGTCGGCGGGACAGTACATGCTGAAAGGCCCAATACTGCGGCAGAAATCAAAACAGAAATTTTCTTGCTGGTCATGATAAAGATCCTTTCCAGTACCTTCCCATGTGCCGTTTGTGGACGCTGACGTTTTGGAGAGAAAAGCGGATTTCGGGTTCGACATTGCCCCAGTAATGAAATGACGGCAAATTCAATGTAGAACAGCGAACATGACTACGCGCTGTGCAAGCTCAATTGGGCCGCGTACCGTACACGGTATAACGTACGCAAGGCGTTCTCAGTTCATGACGTCGATTTCGATCAATCGGGTCGGTGCACTTGTATCGCATTGATGATTGTGAGCGGCCGAAACGGTGGAAGTTAATGTCGCCTTGCCCTGGAACATGTCAAGCCGTCCTGCCGAGTGGCTGGCAATACCGAGGTCGGCGTGTATATGCGGGAGTCAAAATGTCGCCATGGAAGAGGTTATTTTTTTCTACATGCGTATCGTGCCTCATAGGGGCGTGTCCCGCTGTGGAAGCAGCAACGGAAGCACAGTTGTCGCGAGGTGAATTGCTTTACTCGACACACTGTGTTGCATGTCATACAGAGCAGGTGCATTGGCGCGAGCGCGGTCTTGTCACAGATTGGACAAGCCTTACGGCTCAAGTGCGACGCTGGGAAAGCGTCAGCCGCGCACGGTGGAGCAAGGCCGATATCGAGGCGGTGGCCCAGTACCTGAATAAGCTTTATTACAATTTCCCATCCGCCAATCAGAATCAGTGAGGCTTAAAAGGCGTGGCATGAAGAATTTTCACGTGTAATCCTCCTGTTCCGCTTATCGATGCAAGCGCACCAGCCATGGATGCGTCCGTCATATTCGATATAGGGGGGTTTTGTGTCCGCTTACTCGTGTCCGCATTGCTATCAACTGCGCCATTAACTTGCAGCGCGTATTTGACATAATATAAATTATGCGAACTTATGACTGGGACTGAAGGCCCTCTAAATCTACTTTGGTCCCCACATCGGTCTTATGCCAAAAAACTTTCCATGTCGTCTTTTCGTTTTTGCCTTCAAGATCAAGGGCTTTTTGTGACGCGTCACGAAATATAATGCGGACGGTAGGATTGCCCGTCGACAGCGTCTACATTCGCAGGCGCGCCGGGACGCACGAGCGACGATCAACACCTATCGGTCCACCTGGAAAAATTCGTATTGATGTTGCCATGGTTTGTCGTGCATTGTTCGTTATCCAAGTAGCTCAGTTCTACTGCTGTGAGCTTGCTAAACTATTAATCCGCCCGCCATTTTCAAGAATCGACATGCGCGACCGCCTGATGCTCCTGCGCTCCCACCCGCGCCTGATGGGATCACTCCTGTGCGGCGCCATCGCCGGTTTCGTCGCTCCCGGTGCGTGGAGTCCGGTGGTGCGCATGCTGATGGCATGGAACGTCGCGGTCTGGTCCTACCTGGCGCTGATATGCTGGCTGATCGCCCATAGCGACGAGACACGTATGCATCGCTTGGCGAAACAGGAAGATAACAACGCCGTCTTCGTGCTGGTCATAATGTCGCTGGGCGCCGTCCTCAGTCTCGCGGCCATTATGGTGGAACTGGCTTCGGCCAAGCAGGTGTCCGGCGGCGATCGCCTGTTCCACTACGGTCTGACCGCCTTCACCGTATTTGGCTCCTGGCTGTTGGTCGGCGTCATCTACATGTTCCACTATGCCCACATGTTTTACCGGGCCGCCCCCGAAGTGAAGCCGCTACGCTTCCCCGATAACAAGCTCAAACCTGTCTATTGGGACTTTTTGTATTTCTCGTTCACTATTGCGGTGGCAGCGCAGACGTCCGATATCAGCGTATCGACGACGCCCATGCGGAAAGCGGTGCTCGCACAATCATTGCTTAGTTTCCTGTTCAATGCCGCAATCATTGGTTTAACGATCAATATTGTCGCCGGCACAGTAGGCAGCTGATAAAAGCCGATTGATCGACCGCCATATCCTCGCTGATGATACTTTGCGTCGGATAGAAACTTCCCTTGAAAGCGACGACGAGGCCGCACATTCTCCGACCTTTAAAAACCCCGGCCACTCCGGAATGCTTCAGATCTTGAGGCGGAAAGCCTTGACGATCATTTCAATGGACTCGGGACTGTCCCATTGCCGGGCCCCGTAGTATTTGCCGAGCACCTGGCCCTTGGCATCCACCAGCAACGTCAGCGGAATCCGGTCGGCGCCCAGCATGTTCTCAAGGAAGAGCTTGCTATCGATGAAATTGGGGAAGGTCGTGCCGGACTGGCGCAGGAATGCCTGCGCAGGCTCGCGATAGTCGTCGGTGGAGATGCCGATCACGTTGAAATTCTTGCCGCCAAAACGGCGCGACAGCCGTTCCAGCGATCCCATTTCCATCCGACAGGGGCCGCACCAGCTGGCCCAGACGTTGATAATCAAAGGTTTGCCCCGGTAAGCCGACAACTGGCCGGAAGCACCGGACAAGCCTTGCATTTGCGCTTCGCGCAGCATGCCGCCGACCGGGACCTCGCCGGAGGTGTTTGCAAAAGCCGCAGGCGCGGCGGCCGCGATGCACAGAACAAGCGCCGAGAGATATTTTTTCATGCGACGAAGTGTAACAATCGTGGCGCAATCCCAAATGCCGAGCACGCGGGTTCTTCGCCGTCAATTCCTCTCATTGGCCCTTTTCTCCCTTTTTCCCCTTTTTTTCGCGAATCGGAAATTCGATTAATATTGTCGTTTGTTAATTATTTTTACTCCTATCATGACCACCAACTCACAAACCATGCCGGACTCGATTCGCTTCGACGGGCAAGTCGCCATCGTGACCGGCGCCGGCGGCGGCCTTGGCCGTTCCCATGCATTGCAACTCGCCGCGCGCGGCGCGAAAGTCGTCGTCAACGACCTCGGCGTAGCCCGCGACGGCACCGGAAACGGCCTGTCCGCAGCCGAAAGCGTGGTGGCGGAAATCCGCGCTGCGGGCGGCCAGGCGATCGCCAGCCCGGCGTCCGTCACGGACCCGGCCGGTGTGCAGGAAATGGTGGAACAGGCCATGCGCGAATGGAATCGCATCGACATCCTCGTCAACAATGCCGGATTCCTGCGCGACAAAAGTTTTACCAAGATGACACTGGACGACTTCCGCGCGATCGTCGACGTGCACCTGATGGGTGCAGTCATCTGCACCAAGGCGGTTTGGGACATCATGAAACAGCAGAATTACGGCCGCATCGTGATGACCACCTCATCGTCGGGGCTGTTCGGCAATTTCGGCCAGTCCAACTACGGCGCGGCCAAGATGGCGCTGGTCGGCCTGATGCAGACGCTGTCGCTGGAAGGCGAAAAATACGGAGTCCGGGTCAATTGCCTGGCGCCGACCGCCGCCACTCGCATGACGGAAGACCTGATGCCGGCCGAGGTGCTGGCGCTCCTGACGCCGGAAAGCGTCACGCCCGGCATGCTCTACCTGGCATCGCGCGAAGCGCCGACCCGCGCCATCCTGTGCGCCGGCGCCGGCACCTTCTCGTGTTCCTACGTTACGCTGAGCGACGGCGTGCATATCGGCGAACGTCCGGACGCGGTCGAGCAGCTCGTCGCCAATCTCGATGCGCTCTCCGACCGCAGCAAGGAAATCGTGCCGAGCGCCGGTTTCCAACAGTCGCAAATGGAAGTCACCAAGGCGCTCGCGGCGCGCAAGCGGTAATGCCAAGCGGCGGGGCGTGCGAGCGCCCTGCTTCCGACTTATTTCGTGCCGAACAGGCGGTCGCCGGCGTCGCCGAGCCCGGGAATAATGTAGGCATGCTCGTTGAGGCGCTCGTCGAGCGACGCCACATAGACCTTCACATTCGGATGCGCGTTCTGGAACACCTGAACGCCTTCAGGTGCGGCAACCAGCGCCAGGAACACGATCTGCTCGTCGCTGACGCCGCGCCTCTTCAGCACGTCTACCGCGTGCACCGCCGAGTTACCGGTCGCCAGCATGGGATCGCAGAGGATGAAATGGCGCTCTGCCAAATCTGGCAAGCGCACCAGGTACTCCACCGGGCGGTGGGTGTCCGGATCGCGATAGACGCCGATGTGGCCGACGCGCGCGGACGGCACCAGTTCCAGCAAGCCGTCGCTCATGCCGATCCCGGCGCGCAGCACCGGCACCACAACCATCTTTTTACCGGCGATCACGGGCGCATCCATGCTTTGCATCGGTGTTTCGATACGCAGCGTGGTCAGCGGCAGATTGCGCGTGATTTCGTACCCCATGAGAAGAGTAATTTCGCGCAACAGCTCGCGGAAGGTCCGCGTCGAGGTGTCGCGGTCACGCATATGCGTCAGCTTATGCTGGATCAGCGGGTGGTCGAGGATGTGCAGGTTGGGGAAGCGTGGATCTTGTTTCATCGGTGTTTCGAAGTGTGACGTTATGAATTTGGCACCGAACCGTGCGGTTCAGCCAAGGAATAGCACGAAAGTGTAATGCTTTTCGCGCCAGCGATTGTCATTTATTCCGTACCTCAATACACTTTCCGTCGGTAAATTAATACTGACTCAATATCCGGCTGCCCGGCAGCCGGTTGCATACTCCTGGAGATCCCGATGGCAGGCCCCTATTTCCCCACCTGGCGCATGCGCCGCAACACCAACGACGGCCTCGGGCCGGTCATCGGCATCGAAGATCGCCTGCCGTGGCCGCAGACGATCGCCATGGGCATTCAGCACGTCGTCGCCATGTTCGGCGCGACCGTGCTCGCCCCGCTCCTGATGGGCTTCGATCCCAATCTCGCCATTTTCATGTCTGGCGTCGGTACCCTGCTCTTTTTCCTGTTCGTCGGCGGTCGCGTCCCGAGCTATCTCGGCTCGAGCTTCGCCTTCATCGGCCTGGTCATCCTGGTCACCGGCTATGCCGGCCAGGGCCCGAACACCAACACCGCAGTCGCGCTGGGCGGCATCATCGCCTGCGGTGTCGTCTACGCGCTGATCGGCCTGCTGGTCATGGCCGTCGGCACCGGCTGGATTGAAAAGCTGATGCCGCCGGTGGTCACCGGCGCGGTGGTGGCGGTGATCGGCCTGAACCTGGCTCCGATCGCGGTCAAAAGCGTGACCGGCAATAACTTCGATGCCTGGATGGCCCTGGTAACGGTGTTCTGCGTCGGCGCCGTGGCCGTCTTCACTCGCGGCATGGTGCAGCGCCTGCTGATCCTGATCGGCCTGCTGCTGGCGTACGTCATCTACGCATTGCTGACCAATGGCGCAGGGCTGGGCAAGCCGATCGACTTCGCCGCGGTCGCCAACGCCGCCTGGTTCGGTGTGCCGCAATTCGTGGCGCCGGTGTTCAAGGCCGACGCGATGGCCCTGTTGGCGCCGGTGGCGGTTATCCTGGTGGCGGAAAATCTCGGGCACATCAAGGCGGTCGGCGCAATGACCGGCCAGAACCTGGACCGCTACATGGGCCGCGCCTTCGTGGGCGACGGCGTGGCCACGATCCTGTCGGCGAGCGTGGGCGGCACCGGCGTCACCACCTACGCCGAAAACATCGGCGTGATGGCGGTCACGAAGATCTATTCGACACTGGTGTTCGTGGTCGCGGCGCTGATCGCCCTCGTGCTGGGTTTTTCGCCCAAGTTCGGCGCACTCATCCAGACCATTCCCGGCCCGGTGCTGGGCGGCGTGTCGATCGTGGTATTCGGTCTGATCGCGGTGGCCGGTGCGCGCATCTGGGTCGAGAACAAGGTCGATTTTTCTAATAACCGCAACCTGATCGTCGCCGCCGTCACCCTGGTGCTCGGCGCGGGCGACTTCACGCTGAAGCTGGGGCAGTTCTCGCTCGGCGGGATCGGCACCGCCACCTTCGGTGCGATCATCCTGCATGCGCTTCTGTCGCTGCGCGCATCGCATCCGGGACACTGACATGATCGAAAAAAACTTGATGGCCGCCGTCGCGGCCGCTGCATTCTGCATTTCCGGCCTGGCGCATGCGGCGCTGGGAGGCACGGTGGAATCCGTGCAGGCCGACAAATCGGCCATGCACGCCAAGGCGCAGGTCATGCCCGGCGCGGGCAGCTATAGCGTGCACGAGATCCAGTTGCCTTCCGGCACGGTGGTGCGGGAATATGTTTCGTTGGACGGAAAAGTCTTCGCGATCGCGTGGGAAGGCCCCTCCCTGCCGGACATCCGGCAACTGCTCGGCGCCTATTTTGATCGTTTTGCCACCGCAATGCAGGGCAAGCACCGGGCCCAGCGTCACGCGGTGGTGAGCCAGCCGGACCTGGTGATCCAGTCTCACGGCCGCATGGGCGCGTTTTCAGGACGCGCCTATCTGCCGCAGGCGCTGCCGCAGGGTGTGGGCGCGGACGTCGTGCAATAAGGAATAAAAATGCGTTTGATTTCAGCTTTTCTGTCGTGCGCCTTGATCGCCTCGCTGGCTGCATGCGGCGGCGGGGGCGGTTCGGATTCCGCCGCCCCTAGTTCCAATACGTCGGTATCGTCGCCGGCCAGTGCCACCTCGAACGTGATGGCCGTGAGCGTCGAACTCGGCCCGTCCAACAACGTGAACATCCCCTACGTCACGGTGACGGTTTGCGAACCAGGCAGCGAAGTGAGGTGCCGCTCCATCGATCATGTGCTTCTCGATACCGGTTCCAACGGTCTCCGGCTGTTCGCCTCGGCGCTCGCGGCGACGTCTTCGCAGTCGGCGTTGTCCTTTCCACAGCTGCAAACGGGAGGCTTGGCGCTGGCGGAATGCGTGCAATTCGCCGACGGCAGCTCCGTCTGGGGCCCGGTCAGGTCGGCCGACGTGAAGCTGGCCGGCCAGCGCGTCTCCGCCCTGCCCGTCCACGTGGTAGGCGATGCCGGTTTTGCCGCCATCCCGGACGCATGTTCGAATTCCCTTACGCCGGCCACCACTGCCGCCCAGTTCGGAGCGAATGGCGTGCTCGGGGTAGGCACCCTGGACCAGGACTGCGGCGATCTGTGCAGCACCACCGCGCAAAACGGTTTCTATTACGCCTGCACTTCTTCATCCTGCTCGCCCTCCACCGCGCCGCTGGCGCAGCAGGTACCGAATCCGGTAGCACGATTTGCAACCGACAATAACGGCGTCGTGGTGCAGCTGCCGGGAGTGGCGCCGGGCGGCGCGGCAACCGTATCTGGCTCGCTGATCTTCGGCATCGGAACGCAGTCCAACAATGCGCTCGGATCGGCAAAGGTGTTCAACCTCGACCCCGCCTCAGGCTATTTCACGACGATCTACAACAATCGCACATACGCGAAGAGCTTCATCGACAGCGGCTCCAATGCCATCTATTTCGACGACGCCGGCATCACTATTTGCAGCGGCTACGACCATGGCTTCTATTGCCCGCCCTTTACCCGGAATCTGACGGCGACCATGATCGGAGTGAAGGTGGGCGGTGCCAGCGGCACAGTGTCGTTCAGCGTCGCCAATGCCGACAACCTGTTCCACGCCAATCCTTCGTTCGTCGCGTTCCCGACGCTGGCCGGCCCGATGTCGGGCATCGACAATACGACGCCTGCCTCATTGTGGTCGTCGTACTTCGACTGGGGATTGCCGTTCTTCTATGGGCGCAGCGTGTTTACCGCCATCCATGGCAGGGATACGCCAGGCGGCAAGGGCCCCTACTATGCCTATTGATTATTGATCGAGCCAGGCGCCGGGCCTTAAGGAACGCAGGCCGGCGCTCGATGCGACGTTGCACGCGGCGGCTGTACCGCCGGACTGGCCCAGCGGGATCGCATACCCGACATGCAGGGACATGCGCGCGTCTCCCGCGCCGGTGGCCAGGGAAACGCTCCAGTTATCCTGCGCGAACCCGAGTCCGTAGCGATCCTGGCCGGACGCGCGGCCGAACATCCCCTCCAGCCGGGCGCAATCGTCGACATACAGCGCATACTTGACGCCGCGCGTCTTCAATCCCGGCTGCAAAGGTAACTCGTCGCGCGCGATATACGTCAGCCCGCTCCAGCCATAGCGCGCCTCGATCGCGCTCCCAGGCAGCGGATGCAGATTCAGGCCCGGCGCGTTCCCGCCCGCACCGGATTGCGAGTCGGAGCCATCGTGGCCATCCTGCCGCGCGTCGCGGCCAAAGAGCCCGAGGCGCGAGAACAGTCGCCCGGGGTCGAAGAAATTCCTGAGCCCGAGCAGATAACCGCCGCGCTGCACATCGCCCGCGTCGCATGCGGGCGCATCCGGGCAGCGCGTGCCGTGGGCGGAATCAGGCGCGACGAAGCCCAGGCCGCGCGCAATTCCCGCCGCGCCAGCCTGCCCGTGGTCTCCGGACAAGGAGGTGTCCGCCTGCGCATGGCAGCATAGTGCCATCAGGACCGACGCGCACGGGATGCGCAAGCGCCTGCCAAAGACCGAACGGATTGCGTACATATGACCTTGCCCCTCTTGCTGATTCCCGGATCGGATGATTCTGCTGGAATCTTCGCGCGCGCGCCGCTGCGATGTTTTGTCACCGCTCAAGGAGCAGGTGGGCTGGCAAGGCGAATTGCACTTCACATGGTGAAAGGCATGGGCTGCAGTCCGTAGCTTTCATCGAGCATGCCGATGCTGTCCAACAGCTCCTGCAGGCCGCGATCGAGCTGCGCCAATTGCTCCGGCTCCATCTGGCGCAGAGCCTCCGGCAACAGTCCGCGCGCCGGCTTGGGCGCCGACGCCAGCAGTTTGCGTCCGTCGTCCGACAGCGCCAGCCTGACAGCCCGCTGGTCCACGGGGTCGCGCGTCTTGACCACCATGCCGCGCTTTTCAAGCGTGTCCAGCAAGTTGCTGACGGTAGTCTGATGTATCGCCATGCGGTCGGCGATTTCGCCCACGCGCAAACCCGGCATTTCCTCCAGTTCCTGCATCAGCCAGAGCTGGGCGCCTGCCACTCCGCATTGCTTTTCGATCCAGGCCGAATGCCGTTGCGCCGCGCGTATCACGATGCGCAGCTTCTTGAGAGTATCGAGATGCGGAAGCCCGGCTTCCGATCCGGTTGCTTGTCCGGCTTTCTTGCCTTTGTTCGCCATCTATCGGTGCTCCGTCCACAGAAAATCGGTTCGGTTTTCCGTCTCTGCGCGGCGTTGCGCAAGCGTATAATCGCGCGCATCGAGCAACACGGGACGTGGAATTGACTAAACCGCAGGTGGCTATTATCAGCCCGGCAACCGCAAATGCCAACAATGGCAACTGGCAAACCGCCAGCCGCTGGGCGCGCTTCTTGCGCGCGCATTACCGGGTGGCGCTGCTGCCTGAGTGGGATGGCCGCCAATGCGATGCTGTCATTGCGCTGCATGCGCGCCGCTCGGCGAATTCGATCGCCGCGACCGCACGCGCAATGCCCGGCTGTCCGCTCATCGTCGTATTGACAGGCACCGACCTGTACCGCGACATCCGCTCCGATGCGAGCTCGCAGGAGTCGCTGGCGCTGGCCACCCGGCTGGTGCTGCTGCAGGCGGAAGGCCTGCGGGAACTGGACGATGCGGAGCGCGCCAAGGCGTGCGTGATCCACCAGTCGGCGCCGGCGCTGTCCCCGTTCGCGCGTTCCGCCCGGGCGCGCTTCCTCGACATCACCATGGTCGGCCACCTGCGCGCGGAAAAGGACCCGCTCACCTTCATGCGCGCTGCCGCTCTGGTCGCCGCGCCTCGCGTGCGCATGACTCATATCGGCGCCGCGCTCGATGCCGAACTGGGAGAGCAGGCGCAGGAAACGCAAGAGTCCGTCGCGCGTTACCGCTGGCTCGGCCCGGTGCCGCACGCCAGGGCACGCCAGTATCTCAGGCGCAGCTACCTGACGGTGCTCGCCTCCAGGATGGAGGGCGGCGCCAACGTGATCATCGAGGCGATCCGCAGCGGCGTGCCGGTGCTCGCGAGCGACATTTCCGGCAATCGCGGCATGCTGGGCGACGACTACTCCGGGTATTTCCCGCTCGGGGACAGCACCGCGCTGGCTCGCCTGATCGACCGGGCGGTTTCCGAGCCAGCTTATTACGCGCAGCTGCTTGCGCAATGCGATGCGCGTGCCGGACTGTTCGCCCCGGAACGCGAGCAAGCGGCGCTGCTGCAATTATTGGATAATTTGATCCCGCATCCTGCGACGCGGGACGCACGCACAAGGACTGGCAAACAATGAACACCGCAACCGGGCACGACATCAAACTCACATCCTTTTCCCACGGCGGCGGCTGCGGCTGCAAGATCGCGCCCGGCGTGCTGGCCGAGATACTGAAGAAATCGAGCGGATTTCCGGTTCCGAAAGAACTGATGGTCGGCATCGAGACTGCCGACGATGCCGCGGTATACAAGCTCAACGACGAGCAGGCATTGATCGCGACTACCGACTTTTTCATGCCGATCGTGGACGATCCCTACGATTTCGGGCGGATCGCCGCCACTAACGCGATTTCCGACGTGTATGCCATGGGCGGCACGCCGATCATGGCGCTCGCACTGGTCGGCATGCCGATCAACAAACTGCCCCTCGACGTCATCGGCCAGATCCTGCAGGGCGGCGAATCGGTCTGCGCCCAGGCAGGCATTCCGGTGGCGGGCGGCCACACCATCGATTCGGTCGAGCCGATCTACGGACTGGTGGTGATGGGGCTGGTTCACCCTGACAAGGTCAAGCGCAACGCCGACGCCAGGGCGGGCGACAAGCTCATCCTCGGCAAGCCGCTCGGCGTGGGCATCCTGTCCGCCGCGCTGAAGAAGAATGCGCTCGATGCCGCCGGCTATGCCGCGATGATCGAAAACACCACCAAGCTCAACAAGCCGGGCAAGTCGCTGTCCGACCTGCCCGGCGTTCACGCCCTGACCGACGTTACCGGATTCGGCCTGCTCGGTCATGCGCTGGAACTGGCGCGTGGCGCCGGCTTGCGCGCGCGCCTGAGCATGGCCCAGGTTCCGCTGCTGCCGCAAGTCCAGGATCTGGCCGAACAGGGATTCGTCACCGGGGCGTCGGCGCGCAACTGGAGCGGCTACGGCCACGACATACAACTGTCGGACGCCGTTACGCCGGTGCAGCAGATGCTGCTGACCGACCCGCAAACCTCGGGCGGGCTGCTGGTGTCCTGCGCTCCCGACGCGGTGCAGGAAGTGCTGGCGCTGTTTGCGCGCGAAGGATTCGCGCATGCCGCCGTGATCGGCGAAATGACGGCCGGCCCGTCTGGCGTGGAAGTCGGCGCCTGATCAATGGTCCGGCCCGCGCGCGCCAGGGTGATGGCCGACGCTCGCCGCCTGCGGACCGAATCTTTCCATGCGCTGCTGGCGCGATGCGGCATATGTCCACGGCAGGTCGTCCACCGCCATCTTCGGGACATTGACGAAGATTTCGGTGCCGGCGCAATTGACCACCGCGTCGAACGGAACATAGAGATCGTGGCTTAATATGCCGCGCGACACCAGCAGATAGCCGTCGGTCGCTTCGGTCGGCGGCACCACTTCCAGGACCGTGCCGATGTCGCCGTGGTCGGTTCCGCGCACCACGCTGCCCGGAATCGTGTCCAGAAGCGCGCACGGCGGCGTATCGAGGGCCTTCAGGAACTCGGCCACGGTCATCACCGCGTTGGCCAGCAGCGGATAATTGACGCGCATCGAGGCTTCGTAGCCCAGCACGCTTTCCGCGCCAATCGCATCCGACAGATAGGTCACGTCATAGCCGAATTCGACTGCGCGCCGGCCGGTCGATTCGCAACACAGGTTGGCCGTCATGCCGGCGATGACGAGATGGGTCGTTCCTAGCCTGTCCAGATGCCGCGGCAGGTCGGTTTCGAACACGTCGGTGCCCTTGTGGGGCTGCAGGACGATTTCGCCTTCGCGCGGGCGCAGCTCGGGATGGAAATCGGCGCCCCAGCTCCCAACCAGGAACATGCGCTTCTCGAACATGATGCGGTTGAAGCCGCAGCGGTGCTGCAGCCGTCCCTGCGCATAATCTTCCTCGGTATAGGCCATCGGCGCGAACAGCACCGGCAGCCCGCGCAGGCGCGCTCCTTCGATGGCCCGCCGCAGGTTTCCGACCACGTCGTGCAAGCGCACTGTGTTCTTGGTCATGTCCCATCCGGCACCGCCTTCCGAAAGGAAGTCGTTGACCGGATCGATCACGAGCAGCGTTGTTTTCCCTTGCGGGAAGCCGACTTCATCCCGGGCCTCTGCCCGGGATGACAGGCTGCCGGGAGCGGCATCGGTCGAGCTTTCCTTGCCCGATTCGTCTTGCGAGGACGGCGACATGATCATCCTTTTTCTCCGTGATCAGATTCCCGCATACCACTCGTATCCAAGGTCTTCCCAGTATCCACCCTTGCCCGCGCCGATATGCGCGAAGCTATCGACGAGTGCGATGGCCATCACGTATTTCGCCATCTTGTAACCGAGCTGGCGTTCCACGCGCAGGCGCAGCGGAGCGCCATTGGCGATCGGCAGCGCCTTGTCGTTCAGCTCATACGCCAGTATCGTCTGTGCATGATATGCGTCGTCCATATCGATGCTCTCGTAATAGCGGGTGCCCTGTTCATCCATCGGGTCGGCGCAGTAAAACACCACGTAGCGCGCCTGTGCCCGGGTCCGCACACTGTCGAGCAGCGCGGCCAGACGCGCCCCCTTCCACTTGCCGATGGCGCTCCAGCCTTCCACGCAGTCATGGCGCGTGATCTGGGTGCGGCTAGGAAGATCATGCAGCTGCGCGAGCGTGAAGCCGGCCGGGCGCTCCACCAGGCCCGACACCAGCAGCCGGTAGCCGGAAAATCCGCCCGCCGCCAGGGCCTGATAGTGCGTATCCGCCGGATCGGAGGTGCCGTTGCTGCGAAATGAGGGCGACAGGTCGGTCTCGCGGAATTCCTGCGCCATCGATCCGCGCGGGCTGACCAGCTTTTGCGCCGCCCTGCTCAGATGTTCGGCGCGCTCCAGGATCGGCGGCAGCCATTCGCCGCCGGACAGGCGGTCGCACCCCGCCAGCAAGGCGGCGCTGCCGGCAGCAGCGCGCGCCAGAAAGCGGCGGCGGTCAGTGTGGAACGTTGTCATGCGCGGTGACCTCCTGGCGGATACCGAAACGTCCGGTAATCATCGAGCGCAGGTGATTCCAGAACCCGCTGACGATCACTTCGAAAACGTGGATCAGAACGAAGCCGAACAATGCCCATGCCACGATGAAATGAATCGTGCGGCCCGATTGCCGCCCACCGAGCAGATCGACCCAGCCCGGCAGCACCGCATCGAGCCGCGGCGACATCGACCAGCCCGTGATCATCATCAACGGCAGCAGCACGAAGATGACGGACAGATAGGCCAGCTTCTGCAAGATGTTGTAATGCTTGGCCGCCTCTCCCTGCGGATGGCGCAGCAACAGATGCTCCTTGATGGATGTACCGACCGAGCGCCAGTCGCGCCGCGACGGAGCAAGATCGCGTCCAAGGTGCCTACTGAAAATGGCATAGCCAAGATAGGCGATACCGTTGATCACCAATACCCAGGCGAAAAACAAATGCCAGCGCCGCCCCATCGCCAGCCATTGCGGCCCGGGCAACGTCGCCCAGGCCGGGAATCCGCGCGCCGTCAGTTCGCCATCGGCATTGCGCGATGCGCCGAGAATGCCGGTCGTGGCAAACTCATGCCGCCCGAGCCGCGTGACTCCCTGCAGTTGTCCATCCGCGCGCCGCTTTGCCTCCAGTTGAAGCAGCGGTGGCTTTCCGTCATACGAGGACTTTCCCCAGTTGAGTGCCGGATGGGCGTTGAAGATTTGCAGACCGCTCATGAGCAGCAGGAAAAACGCCAGCGCGTTTATCCAATGCATGATCCTTACTGGCAATCCATGCCGGTAATAAAACACCTGTTCCGCATTCACGTCAGGCATCGTCCAAATCCTCCACATATCGGCATGCACGCTTTCGCAATGCAGGCAACCACGGGGGAGCCACCAAAGAAAAGCTTATGCCGTGGCCGTGCGCTTGACAGGGGCACGGATGGAAAATACCACTGACCGAAATCAATCCATCCACAACTATCACGGACAAGCGCCGCATTGCGCACATACTGAACAACGATGGCGATCAAGAGATTGCCAGAGGGTGTGCCGGGCGGTCGATCCGGCGCCTGAATTCTTGTTCGATTCAGCGGAGAACGGTATGCATAGACGCGATTTCATGCTCAAGGCAGCGTCCCTGGCGGCAACTGGACTGGCGGTCACGGCCTGCACCACGACCGCGACCACGACCACCACAACCAACACGAACGCCGAAGCCGCGAAGCGGCGCCAGGGAATCGACTCGGCGGCGAGTTCCACTCTGGAACGCCTGTACACCAGCGTGAAGGGATCGCGCGATATCGTCGCCAAGTCCAATGGCATGCTGATCTTCCCGTCGGTCATCGCAGCCGGCCTCGGCGTCGGCGGCGAGTACGGCGAAGGCGTCCTGCGCACGAAGGGAGAAGCCCTCGGCTACTACAGCTTGGCGTCGGTGTCGATCGGACTGCAGATCGGTGCGCAGTCGAAGGCCATCATTTTCCTGTTCATGACGCCCGACGCGCTGAGCAAGTTCCGCTCCGCGAAGGGCTGGTCGGTCGGCGTCGATGCCTCCGTGGCTGTCATCAAGGTTGGCGCCAATGGCGACATCGATACCACCTCGGCGGTTGGCCCGGTAGTGGCGTTCGTGATGACCAACGCCGGCCTGATGGCGAACCTGACGCTGGAAGGCACCAAGATCACGCGCCTGAATATTTGATCCGCAGGTGCGCCGCCGGCAATTGATCCTCTAGTGGCGCGCTGTTTAGCTTGTTATTCGCAACGGCAACGCCGCGAATCCGCTTGCCGGATACACGGCGTTGACCGGCGCCTTGCCCGGCACCAGCTCAAGCCGGCGGCCGCCCCGCAGCAGTTCTTCGAGAATCACGCGCAGCTCCATGCGCGCCAGCGGCGCGCCGGGGCAGACATGGATGCCGGCGCCATATAGCAGGTTTTTCGACGGGTCGCGGTCGAGCCTGAATTCATCGGGGTCGCCAAAGACCGCCTCGTCCCGGTTGGCAGAGGCCCACATCAGCGTCACGCGTTCGCCCGCAGCCAGCCGGCGACCGCCGACATCCACCTCGCTCGTGGTGATGCGCCGATTGGCGATCAACGGGGCATGGATACGCAGGATTTCATCGATGGCCGCAGGCAGCAGCGAAGGTTGGCCCCTCAGTTGCTCCTGGAGCGCGGGCCGCGCCGCCAGGTAGTGGGCCAGGATACCGACGCTGGCGGACATCGTGCTTAGTTCGCCGACAGTCCAGTTGCGCAGGATGCTGATGATCTCTTCGTCGTTCAGCAAACGATCCGCCACCCGCTCGCGCAGCAGGCAAGCCGTGATGTCGGTGGGCGTGCCGTCGCGGTCGGCGCGCCGCTGCGCCAGCAATGCACGGATATAGCCGTCGAATTCGAAGGCCACCTCTTCCATCGCCTTCCGGTCGCGCGCAAGGGTCGCCGCATGGTTCTTGCGGGTCCAGCGCCGCAGCGGCTCATTCAATTGCGCCGGCCAGCCGAGAAACGCCGACTGCGCCTGCAGCGCGAACTCTTCGGCAAACGACGCCATCAATTCGATTTCACCCTCCGCCGGCAAGTCGTCCACCAGACTGACGGCGATGTTGCGGCACACGGGCTCGAATGCATGCATCCGCTGCGCGCTGAAATAAGGCTCGATCACGCGCCGGTACAGGGTGTGCTGCGGCGGGTCCATTCCGTTGGGCACCGACGGATGACTGGAAGCGGCATTGCTGAAGGTGCGGTGATCGTGCAGCGCGCGCACGACGTCTTCATGACGGAACAAGGACCAGTGCAGGTATTCGCTGTGCGCGACCGGGCAACCCCGGCGCATTTCGTCGTAGCTGGCGATCTGGTCGTCAAGCACGGCTTCCGACCTGGGATCCCAATCGTCCTGGGGCATTTCTTTGTTCATATCCGTTAATGTCGCGATGCGCGATAAGTCGGTTCACGGGCTCCGGTGCAGGCGATGCTCGCGTGGCCCACTGCGGAGAATCATTCCTGTCGGGAACAGCAAGAGGCTGCTCCGACGGATGCCGTCTGTTTCTCTATAGAACTTTATGCCTGTCGGATTTCAATTGCAATTCATTCCGCCTATGTCCCTACCGGCGGCCGAGGTATCGATGCGAGAGTGGATTCCGGCGCGTTGTCAAAGCGAGCAAGGAAAGTGGCCGGCGGCGCCCGTTATCCGTTGCGATGCTGTTACATCGCAAGGTTGTCGATCTCGATTTTCGCGTGTTCGATGCTGTCGACCCACGCCGCTTCGGAATAGAAGAAGCCGGGAAAAATGTTTTTGCGGACGCAGACCGGCGTGCCATCCTTCGTGATTTCGTAACCGCCGAACCACAACTCGCCAGCGCTCAGGGAGGGCATCGGAAAGATCGTGTAGCCCTTGTATTTCACGTGTTCGTCAGCCGTGTGTTCCATGCCGCAGTCCGGTGATGGAGGGATCATGCCCCGATCACCCATTTATAGGATGACGGGGCATGCATTACAAGGAAAGATGCGTCACCGGCGCAGCTGTCAGCCGAGCTCGATCGGAACGAAGATCTTGGCGTTTTCCCTTTGCACCAGCACGGCCGCGTGCTTGCCGGCCTTGGCGACAAGCGAGCGCAATTGCTCGATCGTGCTGACCGGCGTGCCGTTGAACGACAACACGATGTCGCCGGCCTGGATGCCCGAATTCGCCGCCGGTCCGCTCACGCCCTGCACCAGCAGGCCGCCCTGCACGCCCGCCTCGCGCTGCTCCCCGCGCTCCAGCGGCCGTACGGCCAGGCCGAGTCGCCCCTGTTCCTGCTGTGCGTCGCCGCGTTGCGCCAGCGTCTGGTCCTTGAACGCCTCGATCTTCGCCGACAGGGTTTTCGGCGTTCCCTTGCGGATCACGTCCAGCTTCACCGTGGTGCCGGGCGTGGCGCTCGCCACCTGCGCCGGCAAATCCGACGAGCGATTGATTTCATGCCCGTTGAAGCCGACGATCACGTCGCCCGGCTCCAGTCCGGCACGGTCGGCGGGGCTGCCCTTTTCCACCGAACTGACCAGCGCACCCTGCAGCTTTTGCAGTCCGAAGGAGTCGGCCAGCCCCTGCGTCACTTCCTGGATGGTCACGCCCAGGCGGCCGCGGGACACCTTGCCGTGGCGCACGAGCTGATCCTGCACCTGAGCCGCGACATCGATCGGGATCGCGAACGACAATCCCTGGTAGCCGCCGGTCTGGCTGTAGATCTGCGAATTAATGCCGATCACTTCGCCCTTCATGTTGAACAGCGGCCCCCCAGAGTTGCCCGGATTGACGGCGACATCGGTCTGGATGAACGGTACATAGGTACCGTCAGGCAGCGAACGCGACTTGGCGCTGATGATGCCCGCTGTTGCCGAGTTTTCGAAGCCATAGGGCGAGCCGATGGCCAGCACCGGTTCGCCGACCTTCGCTGCGGCCGGGTCGCCGATCTTAACCGTCGGCAAATTGTGTGCATCGATGCGGATCACCGCGACGTCGCTCTGACGGTCGGCGCCCAGCACCTTGGCCTTGTACTCGCGGCGGTCGGTCAGCTTGACCGTTACTTCCTGCGCGCCATCGACCACATGCGCATTGGTCAGGATCAGACCGTCGGGACTCACGATAAAGCCCGATCCCTGGCCGCGCACCAGCAAGCCGCCCCGCGGGCCGCGCGGTATGTGGGGCGCGAAGCGCCGGAAGAATTGCGAAAATGGATCGTCCGGATCGAGTTCCGGCATGTCGTTGACAGCCGGCGTGCGCTCGGCCTTGCCAACGACGCTGATGTTGACCACCGCCGGACCGTAATGCTGGACGATGCCGGAAAAATCGGTGGCGGTCGCGATGCCAGGCACCGAGGTCACGACCGACTGTGCGGGCTGGGAGCCCGCCGTGGGAACAGCGGCGTCGGCCCTTCCCCAGCCGGTCTCGCCAAAGCGCGCGTAACCGGCAACGGAAAGGGCAACAAGGGATGCGGCGATCACGCCGCGCTTGAAAGTTCTCTGTTTCACGATGCACTCCTTTCATGGAAGGCTTTCCAACATGGAGTCCATCGTAAGGAGGCAAACTTAAATTGAACTTAAAAATCTTGCGCCGGGTTCAGGCGCCCTTTTCGACCGGCGGAAAAATCAGTTCCGCGCACAAGCCATGGCCGGTATTGCGCAGTTCGACCCTGATACCGTGCCCATCGGCAATGCGGCGCACGATCGCCAGCCCCAGCCCGCTACCGGACGCCCGCGTACCCGGCACCCGATAGAAGCGGTCGAAGACGCGGCCCAGCTCCTGCTCCGGAATGCCGGGACCGGAATCCTGCACGCGGATCACCGGCGAGCCCTGGTCGTACAGGACCGAGACATCGACCTTGCCGCCTTCGGGCGTATAGCGGATCGCATTTTCCACTAGGTTGACGAGCAGGATGCGCAAGGCTTGCGGGTCGCCGCTGGCCGCGACGGCGTTATCGGCCAATGCTCCCAGGTCGATTTCCCTGGCCGCCGCCAGCGGCGCCAACTCTGACACGACCGTGCGCGACAGTTCGGCCAAATCGAGCTTCACGTGCGCCGCGCCGGACGCGTCCGGTTCCTGGCGCGCCAGCGTCAGCAGTTGCTGCACCAGGTGCATGGCGCGCTCGAAACCCTGGCGCAGCTCGGCAAAGGCGGCGCGCCGCTCCGCTTCGTCGCCGGCGCGTTCGGCCAGCTGGATCTGCAGCTTGAGCGCCGCCAGCGGGGTGCGCAGCTCGTGCGCGGCGTCGGCCACGAATGCGCGCTGCGCGTCGAGCGCATGATCGAGCCGTCCCAGCAGATCGTTGAGGGCGTGCGTGAGCGGCCTGATTTCCTGCGGCAGGCTGTCGTCGGCGATAGGCGACAGCGTAGCGGCGTCGCGCGACTGCACTTCCTGCGCCACGCGCTTGACCGGCAACAGGCCGCGCCCCACGGTCATCCAGATCAGTGCGCCGAGAAACGGAAACAGCAGCATCAGTGGTGCGACCGTGCGCAGAGCCATGTCGGCCGCGACCTCGCGCCGCGCCGACAGCGGCTGAGCCACCTGCACGACGGTATGGCCGCGTTGCATGCTGTACACCCGCCAAGGGCCGTTGCGCGTGCGGATCGTGGTGAATCCCAGTTCGGCGCGCTGCGGCAGCGCCAGCTGTTCATGCGAGTGATAGATGCGCAGTCCGCTGCCATCCCAGATCTGGATCACGATGTCGCGCTCCAGGTCGGGCTGGGCCGGATGCGATGGCGACAGCGGTGCGAACGGCTGGTTGGGAAGCGATGCCGCCAGCTGCTTCATCTGGTAGTCGAAGATTTCGTTGGCTTCCTGGCGCGCCTGCACGTACAGAATGCCGCCCGCGCCGATGATGCCGGCCGACAGTCCGGCCGACAGCCAGATCAACAGGTTATGACGGATCGATTTCATGATAATGGCGGGATCATGTAGCCGACGCCGCGCACGTTCTTGATGAAGCCGGTGCCGAGTTTTTTGCGCAGCGAATGGATATAGACTTCGATCGTGTTGCTGCCCACCTCATCATCCCATCCGTAGATCTTTTCTTCCAGCTGGGCGATCGACAACACCACCCCGGGCCGCTCCAGCAGTGCCTCCAGCAGCGCGAATTCGCGCGCCGACAAGGCCAGCGGCTGGCCGCCGAAACTCGCCTCGTGGGTGGCCGGCACCAGCGTCAGTTCGCCATGCACGATCACTTCCTCGGCGCGGCCGGCCTGGCGCCGCAGCAGGGCCCTGATCCGCGCGCTCAGTTCTTCCAGGTCGAACGGCTTGATCAGGTAGTCGTCAGCGCCCGCGTTCAGCCCCGCGACGCGGTCCGGCACGGCATCGCGCGCAGTCAGCACCAGAACCGGAATGCGATTGCCCTTGCGGCGGATCGATTTCAGTACGTCCAGTCCTTCCTTACCCGGCAATCCGAGGTCGAGCAGCAGCAGGTCATGCACCTTTTCATCGAGCGCATGCTCGCCGGCGCGCCCATCCTGCACCCAGTCGACCGTGAAGCCATCCAGGCGCAAGCCCTTGCGTACGCTTTCCCCAATCATCGGGTCGTCTTCAACCAGCAGCAGTCTCATAGTGCGTTATAGAAACAGTTCATGCAAAAGTCCCTCATCCTACCGTAGCAGATATCGTGTTGACGCATCGCCCGCCACGGGGTGGAGTGTAAATACGATACAAATTGTTAAAAATAAGTAAAGAAAAGTTGCTTGGTGTACCATAGATGGTACAAATTATGGCCGTGCCGCCCGCGACTT
Organism: Noviherbaspirillum sp. UKPF54; assembly: GCF_007874125.1. Classification (NCBI taxonomy): domain Bacteria; kingdom Pseudomonadati; phylum Pseudomonadota; class Betaproteobacteria; order Burkholderiales; family Oxalobacteraceae; genus Noviherbaspirillum; species Noviherbaspirillum sp. UKPF54. The sequence continues at coordinate 1,642,908 of NZ_CP040128.1, read as the reverse complement.
GGCCAACCTTGCAACGAGCCCATATTGTTATCCCAGTGATGATCCAGAAAGACAATGTCGATAGTGCGCAACATTTGTTGCGCTACGTAGCCGACCATGTCAACGTGGTCGTCTGGGAGGCCGACGCCGACGCACGCGTCATCTATCTGAATCCGGCCAGCATGGCGACTGTCACTAAGCTGCCGGAAATCAATATTCTTGACTGGTTACAATTTGTTCACCCGGATGATATCGAAACCGCGGTTGCGGTGATCCGTGAGTCCCGGGCAGAGCAGCGTGAATACCGCGTCGAATACCGGATTATCCGCAGCGACGGAACGACGCGCTGGATGATGAGCGCGGCATCGCCGCGTTTTTTCGCCGACGGGCGCCACAAAGGCTATGTCGGGACGCTGGTCGATGTCAGCGAGCACCACGACGCCCAGGCGCGCCTGAGCAAGAGCGAAGCAGTGCATCGCTTGCTTACCGAAAACGCGCACGACATGATCTCGCATAGCGACGCCGACAACGTGTATGTGTACGCGTCGCCGTCGCACAAGGATACGCTGGGCTACGATCCGCAGGAACTGATCGGCACCCGCCTGTACGACTACATCCACCCGGACGACCTGGCGGCCGATCTGGAGGCGGCCAGGTCGGGCAAGCGGCGCCGGCTGTCCAACGTCCGCTTCCGGCACAAGAACGGCAACTGGGTGTGGATCGGCGCCAGCACGCGCGCCGTGCACGACCGGCAGAGCGGCCAAAAGCTCGGCGTGGTTTCGATTGCGCGCGACATCACCGCGCAGCTGGAAGCCGAGCGCGAACTGGCGCGGCGCGAAGAGCGATTTCGCAGCCTGACGTCGCTGTCGTCGGACTGGTATTGGGAAACCGATGCCGAGATCCGCTTCACGTTCTTTTCCGAAGGAATCTACAGCCGGCTCAGGATCAATGCGCAGCACCTGCTGGGCTCTTCCTTTGATGCCCACGTCCAGGACTCCGGCGCGCCCGGCTTCATCGCCGCCAAGGACGCGATCAGGGAGCGGCGCCCTTTCCAGGACCTGATCTATCCCGCCGAATGGTCCGCCCATCCCGGCATCGTGCGCTTCTTGCGCATCTCGGGCGAGCCGTTCAGCGAAAACGGGGTGTTCTGCGGCTACCGCGGCGTGAGCCGCGATGTCACGCATGAAGTGCGGACCGCGCGCTCGCTGGAACGGCTGGCCACCTGCGACGCGCTGACCGACTTGCCCAACCGCGCCATGCTGGAACTGCGCCTCAAGCAGCGCCTGACCAATCCGCGCGAAGGCGTGTGCGAGGCCGTGTTTTTCATAGATCTCGACAATTTCAAGGAAGTCAACGACTCGCTCGGCCATGGCGCCGGCGACGTGCTTCTCAAGGAAATCGCCGCCCGCCTGCGTCAATGCGTGCGCCCGGACGACATGGTGGCGCGCCTGGGCGGCGACGAATTCGTGGTGCTGGCTGAGTGCCGCAACGGCGACACATCCGCCATCAGCATCGCCGAAAAGCTGAGCACGGCGCTCGACACGCCCGTCATCATCGCCGGCCATGAAGTCAAGGCGGCCGCCTCGGTCGGCATCAGCATGTACCCGCAGGATGGCGATACCAGCGAGGCGCTGCTGCGCAACGCCGATACCGCGCTGTACCGCGCCAAGGCTTCGGGCGGCGATGCCTACTGCTTCTTCACCCCCGAGATGGGCGAGGCGTCGCGCGCGCGCCTGCTGATGCAGGGCGCGCTGCGCCATGCGCTGGAACGCGACGAGTTCGAGGTGTTTTACCAGCCGCGCGTCAACCTGCGCACCATGGAAATGACCGGCATGGAAGCGCTGCTGCGCTGGACCCATCCGCATCTCGGCGCCGTGCCGCCCGCCCAGTTCATTCCGCTGGCGGAGGAATCGGGGCTGATCGACGAAATCGGCGGCTGGGTGATCCAGCACGCGGCGGCGCAGGCGCAGCAATGGTCCGCGCGTTACCGCAAGCCGCTGAAGGTATCGGTCAACCTGTCGGCCCGACAACTACGCAGCCGCAAGCTGTTGACGCTGGTGAAGCAGGCGCTGCGGGCCAGCGGCCTGCCCGCGCACCAGATGGAACTGGAACTGACCGAAAGCGGCCTGATGGAAGACCCGGTGTTGGCCGCCGGACTGCTCAAGGACCTCAAGGCGCTCGGCCTGAAACTGTCGGTGGACGATTTCGGCACCGGCTATTCCTCGCTGGCCTACCTGTGCCGTTTCCCGCTCGACGCCCTCAAGCTGGATCGCTCTTTCCTGGTGCAGCAACATCCGGAAGCGATCAATACATGGAAGCTGGCCGAAGCCATTATCAATCTGGCACACACGCTCAATCTATCCGTCGTCGCCGAGGGCGTCGAAAGCGACGAGCACTTGAAATTCCTCTCCAATACCTCATGTGACGAAGTGCAAGGCTCCTGCATCAGCAAGCCGCTGTCCCCGCTGGAGTTCGAGCAATTACTGCGCGAAACCTCGCTGTACTTGCATACCAGTCAACGCTGAGCCTCCGGCGTTACACATTCAGCATCTTCTTTGCCGCACATGGCACTTCGAGCTTGACCGTTCGGCATTTACATGATCGGAAAGTCGAAATTTTTTTTTGTCCGGGGCAACTCTGCCCGTTTGGCTTGGTCCTATGTGTGCTGATCAGAAACGATACGTGCAACATGATGTTGCATGAGCAAATTGATTGTTAAGGACTTCTTAATGCCTGATTTTTCAAAATTTTTCGAAATTTCAAAAAACAACTACGTGCGTGCCGCGCTGATTGCGCTGATTGCGGCTGCCGCAGTGGCATTTGCGTACAAGCCGATCGCCCTGCGCGACACCAGCCCGGTAGTGCAGTCGCAGGACATTTCCGAAATCACGCATCTGGCCGCCAACAAGGCTCGCCTGGAATACCTGCTGCTGGCCAAGCCGCTGTCGGATTTTCCGCGCTATGTGATCAAGTACAAGGATGCGCCGCAGATCCATGTGGTCAAGGTGCCAAGCACGACGCACGCCAACCTTGAGCGCGAGGTGCTGCTGAAGAACGCGATTCCCTACGCGATTGCCAAGGAAGAATATCTCGACAGCCACAAGTCGGTGCTGGCAGATGACGCCGAGCAAGGCGGTATGTGGAGCGAAGCGGGCACCCTGCTCGCCCGCAATGCCTTCGGCATCGTGCTGCTGCTGTTTATTGTTTTCGCCATGAAGAAAGGCATCCCGGGCATGACCGGTGCGCCGGCGTCGATGATCAAGCCCGAGCACCTCAAGGGCAGCATGGACGACCTGGTCGGCATGGAAGACATCAAGCAGGAAGTCGCGCACCTGGAAGAAATGATCCGCAACCGCGACGTTTACCGTTCGCACAACATTGACAAGCCGTTCAACGTGATGCTGACCGGCCCGGCCGGTACCGGCAAGACCAAGCTGGCCGGCTACCTGGCGAAGAAGCTCGACGTACCGCTGATCACCGCCTCCGGCTCGGCGCTGGAATCCGGCTTCGTCGGCGGCGGCTCGAAGGCGTTGAACGCGATTTACAAGAAGGCATGCAAGCAAGGCAAGTGCATCATCTTCCTGGACGAGGCGCAGAGCCTGTTCATGCCGCGCGGCCGCGGCGAAAAGAAGTGGGAAGACGACACCGCCAACACCCTGCTGTCGCTGCTGGACGGCGTCAAGAGCGATGAAGGCGAAGGCGTGATCTGGGTCGTGGCGTCGAACTTCGACGACATGAATTCGCAGATGGACGAGGCGATGCTGCGCCGCTTCTCGGTGAAGATCAACTTCCGCCTGCCGAACAAGTCGGAGCGACGCGAACTGCTGAAGGTTTTCCTGTCGAAGAAGGATCCGGCCTGCATCGACTGGACCCACCTGAACCTCGACTACGCGGCGGAAATCACCGCCAACCTGAGTCCGGCGCTGCTGGAAACCGTGGTCGACCGCGCCAGCATGATCGCGATCCAGGAAAAGATCCTGATCACGACCGATGTCCTGTTCCGTGCCTTCGAGCGCTCGACCATCGGCATGACGGACCGCGCGACCACGGCGGAAATGAACAAGCAGCGCGAGCGCGTGGCATTGCACGAACTGGGCCACTTCTTCATGCAGATCGATCCGTACCTGCGCGAAGGCATGTCGTGGGACGAGGTGAAGGAAAAGTCGCACCTGCTCAAGATCAGCACCGAGTCGGTATCCAAGATCGGCGCGCTCGGCTACGTGCTGTCGTCCGGAGACGATGTGGCATTGCAGACGCTGGAAGAAATGGAGCAGGACATCATGCAGCTTTATGGCGGCGTGGCGGCGGAAGAACTGTTCTATGGCGCGCGCGGCATTTCCGTGGGCAGCCAGAACGATATCCAGAAAGTCACCGCCAAGCTCGACCTGATGGTCAACCGCCTGTCGATGTACTCGCGCTCCAAGCTCGACTACACCCAGTTGCACCGCGAGTCGCACGAGGAATCGTTGAAGCAGGTGGAAGCCAAGGCGGACGAACTGTACACCCGTACGCTGGAAGCGATCAAGGGTTACAAGTCCACCATCGCCGACCTGAAGGATACGCTGCTGGAGCGTTACGTGCTGTCCAAGGACGAAGTGTTCGAGCTGCTGCAAGAAATGAGCGAGCCGCGCCTGAAGGCCGCGTAATCAGTCCGGCGCCATGTGAAAAGCCCCGTTTTGCGACGGGGCTTTTTTTCGCGCCTGCTTAGCGCGGCCGCTGCATTCTGCAGCTGGTCGGCAAGGCCGAGAACGATGCCGGCAGGTAGCGCTCCGTGCGGAAGCCGTAGCCGCTGCCTTCGTTATCGAACTGCACGCCGCCGTCGCCCGACTTGCGCATCACCGACACGTACAGCGGCTGCTGCAGCTGGTGATCGGCGGCGCGCATGCTGGCCTCGTGAAACGCGTTGCGGAAGCTCGCGCCTTCGAGCGCCCTTGCCACCGCCGCGGCGTCCACGCTTCCTGCCTTTTCGATCGCGTTTGCCAGCATGTCGATCATCACATGCATGCGCAGATGGAGGTAATCTTGCTCGGGCTGCGGATAGCGCCGCCGGAACGCGCGGTAATAGGCGTCGCTGGCCGAATCGGCGGCGTCCTGACCGGCGTTCGGGTGCCATTCCGCCACCGCCCGCACGCGGCCTACGCCGGCGTCACCGATGGCGGCCGGCGCCCCCAGGCTGTTGCCGTAGAAAGTGTAGAACTTGACGTTCAGGCCGGCGTCTTTCGCGGCCTTGACCAGCAGGGTGAGATCATTGCCCCAGTTGCCGGTGACGACGGTGTCGGCGCCGCTGGCCCGGATCTTGGCGACGTAAGGCGAGAAATCCTTGATTTTCCCGATCGGGTGCAGATCGTCGCCGACGACGGCGATATCCGGGCGCTTCGCTGCCAGCTGGTCGCGAGCCACCCGGGCCAGATGCTGGCCGAAGCTGTAGTCCTGGCCGATCAGGTAGACGCGCCTGGCGCTGCGGTCGGTCTTGATCACTTCGGTCAGCGCATGCATGCGCATGTCGGAGTTGGCGTCGAAGCGGAAATGCCAGAAGCTGCATTTCTCGTTGGTCAGCGCCGGGTCGACCGCCGCATAGTTCAGCAGCAGCATGCGCTGCTCCGGCGTGCGGCTGTTGTGCTTGTCGATCGCTTCGCTCAGCGCCAGGGCGACCGCGGAGCTGTTGCCCTGTGCGATGATGCGGATGCGCCGGTCGGCGAAATGGCGCAGCCCGGTGAGCGCTTCTTCCACGCCTTGCTTGTTGTCGTAAGTGACCAGCTCCAGCGGATGGCGTCCGTCCGGCAGCTTCACGCCGCCACGCGCGTTGACCTGCTCGATGGCATAGCTCAGATTGCGCACCACTGCCTGCCCCGCGTTGGCGAAGGGACCGGACAGACCGTCGATCATGCCGATCCGGATCGGCTCGGCACTGCCCGCGTCGGCACCGGTGCCCAGCGCAAGGAGCGCCATGGCAAATAGAGGCTTGATGTTCATTCGGTATTGTCCTGTTCGAAAGGCCGAATGATACACAGATCAGGACTGCGGCGCGGCGGCTTCAGTGCGCATCCAGCAGGGCGCGCAGCGCGTTGATGTCGACCGGCTTGACCAGGTGATGATCGAAGCCGCAATCCTTGGAGCGCCGCCGGTCTTCCTCGCCGCCCCAGCCGCTCAGCGCGATCAGCAGCAGCCCATCGAAGCGTGGCTGCTGCCGGATACGCCGCGCCACGTCGTAGCCATTCATGCCGGGCATGCCGATATCAAGAAGCACCGCTTCCGGGCAGTCCGTTTCGAGCGCCTGCAGGGCCGCTGGACCGTCATGCGCCACCCGGGGCTCGGCGCCAAAGTGTTCCAGCAGCATGGCCAGGCTTTCGGCCGCATCGTGATTGTCATCGACGATCAGGACGCGCTTGCGGCGCAATGGCGCGGCCTTCGGCTCCGCTTGTCCCGGGGCGGGCCGGAAGAGACAGCCTTCGACCAGCGGCAAGCGCACCACGAAGCGGCTGCCCTTGCCCGGGCCGGCGCTGCTGGCGTCGACGCTGCCGCCATGCATTTCGACCAGGCGCCGCACCAGGTAGAGGCCGATCCCGATGCCGCCCTGCCAGCGCCTGGCCGCGTCGCCCGCCTGGGCAAAGATGTCGAACACGTGCGGCAGCATGTCGGAAGGAATGCCGAGCCCGCTGTCGCGCACCTCGATCGTCGCCACGCCGCCTTCGCGCCATGCGCTGAGCCAGATGCGACCTTCGTCTTCCGTGTATTTCGCGGCATTGTTGAGCAGATTGGCGAACACCTGCTCCAGGCGTACCGGATCGCCCTCCAGCAGCATTTCCTCTGGCGCGATCGACACGCTCAGGCGGTGGCGCGCCTGGTCGATGTGCGGCATGCTCGTGTCGACCGCCCCGTCGAGCACGTCGGCGAGCCGCAGCAAGCTGCGGCGCAGCTCGATCTTGCCGGTCGTGATGCGCGACACCTCCATCAGGTCGTCCACCAGCCGCACCATGTGATCCGCCTGACGCTCCATCATCTGCTGCAGCCGCGCGAGGCCGCCCCGCTCCGCCGCCACCTGCATCATTCCGATCGCGTTGCGGATCGGCGCCAGCGGATTGCGCAGCTCGTGCGCCAGCGTCGCGATGAACTCGTCCTTGCGCCGGTCCGCTTCCTTGAGCGCCTCTTCGGCGCGGATGCGCTCGATCTGGTCGATCGCCTGGATCGCATACAGGTCCAGCATGCGCAAGTCGCGCTCGGACGGCCGGTGGACATGGCGGAAGTGGGTCGACAGCACGCCCAGCAAATTGCCGTTGCGGCTCACCAGCGGCGTCGACTGGATGCTGCGGTAACCGGCGGCCGAAGCCATGGCCCGCAAGGAGGAGCCATCCGGATGAAGGTGCAAGTCATCGACCACGATCCGTTGCCGGTTGCGCGCTGCGACTGCGGATACATATTTCTCGTCCACGCTTATCGTGCGAAAGCGGTCGAGATAGGCCGGATCAAAGCCGCGCTGCACGACGATTTCCAGGGTGTGGGTCGACGGCTGGTAAAGCTGGACGCTGCCCATCGCCGCTCCCAGCATCAGCAGCGCCGCGTCGAGCACTTCGCACAGCGCCGATTGCATGTCGCTGGTGACGAGCAGGCGAGAGCTGAGATCGTGCAGCCGGCTCATGCTCGCCAGTTCGATGGCGAGCTGCGCCTCGCTGCGGCGCAGGGCATCCTCGATGCGCGCGCGTTCCGCGGCCTCGTGCCCGTCCTGCGCTCCCGGGGCCGGCGGCGGTGCCGGGGCCGGCTCGGCATGCGCTGCCGGTGCGGGCACGGCAACCAGTTCGCCAAGCGCATCGGCAACGCATCCGTAGAATCCCAGGTAGGCGTCGTCGAGCTCGCGGCGCGGACTGACGCCGCCGATCAACAAGCCCGCCACGCCGCATGCCTGCGACGATCCGATCGGCATCACCACTGCGGAATGCGGCGGCTCCGGCCAGGCGCCGCCCGGCAGCGCACCGAAGCGGCGGCCGAGCCGCGAAACCACCTCGCTGCGGCCGGTCGCCATCACCCTGCCGATCGACCAGCCGTCCGCCTCGGCGGCCAGCGTGTCGCGATCGAACAGCGGTGCCGCGCCGGGAGCGCCGGGTGACAGTCCGGCCGTCGCGCACAGGCGGATGCCGCCGCTTTCGCTGTCGTTGAGGTAGATCAGCGCGAAAGGAACATCGTGCGGATTCGACGCGAGGATGCGGCTGGCGGCGTGCAGCGCCGCCGCCGAACACGAATCTCCGTGGCCGGCGCATGCCGTCAGCTCGCGCAGCGTTTGCCGCCGTCGTCGCCCCAGCACCTGCTGCGTGCGTTCGACGACATGGCAGGCGACCCCGCCGACGTTGCCGGATTCGTCGGGCAACGGGACGTATGCAAAGCTGTGATACGTTTCTTCAAGGAATCCCTTGCGTTCGAGAATGAGCGGCAATTCCTCGTCGCCGGCAGCCTCGCCGCAGCGGATGACGGACTCGACGCGCAGCCCGATGTCGAGCCACGCGTCGGCGAGCAGGACACGCGCCGAGCGCCCCAGCGGCCACGGCTGATCCGGGCCCAGCATCTGTTCGGCATAGCGGTCGTTGTAGAACTGGATCAGGTCGCGCCCCCACCAGATCACCATCGGATGCGGATTGCCGAACATGATGGAGAGCGCCCCGCGCAACCCCAGCGGCCAGCCGGCGACGGGTCCGAGCGCGCTTTGCGACCAGTCGAACGCGCGCATGCGCCGTGCCATTTTGCTGCCGCCACAGAACACGCGCTCCAGTTTTTCATCTCCGCGTACCGTCTTCATGCCTTGTTTTATTGTTTGAAAATGGACGGGCCGGGGGGGACCGCGGATGCGGTCGGCCGCTACGACCGGACTTGCGGCCACAATCAGCGGCAAAGCCGGCACCTTTCCTGCGCGGCGCCGGAATCAATTCATGGCTCCGGATAAGCGACGCGCCGTTCTGCATCGTCATCCCGCGCGGGGCTGCGACTCCTGATCAAGAGTAAATCTTTTGCAAAAAGTTCATGCCTACAAATCGAATTCCAGCGGAATACAGGCGATGCGCTCGCCGGTGGCTGCGGCATCCGCGGCTTCCCGCGAGTCGTGCTGCGTCAGGAAGAAGCGCTCGCGCCCGCCGAACGAACGGTTCGGATAGATGTTGACATACAGAGATTGTTTTTGCGGCACGTTCTCGAGGAAACAGGGACCGTTTTCCGATATCTGCCCGTCCAGCGTAAACATCGTCACCACCTCATCGTCGCCGATATAGCCGAGCACCTTGAACAGCGGATGGCGAGCCCTGGTCGTGACGATTTCCACCGGCTGCTTGGTGGTGATGGTGCGTACCGGCTTGGACAAGTCGAGCGGCGCGGGCGGCTGCGCCGCCGCAATGCGTTCGGTAGCAAGCGTGCGCGTCACCTCCGGGTCGCTGTCGGACTGCGCGAGCGAGACATGGGGACTGCCCGTGCGAGTGCGCCCTTGCCCCCGGCCTGTCGCGCTCTGCCTGCCGGCGGTGCGCAATGCCGTCACATTCGGTTCGCCCGCGTCCGCGCGCCCATGCAGCACCGTGCCGCCGGCGCCGATCGCATCCCCGGTTGCGTCCGAGGTCGCCGCAGGGCCGCCGGGCGGCTTGTCGAACGTCTTTTTCGGGACATTGAAGGTCATTTCGTAGTTGTACAACTGCTCGTCTGTCATGTCGGGATAGGGCGCGGGATGGCCGCCGTCGATGGTGCGGTACTTGACGGCAGGCTCGCGCCGCCGAAATACCGTGTCAAGGATGCTCACTTCAACCTCCTTCGCGCAGTTCGGCGCGCCTCCGCCAGCCGGATACGCACGAGAACCGCGATTCGATGACAATTCGACTATCCGCAGCCCTGGCAGTTCGGCGTGAGGCGGCGTTTGACTGCGGCGGGCTGCGTGGGGCCGATGCGCTAATTGCGATAGACGCGTTCGTTCTCGATGCGCACGCGGTTGCCGACCTGAAGACCGGCCACGCTGTCTTGGGTGACGGTCTGGTAGCCGCCGCCGTCGAGCCGCACTCCGATCTGGTAGGCGGTGCGCGCTTGTGCATTGCGCTGCTCGATCTGGTCGCCCACCATCGCGCCGCCTATCACCCCCGCGATGGTGGCGGCGGCGCGGCCGTTGCCGCCGCCGACCTGGTTGCCCAGCAAGCCGCCGACGAGGCCGCCGACCACCGCTCCCGTGCCGCTGCCGCTGGTCGCGGCAGGACCGACGCGGATCGACTCGATCGTGCCGTAGGCATTGGAATACGTCGCCGGATAAGGCTGCGGATATGGCTGCGGGTAAGCCTGGGGATAGGATGGGGACGGAGATGCGGGCGGATATGGCGCTGTGTTGTTCTGCCCGTAATAACCGGGACTTGCACAAGCGGCAAGAAACCCGGCCGCCGCCAGGACAAAAGCAAAAGATTTTTTCATGACAACCCTCGGTGAATGACGTACTTATTTAACGTCAAACCCTCGGCCCAAACTGCGAATAGCCGGTAAGGATTGCAACAAGTTGTGTCCGTTACGCGTCCGTCATCGTGTCGGTTAACCGGATGAAACCGGCGCCGTCACGTACGAGGGGCGGCGGCCGCGATCCGCGCCCGCCGCCCCGATTCATGCGCTTTCGGCGACGCGGCTCGCGATATGCGCGAGCGCCTCTTCCACCTGGTCGATCAGGATCAGGCACAGATCGCCTGCCTGCAGGTCCGCCAGCGCGGTATCGATGGCGAGGAATTCGCCGGTGATTTCCTTCACGTCGCGCGCCCGGCTGGCGCCTGCCAGGCCGGCACGCAGCAGCGCGAGCACCTCGCCGTCGGCCCGGCCGCGCTGGCACTGGTCCTGGTACAGCACGACGCGATCGAACGCCTCGCCAAGGATCTCGGTCTGGCGCCGCAAGTCCTCGTCGCGCCGGTCGCCTGCGCCGCTGATGACGACCGAGCGGCGCTGCGCCGGCATCGCTTCCACCGCCGCCACCAGCGCGGCGATCGCGTCCGGATTGTGACCGTAGTCGGCGATCAGGGTGGCGCCGCGATAGGAAAACAGGTTGAACCGCCCCGGCGCGCTTTGCGCATCGCTGACGAAGGTCTTGAGTGCGGCGCGGATGACTTCCCAGTCGACGCCGAGTGCCCATGCCGCGCCAACCGCCGCCATGGCATTTTCCACTTGGAAGCCAATGGAACCGTTGTGCGTCAGCGGAATATCAGCCAGCGCAATGCGCTGCTGCTCGACGCCTTGCGACGCCACGATATCCCCGCCGTCGCGGAAGACCACGCGCAGCCCCTTGGCGCGATGGGTCGCCATCACGGGATGATGGCGGTCAGCGGCGAAGAAGGTGACCGTTCCCGGACACGCCTTGGCCATGTCCGCCACCATCGGATCGGCGGCGTTGAGCACCGCCGTGCCGGTCGATGCGACATTTTGCACGATCACGCGCTTGACCACCGCCAGGTCTTCCACGGTGGAAATGTAGTTGAGACCCAAATGGTCGCCCACGCCGATGTTGGTGACGACAGCCACGTTGCAACGGTCGAAACCGAGACCTTCCCGCAATACGCCGCCGCGCGCCACCTCGAAGACGGCGGCGTCGACGTCGGGATGAAGCAGCACGTTGCGCGCGCTGCGCGGCCCGCTGCAGTCGCCGGTATCGATGCGCTCGCCCTGGACGTAGACGCCGTCGGTGCCGGTCATGCCGATCCGCAATTTCTTGCTGGCGAGGATATGGGCGATCAGGCGGGTCGTGGTCGTCTTGCCGTTGGTGCCGGAAACGGCGACCACTGGAATGCGGCCGTCGTCGCCGTCGGCATACATCATCGAGATGATCGCGTCGCCCACCGCGCGGCCCTTGCCGAACGACGGCTGCAGGTGCATGCGCAGGCCGGGCGCGGCGTTGACTTCGACGATGCCGCCGCCCTGCGCTTCCAGCGGCTGGATGACGTTTTCGCACACCACGTCCACGCCGCAGATGTCGAGCCCGACCATCTGCGCCGCCTCGACCGCGCGCGCGGCCACTTCGCGGTGCACGTCATCGGTGACGTCGGTCGCGGTGCCGCCGGTGGACAGATTGGCGTTGTTGCGCAGAATGATGTTGACGCCCTTGGACGGGATGCTGTCGGCGTCATAGCCCTGCTTGGCCAGCGTCGCCAGCGCGATCGCGTCGAACCGGATCTTGGTCAGCGAGGTCGCATGGCCGTCGCCGCGAAGCGGGTCGCGGTTGACCTGTTCGACCAGCTCGCGCACGCTGTGCATGCCGTCGCCGATTACTTGCGGCGGTGCACGCCGCGCCGCCGCCACGAGCTTGTTGCCGACCACCAACAGACGGAAGTCGTGCCCGGGCAGATAGCGCTCGACGATCACGTCGGAGCTGATTTCGCTGGCGGCCGCATACGCCGTCAGGATTTCCTCGCGGGTGCTGATGTTGACCGTGATGCCCTTGCCCTGGTTGCCGTCGCGTGGCTTGACCACCACCCTGCCGCCCAGCTCGCTGGCGACTTGCCACGCCTGCTCCGCGTCGTCCACGGAACGCCCGCGCGGCACCGGCACCCCGGCCGCGTCCAGCAGCGCCTTGGTCAGTTCCTTGTCCTGCGCGATCGATTCGGCGATGGCGCTGGTGCTGTCGGTCTCGGCGGCCTGGATGCGGCGCTGCTTGCTGCCCCATCCGAACTGCACCATGCTGCCTTCGGTCAGGCGGCGGTACGGGATGCCGCGCTTGAGCGCCGCATCCACGATCGACCCGGTGGAGGGACCAAGGCGCACATCCTCGTCCAGCTCGCGCAGGCGCGCCAGGCTACCCGCCAGGTCGAACGGACGGTCATCCATCGCGCTCTTGCACAGCTCCTCGGCCAGCTCCAGCGCCAGGCGCCCGACCGCTTCCTCGGTGTATTCGACCACGACCTGGTACACGCCCGGCTCGACCGTCTGCACGGTGCGGCTGAACGCCACCTTGCAGCCGGCCTGCGCCTGCAGGCAGAACGCCGCGCTTTCAAGCGCATGGGCCAGCGACGCCGGCTGCGGGTTGTCCGCCTGCGGCAGGAACTCGACTTCCGGGAAGCGCGCGCGCAACCGGGTTTCCAGTCCCGGCATCGAGGCCAGCGAACATTCGGCCGGCTCGCATCGGACAATGGCTTCGATCGCCGTATGCCGGCTCCAGAGGTTTGGGCCGCGCAGCGCACGGATCCGCGATATTTCCATGAACAGCTTTCCTTCTTAGCCCGCCCGCTGCCGCGGCCGGGATTTTCCTAATTGTTTTATTTGGCCGCGGCCAATCCGTTGTCGAACGTTTCCAGCCCCGTGCGAATCAGGTCCGCCGGCAAGCCCAGCGCCCAGGCCGCGCCAACCGCAGCCAGGATGGCCTCCAGATGCCGCTCGGCGTCGCCCGCAGCCATGGGAATGTCGGCCATGCGGCACAGCGCCGACTCTTCCGTGCCGACCGCCATGATCAGCTGCCCGTCGCGCAGGTAAACCGCGCGTCCGTCCTGCTGGCGATGCGCCTGCAGGCGCGGCAGGTCGGGATGCTGGCCGAAGAACAGCACGTCGCCGTCGCACAGCGAGGCCAGCTCCGCCACCCGTTCGTCGCCGGCGTTGAGCACCGCCACGCCGTCAGGAAGGACCACATCGACCTGCGTGCGAATCACGTTGACCAGTTTCTCGGCATCGTCGATATAGAAATCGGGCAGCAGCGCATCCGGATCAATACCGGTCACGACGCCCACCACGCAACGGTCGTATGCCAAGCCTTCCGCAAGGATGGCGCGGCAGCCGTTTTCAAACACCCCCGCTTCGACAGCGCGGTTCATCAATATCCGGTTGCCCGATTGCCAGTTCGCGCAATCGCCCTTTTCTATGCGGCGCTCGTTGACATACAGGCCGTCGCCGCACGCCACGCCGACATACTTGCCGTGCAGGTGCAGCAGGCGCCCGACCAGCCGCGCGACCAGGGTCGTGCCATGGCTGCCGGCCACGCCGACCACCGGGATGCGCCCGCTTTCCTGGTCGCCGAACAGATGGTCGACGATGGCGCGCCCGACCGGGCGCGGCTCGCCGGAAGCCGGCTTCAGATGCATCAGCAATCCCGGCCCGGCGTTGACTTCGACGATGGCGCCGCGCTGCTCGTCCAGCGGGCGGCCGATATCTTCCGCCACCAGGTCGACCCCGGCGATGTCGAGCCCGACCACGCGCGCGGCCAGAGCCGCGACCGCAGCCACCCGCGGATGAATCCGCTCGGTGATGTCGAAGGCGACGTTGCCGTTACGCTGGATCAGCACCTGCTTGCCTTGTTCCGGCACGGATTCCGGCGAATAGCCCTGGCGCGTCAGCTCCAGGCGCACAGCCGGATCTTCCTCCAGCAGCACCAGGTTCAACGGGAATTCCTCGGTCAGGCCGCGGCGCGGGTCGGTATTGATCTGGCTGTCGATCAATTGTGCGACAGTCGATGCGCCGTCGCCCGTGACCCAGGCGGTCTCGCCCTTGGCGGCGGCCACCACGCGTCCACCGACCACCAGCAGCCGGTGCTCGTCGCCCGGCACGAAACGCTCGACCAGGACTTCGCTGCCTTCGTCGATCGCCAGCTTGTAGGCGGCCTCGATATCCTCGCGCGTGGTGAGGTTGGTCGACACGCCACGCCCGTGATTGCCGTCGGACGGCTTGACCACCACCGGCAGGCCGATGTCGTTGGCCGCTTCCCACGCGTCGTCGGGACCATCGACCGCGCGCCCTTCCGGCACCGGCACGCCGCACGACGACAGCAGGCGTTTGGTCAGGTCCTTGTCGCTCGAAATGCTCTCGGCGATGGCCGGCGTCTTGTCGGTCTCGGCTGTCCAGATGCGGCGCTGGCGGGAGCCGTAGCCGAGCTGGACCAGGTTGCCGTCATTGAGGCGCATCGACGGGATGCGGCGGTCGGCGGCGGCGTCGACGATGCAGGCTGTGCTGGGTCCCAGGCACAGCGAGTCGACCATGTCGCGCAGCTTTTCCACCACCGCCGCCACGTCGAACGGCTGGTCGTCGATCGCGGCCATCACCAGGTCGCGTGCCGCGAACAGCGCGGTGCGGCTGACCTGTTCGTTGCGGGAGCGGACCGCGACCTTGTACACGCCGCGCTTCGATGTCTGGCGCGCCTTGCCGAACCCGGTCTGCATGCCGGCCAGGTTTTGCAGTTCGATCGTGACGTGTTCCAGGATGTGGCCGGGCCAGGTGCCTTCCTTGAGGCGCAGCAGGAAGCCGCCGCGCTCGCCGATGCCGCAGCGGTGCTCGATCAGGCCGGGCAGCCATGCGTTCAGCCGCTCGTAGAAGCCGGGAATGGTATTGGAAGGCGCGTCTTCCAGATCGCCGATATCGACCCAGGCTTCGAGAACCGGGCGGTAGGTCCAGATATTCGGTCCGCGCAGCGATATCACATTGATAATGTCAATGTATCTTTTATTCATGTCGGTGCTGTCAGGCAGTGCGTGCAGATGCAAAATTTCAAAAACACAACGTGATAACGCTCTGCTTGAAAAATGGGTTTACTCGGAAACAAAAGAAATTTTCCGCGCAGTAATATACTATGTTGCGCTTGGTTCGTCCTAATGTGATCGTAAAGAGAACACTTCAAAGCCGCAACATTCGCTGTCCATATCGTATACTTCCGGCCTTGCGCCGCGTTCCGCGCGATCCGGAAACGGCATTGCAGCGCGCTGCGCCCCCTGCCGAAGAAAACCGAATTTTCAATGTCGTCATCCAATTATCCGCTTCCCGAGTCCTGGCGTCCCGGCCTGGAGTCGCAACTGGCCGAAGGCGAATCCGCCGTCGCCTGCCTCGAACTCGACCTCGACACCCGATTGCATTTTAATGCCGGTCTGCTTGTCGTCACCGAGCGCCGCCTGCTGGCGAAGGCGCCGGGCGCAGACGACTGGCAATCCTGGCCGCTGCGCCAAGGCCTGGAACTGGCGCATCACGACCATGCCGGCGTCGGCACGCTCGAACTGCACGACGCGCACGCGCGCCTGGCCGGCTGGCGCTACACGCTGGGCCGCAATCCGGCTGCATTGCGCCTGATCGAACACTTCGACGCGCAACGCGACGCCGCCGTTTCGGGCACGCCGGTCACGCCGCCGGAGCAGGCGCTGTGCCCGAGCTGCATGGCTGCGCTGCCGCCGGACCAGGAGGAATGCCCGGTCTGCACCAAGGAAATCCATACGCCGCCGTCGACCTGGACCCTGTTTCGCCTGTGGCGCTTCGCCCGCCCCTACCAGGGCCAGCTGCTGGCCGGCTTCCTGCTGACGCTGGCCGCCACCGCCGCCAACCTGGTGCCTCCCTACCTGTCGATGCCGCTGATGGATAACGTGCTGATTCCTTATCAGAACGGCAAGGAGATCAATGTCGGGCTGGCCGCGCTCTACCTGTCCGGGCTGCTGGCCTCGGCCTTGCTGGCGTGGGCGCTAAGCTGGGCCAAGACCTACATCCTGGCGCTGGTGTCCGAGCGCATCGGCGCCGATCTGCGCACCTCCACCTACGAGCACTTGATGAAGCTGTCGCTCGAATATTTCGGCGGCAAGCGCACCGGCGACCTGATGGCGCGCATCGGCTCGGAGTCAGACCGCATCTGCGTGTTCCTGTCGCTGCACCTGCTCGACTTCGCCACCGACGTGCTGATGATCGTGATGACGGCGGCGATCCTGGTGTCGATCAACCCCTGGCTGGCGCTGGTGACGCTGCTGCCCTTGCCTTTCATCGCCTGGATGATCCACGTGGTGCGCGACAAGCTGCGCCACGGTTTCGAAAAGATCGACCGCATCTGGTCGGAAGTGACCAACGTGCTGGCAGACACCATCCCCGGCATCCGCGTGGTGAAGGCGTTCGCCCAGGAAAAGCGGGAAGCGGCGCGCTTTCGCGAGGCGAACCAGCACAACCTGGCGGTGAACGACCGCGTCAACAAGGTCTGGTCGCTGTTCTCGCCGACCGTCACGCTGCTGACCGAGATCGGCCTGCTGGTGGTATGGGGCGTCGGCATCTGGCAGCTCTCGCACGGCCAGATCACCGTCGGCGTGCTGACCGCCTTCATTGCCTACATCAGCCGCTTCTATACCCGGCTCGACTCGATGAGCCGCATCGTGTCGGTCACGCAAAAGGCCGCCGCCGGCGCCAAGCGCATCTTCGACATCCTCGACCATGTGTCGAACGTCCCCGAGACTGCTAACCCGGTGCCGCTGCCGAGCGTGAAAGGACGCATCGAGCTGCGCAATGTCGGCTTCCGCTACGGTAACCGCGCCGTGATCCGCGGCGTCGATCTTGCCATCGAACCCGGCGAAATGATCGGCCTGGTCGGCCACAGCGGCTCGGGCAAGAGCACGCTGGTCAACCTGATCTGCCGCTTCTATGACGTGGCCGACGGCTCGATCCGGGTGGACGGCACCGACATCCGCTCGTTCGCGGTGTCCGACTATCGCCGCAACATCGGCCTGGTGCTGCAGGAGCCCTTCCTATTTTTCGGCACCATCGCGGAAAACATCGCTTACGGCAAGCCGGACGCCACGCGCGAGGAAATCGTCGCCGCCGCGCGCGCCGCGCACGCGCACGAATTCATCCTGCGCCTGCCGCACGGCTACGATTCGCTCGTCGGCGAGCGCGGCCAGACGCTGTCCGGCGGCGAGCGCCAGCGCATCTCGATCGCGCGCGCGCTCCTGATCGACCCGCACATCCTGATCCTGGACGAAGCGACTTCGTCGGTCGACACCACCACCGAGCGTGAAATCCAGAAAGCGCTGGACAACCTGGTGCGCGGCCGTACCACCATTGCTATCGCGCACCGCCTGTCGACGCTGCGCCGCGCCTCGCGCCTGGTGGTGCTGGATCGCGGCCAGATCGTCGAAGTCGGCAATCACGAGGAATTGCTGGCGCGCGAAGGCCATTATTACCAGCTGCACCAGGCGCAGGCGCGCCTGGCGGAGAACGAAGCCGTGCTTGGCGAAGCGTCGGAACAGGAGGTGGCGGCATGAAGCCTTTTCAGTTGCAACGCAACGCATTCGGCCGGTTGGTCTACACCGCGGACGACGGCGAAGTGCATGAGGGCGTGGTGCCGGTGCGCGCCTTTCCGATCGCCGCGCCCGACGAGGGCCTGGCGCTGGTCAACGCCGACGGTCGCGAACTGGCATGGATCGAATCCAGATCGGCGCTGCCGCCGGACGCGCGCAAGCTGGTGGAGGAAGAGCTCGCCAGCCGCGAATTCCTGCCGCAGATCCGGCGCATCCACCGCGTGTCGAGCTTTGCCACGCCCAGCACCTGGGATGTGGAGACCGACCGCGGCGATACCAGCTTCGTGCTCAAGGGCGAAGAAGATATCCGCCGCATCGCCCATGTCACGCTGCTGATTGCCGACAGCAACGGCATCCAGTTCCTGGTCAAGGACCTGCAAGCCCTGGACAAGCACAGCCGCAAGCTGCTGGATCGTTTCCTCTGAGGCCTCACGTGACGGCGTGGCGGCGCGGCGCCGATTGAACCGAATCCAGCGCCACCGTATCTGACCAGGCATTAGCAAACGACGATTGCCCATCGCCTGGAGACCGATCCCATGTATCCGTCCACAAACGCCATCCGCTGGTGGTACGAATCGCTGGACCGGCTGCGGCGCCAGCGCGGCCTGGAACTGGAGCGGCTGGGGCTGGGACCGGAAGAGGCGCCGTACCGGACGGTATTGACGCATGCCGGGATGCGCTTGCGTCGCTATGGAGACGACGCGGCACGGCCGGTCGCGCTGATTGTGCCCGCGCCCATCAAGCGCCCCTATATCTGGGACCTGTCGCCCGACCACAGCGTCGTGCGCGCCGCACTTGCGCGCGGCATGCAGGTCTACCTGATCGAGTGGAGCGATCCGCCCGGCGCCGATGGCGGCCCGGGGAACGGACTGGAGGATTACGGCCATGCGCTCATCGAGCGTTGCATCGAGGCGATTGCTTCGTCCGCCGGATCGGCCGGTCAGCCTGTCTTTCTTCTCGCTCACTCGCTGGGAGGAGTATTTGCGGCGATTTATGCAGGCTTGCGGCCGGACAGGGTCGCCGGCCTGGTGACGGTGGAAGCGCCGCTGCATTTTGGCGAGGCATCCGGCTCCTTCGGCCCCTTGCTTGCATTCGGTCCGCGCGCCGCCGAGATCACCCGCTGGTTCGATACCGTGCCGGGTTCCGTGCTGGGACAGGCGAGCATCACCGCCTCGCCCACCTCATTTCAGGTCGAACGCTATGCGGACCTGATCCGCAGCCTGGGCTGCACCGAGGAGCTGGAAGGACATTGGAAAGTGCAACGCTGGACGCTCGACGAAGCGCCGATGTCACGCCGCCTGTTCGAACAGGTCGTCGAGCATCTCTACCGCGAAGACCGGTTCATGCGAGGCCGCCTGCATGTCCATGGCAAGGACATCGGTCCGTCCAGCATCACCGCGCCATTCCTCGCGGTCTACGACCCGCGCAGCCTGATCATTCCCCCCGCCTCGATCATCGATTTCCACCGCGCGACCGCCAGCAAGGAGAAACGCTTGCTGGCCTATCATGGCGACACGGGGATCGCGCTCGCGCATGTCGGCGCGCTGGTGGGACGCAATGCGCACGGCCAGCTGTGGCCTGAGATTTTCGACTGGATCGCCGCTAACGGCGCGCGCCTGCGGCGGTAAACAAAAGAGGAGCGGCGAATGCCGCCCCTCTGCCTGATGAATGTAGGACGAATGCCGGTGGCGATACTTATTTGCTGCCGGAATCCGATCCCTGCTCGGCGCGGCTGCGGGCTCCCGATCCGCTGCCGGACATGCCGGGAGAAGCGCCGGAAGTATCGGAGCGATGTCCCATCGATTCCGATTTGGACGATTTGCTTCCATGACGCGCGCCATATTTCTTCGAATGCATGCGCTTGGCCGGCTTTTCGCTGGCCGTGCCGCTTTCACCCGATGTCTGGTCGCTGCCCTGCTGCCGTGCCTGGATCTCGGCGGCATGCCGCTCGACTTCGGCAGCGCGCGCCGGGTCAGTGCTCTCGCGCAACTCCGATTTGGGCGATTCCGCGGCAAACGAGATGCACGCGAGCGACAACAGGGAAATGCCGAGGGTGAAAGAAGTTTTCTTCATCGTGTTCTCCATAAGCAAGCTCGAAAAACGAGCGCTTGGCAATCAAGCGCCGGTATGACCGCTTCTTGCAATAGGACCCGCGGCTGAAGTTTCGGTTTCGTCAATATTGCATATTTTTGGTTGAGATAAGGCAAACCTGGCGTCACTTGACGCACACCGCGCCGTCAATTTGGCATGGCATCTGAACTGGAAGTTCGGGTAACCTTGCCACTCGTTATGTCGAAATGCACGTTGAAGAAGCGGGCTTCGTGGTTGCTCAGGTAACGCCAATCCCATACTTCCTCGTTCTTGAGCTTGAATTGCATAACGGTGCGCGGTCGTCCAAGCATATGCCGCACCTCATCCTTGCTCATTCCGGCACGAATGCGGGCGAAATTCTCGTCGGTCAGCACCTGCCTGTAGTCTTGGAGCTTGCCGTCCCGGCCGATGTAGAAAAACCAGGTGCGGGCGCCCTCCGGCCCCTTCGGATATTCCAGCGTGCGCGTACCGTCTTTTTCTTCCCACACCGTGTCGGGTTCGCCCATCACGACGCGCACGTCGCCTTCGGTGGAAATGCCTTTTTCCAGCTTTTCCAGGCCGAATTCCTCGATTGGCCGGCCTTGCCTGTCGCAGGCAAGCGCGAGCAGGCTGGTTGCGAGCAGCAGCAGGTAACGGAAAATCCTGATCATGGCGATAGGCTTCAAAAGGTTGTGCACCCGGGACGGCACGGGAGCCGATACGTCGCACGGCCCGCGCCTCTGTTCATAGATGACTATCATACGCCGGCCGCCGGCGGCGAAGAAAACGCCGATGTCTTACGCAAAAATGCAATATACCGGTTCCGTATAACGCCAGCCCCCCAGAGCCGAGCCCTTAGGTTGGCTCGGGCGACAATGTGCTTGCGAGCCTGAAGAGGCGATCGCCTAGATCGGTATATTGCATTTTTACCCGCTCGCGCACCGAACTCCTGCCCGCCGTCCTCCCCTCCGTTGTCGACTGAACCACTCCGGCGTCCCGCCACTCCTAGAACTTGCGCATGGTGCGGCGCGCCATGCCCGAACGTTTCCATACGAAATCACGCCTTAGCGGGAGCACCCATGGAACAACTGGAGCTGGCCGATCTGCCCCGCATCGATTCCGCCGAGCTGTGGCTGAAGAACCCGCACGCCGCCTTCGAAAACTGGCAGCGCGGCATACCTCATGCGAACGGCTTCCTGTACGCGGAGCGTTCTGTGCGCCAGCATTGCGCTATGTGGCGCCGTTTCATTCACTTTCTCGACGCCCACGGGCTTGACCTCGGCTCGATCCAGGCCGACCGGGTGGCGCAGTTCCTGGACGGCTTGCAAAGCAAGAACGGCCACGCGGCGGAAGACTCCACCAGACGGCGCTACCTGAAGCTGCTTGGCCTGGTCTTCGATCACCTGACGAAGACAGGCGCGCGGTGCGGCGGCAATCCCTGCGCCTCGCTGCACAAGCTTTACCGGCCGCCTCCCATGAAGAATCCCGGCACGCTAGCTTCGCAGGAAGACGAGAAATTCGTCGCAGCCGTGCTGGCGCAACCGCCGCGCACCTGGCGCGAATATCGCGACCAGGCGATGATGGTGCTGATCATCGGTTCCGGCCTGTACGCCAGCGAAGTGATCGGACTGGAAATGGATCAGCTGATCCTCGACGCCACCCCGCCTTACATCCACGTCGCGGCGCACGGGAAGGTTCCTGAACGCAAAGCGCCCATCGCGCCGTTCGCATGCGAGCCGCTGCGTGCATGGCTGGCCCTGCGCGCGACGCTGCCATTGCGCGGCGAACGTGCCGTTTTCGTGTCGGGCAAGGGAGGCAGGATGCTGCCGGCCACGCTGTACCGCAAGGTGCAGGCGGTGCTGAAGTCGAATGGCGCAGCATTGCGACCGCGCGGCGGTTTCGGACCGCAAGTGTTGCGCAATTCCTTCCTGATGCGCCAACTTGCCAAGGACAAGCCGGTCGATGTCGTGCAGCAGTGGGCCGGCCATGTCGAACTCAAGTCGACCCTGCGCTACCAGCGGCTGCTGGTGAATCCGGGGGGCGTGGAGGCGGAATGATTCAGAAGCCGATCCTGCGCTTGCCGCTGTCGCTCTTGACACGCACATCCTCCGCCAACAGCTCCGTCCTGCCGGCGGCCACGGCATAGCCCAGCCCATCCAGCAAGGCCTTGCGCATTTCGCGCGGCGAGATTTCCGACAGCTTGTCGAGCACCTTGCCCCGCAATTCGGCCTCCATGTTCTGCAATTTCAGCTCGCGCAGCAACCCTCCGTACACGCGCTGCGCGATGGCCGCCGCCTGTTCCGCATTTGGTGCAGGCACTTCGTAGACTGCCATCCGGCTCAGCAGCGCGGGCGGAATGCCGTCCAGGCTATTGGCCGTCAGCACCCAGAACACCTGGCTGGCGTCGAGGTCGACATCGATGAATTCGTCGTGAAAGGCGCGCGACGTTTCCGGTTCCAGCAATTGGTACAGGGCCGCCATCGGATCGGACTGGGTGGAGCCGGTCGCCTTTTCCACCTCGTCGAGCAGCACCACAGGATTGGCGAACTTGCCGCGCACCAGGCGTTCCGCCACCTTGCCGCATTTCGCCCCCTTCCAGGTCGACGAACTGCCAGTGATGACGAATCCGGCCGACAGCGCATTCATGCCGATGAATTCGAATTCGGTGCCCAGTGCGGCCGCCAGCCGCTTGCCGAAATGGGTCTTGCCCACGCCCGGATCACCCAGCAGCAGGAGAGGCATCACGTTGACGCCCGCACCGCCGGCCAGCGACAACCCGACGTAACGCGTCAAGTCGTCCAGCACTTCCTCGAAGTTCGGGCAATCTTCATACAGCGGATCGAGCGCGTCGGTCGACGACGGCGTGGTCACGAAGCGCTCTCCGCCCAGCGCCAGCATGTTGTCGTAGAAGGCTTCCAGCTCGGGCGAGTTCAGGGCACGCGCCCTTTCCTGCGCCGATTCGACGTCCTTGGTGCTGTAGACCGAATGGGATCGGGCCAGTGTGATCGTCATGATGAAACTCCTGAATTGCCTGCCGCCTGAACGATCGGAACGTACCGCCATTGCAACCGCGTTTGCCCCGCCTCTTCTGGTATCGAATTTCCCCGTAAAAACTTAATCACGGAAACATTCACTGCGACACACGGGCCATGGTGCAAAATTCGTTCCAACCGTTAAACATGCTCCCGCATAACAGCTTTGACCATTCCATCGAAAACGATTTTTCCTGTCAATCCTCGTATCTGAAATTAAGCGAAAAACATACACGTGTTGGCAGCCGGCGCCACTGGCTGCCAACAACATTAAAGCTCAATCGGCAGGATCGCCATCAGTTCGACTGCCGCGACGGCCACCTCTTCGCTGATATCGATGCCGTTGGAGGGATGCGCGATGGTATTGCAGCTGACGACGCGCGCCACGCCCGCCGCGCTCAGCTCCTCGTATGCGTTGCCGGCAAAGATCGGGTGCACCGCGATGCACACCGGAGGCGGCAGACCTGCCGTCTTGAGCTTGTCCGCTGCCGCGATCATCGTATGCGCGGTCGAGGCGATATCATCCACCAGCACCGGCGTGCCGCCCTGCCATGCGCTGTTTTCGGGAGCGAACACCTCCACGTCGCTGTCGCCTTTGCGTACCTTGTTCAGGACGGCGTAAGGACAGCCGACCGACTTCGCCACCTTGGCCGCCCACTGTTCGCTTTCGGCATCAGGGCCGACGATCACAGGCTGCTCGACGTTGGCCGCGATCCACTCACCGATATGGGGCGCCGCCCGCACCGCCTTGGTGGGGATGCTGTAGATTTCATTGAGCCGATGGTGGCGGTGCAGATGCGGATCGACGGTCACCAGCCAGTCGCAGAAATCGGAAACGAAACTGGCGAAATGCGCCGAAGTGACGCCCTCGCCCTCCTGGAATCGCGCATCCTGCCGCATGTAGGCCAAATAGGGCGCGATCAGGCCGATTCTGCGTGCGCCGAGTTCGCGGGCGGTGCGGGCGGCAAGGTAGAGCGCCATCATTTTCTCGTCCGGGCGGTCCAGCGTGCAGACGAAGATCACGTCGCGCTCGCGCACCGGAGATAACAGGCGCACATAGGTTTCGCCGTCCGGAAAGCGCCGCATGTCCATCTGCCCGACTTCGCAGGACATCGCCCGGTCCAGGTGAAGCGCGAAGGCTTCGTTGCCCGGCATGGCAAAAAGAATCGGGATCATCGCTTGCCCTCCCAGTCCGGGGTTGCGGCGCCGGTGCGCGGATTCAAGGCATGGGTATCACATTGCATGTTCATCGGTCCTCGTTAATCAAGATCATGTCTTTTTCAGCCAGCACGTAGGTTTTCGCGTAGGCCAGTTCGCCCGGCGATTCGGCATGAATGGTCAGCAGTGGCTGCCCTTCTTGTACCGTCGTATCGAGCGCGGCATGCAGCACGATGCCGGCGGCAAGCGCCTTGGGTGCGCCAGCGAGCTTGGCCGCGCGTGCCAGGCGCCGGTTGTCGATTTCCATCACGCGACCGTTCACGGTTGCGGCCAGCACATACTTGTACGCCGCCGTGGGCGGCGTACGCATGCCGCCCTGCGCGTCGCAGATTGCCTGGAACTTTTTCCATGCCGCTCCGCTTGCCAGCGCGGCATGCGCCATCTCCAGGCCTTTTTCCGGCGGAGCCTTGCCGCCCATTTCAAGTACCTTGCCGGCCAGCAGTAGCGCGCGCTGGCGCAAGTCGTCCGGCGCATCGGGAAGATTTTGCAAAACCGCAAGCACATCGTGCGCTTCGAGCGCGGGCCCGATGCCGCGCCCGATCGGCTGCCGGCCGTCGGTCACAATGGTCTGCACCTCGATGCCAAGCGCCCGCCCGACCCCGATCAGGCGCTCGCCCAGCAGCTGCGCGGCCTGCGCCGAGCGCACCTTCGCCGTAGGCCCCACCGGGATATCGATCAGCGCATGGGTAGAGCCAGCCGCAGCCTTCTTGGACAATACCGAAGCCACCAGCTGGCCGTCGCTGTCGAGGCCGAGCGGACGCTCGACCCGGATCAGGATGTCGTCGGCCGGGCTCAGGCTGACCGCACCGCCCCACGCGATGCAACCGTTTTCCCGTTCCACCACGCGCCTGATCCGGGCCAAGTCGAGCGCCACCGGCGCCAGCGTTTCCATCGTATCGGCGCTGCCGGCCGGCGACGTGATCGCGCGCGACGACGTCTTGGGAATCGTGAGGCCGCAGGCTGCGACGATCGGCACCACGATCAGCGTGGTGCGGTTGCCCGGCAGGCCGCCCACGCAATGCTTGTCCACCACCGGGTGGCGGCCCCATTCGAGCCGCTTGCCGACATTGATCATGGCGCGGGTGAATGCCGTGATTTCCTCGGTATCCATGCGGTTGCCGGCGCAGGTGGCGATGAACGCCGCCATTTCCATGTCCGAATAGCGGCCGTCGACGATGTCGCGCATGATCGCGCCGGCGCCCTCCGCGTCAATCGGCTTGCCGAAGATTTTTCCGCGCACATAAGAAAACGACTGCACCGGCTGCGGATGGAATATCTTGATCTGTTCGCCGTCGACGCCGCCCAGCGCGCGCCAGGCGGCTTCCGACAAGCCTGCTTCATCGAGCGCCAGCAGCGGCGAATGGACCACGTTGAGGGTGGCGATGATACGCTGCCCGCCGCGCCATACCTCGATGCGGGAATGCGCCTCGAAACCCTCCGAGCGGCATATGTGGCAGTCGCTGCGCATGTAGACGACCGGTTCGAGATAGGTGTCGATGCCGATGCGGCGCATGCGCAGCACATGGGCCGGGCCGTTAAGCGGGCTCTGGCCGGGATGATGCCTGTCGCTCATGTCAGCTCCGCCGTGGACAGATATTCCGGCACCTCGCATTGCCAATGCAGGCGTTCCTCGATGCTCCTGCGCAATGCGTCGGCGGCATCCGGCTCCCCGTGCGTGATAAAGGTCTTGCGCGGCGGTCGCTGGAAGTGCGATAGCCAGGCCAGGATTTCCTCGCCATCCGCGTGCGCCGACAGGTTTTCGATCTGGACCACCTGCGCCCGCAGCGGCACGTATTCACCGTGGATCTTGATCGCTTCGGCGCCCGCCACCATGGCTGCGCCGCGCGTACCGCCGGCCTGGAATCCGGCAAACAGGATAGTGTTGCGCGGGTCGGACGCAAATGCCTTGAGGTGATGCAATACGCGGCCGCCGGTCGCCATGCCACTGGCGGCGATGATAACCATCGGCATCCGTTGCTGATTCAATGCGATTGATTCCTCGACGCTGTTGACGATTTTCGCCGCCTGGCACATGGCTGTGCACTGCTCGATATCCAGGCGGTGATCGCTACGATGTTTCCGATATAACACGGTGGCATCGACCGCCATCGGACTGTTCAGATAGACGGGCAACAGGCGCGGAATGGCGCCCGACTGCTTGAGCTGGTGCAGGTAATACATCAGCTCCTGGGCGCGCCCGACGGCAAACGATGGGATCACGACGACACCGCCACGCGCAACAGTCTCCCTGATCGTGTTGCCAAGAATGATCATCGGGTCCGCTGGATCGTGGCGCCGGTTGCCGTATGTCGATTCCACCACAAGATAATCAGATCGTTCGATGTATGCCGGCGGCAGCATGACCGGATCGTTCGGACGCCCGAGATCGCCGGAAAAAGTCACCGTGGTTGCGCCATTGTCGAGCGTCAGGATGCCGGCACCGAGGATATGACCGGCATGAATCAATCGCCCAGTCAGGCCGTCGATCGGATTGAAGCGCTGATCGAACTTTACTGGCGCGAAGAAATGCAGCGAATGCCGCGCGTCATCCTGCGTATAAAGCGGCAGCGCCGGTTTGTGCTTGGAAAAGCCGTGCCGCTCGGCATAGGCGGCTTCCTCCTCCAACAGATGCCCGCTGTCCGGCAGCAATATCTTGCACAGGTCATACGTCGCTTCGCTGCAGTAAATCTTTCCCTTGAAGCCGCTTTTTACCAGCAGCGGAATGTATCCGCTATGGTCGAGGTGGGCATGGGTCAGCACGACTGCATCGATTGCCGCAGGCGAGACCGGCAAATGCGCCCAGTTGCGCAGCCTGAGCTGTTTGTAGCCCTGGAAGAGCCCGCAGTCGACGAGAATTTTCTTCCGGCCCGCGTTGACAAGATATTTCGATCCGGTAACGGTCCCTGTTGCACCGAGAAACTGAACCTGCATGTGATGCCTTTCATTTGCGGTTTTCCGCCGCGTATTACATCTTAATAGCATAGGGAAACATGTCTGCTCACACTATCGTAAATCCCAAAATTTCCGCCATTGATCCACGTCAATTATTTCTTATACGAAAGTTCAATTCCCTATGCGAGCACCGCTGCTTCCAAAATAACGAATCATCGGGAACGCCGCTCCATTGTTGGCACTCGAACAGCGTCGCTTGAAGAAGCGCGGCGCCGCCAGGGCTCACAGCAGGCATGTAATTTTTTCCGAGACCATAAATATCTGCAACATTGTTTCGAGCGCCGCGCGCCAGCGCGAAGATCGCATGCACCGATCCGGGAGAATTGCGCACCACTTGATCGCATGCGAGCCATTTACCACTCCTTACATATGCTTGCATGCATCTTGCTATCGCTGTAGTTACGGCCGGCATATGCCGTCCGGACGGAACGAGACGGGTGCGTGGGCGGGCGTTCATCGGGGTGCATTCATTGATCACCCTCATCATTCGAAATTTTCGAAGCGCCCTATACTTAAATCGAGGGTGGCAGAAACGTAATCCATTTTCGGGTGTCTCTATTACATCGGAATAACCTTACGGGGAGCAGATGCGATGACGACGCAACAGGATGCAAACCATACTGAACAGCAAGAAGGCTTCATCAAGAGCCTGATTGCGTTCACCCAGGACCACCGTGCCACCTACTGGTCCGGCACGCTCTCCCAGTTTCTCGAAAGGGTATTGCCGGCGGATCCGCAGGGCGTGGCGCGCACTTCGCATCAGTACATGTGGGACATGATCCGCTGGATGGGCGGCGAGGACGGCAACGGCAACTTCCACTGCCGGCTGTTCGACCAGGAACTGTTCGGCGTCGATGAAGCGATCGATCGCGTGGTGGACTATTTCAAGGCTGCCGCCGCCGGCTCCGAAGTGGGACGCAGGCTGCTGCTTCTGCTGGGCCCGCCATCCGGCGGCAAGTCGACGCTGGTGATCCTGCTCAAGCGCGGGCTGGAGGAATACAGCCTGACCGAGGCCGGCGCCATGTATGCCATTCACGGCTGCCCGGTGCACGAGTCGCCGCTGCACCTGATCCCGCACTCGCTGCGGCCGCGCTTTCGCGACACCTACGGCGTCGAGATCATCGGCGAAATGTGCCCGCATTGCCGCAGCCGCCTCGATACCGAATACGGAGGCGATTTCCTGCGCATGCCGGTCGAGCGCATCTTCATTTCGGAGGCTGGCCGCATCGGCATCGGCACCTACGCGCCGCACGACCCGACCACGGCCGACCTGGCCGACCTGGTAGGCTCGGTCGACCTGTCCAAGGTCGCGGAATACGGCGACGAGGGCGACCCGCGCGCATGGTCCTGGTCCGGCGCGGTGTACGCCGCCTCGCGCGGCATGCTGGAAATGATCGAGATCCTGAAGGTCAAGCGCGAATTCCTGTACCTGCTGCTGACGCTGACGCAGGAAAAGAACGTGAAGGTGTCGCGCTTCCCGCTGATCTATCTCGACGAAACCATCCTCGCGCACACCAATCTGGCCGAATTCCGCAAGTTCCTGCAGGAGAGCGAGAACGAGGCGCTGCTCGACCGCATGGTGATCATCCAGGTGCCTTATACGCTGAATTACAAGGACGAGGCGCGAATTTACAAGAAATTGATTTCTTCGGCGGCGCCCGCCTTCCGCGAAGTGCACCTCGACCCGCATGTGCTGCACACTGCGGCCGTGTTCGCGATCCTGACGCGCCTGCACGAAGGCGAGGAAAAGGAACTGGAACTAAGCAAGAAAGTCCGCCTCTACGCCAGTGAAGAGGTGGAAGGCTATGCCCACGCCGAAACCGAAAGGCTCAAGCAGCGCATGCCGGACGAGGGCCTGTCCGGCATTTCGCCACGCTTCGTGATCAATGCGCTTTCGAACGCCATCATCCAGTCGAACGCGAAAAGCCTGACCACGATGGATGTGCTACTGGCCCTGAAAGACGCGATCGAAAACGACGCGCGCATCGATCCGAAGCGCAAGCGCAAGTGGATCGATTACCTGGTGCTGGCGCGCAAGGATTTCTACAATCGCTGGGTCAAGGAAGACGTGCACAAGGCCTTGTTCGTGTCGTTCGAACAGGAGGCGCAAGACTTGCTCGACAAGTACCTGGACGAGGTGGAGGCCACGCTCGACAACCGCCAGATCAAGGACCCGATCACCAACGAGGAGCGCAAGCCGGACGAACGCTTCTTGCGTGCGGTGGAAGAAAAAATCCACATCTCCGATTCGGGCAAGCAGTCGTTCCGCCAGGAGGTGGTGCGCAAGGCGATGGGCGCGTTCAAGCGCGGCGAGAAATTCACGCTCGACAGCCATGCGCAGCTGCATAACGCGGTGCAGCAGTACCTGTTCGAGCAGCGGCGCGAAGTGCTGCGCCTGGTGTCTTCCAGCGCGCGGCCCGACGAGGAGGTGCGTCAAAAGATCTCCGTCGTCGAGCGGCGCCTGGTCGACGAATACGGCTACGACAGCCACAGCGCGCGCGAGGCACTGAATTACGTGACCACGCTGATGGCGCAAGAGTAGCGACTTTGAGGCTAATTTACCTATGACTGATCACATTACGATCTCTGCGGAAACGCCCTGGTACGACTTGTTCTCACGCGGATCGCGCGACTGGCTGCGGCACAACCAGAAGGTGCGCGAAGCGGTACAGCAGAACCTGCCGAACCTGGTAGCCGGGCCGGATGTGATTACCGGTTCGCAGGACCGCACCGTGCAGGTACCGGTGCGGCTGCTGGAGCATGCTCGCTTCCGCCTTGCCGATTCCTCGTCGCAGCCGTTCACCAGCGCCGGCCAGGGACAGGGCAAGCCTGGCGACGTGCTGCGGCAGGCGCAACCGGACATGGGCGACGACGAAGGCGAAGGCGGCAACAACGATGGCGAAGTCAAGCTGCTGCTGGAATTCAAGGTCGACGACATCATCGACTGGCTGTGGGAAGAATTGCAGCTGCCCGACCTGCAACCCAAGCGCAATACCAGCGTCGAGGATGACGAATACGTGCGCGAAGGCTGGGACAAGCATGGCGCGCGCGCGCGCCTGGACCGCCGCCGCACCGTGAAGGAAGCGGTCAAGCGGCGCGCCACCCAGGAAAAGACCACCGAAAATCCGGTACCGTTCACCAACGAGGACCTGCGCTTCAAGCAGTTGGTGCAGCGGCGCAAACCCGCAACGAATGCCGTCGTGATTTTCGCGCTCGATGTCTCCGCCAGCATGACCGATGCCGAGCGCAAGCTGGCCAAGAGCTTCTTCTTCTTCGTGCTGCAAGGCATACGCCGCCGCTACGGCAAGGTGGAAACGCGCTTCATCGCGCATACCACCCAGGCGTGGGAATTTTCCGAGAGCGAATTTTTCAACGTCAGCGGCACCGGCGGGACGGGTGCCTCCACTGCCTTCAAGCTGGCGCTGGACCTGATCGAAACGGAATACGATCCATCGCGCTACAACGGCTACCTGTTCTACGCTTCCGACGGTGAAAACTTCACGGAAGATCGAGCCGCCGCGATCGACTACTTGTCGCGGCTATCGAAACTGCTGAACTTTATCGGCTATGTCGAAACCGTTCCCGGCTCGCCGCGCACCAGCGAGACGGAAATGAAGATGCTGTGCGGAGAGATCGAACGCGCCGGCGCGCCCCTGGGCAGTTCGATTCTGACGCGCCACGAAGACGTGTGGAAGGCGATACGCAAGTTCTTCATCCAGCAAGAGGCCGAATAGCTTCCCGCTCCCGCAGGCGGGAGCGGGGTTTGAGGGCGCCCGGCGTTGGGGCGCCCGGCGAAGGAATGAGGGAGCCCGCAAGGACCACTCCTCGCCCCGCAATACCCTAACAACGGACACCGCTCATGTGCACCACAACCTCTTCCGCAGAAACGATCGAACAGCTCAAGCAGTATTCGGCGCAGATCGAAGAACTGGCACGTAAACTCGGACTCGATTATTACCCGGTCGACTTCGAACTGGTGCCAAATAATTTCATGATGGAAATTGCGGTATACGGGCTCCCGGTCCGCATGCACCACTGGTCGTTCGGCGTGCGCTACATCCATCAGTTGATCCGTCAGGGCATGGGCCACTCGCGCATTTTCGAAGTCATGTTTCCCGGCGATCCCTGCCGCGCCTATCTGGTCAACGGCAACACCTTGCCGGAAAATACGCTAGTCACCGCGCATGTGCTCGGCCATGCGGATTTTGCGAAAAACAACCACCTGTTCGCCCAGTTCATGGAAATGGCGGGTGGACACATCCTGGAACAGGCTGCCGCGCGTGCCCATCGTATCGAGACGGCGATTCAGGAACACGGGCAGGACCGCGTCGAGGCGGTGCTCGACGCGGCGCTCGCGCTGGAGCCGCACATCGACATCAACCGCGAACTGCACCGTCCCTTGTATTCGACGCAACCACCGCAGAAGGCGGAGCCCGAGCAACCACTCGATCCGTTCCATCAGCGCTACCACGCGCTGCCGGGCGAAAAACCCCTGCCCGACGCACAGTCATCGGCAAAACGGTTATCGATTCCGCCGCAACCGGAATACGACCTTCTCTGGTTCATCGCGCATTACGCCCCCGAAATGGAAGACTGGGAACGTGACATCTTCCTGGCCGTGCGCGAGGAGTCCTATTATTTCTATCCGGTGTTTGCCTGCCAGATCATGAACGAAGGCTGGGCCTCGTACTGGCATGCCCGCCTGTTGCGCGAGGCCGACTTCCTGCCGCACGACTTGTACCTGTCGGCAATCAAGGCGCATTCCGACGTGGTGCGTCCCTATGCAGCGGAACGCCAGCTGGCCCTGGCGGTGAATCCTTACCATCTCGGCTTTTCGATGTGGGAAGACATCATCGAGAAACAGGGGCTGGAAGCGGCACGCCGCATCGTGCGGGAAGAAGACGATTTCGGCTTCATCCGCAATTACCTGGACCGCGACCTGATCGAGAAGCTGCAATTGTTCGTCTACGAAGCGCGCGACGACGGCGATATCCGCATCGCGAAAAACGATGTCCATGCCGTGCACGAAGCCATTCTTGCGCCGAAATTCAATTACGGCGCGCCGCGCATCGCGGCAAACCACCTGCATGTCGACGGCAGCCTGCAACTGGTGCACGACAACCAGAGCGACGGACGCGGGGTCGATCTGTTCCGCGCTGAGCGCGTTCTGGAATATATCGGCAAGGTATGGCGGCGCCCCGTCACGCTGCATACTGTCGGCGAACGCGGCGAAGCGCGCGTGGTGACAAGCAAGCGCATGTAGCAAATATATCTTGTTGTTTTGATATAAATGCGACAAGCACTCCCGTCGGATCACTTAAGATATATAATCAATCTATCTTATTCTGATCCGGCCGCGCCTCCCCGCGCTGCCCCGAGTGCCATGCGCCTGACCGACTATACCGATTATTCGCTCCGAACTCTGATGTATCTCGGGATGAACCGGGATCGCCTGGTCACGATCCAGGATATCGCGGATACCTACAACATCTCCAAGAGCCACTTGATGAAGGTCGTGCATCAGCTTGGCCTGGCCGGATTGGTGGAAACCATCCGCGGCCGCAGCGGCGGCCTGCGCCTGAAGAAGGAGCCGCAAGACATCAACATCGGCGAAGTAGTTCGCGGTACGGAGCCCGATTTCACGATGGTGGAATGTTTTGATCGCAGCCACAACAACTGCATCCTGGCCCACTCCTGCGAATTGCAGGGAGTGCTGCGGCAAGCAACCGCGGCCTACCTGCAAGTGCTGCATGGCGTCACGCTGGCCGACCTTCTACGCAACAGCGGAAGCCTGGGCCAGCTGGCCAGGATCGAAATTTATCCCCGCAAGAAAGCCGAAGCCGCGTAAATCGGCTTCCCTGTTGTTTGACGGTCAGATCAGCTCGCAGCGTATCGTTGCCGGCTCGCTTCTCAATTTTTGCAGCAACTCGGCGGAAATCCCGTCATCCACGTCGGTAATCACGTAACCGATCGGGCCGCGCGTTTGCAAATGCTGCGCGACGATATTCAGCCCGGCCTGAGCGAAATCGGCATTCATGCGCGCGATGACGCCCGGCTCGTTGCGATGGACATTCAGCACGCGGCTCCTGGTTTCCTTTTCGATATGCGGGATTTCCGGAAAGTTGACCGCCCAACGCGTCGTCCCCGCTTTCAGAAAGCGCGCGAGCTTGTCCGCGACTTCCCGGCCGATATTTTCCTGCGCTTCCTGGGTGCTGCCGCCGATATGAGGGGTCAGGATCACGTTT
Organism: Noviherbaspirillum sp. UKPF54; assembly: GCF_007874125.1. Taxonomy (NCBI): domain Bacteria; kingdom Pseudomonadati; phylum Pseudomonadota; class Betaproteobacteria; order Burkholderiales; family Oxalobacteraceae; genus Noviherbaspirillum; species Noviherbaspirillum sp. UKPF54. The sequence goes on along the minus strand of NZ_CP040128.1, from coordinate 1,609,419 downwards.
TCCAATCCGCGCAGCGGCGATACGAATTCCTCCTTGTCGTTGCGCGGCTCCTTCGGAAATACATCGAGTGCAGCCCCGGCCAGCCGGCCTTCCCGCAACGCGGCATTGAGCGCATCGATATCCACCACGCCGCCGCGCGAGGCGTTGAGCAGCACGGCCGAAGATTTCATTAACGCAAGTCGCTCGCCGGTGATGAGCCGTTCGGTGGCGCTGCCGCCCGGCACATGCAGGGTCACGACATCCGCCTCGGCCAGCAGCGCTTCCATGGTCGCCATCGGTTTGGCATTTCCGAGGGGTAGCTTGCTTTCGACATCGTAGTAGCACACCCGCATGCCGACGCTTTCGGCCAGGATGCCGACCTGTGCGCCGATGTTGCCGTAACCGATAATGCCGAGCACCTTGTTGCGCACCTCGTAGGCCCCGTGCGCCGTCTTGTCCCATTGGCCGCGATGCGTGCGCATGTTTTTTTCCGGAATACGGCGCAACAGCAGGATCGATTCCGCGATTACCAGCTCCGCGACCGAACGCGTATTGGAAAACGGTGCATTGAAAACCGGGACACCATGCGCGGCGGCCGCTGTCAAATCGACTTGATTGGTGCCAATACAGAAACAGCCGATAGCGCGCAGCTGCGGCAATGCCTCCAGCACCTCGGCAGTGATGTGGGTGGCGGAGCGGATGCCGACTGCGGCGGCGCCTTGTAGTGCGCTTTTCAATTCATCGGCTTTCAGAGCCGTCGGCAACTGGACGATGTCGGTCATGCCGTCGGCTGCCAGAAGCTGTGCGGCACTTGGATGGATTTTTTCAAGCAGGACGATTTTCGACATGGCGAACCCCTATAACCTATATTTGTAATATATATTATGATTAAAGTCAGAGCGTAGGCAATGACGTGATGGAGGCGGAATGATCGACGACATATTAGCGAAGGGGAAAAGCACGCTGGAAACCGTCACCAGCATGCACTGGTGGACCGATTCGCTGCTCAGCTTTACGACCACGCGGCCGCCAAACTATTCCTTCGTCGCCGGCCAATATGCACGCCTCGGTCTGCCGGGCCAGCACGATGCGATCTGGCGCGCCTATTCGATGGTTTCCGCACCACACGAGGAGCAGCTGGAGTTCTACGGCATCCTGGTGCCTGGCGGGCTATTTACCTCGCGCCTCAAGGAGCTCAAACCCGGCGATCGTATCCTGCTGGACAAGCAATGTTTCGGCTTCATGACAGCCGACCGCTTCGAGGATGGCGATGATCTGTGGATGCTGGCAACCGGCACCGGAATCGGGCCCTTCATCGCCATCCTGCGCGATCCAGCCGTCTGGGAAAAATTTCGCCAGCTGCGTCTGGTTCATTGCGTGCGCCACGCAAGCGAATTTTCCTACGAGGCGCATTTGACGGACCTCGCACGCACGCCACCGTCGAAGGCGGCATCACCGGCGCAACTGCAGCTTATACAAAGCACGACGCGCGATCCGGCAGCCGGTCCGCCGCGGCTGACCGGTCGCATCACGACGCTGCTGGAAAACGGGGAGCTGGAACGGGCCGCCGGCATCCCTCTGACGGAACAGTCTTCCCGCATCATGTTGTGTGGAAACCCGGACATGATCGAAGATACCCGGCGCATCCTGCATCAGCGCGGCATGCGCCCATGCCGGCGCGCGCTTCCCGGCCAGTTCGTCACCGAAAATTACTGGTAGCGACGCGAATCCGTAGGCATAAATAAAAAGGCCCGGGGCGTCCCGGGCCTTTTCTTCGTTCAGAACGAATCAGTTGAAGGTCTTGCCTTCGGCTGCCAGCTTCGCCAGCAGCGGAGCCGGTTTCCAGGCGTCGCCGTGGCGGCCCTTCGCGTACTTCTCCATCGCCATCACGACATTCTGCAATCCGACGGTGTCGGCGTAGAACATCGGGCCGCCGCGGAACAGCGGGAAGCCGTAACCGGTCAAGTAAACCATGTCGACGTCGGATGCGCGCATCGCGATGCCTTCTTCAAGAATATACGCAGCCTCATTGACCAGCGCATACACCAGGCGCTCGACGATTTCCTGGTCGCTGATCTTGCGGCGCTCGATGCCGAGGTCGGCCGAGTGCTTGACGATCATGTCGTTGACGACTTGCGACGGATACGGCTTGCGGTCGCCCGGCTTGTAGTCGTACCAGCCGGCGCCGGTCTTCTGTCCGAAGCGCCCCATCTCGCACAGCAGGTCGGCGGTCTTCGAATAGGTCACTTCCGGCTTTTCGATGTAGCGGCGCTTGCGGATGTACCAGCCGATGTCGTTGCCGGCCAGGTCGCCCATGCGGAACGGCCCCATCGCGAAGCCAAACTTCTCGACAGCCTTGTCAACCTGCTCCGGAGTGCAACCCTCTTCCAGCAGGAAACCGGCCTGGCGGCTGTATTGCTCGATCATGCGGTTGCCGATGAAGCCGTCGCACACGCCCGACACCACGCCGGTCTTCTTGATCTTTTTCGACAGCTGCAATGCGGTCGCCAGCACATCCTTGCCGGTCTTTTCGCCGCGCACGATTTCCAGCAGTTTCATCACGTTGGCCGGGCTGAAGAAATGCAGTCCGATCACGTCCTGCGGACGCTTGGTGAAGGAAGCGATCTTGTTCACGTCCAGCGTGGAGGTGTTGGACGCCAGGATGGCGCCCTGCTTCATCACTTCGTCGAGCTTCTTGAATACCTGTTCCTTGACGCCGATGTCCTCGAACACGGCTTCGATCACGATGTCGGCCTGCGCGATTTCCTCATACGACAGGGTGCCGGTGATCAGGCCGACGCGCTGCTCGAATTTCTCTGGCGTCAGCTTGCCCTTCTTCATGGTGTTTTCGTAATTCTTGCGGATCACGCCCAAGCCCTTCTCCAGCGCTTCCTGCTTCATTTCCAGGATCTTGACCGGGATGCCGGCGTTGGCGAAGTTCATTGCGATGCCGCCGCCCATGGTTCCGGCGCCGATCACGGCGGCCGACTTGATGGTGCGGGTCGGCGTATCTTCCGGAACATCCGGCACCTTGCTCGCGGCACGCTCGCCGAAGAAGGCATGGCGCAGCGCCTTCGATTCGGTGGTCTGCACCAGATCGACGAACAGGTCGCGCTCGAACTTGATGCCGTCGTCGAACTTCATCGTCACGGCGGCGGCCACGGCTTCGACGCACTTCAGCGGCGCCGGGAAAGGCCCGGACATGGCCTTGACCGTATTGCGCGAAAATTGCAGGAAGCCTTCGTAGTTCGGGTAGTCGATCTTGACGTCGCGGACTTTCGGCAACGGACGCACATCGGCAACCTTGTTAGCGAAGGCCTGCGCCGCTTCCATCAGGTCGCCTTCGACCATCTCGTTGAACAGCGCGGTCTTGGCCAGCTTCTCGGACGGCACCGGATTGCCGGACACGATCATGTTCAGGCCCATTTCCAGGCCGAGCACGCGCGGCAGGCGCTGCGTTCCGCCGGCGCCCGGCAGGATACCCAGCTTGACTTCCGGCAGCGCGATCTGCGCGCCCGGCGACGCGACGCGGTAGTGGCAGCCCAGTGCCAGTTCCAGCCCGCCGCCCATGGCGACGCTATGGATCGCGGCGACCACCGGCTTGGTCGAATTCTCGATGACGTTGATGACCGTATGCAGCGTCGGCTCGGCCAGCGCCTTGGGCGAATTGAATTCCTTGATGTCGGCGCCGCCGGAAAATGCCTTGCCGGCGCCGGTAATGACCACCGCCTTGACGGTGTCGTCGTTCAGCGCCTTTTTCATGCCTTCGACGATCGCGCTGCGGGTTGCGTGGCCCAAGCCGTTCACCGGGGGATTGTTGAGTGTGATGATGGCGACAGCGCCGTTGACCTTGTATTCTGCAGTCATATCTCTTCCTTTATGTTTGAAGTCCTGGGGGATGTCGGAACCGCGATAACTCGTGCCTAACTATACCCCAAAATAGAACGATCGTATTATTTTTCCGAAAAATTTCGGCGCGCGTTTCTGCGCGCCGGAAACCGTCGCGACCGGGCGCGCTCGGCCGCCATCACACTTCCAGCCACTCCTTGCGGATAGCGGCATTGGCGCGCAACTCGTCCGGCGTGCCCTCGAACACGATGGACCCGTGCCCCATCACATACACCCGCTGCGAAATCTTCATCGCAATGTCCAGCTTCTGCTCCACCAGCAGCACCGAAATCCCCCGGTTCTTCAGCTCCTTGAGGTATTCGCCGACCAGCTCGACGATCTTGGGCGCCAGTCCTTCGGTCGGCTCGTCGATCATGATCAAATCGGGGTCGCCCATCAGCGTGCGGCACAGGGTCAGCATCTGCTGTTCACCGCCCGACAGGACGCCGGCCTGCGTGTGCTGCCGTTCCTTCAGGCGCGGGAACATCTGGTACATGTCGTCGATGTTCCAGCGCGACTTCTTCCCTTTCTTTTCGCCCAGCAGCAGGTTCTGCTCGACGGTCAACGTCGGGAAGATGTCGCGGTTTTCCGGCACATAGCCGAGCCCCTTGTGCGCGATCTCGAACGCCTTCAGGCCGGTGATCTCCTCGCCCTTGAAACGGATCGAGCCCGTCACGTCGACCTGTCCCATGGTCGATTTCACCGTGGTCGAGCGTCCCACGCCGTTGCGTCCCAGCAGGCTGACGATTTCCCCTTCGCCCACATGCATGTCCACGCCATGCAGCACATGGCTCTTGCCGTAATACGCATGCAGATCCTTGATTTCGAGTAGTGCCATTTATGCCGTCTCCACCGATGCCGAATTTGTCGCGTGCCCGCCCAGATAGGCCTCCTGCACCTTCGCATTGCCGCGGATATTGGCAGGCGTGTCACAGGCGATTACTTCACCGTACACCACCACCGCGATCTTGTCGGCCAGCCCGAACACCACGCTCATGTCATGCTCCACCATCAGCAGGCTCTTGCCCACCGTGACCTTGCGGATCAGTTCAACCGCCGCATCGGACTCGGAGCGGCTCATGCCGGCTGTCGGCTCGTCGAGCAGGATCACTTCGGCTCCGCCGGCGATGGTGATGCCGATTTCGAGCGCGCGCTGCTCGGCGTAGGTCAGCAAGCCGGCCAGCGTGTCGCGCCGGCGCTTCAAGCCGATCTGTTCCAGCACCTGCTCGGCCCGTTCATGCGCATCCTTCAGGCCGTTCAGCCGATGCCAGAACGAATACTTGTAGCCGAGCGCCCACAACACCGCGCAGCGCAGGTTTTCGTACACCGACAGGCGATGGAAGATGTTGGTGATCTGGAAGCTGCGCGACAGCCCGGCGCGGTTGATTTCGAACGGCCGCTTGTCGATGATGCTGTTGCCGTTCAACAGGATGTCACCCGATGTGACCGGGAAACGTCCGGAAATCAGGTTGAACAGCGTCGACTTGCCGGCGCCGTTGGGGCCGATGATGGCCACGCGCTCGCCCTTGGCCACCTGCAGGCTGGCGCCACGGATGATTTCGGATTTGCCGAAGCTTTTGCGTACGTCTTTCAGTTCGAGGGACCAGGCGCTCATGCTTGTCTCCGGATCAGTTCTTCAATGTCGCTATTGGCTTGCCCCCAGGCCTGCATGAAGCCTTTTCTGGCGAACCAGAAGCCGCAGGCGCCGACGGCGAACAGGACGGCAGCGACCAGCCAGCCAGCAGGCTGGGCCGTATCGACCATGAAGCCGAACAGCTTCATCTCGGTGCCGTTCGCCGCGTCCAGCGTCAGGTGGTACAGCATTTCGATGGCCATCGCCACGCCCAGCAAGGCCACGGCAGCCGTGCCGCAGACGGCCAGCAGGCGCGGGGCGACCGGCTTGAACTTGCCGAATTTCACCAGCCGCAGGTTCATCATGAGGATGCTGGCCACGCCGCCCGGCGCATACATCACGATCACGATGAAGAACACGCCCAGGTAGAGCTGCCAGGCCTTGGTGAAGTCCGACAGCAGCACGGTCAGGAACACCCCGATAACGGCGCCGATCATGGGTCCGAAGAAGAAGCCGACGCCGCCGATGAAGGTGAACAGCAGGATGGCGCCGGAGCGCATGGCGCTGACGTTTTCGGCGGTGACGATCTCGAAGTTGATGGCGGACAGGCCGCCGGAAATGCCGGCGAAAAAGCCCGACAGGATCAGCGTCAGGTAACGTGCCCATTGGGTGTCGTAGCCGATGAACTCGACCCGCTCGGGGTTGTCGCGCACGGCATTGATGATGCGGCCCAGCGGCGTCTGCGTGAAGGCGTACATGCCGATGGTGGCAATGAACAGCCAGAACGCGATCAGGTAGTACACCTGGATCTGCGGCCCGTAGGTGATGCCGAGGAAAGGCGAGCCATAGACGCGGTTGGTGGTGATGCCGCCCTCGCCGCCGAAGAATTCCGGGAACATCAGCGAGCAGGCGAACACCAGCTCCACGATGCCCAGCGTGATCATGGCGAAGGTGGTGCCCGATTTCTTGGTCGTCACATAGCCGAACAGGGCGCCGAAGAACATGCCGGCCAGGCCACCCACCAGCGGCACAAGGGTGACCGGCATCCAGATGGCGCCGGCCGAGGCAAGGTTCATCGCATGGATGGCGAAAAACGCCCCCAGGCCAGAATAGACCGCATGGCCGAACGACAGCATGCCGCCCTGCCCCAGCAACATGTTGTAGGACAGGCCGAAAATCATCACGGTGCCCATGGTGGACAGCACGGACAGCGAAGCGCCCTTGTTGAAGACCAGCGGGGCGGCGATCAGCACCAGCGCGAAGGCGCCCCACAGCAGCCAGCGGCCAAGGTTCATCGGTTTGTATTTCATCGCATTGCTCATCGTTATGGCAGTCATCTCAACCCTCCCGCGTACCCATCAGACCGCGCGGCCTGAAGATCAGAATCAGCACCAGCAGCAAATACGGCATGATCGGCGCCACTTGTGAAATGGTGAGCTTCAATACCGGATAACCAAAGGTTTCCGCACCTAGCGCCATGCCCATCGTCGAAAACAGATTCAGGAACGAATAGTCGATTGCAACGGCGAACGTCTGCAGCACGCCGATCAGGAGCGAGGCGAGCAAAGCGCCGACCAGCGAACCCATGCCGCCGACGACCACGACCACGAAGATGATGCTGCCGACGGTTGCCGCCATGCCGGGTTCCGTCACGAACGCGTTGCCGCCGATCACGCCGGCCAGTCCGGCCAGCGCGCAACCGCCGCCGAATACCAGCATGAACACGCGCGGCACGTTGTGTCCGAGCGCTTCGACCATGTCCGGGTGGGTCAACGCCGCCTGGATCACCAGGCCGATGCGGGTCTTGGTCAGAATCAGGTAGATCGACAGCAGCATCAGCAGCGCGATCAGCATCATGAATCCGCGGTAGATCGGGAAGGTGGTGGAGAACAGCGTAAACAGCGGGCCGTCGAGCTCAGGCGGAATCGGATACGGCACGGCCGCCTTGCCCCACACCAGCTGCACCAGCTCGACCACGACGTACGACAGGCCGAAGGTGAACAGCAGCTCGGGGATGTGGCCGTACTTGTGGACCGAACGCAGGCCGTAGCGCTCGACCACGGCGCCGATGGCACCGACAGCGAGTGGCGCGATGAACAGCGCCGGCCAGAAACCGAGCTTGGTGCTGACGGTATAGGCGAAGTAGGCGCCGAGCATGTAAAAGCTGGCATGCGCAAAGTTCAGCACGCCCATCATGCTGAAAATCAGCGTCAGTCCGGATGACAGCATGAACAGCAAGAGCCCGTAGCTCAGTCCGTTCAGCAGGGTAATTAAAGTGAACTCCACACGGCACCTCTACGTAAAATTCGTGTACGACCGTACTATTTTCTAGCGGCAAAAAAGCAGCGTGCAGTCTCGCGACGCCCGCACGCTGCAAGGGATATAACCTGTCAGTTGGGCGACGGACGTTTCATCTGGCACGACGTCGGCTGCGTCGCGACATAGGTATCGAGCTTCTGGTCGGTTCTCCAGCCAAAACCGGTGTTTTCCTGGTCGTACCTGACGTCCTTGCCATTGACCTTCACCCAGGTAGCGATATACAGCGGCTGTTGCAACTGGTGGTCGGCCTTGCGCATTTCGACCTCCCCGTTCAGGCTCTGCGCCTTCATGCCTTCCAGCGCAAACGCCACCTTGACCGGGTCGGTCGACCTGGTTTCCTTGAACGCCTTCCCCAGCATGGCCAGTCCGGTGTAGGTCGCCATCGCGTAGTAGTCGTCGTTGTACTTCTTCTTGAAGCCTTCGACGATATCCTTGCCGGCGAATTTCTCGTTATTGACGTTCCAGTAGCCGACATACTTCACGCGGTCGGCGCCGGCCGCGCCCATCGCGGTCGGCACGCCGGTCGTGCTGCCGTAATACGTGTAGAAATTCGCCTTGAGGTCGGCGTCTTTTGCGGCCTTGACCAGCAGCGCGAGATCGGCACCCCAGTTGCCGGTAATGACGGTATCGGCGCCGGACGCCTTGATCTTGGCGACATAAGGCGCAAAGTCCTTCACCTGTCCGATCGGATGCAGGTCGTCGCCGACGATCTGGATGTCGGGCCGCTTGCGCTTCAGGTAGTCCTTCGCGGCGCGCGACACCTGGTGGCCATGCGCATAGTTCTGGCCGATGATGTAGACCTTCTTGATGCCCTGGTCCTTCGCGATGAAGGACGTCAGGGCTTCCATCTTCTGGTCGGAGTTGGCGTCAAAGCGGAAATGCCAGAAGCTGCACTTGCTGTTGGTGAGATCCGGGTCGACGGCCGCATAATTCACGAACAGCACTTCCTTGCCGGGGTTGCGCTCGTTGTGCTTGTTGACCGCGTCGATCAGCGCCAGCGCGACGCCCGACCCGTTGCCCTGAATGACGTACCGGTAACCCTGGTCGATGGCCGCCTTCAGCTGCGTGAGCGACTCCTGCGGGCTGCCCTTGTTATCGAATCCGACGATTTCAAACTTGTTGTCGCCGCCCCATTTCTGCGCGTTCGCCATGTCGGCGATGTACTGCCAGCTTTTCAGGATGCCCTGCCCCACCGGCGCGAACGGGCCCGACAGCGGATCGATGAATGCCATTTTCACGGTTTCTGCAGATACCGTGACGGGAGCGGCAAAGGCGGCACTGGCGGATAGCACGAGGAATAAGGCTTTGCTTTGAGCAGCCATTTGTCTCTTCCTTATAGGTATTGTGTACATACAGCATATCCATGGTCCTACCTGATGTAAAGCAACGGATAGACGGTAAATCAACCGCTATTTTTCATGTCATTTCTGCTTTCCTCGCGCAGGCGCGAAACGATTTGCGGTATTCAGATCGAAGGCGGAATACGACATGGACCGCAGCCGGTCCATGCCGCGTGGAGGATATTACGAACGGGATGGCCGTTTCATCTGGCACGACGTCGGCTGGGTCGCGACGTAAGGGTCGATCTTCTGATCGTTGCTCCAGCCGTACCCGGTGTTTTCCTGGTCGTACTTGATTTTCTTGCCGTCGACCTTGGTCCAGGTCGAGATGTACAGCGGCTGTTGTAGCTGGTGGTCGGTGGCGCGCATCTCGACCTCGCCGTTGATCGCCTTGACTTTCATCCCTTCCATGGCGAACGCTACCTTGACCGGGTCTGCCGAGCCGGCATCCTTGATGGCCTTGGACAGCATCTGCACCACGGTATAGGTGTCGGCCACGTAGAAGTCGTCGTTGTACTTCTTCTTGAATGCCTCGACGATCTCCTTCCCGGCGAAGGTTTCATTGTTCGGCGTCCAGTAGGCTACCTGCTTGACCTGCCCCGCGGTCGCCCCGCCCATGGCCGTCGGTACGCCCGAGGTGCCGCCGTAGTAGGTGTAGAACTTGGCGGTCAGGCCGGCGTCTTTCGCTGCCTTGACCAGCAATGCGAGGTCGGCGCCCCAGTTGCCGGTGATGACGGTATCGGCGCCCGACGCCTTGATCTTCGCGATATACGGCGAGAAGTCCTTCACCGTCGCGATCGGATGCAGGTCGTCGCCGACGACCTGGACATCCGGGCGCTTGCGCTTGATGTATTCCTTGGCCGCTCGTGTCACCTGATGCCCGTGCGCATAGTTCTGACCGATAATGTAGACCTTCTTGATGCTCTGATCCTTCGCCATGTAGGACGTCAGCGCCTCCATCTTCATGTCCGAATTGGCGTCGAAGCGGAAATGCCAGAAGCTGCACTTGCTATTGGTAAGGTCAGGGTCGATCGCCGAGTAGTTCAGGAACACGATTTCCTTGCCGGGATTGCGCTCGTTATGCTTGTTGACGGCATCGATCAGCGCCAGCGCGACGCCCGAGCCGTTACCCTGGGCGATATAGCGGTAACCCTGGTCGATCACCGCCTTGAGCTGGTTGAGCGATTCCTGCGGGCTGCCCTTGCCGTCGAATCCGACCACTTCGAGCGTATTGCCGGCGCCCGCCCACTTCTGCTGATTCGCCATCTCGGTGAACATCTGGAAGCTGTGCAGCTGATTCTGTCCGATCGGGGCGAAGGCCCCCGACAGCGTATCGATCATGGCAATCTTCACGTGCTCCGCCTGCGCGGCAGGCGCTGAAAAGGCTGCCGCAATCGAAAGGGTCAGCAGGACGGGGCGGATTTTTTTCATCATTTGTCTCTTCCTTATATCAGGGTGTGTTGTCGGAACTTCGGCTTTTCGGCTTCTTATATTATTCAATCCCATCAGGCCGTCGGCAGCCTGTACTCCTTGAACTGCTCGCGTATCCTGTTTTTCAAAACTTTCCCGGTCGCGCCGATCGGCAGCGCGTCGACGAACACCACGTCGTCGGGCGTCCACCACTTGGCGATTTTTCCCTCGAAAAACCTGATCAGCTCTTCCTTGCTGAGGTCCGCGTCCGGCTTCTTTACCACTACCAGCAACGGTCGCTCGTCCCATTTCGGATGAAATACGCCGATGCAGGCGGCCTGCTGCACCGCCGGATGCCCGGCCGCGATGTTTTCGAGGTCGATGGTGCCGATCCACTCGCCGCCTGACTTGATCACATCCTTGCTGCGGTCGGTGATCTGCATGTAGCCGTCCGGGCTGATGGTCGCGACGTCGCCGGTCGGGAACCAGCCGTCCTGCAGGACGTCGCCGCTCTCAGCCTTGAAATAGCTGTTGATAATCCACGGCCCCTTGACCAGCAGATTGCCGTAAGTCTTGCCGTCCCACGGCAACTCCTTGCCAGAGTCGTCGACGATCTTCATGTCGACGCCGTAGATGGCGTGCCCCTGCTTCTCCAGGATTGCCTGCTTCTGATCCTCCGGCAGATCGGCATGCTTGCTTTGCAGCGTGCATGTGGTGCCGAGCGGCGACATCTCCGTCATGCCCCAGGCATGCACCACCTCGACGTTATATTGGTGGCGGAAGGTCTTCATCATCGCCGGCGGGCAGGCCGATCCGCCGATCACGGTACGCCGGAAAGTCGAAAACTTCAGATTGTTCTGTCCGACATAGGTCAGCAAGCCTAGCCACACGGTCGGCACGCCGGCGGAGAACGTCACCTTCTCCTGTTCGAACAATTCATAGATCGACTTGCCGTCCAGCGCCGGCCCAGGGAACACCATCTTGGCGCCGACCATCGGCACCGAGTACGGCAAGCCCCACGCATTCACGTGGAACATCGGCACCACCGGCAGCACCACGTCGCGCGACGACACGTTGAGCGCATCGGGCATGACCGATGCAAAGGAATGCAGCACCGTCGAGCGGTGCGAGTACAGCGCGCCCTTCGGGTTGCCCGTCGTGCCGGAGGTGTAGCACAGGCTGGAAGCCGAGTTTTCGTCGAACAGGGGCCAGTCGTACCGGTCCGAATTTTCGGCAATCAGGTCCTCGTAACACATCAGGTTCGGCACCTTGCTCTGCTGTGGCATGCATTCGCGATCGCACATCATCACGAAACCCCGGACGGTTCCACAATGCGCCGCAAACGCCTCGACCAGCGGCAGAAACGTCATGTCGAAGAACAGGTACTGGTCCTCGGCGTGGTTGACGATGTAGGCGATCTGTTCCGGATGCAGGCGCGGATTAATCGTGTGCATGACAGCGCCGGAGCCGGAAATGGCGTAGTACAACTCCATGTGGCGGTAGCCGTTCCACGCCAGCGTCGCCACGCGGTCGCCCATCTGTACGCCGAGCTTGCCGAGCGCATTGGCCATGCGGCGGGCACGTGCATGGCAATCGCGGTAGGTATAGCGGTGGATGTCGCCTTCCACGCGGCGCGAGACGATTTCACTGTCACCGAAATAGCGGTCCGCGTGCTGGATCAGGCTCGAAATGAGCAAGGGCTGGCTCATCATCTGGCCCATCAAGGGGCTCTTGGTGTATTGCGCCATGGTGTCTCCGAATTGTTTTTTGAATATTAGAATATTTCCACTAATTCAAGTCATGATTTTTGAACGACCGTACTAAAAGCGTCAACGTTTTTCGATTGCGCACTGCACAAATATCATCGGTTTGACTTTTCTCTAGGACACAGCCTTATAGATCGTGTTCTTTGGCCGCGCCATTACGCGGCGCAGCATCGGTTCGAAAAATGCCAGCGGCAGCGTGTCATACTCGGGATCGAATGCAGGCGCGTCATACTTTTCGCAAAACGCGACCGTCTCGTCATACAGCGCCTGCCCTGCGAACTGATCCCGCAGGTTGCGGTCCATGCCGAGATGATGGAAAAAGTAATAGCCCTGGAAGATCCCGTGCTTTTCTACCATCGCCAGGTTCTCCGGGCTGACGAACGGCTTCAGGATCGCGGCCGCGATATCCGGGTGATTGAAGCTGCCGAGGGTGTCGCCAATGTCATGCAGCAGCGCGCACACCACGTATTCTTCATCGCGCCCGTCGCGCCATGCGCGCGTGGCTGTTTGCAGGCTATGCGTCAACCGGTCCACCGGAAAGCCGCCGCAGTCGCCTTCCAGCAGGCGCAGGTGCGCCAGCACGCGATCCGGCAAGGCCGCGGCGTACGGCCTGAATTCGTCCGCGATGATTTTCCAGTCTTCCGCCGTACTGTCCTGCATGTCGCGGAAGGTGGCGTGCGCCTTGATGTTCGTATCCATGTCTTCTCCTTGTATCAGGTGCGGTAGGAGGGATCGATCCGGTCCAGGCGGCGCAGCAGTCCCGGCCATGCCAGCATGCCGCCCTGCGACTTGGTCACGCTTTTCGCCTGTTGCTGGGCGCCGCGGATGATCGGTTCCGGAATCCGGACCAACTCGCCGCCGCCGGACTGGGCGCGGATCTGGATCATGCATGCCGATTCGAAGATATACATGTTAAGGAACGCATCGGCAACTGTTTTTCCTAATGTTAACAAACCGTGGTTGCGTAACATCAAATAGCTTTTATCTCCAAGATCCGCCACCAGGCGGGGCTTCTCATCGGCATTCAAGGCCACGCCTTCATAGTCGTGATAGGCCAGGCTCGACAGCACAAAAATCGATTGCTGCGAGATGGGCAGCACGCCTTCCTTTTGCGCCGATACCGCCACGCCGTTGATACTATGGGCATGCAACACGCACTGCGCGTCATGCCGCGCCGCGTGGATGGCGGAATGGATCGTGAAGCCGGCGGGATTGACCGGAAACGGTGATTCCTCGATCTTGTTGCCATGGAGGTCGATTTTCACCAGTGACGATGCGGTAATCTCGTCGAACATCATGCCGTATGGGTTGATGAGGAACTGGTTGTCGACGCCAGGCACGCGGGCGGTGATGTGGGTAAAAACCAGATCGCTCCAGCCGAAGTCCGCCACCAGGCGATAACACGCGGCGAGATCGACGCGCGCCTGCCATTCCTCGGCAGAGACGCGCTCCTTCAATGACGGGATCGACAGCTTTTCTGGCGCATTCATATGGGGTCTCCTCTTCTCTGTCAGAATACATGCATCCTAAAGATTTATTTCAGATCAAGTTTGCCTGAACAAGGGACACAGGCTTAAGCAGTATCGGCGGCCTGCGCCGCACAATACTGTCAACTTTTTGACAATCGCCATGCCGAACCGATTCATCAATGACATCGACAAAGCCGCGCTGCTGCGACGGTCGTGGCTGGACGGCTATCCCGACCATGTCGTCGAAGACGCTGCGGCCTGCGCCACGCTGCGCGCGGTCGACGACGGCGCCCTGCTGCATGCGCGAGGGTCCATGGCGGATGGCTTTTACACGATTGCCCGCGGCGCGGTGCGTTTCACTCGCACCACCGCCGACGGCCATGCCACCACGATTGCGGTGCTGGACGCGCCCAACTGTTTCGGCGAAATAGCGCTGTTCGACGGCCTGCCCCGCTCGCACGACGGACATGCCTCCGGCGCGACCGTCGTGCTGTTTCATGCGAAAACCGACTTCCAGCGGCTGCTGGCGCGCCATCCCGCGATCTATGAATGCTTCGCCAGGATGCTGTGCCTGCGACTGCGCACCACGTTCGATCTGGTCGAAGAAGCCGCGACCGCGCCCATGCCGCAGCGTCTTGCGCGCCGCATGCTGGAGCTTGCGCACATCACTCCTTCCGCCATGAATGCGGCGACGCTGGCGCTCGGACGCGAAGTGCCGCTGACACAGGAGGAACTCGGCCATTTGCTCGGCAGATCGCGTCAAAGCATCGCCAAGCTACTGCGGCTGTGGGAACAGAACGGATTGGTCAGGACCCAATACGGCCGTGTCTCGATCGTGCACCCGCAGGCGCTTGGCCGCATCGCCTATCCGGAACGCGGCGCCGCCAGCGCCAAGGATTCACCATGAACACGCCCCTCCTCGGCGGCCTTTATCGCCTCGCCACCCTGCCACTGGAAAATTCGTTCGCCAGCCTGCCGCCTGCTTTCCATACCCGGCTGCAGCCGACACCGATCCCGGCGCCCTATCTCGTGGCGGCCAGCAGTGCCGCGGCACGCCTGATCGGGCTTGATCCCGCGGAGATGGCCACCGAGCATTTCATCCAGGCGTTTTCCGGCAACCGCCCTCTTGCCCGATCCGAGCCGTTGGCGGCGGTCTATTCTGGCCATCAGTTCGGTGTATGGGCCGGACAGCTGGGAGACGGCCGCGCGATCCTGCTGGGCGATGCGCCAGCAGCCGGCGGCGCCGCGCCGGGGCGCGTGGAATTGCAATTGAAGGGCTCGGGCAAGACCCCTTATTCGCGCATGGGCGACGGCCGCGCAGTGCTGCGCTCGTCGATCCGCGAGTTCCTCTGTTCGGAGGCGATGGCCGCGCTCGGCATACCGACCACGCGCGCGCTGTGCGTTACGGGGTCCGACATGCTGGTGATGCGGGAAACACCGGAGACAGCGGCGGTGGCAACGCGCTTGTCGCCCAGTTTCGTGCGCTTCGGCTCGTTCGAGCACTGGTCTTACAACGATCGCCAGACGGAACTGAAGACGCTGGCAGACTATGTGATCGATCGCCTTTACCCCGAGTTGCGCGCCGAACCCAATCCCTATAGCGCCCTGTTAACCGAAGTCACGCGCCGGACGGCTGAACTGATCGCGCAGTGGCAGGCAGTCGGATTCATGCATGGCGTGATGAACACCGACAACATGTCCATCCTCGGCCTGACGATCGACTACGGACCTTTCGGATTCATGGAAGCATTCGACTTCCGGCATATCTGCAACCACAGCGATACGCAGGGCCGTTATGCGTATCACATGCAGCCGCGCATCGGCCAGTGGAACTGCTTCGCCCTGGGCCAGGCGCTGCTCCCGCTGATCGGCGAAGTCGACGACGCGCAAGCTGCGTTGGAAATCTACAAGCCGGCCTACGACGCCAAGCTCGACCGACTGCTGCACGCAAAGCTTGGCCTGCACTCCATGCTGCCCGAAGACGGCGGACTGATCGAGGCCATGTTCGAACTCATGCAGCAAAACCACGTTGATTTCACGCTGTTTTTCCGCCGGCTTGGCGACCTCCAGCTCGATCGCCCGGAAGCCGACGCGCCGCTGCGCGACCTGTTCATTGACCGGCGGGCATTCGACGCGTGGGCGGCGCAATACCGCTTGCGCCTCAAGCAGGAAGGCAGTATCGATGCGCAGCGCCGGTTCGAGATGAACGGCGTCAATCCGAAGTATGTGCTGCGCAACTACCTTGCACAAAACGCCATCGAAAAGGCGCAAAATAAGGATTTTTCCGAAGTGGCCGCCCTGCTCAAAGTGCTGGAGAAGCCATTCGACGAGCAACCGGAAAACGCAAGGTATGCCCAGCTGCCGCCAGACTGGGCCAGCGAACTGGAAGTGAGTTGTTCATCATGACAGACAAGATAGTGAAAACGGATGCAGAGTGGCGCGACCAACTCGACCCGCTCGAATACGAAGTGACGCGCCATGCGGCGACCGAACGCGCCTTTACAGGCCGTTACTGGGATCACCACGAGCGTGGCATTTATACTTGTGTGTGCTGCGGCACGCCGTTGTTCGAGTCGGATGCCAAGTTCGATTCGGGATGCGGCTGGCCAAGTTATTTTCGGGCACTCGATCCCGCCAATGTTAGCGAGCGCATCGACCGCAGTCATGGCATGATACGCACCGAAATTTTATGCAATATATGCGATGCGCATCTCGGCCACGTATTTCCGGACGGACCGCCGCCCACCGGGCTGCGCTACTGCATCAATTCGGCATCACTCCGCTTCGAACCTATATAGAGGAATCGCAACCACATGAAGTTTTTGTTCGACCTATTCCCGGTCATCCTGTTCTTTTCCATGTTCAAATGGGGCGAAGGCCATCCGGATGCCGCGCAGGGCCTTGCCCAGCAATATCTGTCCGGGCTGGTTTCCGGCGGCATCGCCAGTCCCGCGCAAGCGCCCATCATGCTTGCCACGGCCGTCGCCATTCTCGCCACCGTGGCGCAAATCGCCTATCTGCTGCTGCGCGGGCGCAAGGTCGACGGCATGCTGTGGGTGTCGCTGGCCATCATCACTCTGTTCGGCGGGGCGACGATTTATTTCCACAACGAGACTTTCATCAAATGGAAGCCGACGGTACTGTATTGGTGCTTCGGCGCCGCGCTCCTGGTCAGCCAAGCCGCGTTCGGTAAAAACCTGATCCGCCTGATGATGGAAAAACAGATTTCCCTGCCGGATGCGATATGGCAACGCCTTTCCCTGTCCTGGGCTGCTTTTTTCGGCGTCATGGGCTTGGTGAACCTCTATGTCGCCTATAACTTCTCAACGGCGGCGTGGGTCAATTTCAAGCTGTTCGGCTTCACCGGGCTGATGTTTGCATTCATCATCGGGCAAAGCGTATTCCTGTCCAAGTACGTGAAGGATTCCAGATGAACGAGCGCATGGAACGCATACGCAGCCGGGTGGTCGCAACTTTTTCACCGAGCGAATGTCAATTGATCGACGAGTCTCATTTGCATGCCGGACATGCAGGCGCCGCCTCGGGCGCCGGCCACTATAAACTTCACCTGGTTTCCGACCGATTTGAGGGGTTAAATCGCGTTGCCAGGCATCGCCTGGTGTATGATTGTCTGCATGACATGATGCACCGCGATATACACGCCCTTACCATCATTGCATTTGCGCCGTCCGAGCTATCGTCGTAATTCGGCGTATTTTTTTATCTTCCACTCATTTTGTATTTAGGACTAACACAATGACCGTAAAACCCGCACGCCTGTTGATGCTGCTCGTCGCCGCCGTCGCGCTGCCCGTCATGGCGCAAAACATCGCCGTCGTCAACGGCAAGCCTGTTCCCTCCTCCCGCGCCGACGCAATGGTCAAACAGCTCGCGGCTCAAGGCCAGCCCGATTCTCCGCAACTGCGTGCCATGGTCAAGGAAGAGCTGATCAACCGCGAAATCCTGATCCAGGAAGCGGACAAGCTCGGCCTATCGAATACCCCGGAAGTGAAGAACCAGGTGGAAATCGCGCGTCAGTCGATCGCGATCCGCGCACTGGTGCAGGACTACCTGAAGAAGAACCCGGTCAAGGATGCCGACATCAAGGCTGAATACGATCGCTTCAAGGCGCAGGCCGGCGACAAGGAATACCATGCGCGCCACATCCTGGTCGACAAGGAAGAAGATGCCAAGGCCATCATCGCCAAGCTGAAAGGTGGCGCCAAGTTCGAAGACCTGGCCAAGCAATCCAAGGACCCGGGTTCCGCGGCCAACGGCGGCGACCTCGACTGGGCATCGCCTGCCTCCTTCGTTAAGCCGTTCTCCGACGCCATGGTCGGCCTGCAGAAGGGTCAGATCACCGAAACCCCGGTCAAGACCCAGTACGGCTATCACGTGATCAAGCTGGAAGACGTGCGCGCGGCACAGATCCCGTCGCTGGAAGAAGTCAAGCCGCAGATCGCCGAATCTCTGCAGCAGAAGAAGCTGCAGGCCTTCCAGGAAGACCTGCGCAAGAAAGCGAAGATCCAGTAATTCTTCCGTCCCAACAAAAAGGCGCTCTATCCAGAGCGCCTTTTTTTATTTCAGACAATCATGCGGGCAGCACCCGCAGATCCGTCAGCCCACCCACTTGCGCGCATTGCGGAACATGCGCATCCACGGCGAATATTCGCCCCACGAATCGGGATGCCAGGAATGCTGCACGGTACGGAACACGCGCTCGGCATGCGGCATCAGGACCGTGAAGCGGCCGTCCGGCGTCGTTACCGACGTGATCCCTTGCGGCGAACCGTTCGGGTTGTACGGATAGCCTTCGGTTGCCTGCCCCTTGTTGTCGACGTAGCGCATCGCCACGATCGCCTTGCTGAGGTCCCCGGTCTGCGAGAAGTCGGCGAAGCCTTCGCCGTGCGCGACCGCGATTGCGCTCTGCGTGCCGGCCATGTCGGCAAAGAAGATCGAAGGAGACTCGGCAACTTCGACCATCGCGAAACGCGCCTCGAACTGTTCCGACTTGTTGCGGGTGAACTTCGGCCAGTCCTGCGCGCCAGGGATGATGGATTTCAGATTGCTCATCATCTGGCAGCCGTTGCAAATGCCCAGCGCGAACGTATCGACGCGGTTGAAGAAACCGGCGAACTGCTCGGCCAGCTTGGCATTGAACAGGATGGTCTTGGCCCAGCCTTCGCCGGCGCCGAGTACATCGCCGTAGGAGAAGCCGCCCACCGCGATGAAGCCCTTGAAGTCGTCCAGCCGCGCGCGACCGGCGATCAGGTCGCTCATGTGCACGTCAACCGCCGTGAATCCGGACTTGTGCATCACATAGGCGGTTTCGATGTGGGAATTCACGCCCTGCTCGCGCAAAATCGCGACCTTCGGCTTGACGCCGGTGGCGATGAATGGCGCCGCCACGTCGACCTGCGGATCGAACGTCAGCTTGGGCGTGATGCCCGGATCGGCGGCGTCGAGAATGCGATCGTATTCCGCGTCGGCGCAGGCCGGATTGTCGCGCAGGCGCGCGATGCGCCAGCTGGTTTCGCTCCACAGGCGATGCAACTCGATGCGCGGCTGGCTGAAGATCACTTTCGCGTCGCGCGTGAACTCGATTACGCCACGATCGTTCGTCTTGCCGATAATGTGGCTGCAGGCGCCCAGGTTGTAGGACCGCAGCACGTTCATCACATCCGACTTTTCCTCGGCGCGCACCTGGATCACCGCGCCCAGTTCCTCGTTGAACAGCGCGCGCAGCGTCATTTCGTTGCGGCGCTCCGCCACCTGGGTTGCCCAGTTCTTGGCTTCCCCGGAGTCGGAAGCATGCTCGCCTTCCATCGCCAGGATATCGAGATTGACCGACACGCCACAGCGGCCGGCAAAGGCCATTTCGCACAGCGTCGCGAACAGGCCGCCGTCGGAACGGTCGTGATAGGCCAAGAGCTTGCGCTCCTTGTTCAGTTGCTGGATCGCGTTGAAGAAGGCTTTCAGGTCTTCGGCGCTGTCGACATCCGGCACGCTGTTGCCGATCTGTTGCATCACCTGCGTCAGCGCGGAGGCACCCATGCGGTTCTTGCCGCGGCCGAGATCGATCACGATCAATGCCGTGTCGCCCAGGTCGGTGCGCAATTGCGGCGTCATTACAAGACGCACGTCCGATACCGGGGAGAAGGCGGAAACGATCAGCGAAACCGGCGAGGTCACCGACTTGCCGCCTTCGGTATCGGTCCAGGTCGTGCGCATCGACAGCGAATCCTTGCCGACCGGGATGCTGATGCCCAGGGCCGGGCACAGCTCCATGCCGACCGCCTTGACGGTATCGAACAGTGCGGCGTCCTGCCCCGGCTGTCCACAAGCTGCCATCCAGTTCGCCGACAGCTTGATATCGGAGATATCGACGATCGGCGCGGCGGCGACATTGGTGATCGCCTCGCCCACGGCCATGCGGCCGGATGCGGCGGCATCGATCACCGCCAGCGGCGTGCGCTCGCCCATCGCCATCGCCTCGCCGCGATAGCCTTCCAGTCCCATCGCGGTGACCGCGCAGTCGGCAACCGGCACCTGCCACGGGCCGACCATCTGGTCGCGCACCGACATGGCGCCGACGGTGCGGTCGCCGATGGTGATCAGGAACGACTTGTCGGCCACGGCCGGCAGGCGCAGCACGCGCTGCGCCACCTCGAGCAGATCCATCCCGGTCAGATCGACCGGCGGCAGCTCGCTCGGCACGCGCGCGACGTCGCGATGCATTTTCGGCGGCTTGCCGAGCAGGATATCCATCGGCATGTCCACCGGGCTGTTGTCGTGCTCCGGATCGATCACCTTCAGCTGGCGTTCCTCTGTCGCCGTGCCGACTACCGCGAACGGGCAGCGTTCGCGTTCGCACAGGTACTGGAACAGCGGCAGCGACTCCGGCGCAATCGCGAGCACATAACGCTCCTGCGACTCGTTGCTCCAGATTTCCTTGGGCGCCATGCCGCTCTCTTCCAGAGGCACCTTGCGCAAGTCGAACACCGCGCCGCGCTTCGCGTCGTTGGTCAGTTCCGGGAACGCGTTGGACAGGCCGCCTGCGCCGACGTCGTGAATCGACAGGATCGGATTGTCGTCACTCATCGCCCAGCAGGCATTGATGACTTCCTGCGCGCGCCGCTCCATCTCCGGATTGCCGCGCTGGACCGAGTCGAAGTCGAGATCGGCGGTATTGGTGCCGGTTGCCATCGAGGACGCGGCCCCGCCGCCCATACCGATGCGCATGCCGGGGCCGCCGAGCTGGACCAGCAGGCTGCCGACCGGCAGCTCATGCTTTTTGGTGTGCTTGTCCAAAATGTTGCCCATGCCGCCGGCGATCATGATCGGCTTGTGGTATCCCATCACCTTGCCGCCGACGTTCTGCTCGTAGCTACGGAAGTAGCCGCCAAGATTGGGACGGCCGAACTCGTTGTTGAATGCCGCGCCGCCGATCGGACCGTCGATCATGATCTGCAGCGGCGAGGCGATACGGTCCGGCTTGCCGTAGATGCCAGCCTGGCCGTGGGACACGCGCTGCGCCACCGGCTCGGTGACATCGCGTGCGTTTTCCCATGGATGGACCGAATGCGTCAGCATCAGATTGGAAACGGTGAAGCCAGTCAGGCCGGCCTTTGGTTTGGAGCCGCGGCCGGTCGCGCCTTCGTCGCGGATCTCGCCGCCGGCGCCGGTGGAGGCGCCCGGGAACGGTGAAATTGCGGTCGGGTGGTTGTGCGTCTCGACCTTCATCAGGATATGCGTCAACTCGTCCGACGCTTCGTACACGTTGCCGCCAGCCGCGCCGCGCGGATAGAAGCGCGAGACTGTCGCGCCTTCAATGATCGATGAATTGTCGCTGTAGGCAACGATCGTGCCCTTCGGCTGCAACTGGTGCGTGTTCTTGATCATCGCGAACAGCGACCTGTCCTGCTTCTCGCCGTCGATGGTCCAGTCGGCATTGAATATCTTGTGGCGGCAATGCTCGCTGTTGGCTTGCGCGAACATCATCAGCTCGACATCGGTCGGATTGCGCTTGGCCTGGGTGAAGGCATTGAGCAGGTAATCGATTTCGTCGTCCGACAGCGCCAGGCCGAGCTCGCCGTTGGCGCGCTCCAGCGCATGCCGACCACCGACCAGCACATCGACGAATTCCAGCGGCTTGGCCTCCAGCTCGCGAAACAAGGCGGCGGCATCATTAGCGTCGCGCAGCACCGTCTCGGTCATGCGATCGTGCAGCAGGGACGCGACTTCCTGCGCCACGGCGGACGACATCTTCTTCGCGCCGCCGAGCAGGCCGGATTTCATCTGCACGTGATACGACACGCCGCGCTCGAGGCGCTTGACGTGCGCCATCCCGCAGTTGTGGACGATGTCCGTCGCCTTGCTGGCCCACGGCGAGATCGTGCCTAGGCGCGGAATCACGATGAATTCCTCGCCATCGGCCGCTGCCGTGAACGGCTCGCCATAGGTCAGGAGCCCGTTGAGGCGGCCGATATCCTCCTGGCTCGGCGCGCTGGCCGCATCGATGAAATGCAGGAAGCGGCCGGTGACGCCGACGATGGCCGGCTCGACTGCTTGCAATTGTGTTAATAGGCGTTGGGTGCGAAAGGCAGACAGGGCATTAGAGCCCGGCAGAATCAACATGGCGGTGAGAAGTTGGGGCAGCTCCGCTGCCTGCGAGGACAGCATGACTGCGGGTTATTTCAGAAACCGAGATTATACCTTGTCACCGCATATGGCTGTCCTAGCAACGACAGGCATCAATTGAAGAACACGGTCGTGTCGCCGATACGTTTTTCGCCCTTGAAATTCGCGTTCAATCCGGCCGCGCGGAACTCGTCGAGTTGACGCCGCTTCACCAAGATTGCTGCCGGATGCTGCTTGAGCGCCGCCAAAAACTGGGCAGTCGAAATCATGATGTCATTCTTGCGCAACCTGTTCCCCCAAAACAGATCGTTGCTATGCCCATCGACCACCGGCACCGGGTGTTTCAGGTAAAAGGGCAAGGAAGACTGTTCTTCGAACTTCTGGAACAGGTAGACCGTACGCCCGGCAAGTTCATCCTGCAGCCACCCCGCGAGCTGGCGAGTCGAAATCTGCGGCTCCATCGCCTGCAACGTCACCGTCAGCCCGATGGATGTCCACGCCGGCAGCAGCAGATAGGCCAGCACTCCGATTCTGGCGACACGCCAGGCGCACAGTGCTGCAAGCATCGCCAGCGCGGCCAGGCCGCCGAAGAAATACAGCAGGAACTGGCGCTGCGAAAATCCCAGGATGAACAGCTGCGTGTCCGATTCCTCGCCGCGCGCAGCCAGCACCGCATAGGCGATCACCGCAAGGACGGCGATCAGCGCGCCCGGCAGCAAGCGCGCCCGGGGCGCGACGAAATCGCGCTCTTCCAGCGCCAGCGCCAGGTGGAAAGCGGCAAACGGCATGACCGCCACCAGATAGTAATTCGCCTTGGCGCTCGAAACCGAAAAGAACAATAGCGGGACCAGCCATGCGACGAACAGGAACCGTTTCAGCAAGCCTTCGTCCGGCCGCGCATGCGCGCGCCGGGAAACGGCCATACCGAACAGCAGAAACGACCACGGGAAGAGATAGATCGCCATGCGCGGCAGGTAGTACCACCATCCGCCCGAGTAGTAGTCGTGCGGCTCGCGCTTGCCGAGAAAACGCAGGACATGCTCGTTTATGAAATAGAACCACGCGAAAATCGGCTCCGTCATGCTGGCCGCGATATGCCAGGGCGCAGCAATCAACACGAATACCAGCAGCGCACGGGGATCGAACAGGCTGGCGCAGCGGCGCAGGAATCCGGCAAGAGAGCCGCCGGACGCAGCCAGGAAAATCACGACGACCAGCCCGTACAGGATGAGGGCGACGAATCCCTTGGCCAGCAAGGCGAGCGCCAGGAAGGCATACGACCAGCGCAGCCACGCAGGCTTTTCCTCCTGCAGAAAGCGGTAGCCGAACATCAGCGCCGCCGTCAGCAGCGCTGTCAGCAGCATGTCGAACATCAGGACATGCGACATCGCCGTCACGCCGACGCCGCTGACGAACATCAGCGCTGCCAGGCGCGCCGCCTGCGGCCGGCGCACCACACCGCCGAACCGCAGCAGCATTGCCACGCACGACAGCGAAGAGGCGGCCGGCACCAGCCGCGCGGCCCATTCCGATTGGCCGAAAAGCGCGAACGACAATGCCGTCAGCCAGTACAGCAAGGGCGGTTTTTCCATGTAAGGCAACCCGTTCAGGTGCGGAATCACCCATAGCCGCCAGTCGTGCGATGCGAGCATCTCGCGCGGAATTTCCGCGTACAGCCCTTCGTTGTTGTCGAGGATGCCGAAGCCGCCGAGACCGCCCAGCACGAACACGAGCGCCGCCGCCCACACCAGCCAAAGCGGAATGGAAAGCGCAGTTCTCGCCCCGAAGTTCCTGCCAGCCGCATCCTGCGTCATTGTGCCTCTCCCAGCGAAACGCTTACCACAGGCAACTCGATATACTAGTTGCCCTGCAAAGTAAAAACCGCCGATTTTCGCATGAATAACCTCATTTCCCAATCGATCGCTGCACTGGCCACTACCTCGCGCCGCGCCCTGATGGATGCCATCCTTCCGCATGCCGAACGAGCCACGGCCGTCTTTACCAGGCTCTACCCCGCAGCAGCACGGGCAAGCGCGGCTTATGCGGACGCGATGCGGGTCGCGGGCGTGCAATTGCCGCCGCTGGCGGGGCTGCCGGTATCGGTCAAGGATTTGACCGATATTGCGGGCGAAACCACGATGGCGGGCTCCACCGTTCTGGGCGGCATGCCGCCCGCCGCCGCCGATGCCCCCGCGGTGCGGCGTCTGCGTGGCGCCGGCGCCGCGCTCATCGGCAAAACCAACATGACCGAATTCGCGTTCTCTGGCGTCGGATTGAACCCGCATTACGGCACCCCGCCCAATCCGGCGGATGACACCGCCATGCGCATCCCGGGCGGATCCTCTTCCGGCGCTGCGGTATCGGTGGCAAGCGGCCTTTGCGTTGCCGCCCTCGGCTCAGACACCGGCGGCTCAATTCGGATTCCCGCGGCCCTGTGCGGCATCGTCGGCTTCAAGTCGACGGCGCGGCGCGTGCCGACCGCAGGAACCATACCGTTGTCGACCACGCTGGATACGGTTTGCGCGATGACGCGCTCGGTCAACGACTGTATCTACCTCGATAGCGTGATCGCCGACGATCCGTTGACCATTCCCGAGCTGGCCCTCGGCCAAGTGCGCCTGGCGGTGCCCGGGACGGTGATGCTCGATGCGCTGGAGCCGCATGTCGCCACCTCGTTCTCCGCCGCGCTGACCAGCCTGTCCCGGGCGGGGGCGCAGCTCGTCGACGCGCCGTTTTCGCTGCTGGCCGAGGCAGCCGAGCTCAACAGGTTTTCCGGCGCGGAGGCCTATTCCTGGCATCGCGGATTACTTGCCGCCCATGAAGACCAGTACGACTTCCGCGTCGCGAAGCGCATCAGGATGGGCTCCGCGCTGAGCGCTGCCGACTACATCGACCTGCACAGAAAGCGACGCGACTGGATCGCAAGGATGGAAAGGGAACTGGGCGCATTCGACGCGCTGCTCATGCCAACGGTCCCGATCGTCGCGCCGCCCATCGCGTACCTCGAGGCGTCGGAAGACGCATTTTTTAAGGCCAATGCTCTCCTGCTGCGCAATCCGTCCACCATCAACCTGCTCGACGGCTGCGCGATCTCGCTGCCTTGCCATGCGCCGGGCACGCTGCCGGTCGGGCTAATGATCGCCGGACCGGCAATGTCGGATGCGAAGGTGCTGGCCATCGCGCGCGCCGCCGAAGCAGCGCTGCGCCAATAACATCCCGAATGGCGACCGCGCGCCGGACTTGCAGTTATCATTGCGCCTTTGCTTATCCAGGAAATCCCATGCCAGGCATTCCTTTCGCCAGCCGCTCCTTCGAACCGAAGCTCGCGGCATTTGGGCTATCCTTGCCCGCCGTCCTCGCGCTCGCCTGCTGCAATGCGCTGGCAGCGCCGACATGCAGCCGGGAGATTCCGGTTCATGGCAAATGTGAAATCTCGCTGGAAGCGCTGCACCCGACCCAGCCGGCGATCGGAGCGATGCAGGTCGAAGAGCGCGCGGCGCGAATGCCTCCCGGGATCGACGGCGCCCAGTACACCAGCAAGTGGGCGGTTCCGGTGGTGCAGGCTCCGGATGGCAAGTTTTATCTGACCGATGGACATCATCTTGCCAGCGTACTCACGCGCGTTGGTGCGGAAAAAATAACGGCTGAAGTGATTCACCGTTTCGACAACCGCGCCTCCTTCTGGGATCAGATGCGAGCCCGGCACTGGGTGTATCTGTTCGACTCCCACGGCAAACCCATCACGCCGGAGGAACTGCCGGCGCATATCAAGGACTTGGGCGACGATGCCTATCGCTCTCTTGCCGGCTATGCGGAAGATGCCGGATTCTTCAAGAAGACCGACGCCTACTTCATGGAGTTCGCCTGGGCGCGTTACTTCGGCGAGCGCATGGGCTGGCAGCCGATAGACCGGCTGACCCTGCTCTCCGCGCTCCAGACGGCGCAAAAGCTGGCCTGCCAACCGGAAGCACAGGACTTGCCGGGGTACGCCGGGCCTTGCGCCTCGAACAAATGACATGCAGATAATGCATCGCCGCCATCGGCGCATGCCAAAAATTGTTTAACTTCTCAGGAGTGATGCAGGCCAGTCACAAGTCACATGCATTGTGTAACCACTTTCCCTGCCGAAAGAATAAAATGATGCCAGCGAACTAGATATGTGTCTGGCAGTCTATGCTGTCACTTGGCAATTGGCAGCACGCGCCGGATCGAAGCTTTATCTTTCAACACATTTTGTACTGCAATGGCGTAGCAAACCTGTTTGTTCATGCAAGCGCGTTTCCGAGCCTGCGGGCACAGGCCCGCCGTGTCATCCGATGCGGCGGCGTCCCGCAAGGCTCTCGTCCACACACCCAATGACAGGTTAAATAAGTGACAAAGCAGGTCGTAGTTATCGGCGGGGGCGTCGTCGGCGTCTGCACCGCCTATTTTCTTGCCGAAGCAGGACATGAAGTCGCAGTCATCGAGCGCCACCACAATGTCGCTCATGAAGCAAGCTTTGCCAATGCCGGCATCGTCGCTCCCGGCCATGTGGCGCCATGGGCGGCGCCGGGCATGCCGCGCAAGATACTCTCGTCGCTTTTCCGGTCGGAGGCGCCGGTCCTGCTCAAGCCGAGCACCGACCGCGCCCTGTGGCGCTGGCTGCGCCGCTGGGTAGCCGAGTGCGACCTGGAGCGATACCGGATCAACAAGACCCGGATGCAGCGCATCGCGTTCTACAGCAGGGAGCTGCTGCACCAGCTGCGCGAGACATATGAAATCGAATACGAGCAGACCGAAGGCGTGCTGCAGCTGTTTCGCACCGACCAGGAAATGAAGCTGGCCGAACCGGCCCTGGAGCTGCTCGCCGAATACGAAGTGCCGCACCAGCTGGTCGATCCCGAAACCGCCCGCCTGATCGAGCCGTCGCTTTCCACGACAACGAAACTGGCCGGCGCATTGCATTTGCCTCAGGATCACGCAGGCAATTGTCCGCTGTTTGCAAAGCGGCTGCGGAATATCGCCAGTTCGATGGGCGTGCAGTTCTATTTTTCGAACACGGTGCGCTCGATCGAACAGGAAGGCGGGCAGGTATGGGTAAACATCGACGAGCGCCGGTTTGCCGCCGATGCGGCCGTGATCGCCGCAGGTATCGATAGCCTGCCGCTGCTCAAATCGATCGGCATCACCGTCCCGATGTACCCGGTCAAGGGATATTCGGCGACGGCCGCGATCAAGAACTTCGATCAATCGCCGCACGCGGCGCTGCTCGACGAATCCTACAAGGTCGCCATCACCCGGCTGGGTGGCCGGGTGCGCGTATCGGGCACGGCCGAGTTCGGCTCGGACACGACCCAGCTGAATCAGGCCGCGTTGCGCACGCTCGTCAAGGTGGGCGCCGACTGGTTCCCGGACGCAGCCAACTATGCGACAGCCAATTTCTGGTGCGGCGTGCGCCCCATGCTGCCGGATGGCCCCCCTATTCTGGGCGCCACGCCGGTGCGCAATGTCTATCTCAATATCGGGCACGGCAGCAGCGGATGGGCCATGGCAGCCGGTTCCGGCAAGGTGCTGGCCGATATCATTTCGGCGCGCTCTCCCGACATCGACATGGACGGCTTGACCCTTGCCCGCTATGGATAAGGTTGACTGCCTGGTCGTCGGCGCGGGCGTCGTCGGCCTGGCGGTCGCGCGCGAACTTGCGCAGCGTGGAAGAGAAGTTCTGGTAGCAGAAAGACATGCGGCAATTGGCATGGAAACCAGTTCGCGCAACAGCGAAGTGATTCATGCCGGCCTATACTATCCGACAGGCAGCCTGAAGGCCCGACTCTGCGTGGCCGGACGGCATTCGCTGTACGCCTATTGCGAAGACCGTCACATCGCCTACCGCCAGTGCGGCAAGCTGATCGTCGCCACCACCGAGTCTCAGCTCGACAAGCTCGCCGCCATCCATGCGCAGGCCCAGGCCAATGGCTGTCATGAAGTCGCGATGCTCACCGCCGCACAAGCCCGGGCGATGGAGCCGGCCTTGTCCTGTATCGCAGCGCTGTCATCCCCCCGCACCGGCATCCTCGACAGCCACGCCTACATGCTCGCGCTGCAGGCGGACGCCGAACGCGCTGGCGCGCTGTTTGCGTTCGACAGTGAAATTGCCGGCGGCGTCGCGCATGCCGACGGCATCGCTGTGCTGGTACGCGATGGAGGCGGAAACGAAACGGAAGTGCTGGCTAAAACGGTGATCAATTGCGGTGGTCTATGGGCGCCGCAGCTTGCACGCGCCATCGACGGTCTGGATGCGGATAGCGTTCCGCATCCCTACTTCGCCAAGGGGAATTACTATTCGCTCGCCGGCCATGTGCCTTTTTCCAGGCTGATCTATCCGATTCCGGAAGCGGGCGGGCTGGGAGTACACCTAACGCTCGACTTGGGCGGACAAGCGCGCTTCGGGCCGGATGTCGAATGGCTCGCCAATGCGGACGGCGCGCTCGATTACGCCGTCGACCCCGGGCGCGCAGACAAGTTTTACACCGAAATCCGCGCGTACTGGCCACAGCTGCCGGACGCTGCCCTACAACCAGCATATGCCGGCGTGCGCCCGAAAGTCAGCCCGCCCGGTAGCAGCGCCGACTTTCTGTTCTCCACGCACGGCCATCCCCGTTACCTGGGTTTGTACGGCATCGAATCTCCCGGCCTGACCGCGTCGCTTGCGATCGCGGCGCACATGGCCGGGATGCTGACGCTATCCTGAACGCGTCAGGCAGTTACCAGGAAGTCGATAACGATTGCGCCCGGCTCACGCTGCACGTAGGCCATTTTGACGCCTTCGCCGAAGTGCGCATGAATTTGCGACAGCAGCGGCAGCGGATCATGGTCATTGCAAAAACGCATGGTTTCGCCCGGCTGCAATGCGCTCAGCGCACCGAAGATCGCCGCATGGCGGAAGCGCTTTGCGATGCCGCGCGCGTCAAATGGATAAACGCCTTCGGCGATGACCGGATGGGAACAATCGTGTGCCATGAAACTACTCCTGTGGTGAA
The DNA here is from genome assembly GCF_007874125.1 of Noviherbaspirillum sp. UKPF54. Classification (NCBI taxonomy): domain Bacteria; kingdom Pseudomonadati; phylum Pseudomonadota; class Betaproteobacteria; order Burkholderiales; family Oxalobacteraceae; genus Noviherbaspirillum; species Noviherbaspirillum sp. UKPF54. The sequence continues at coordinate 1,580,019 of NZ_CP040128.1, read as the reverse complement.
ATGAAATCTTCCTCGGATCGAACGTCCGCAACCGGGCGCTCTCATTAATCCTGGGCATTGCCCGGATTTAAGATCCATTCTAAATGCAGCTTTTAAATGATGCAAATAAAATGAATGTTTTTTGAGTGACGTAGAATGTTCGCAACCTAGAGTTACTTAGCATAAAATCAAGCTCCATCCCTGCCGGTAACGCCATTTCAACCAACCTGCTCCACCACTGCTCCATGCCATCGCCCCACGCGCTGTACTCGGTAGCGGAAATTCGCGCCATTGAACAGGCTGCACTCGCCGCACTGCCCGCCTTCACCTTGATGCAGCGCGCCGGTCAAGCCGCTGCGAAACGCGCCCTCGAGCTCGTCGGCCCACTCCGGCACCACGCACCCATCCTCGTCCTGGCCGGCCCCGGCAACAACGGCGGCGACGCACTGGAAGCCGCCACCCACCTTGCACGGGAAGGCGCGTCGGTCACCGTTTTGCTGTTTGCGGATTCAGATCGCCAATCGGAAGATTCCAGGCGCGCACACAAGAATGCGAAAAACAGCCCGCTGCGATTTGCCGACCCGGCCTGCGGGGAACAAGTCATCACCGCCTCGCGCTGGTCGCTTATCGTCGACGGATTGTTCGGGATTGGCTTGGCCCGGGCCATTTCCGCACCGCTGCGCAGCGTGATAGAACAGGTCAACAATCTCGATTGCAAGGTGCTGGCGCTGGATGTCCCCAGCGGCCTCGATGCCGATACCGGAAATATCGTCGGCCCCGAAGGTATCGCGATACGAGCAACCGACACGGTGACCTTCATCGGCGGCAAGCCTGGATTGCATACAGGGCATGGACGGGACTACGCCGGGCACGTGGAGGTGGCGGACCTGGATATCGGGCGCGAATTCTTCGTCGACGCCAAGGCGCAGCTCAATCGGCCGGAATTGTTTTCCGACTATTTGCGACCCCGTCCACACAACTCGCACAAGGGCTCTTTCGGCGATGTCATCGTGGCCGGCGGCGCGCATGGGATGAGCGGCGCGGCCATTCTGGCAGCGCGCGCTGCGGCGAAATGCGGCGCTGGTCGCGTGTTCGCGGCATTCCTTTCCGAGCCGCCGGCCTACGACAGCGCGCAGCCGGAACTGATGTGCCGCCATGCGCATGACATGGACTTTGCTTCATCGGCGGTCACGATCGGTCCCGGCCTCGGCACATCAAATGCCGCGAGGGACATCTTGACGCGCGCGTTGCTGTCCGGCGCGCCGCTAGTGATCGATGCGGACGCCTTGAACCTGATTGCCTCAAGCGACGATTTGCGCCTAAAACTGCGCAGTCGCGGCCACCCGGCGCTTCTGACGCCCCACCCGCTGGAAGCGGCGAGATTGCTGAACACGAGCGCCGCGCGCGTTCAGGCAGATCGTCTGGCGGCAGCACGCCAGCTGGCTGCGGAGTTAAACTCGGTCGTTCTGCTGAAGGGCTCGGGAACTATAGTCGCCCAGCCGGGCGGCGAACTGGCGATCAATACCACGGGCAATCCCGCGCTTGCAACGGCGGGCACCGGTGATGTCCTTGCAGGGATATGCGGCGCCTTGCTCGCGCAAGGCTGGAAGGCGTGGCCCGCAGCCCTCGCCGGCTGCTGGCTGCATGGATCAGCAGCCGACACCCTCGTAGCTCAAGGTACAGGCCCTATCGGGCTGACCGCGAGTGAACTCATTCCATGCGTACGTGCGCTTCTCAACCGCCTTAGCCATAAGCATGGCGTGGACGAACCATCGAATAGCCAATGAAAGTCCGCGCGTGACGATTATGATGCCAGTCGTCCCGCGGCGATGGTAATGGTGCGCTGGCAGCGCGCAGCAATCGATGGATCGTGCGTGACCAGCACCAGGGTCGAGCCGCGCTCCCGATTCAGTTCGAACATCAGCTGGATGATGGCTTCCCCGGTCACCGCATCGAGGCTGCCGGTCGGTTCGTCCGCCAGCAGCAGTGGCGGCTCGGTCACAAAGGCGCGCGCCAGCGCGACTCGCTGCTGCTCTCCCCCAGACAGGTATTTCGGATAGTGCCGCAAGCGGCTGGCAAGGCCAACTCGTGCCAGCATTGCCTCCGCCTTTTCCCTTGCGTCGCCATCGCGCCGCAATTCCATTGGCAGCATCACGTTTTCCAGCGCGGTCAGATGCGCCAGCAGCTGGAATGACTGAAACACGAATCCGAGCATGGCTTGACGCAGCGCGGCGCGCCCATCCTCGTCCAGCGCGAAGATATCCACCCCACCAAGTTTTACGGTGCCGCCCGATGGCGTATCGAGACCGGCCAGCAAGCCAAGCAAGGTCGACTTGCCGGAACCGGAAGCACCCACGATCGCGAGAGTCTCCGCGGCCTGCACGGTAAAATCGATGTCATCCAAAATATTCAGTTCGCCGGCCGCATCGACGACGCGTTTGCATAGATGAACGACTTCAATGGCATCAGGGCGAGAGGAACTATCCAGCATGCAAAATGATGTGATGAAATTCGGAAGATTGATGCGTTCGATTCAGGTCATAGTGGCATTCATGCTAGCCCTGATGGCAACGTGCGCCTATTCTGCATCAAAAACGGTGCTCGTGCTGGGCGACAGCCTCTCGGCCGAATATGGCTTGGCGCGCGGAAGCGGCTGGGTAGCGTTGTTGGAAAAGCGCATGAACTCGGAAAAACTGGATGCGCGCGTCATCAACGCGAGTATCAGTGGCGAAACCACAAGTGGCGGCAAAGCGCGCCTGCCGGCACTGCTGGAACAGTATCGCCCGGATATCGTCATCATCGAGCTTGGAGCAAATGACGGTTTGCGTGGATTGCCCGTCGCATCTGCCAAAGCCAACCTGGGCGCGATGATCGCCGCCGTGCGTGCCGCGCGTGCCCGCCCCCTTCTCGTTGGCATGCGTATCCCGCCGAATTACGGGCGCGATTACACCCAGCGGTTTTCAGCATCATACACGGAGCTGGCCCGCGAGTTGAACGTCGCGCTCGTGCCATTCCTGCTCGAAGGCGTGGCGGACAACCCACAGCTTTTCCAGGCCGACCGGCTGCATCCGCTCGCCGATGCGCAACCGGCTATTCTTGACAATATCTGGCCATCCCTCAAGCCGCTGCTGCTCAAGCCGCTGCTGCTCAAGCAGATGCGCCATTAAAGTCGTCGAAAAACAAAAGAGCCACCCGTTAACTGGGCGGCTCTTGTACCGATTGGAAGGAACAGGACAATTATCTCGATTCGTCCGTATCCGTTTCAGCCTTCTGGGTGACAGGTTTCAGGACTTCGACCTTCGCCTTCTTTTTCAACGCATTCAGATAAGCCTGCATCTCTTGCTGGGCCAGCGCATTGCCGATCTGTTGCTGCTCCGCCTGACGCCGTGCGGCATCGACGGTCTTCGGCTGCAACACCTTGTTGACGCGATATACGCCATATCCCTGCGGCAGATCAACGCCGACATAGGCCGGCAACTTGCTGGTATCTGCCTTCATGACCGCACCAAGCGCGGCGCTATTAATGCCCTCGCCTTTCACCCGCGATACGGTCTTGGACTCCGAAAAACCGCTCGCATCGCCGGCCTTCGCTGCCGCCAGTTTCTTCTCGCCAGCCTGCTTCGCCAGCTTGGCCGCTTCGAGCTGAGTCACGCGCTCGCGCACAGTCGCCTCGACCTCTGCAAAAGCCCGCTTGGTTACCGGCTTATAGTCGACCACGCGGCCGGCAATCAGGGTGTTCGGTGCGACTTCGACAGCTTCCGTATTGCGCTTGTTCTTGATCGCGTCATCCGAAAACAGCGCTTTCAGGAACTTCGGATTGTTATATGGCGCGTTGGGCGAACTGCCCGGGTTTGGCGTGCGCGTCAGGTTCGAAACTGTCTCGATCTTCAGGCCGAGCTTGTCGGCTGCCGGCTTGAGGCTGTCCGCTTGCTCATACACGGTGTTGGTGAACAGCTCCGCCATTTCCGAATATTTCTTTGTTGCCTGCTGCTTTCTGATCTCAGCGGCAATCTCACCTTTCACCTCGTCCAGCGGCTTGATCGCGGCCGGCTTGATGCCGGTGAGTTGTATGATATGGAAGCCAAAATCGGACTGCACGAGGTCACTGACTTCCCCTTGCTTGAGCTTGTAGACCGTGTCTTCAAACGGCTTGACCATCATGCCCTTGCCGAAATAACCAAGGTCGCCGCCATTTTGCGCGGACCCCGGGTCCTGCGAGTTTTCTTTGGCCAGCTTGGCGAAATCAGCGGGATTCTTGCGAACTTGGGCAAGCAAGGCTTCAGCCTTCGCTTTGGCCGCCGCCTTGTCCGCGTTCGACGCATTCTTGTCGACCTTGATCAGGATATGGCTGGCGCGGCGCTGCTCTTCTTCACCATAGCGCTTCGCATTCTGTTCGTAGTACGACTTGATGTCAGCATCGCTCACGGGAATCTGCGCCGCCAATGCCTCGCCGTTCAGGACGACATATTCCGCCTTGACTTGCTCCGGAACCTGGAAATCGGCACTGTTCTTTTCGTAATACGCCTTGAGCATGTCGTCCGTTACTTTTACTTGCGAAACGTAATCGGCCGCTTTGAACAGCTGCTCCTGGACTTCGCGCTCTTGGTCGTTCAGGTCGGACAGACGATTTGCAACCGTTTTCGGCGCAAATGCGGTCGACTGGACTGCATTGCTTACTTGTTGCAACGACAAATCCTGGCGCAGACGCGCCTCATAGAGCGCCGGAGTCATGCCTTGCATCGCGAGCAGCGACTTGTAACGCTCCGCGTCGAACTTGCCGTCGGCGCCAGTCAAGCCGGGAATTGCCAGAATTGTCTGCTGCAGCGTACGGTCGGATACGGACAAATGGTCGCGCGCAGCAGTTGCGACCATCACGCGCTGCGCGATCAGGTTATCGAGTATGGCCTGCTTGGCCTCCGGGGTATCGAACATTTTCGGATCGAACTGGGAGCCGAACATTTGACGCAGGCGATCCATCTGTTCGCGTTGCGCCGCATCGAACTCCTGTTGGGTGATCGAATGCCCCGCAACCTTGGCTACCGTGTTGTCGTGCTCGCGGAAGCGCGTATAGCTCTCGACTCCGAAAAACGCAAAGGATGGAAAAATCAACAGGAGCAGCAGAAACTGCATCAAGCGCTGATGAGTGCGGATAAATTCAAACATCGTAGAGCCTATCTCGAACGGAACACGAAAATGCGATTTCAGCGCAGCATATTAACCAGCTTTGTACGCAGCGAAAACAGAAATTTGCCCGCATATGAAAAAAGGCGAACTTACGTTCGCCTTTTTTGGATTTGGCGGAGTGGACGGGACTCGAACCCGCGACCCCCGGCGTGACAGGCCGGTATTCTAACCGACTGAACTACCACTCCTGAATCTACTGCATGAATCTGGCTGCACTGGTGGGTGCTGAGAGGCTCGAACTCCCGACCTACGCCTTGTAAGGGCGCCGCTCTACCAACTGAGCTAAGCACCCGCAAAAGGTACCACTTAGCCAGCCAAATCAGACGTTTGTCACCACGTCGTAAAGAACGAAATTATAGCGCATCTTTTAACAAGATGCACTAATTAGTTAAGCGCGTCTTTCAAAGCTTTTCCTGGACGGAATTTTGGCACTTTGGCGGCTTTGATCTTAATCGCGTCCCCGGTGCGCGGATTACGGCCGGTACGTGCTGCACGCTTGCCGACCGAAAAAGTACCGAAACCGACAAGGGTAACGCTTCCATTCTTTTTCAACGTTATTTTGACGGCCCCAACCAACGCGTCCAGCGCACGTGTCGCCGCGGCCTTGGAAATATCTGCAGTTCCGGCGATATGATCGATTAATTCTGTTTTATTCACTGAAGTCCCCTCGAAGTGTTGGATTTCACAACGGTTTTTATTACTTATTTTGGTGGCCGCATCCGTTGCAAAATGCAGAAAAGAAATTTTCTGCAGAGTGTATTAAACAAGTCGCTAAGCCTTGTGTCAAGCGACCTGCCGGCGTTTTGGCGCCACAAACACCGGCATGGAACAGCGCAAATTCATGCTACCTCATGGCGAAACAAGGAGTACAAGGTGAAAAAAAAGCGCTCCGAAGAGCGCTTTAAATGAGCAATTTAGACTAGTGCTTCACAACATTCGGATCCGCAGTTCCAGTGCTTTGAGCAACCGCAGTATCGACTGCTGCCTCGTCGGCCAACGGAGTCGGCTGACGCTCGAGTGCAATTTCCAACACCTTGTCAATCCAGCGAACCGGAATGATTTCAAGCTTGTTCTTCACATTATCCGGAATATCCGTGAGATCTTTAACGTTTTGTTCCGGAATCAGCGCCGTTTTAATGCCGCCGCGATGAGCAGCAAGCAGCTTTTCCTTCAAGCCACCGATCGGCAGCACTTCGCCGCGCAAGGTGATTTCACCGGTCATTGCCACATCGGCACGCACCGGTATGCCCGTCAGTACGGAAACCAATGCCGTCGTCATGGCGATACCTGCCGAAGGGCCATCCTTCGGCGTCGCGCCTTCCGGCACGTGAATGTGGATATCGGTCTTGCTAAACAACTCAGTCTTGATGCCAAGTCGCTTGGCGCGGCTGCGTACGACCGTCCGCGCGGCCTCGATCGATTCTTTCATCACGTCGCCCAGCGTGCCGGTACGAATGATATCGCCCTTGCCTGGCATCGTCATCGCCTCGATCGTCAGAAGGTCGCCGCCGACTTCGGTCCATGCGAGGCCAACCACCTGCCCGATCTGATTCTCTTTTTCGGCGATGCCAAAGTCATAACGACGCACGCCGAGGAACTTGTCGAGGTTCTTCGAAGAGACAGTGATCTTGTGATCCTGCTTCTTCAACAGCAACATCTTCACCACTTTGCGGCAGATCTTGGAGATTTCGCGTTCCAGCGAACGGACGCCCGCTTCTCGCGTGTAGTAGCGGATGATGTCACGAATCGCTGATTCCGAAACAGTGATCTCATCGTCCTTCAGGCCATTATTCGCAATCTGTTTCGGTAGCAGATAACGCTGCGCGATATTCGTTTTTTCATCTTCCGTGTAACCGGACAAGCGAATCACTTCCATCCGGTCCAGCAGCGCCGGCGGAATGTTGTAGGAGTTCGATGTCGCAACAAACATTACGTCGGACAAATCGAAATCGACCTCGATGTAATGATCCGAGAATGTGTGGTTCTGCTCTGGATCAAGCACCTCGAGCAACGCGGACGCCGGATCACCCCGGAAGTCTTGCCCGAGCTTGTCCACCTCGTCTAGAAGAAACAACGGGTTACGCACGCCAGTCTTCGCTAGGCTTTGCAAAATCTTTCCTGGCATAGAACCGATATACGTACGTCGGTGGCCACGGATCTCGGCCTCGTCACGCACACCGCCCAACGCCATGCGCACAAATTTGCGGTTGGTCGCACGCGCAATCGATTGGCCAAGGGACGTCTTACCCACGCCTGGAGGCCCAACGAGGCACAGAATCGGCGCCTTGACCTTGTCGACACGCTGTTGCACGGCCAGATATTCCAGGATGCGTTCCTTGACTTTTTCCAGCCCGTAGTGCTCGCTTTCGAGCACCTGCTCAGCGTGAGCGAGGTCGTTGTTGACTTTCGACTTCTTTTTCCACGGAAGGCCGACGAGAGTATCGATGTAATTGCGTACCACAGTTGCTTCCGCAGACATCGGCGACATCAGCTTCAGCTTTTTCAGTTCTGCCTCCGCCTTCTCTCGCGCTTCCTTCGGCATCTTAGCCGCGATAATCCGCTTCTCAAGCTCTTCGAGGTCGGCACCTTCCTCGCCCTCCCCGAGTTCCTTCTGGATTGCTTTCACCTGTTCATTCAGGTAATACTCGCGCTGGGATTTTTCCATCTGGCGCTTGACGCGACCACGAATCCGCTTTTCGACTTGCAAGATGTCGAGTTCGGCCTCAAGCTGGCCAAGCAGATGCTCATGGCGTTTAGCCACGTTGAAGATTTCAAGAATGATCTGCTTTTGCTCTAGCTTAAGCGGCAAGTGCGCGGCAATGGTATCCGCCAGTCGACCTGCATCATCGATGCCTGCGAGCGAAGTTAGTATTTCCGGCGGAATTTTCTTGTTCAGCTTCACATACTGATCGAATTGCTGCACGATGGCCCGGCGCATTGCCTCGACCTCAGACTCATCGCCCGGCTCCGACTCAACCGGAGTCAATTCGGCAACGAAATGCGTTTCCAGCTCGCTAATGTCATGAATGCGAGCCCGCTGAGCGCCCTCGACCAGCACTTTGACCGTCCCGTCGGGCAGCTTCAACATTTGCAAAATATTTGCGACGCAGCCAATCTTATAGATATCCGATGCAGAAGGCTCATCCTTGGCCGCTGCCTTTTGCGCCGCGAGCATGATGCTCTTTCCTTGCTCCATTGCAGCTTCCAGCGCCTTGATCGACTTCGGGCGGCCAACGAATAGAGGTATCACCATATGCGGAAAGACAACAACGTCGCGCAACGGCAATAGCGGCAGTTGGGTGTTTTCAGTGAATGTAGTAGTCGTCATGGCGAACCTTATTTAAGAGCTTGTTTATGATGTTGGCCCGACAGCCAAAAACTCAAGTCCAAGCGGCAACAAAAATCGCAACAGAATTCACCAATAAAAAAGGCCACACACGAAGTCGCCTTCGGGTGGCCTTGCATTGGAAGCCTGAAGTGATTCCTGTGATTCAAATTGTACTGCTTCTAGGAAAAAACGGGCTTTCACCTGTAGTCGCATGCTCCACATCTATAAAGATGCGAAACATGCATCCACGCGGAACAGGAGCTGAGAATTGCTACTTGGCCCCCGACACCTTCGGCTGCTCGTGATAAATCAACAAAGGCTTCGCTCCATTGACGATCGTATTTTCGTCAATAACCACCTTGGCGACATTCTGCTGGCCCGGCAATTCAAACATCACATCCAAGAGTGCGTGTTCAAGGATAGAGCGTAGACCACGCGCACCGGTCTTGCGTTCAAGAGCCTTTTTGGCAATTGCATGCAATGCTGCTGGCCGAACTTCCAACTCAGCGCCTTCCATCTGAAGCAGTTTTGCATACTGCTTGATAAGCGCATTCTTGGGTTCAAGCAAGATTTGGATCAGCGCCTCCTCGTTTAGTTCACTTAGCGTTGCAACGACCGGCAAACGTCCCACTAACTCCGGGATCAAGCCGAACTTGATCAAGTCTTCCGGTTCGGCATCAAGCAAAACCTCGCTGGCATTGCGCTCTGTTTGGCTTTTCACGCTGGCAGAGAATCCGATCCCACTCTTCTCCGATCGATTCGATATGATTTTTGCGAGCCCGTCAAAAGCACCGCCGCAGATAAACATGATATTAGTTGTGTCGATCTGCACGAAATCCTGATTCGGATGCTTACGCCCCCCTTGGGGTGGCACCGAAGCCATCGTGCCTTCGATCAGTTTCAGCAACGCCTGCTGCACACCCTCGCCCGACACATCGCGGGTTATCGACGGATTGTCGGATTTGCGTGAAATCTTGTCGATCTCGTCGATATATACAATGCCTTTTTGGGCTTTTTCAACCTCGTAGTTACAGTTTTGCAGAAGTTTCTGAATGATGTTTTCAACGTCCTCGCCGACGTAGCCTGCCTCGGTCAAGGTCGTTGCGTCTGCAATCACAAACGGAACATTCAGCATGCGCGCCAATGTCTGCGCCAATAATGTCTTACCCGAACCGGTGGGGCCGATCAGCAGAATATTGCTTTTCGCCAGCTCGACATCATCCTTCTTTCCGAGGTGCTTGAGACGTTTGTAGTGGTTATATACCGCCACCGAAAGAATGCGCTTGGCCGTTTCCTGCCCAATGACGTATTGCCCAAGCAACTCAAAAATTTCTTGGGGTGTCGGCAAATCCGATTTGGGTCCGGCCACCGACTCCATGCTGGAAGCCTCATCACGAATGATGTCGTTGCACAGATCTATGCACTCGTCGCAGATGAAAACCGACGGGCCTGCGATAAGTTTCTTTACCTCGTGTTGGCTCTTGCCGCAGAAGGAGCAATAGAGCAATTTCTCGCCACTGGAGGATTTTTTGTCAGACATAGGGCAAAGTGTGGTTGGGTATGAATCCGATATTACCTGCGAAATCCCAATTCGTCACGACAGCGCTCAAGAATTTAGAGCAAAGTTGACAAATTTCGTCGCTATAAAACAAAACGCCCGAACGCGGTGCGTCCGGGCGTTTTACGCATGGACAGGCACCTTAGGCGCGGCTGGTCAGCACCTTATCAATCATTCCATATTCTGCCGCTTCCGCAGCGGACATGAAGTTATCTCTGTCTGTATCCTTGCTGATTTGTTCCACAGTGCGGCCGGTTTTTTCAGCCAAAATGTGGTTCAGCCGATCACGCAGGTAAAGAATTTCGCGCGCCTGGATTTCGATGTCTGCCGCCTGGCCTTGGGCGCCGCCCAAGGGTTGATGAATCATGATCCTGGAATTCGGCAGCGAGAACCTCTTACCCTTCGCCCCGGCGGCTAGCAGGAAAGCGCCCATCGACGCTGCCAAACCAGTGCACAGAGTAGAGACGTCCGGCTTGATGAATTGCATGGTGTCGAAAATTGCCATGCCTGCCGAAACCGAGCCCCCCGGGGAATTGATGTACAACGAAATATCCTTGTCCGGATTCTCGCTTTCCAGGAAGAGCATTTGCGCGACGATCAGGTTGGCCGAGTGATCATTGACGGGACCAACCAGAAAAATCACGCGCTCCTTCAGCAGGCGCGAGTAGATATCGTATGCGCGCTCGCCGCGCCCGCTTTGCTCAATCACCATCGGCACCATACCGAGCATGTCGGTATCCAGTGCTGAATTTCTCATCATGCCTGACATGTGCTTTCCTCAAGGAGTACGCACAAGCCGATTAGGCTTGCGCGGTATTGCCCATCAATTCGTCGAACGAAACCGGCTTGTCGCTCACCTTCGCCTTACCAAGCACATAGTTAACGACGTTTTCTTCCAAAACAAGGGCTTCGACCTCGGCCAGACGACGGCGGTCTGCATAATAGTACTTCAGAACCTGTTGCGGATCTTCGTAGCTTTGCGCGAACTCTTCAACCTGGGTCTTCACCTGTTCCGGCGTTGCTTCGAGCTTGTTTGCCTTGACAACCTCAGCCAGGATCAGGCCGAGGCGAACCCGGCGTTCCGCCTGGGAGGTAAACAGTTCACGCGGGAACGGCATGTCGTTGACCTTCATGCCGCGCTGTGCCATGTCTTGACGCGCCATTTCGATCAGACGGTCCACATCCTGCTCAACCAGCGCGTTCGGGACATCGAGTTCGGACACATTGATCAGCGCGTTCATCACGCTGTCCTTGGTCTTGGCTTTGACACGGTTATTCACTTCACGTTCAAGATTTTGCTTGATGTCCGCGCGCATCTTGGACAGATCTCCGTCGGCGATGCCGAGCGACTTCGCGAACTCGGCGTCGACCTCCGGCAGGTGCGCCCATTCGAGCTTCTTGATCGTGATGGTGAATTCGGCCGTCTTGCCTGCAACTTCCTTGCCATGGTAATCAACCGGGAAGGTCAGCGGGAAGGTCTTGGAATCGCCGACCTTCAAGCCCGTTGCGGCCGCCTCGAATTCCGGCAGCATGCGCCCTTCGCCAAGCACGAAGGTGAAATCCTCGGCCTTACCGCCCTGGAACTCCACGCCGTCGATCTTGCCGACAAAATCCAGCGTCACGCGATCGCCGCTTTGGGCCGTCTGGTCGGCACCTCCGTCGCCGTGCGCGCCCTGCTCGCCCTTGACGTGATAATGCACGCGCTGCTTGCGCAGGATATCGATGGTCTTGTCGATTTCCGCATCGGTGACGGCGCTCGTAACCTTTTCGACTTCGACACCGGACAGGTCGCCGATCTTGACTTCCGGGTAGACTTCAAACGTTGCGTCGAACGCGACTTCGCCTTCGCCCACGCCGTCGCCAGACTTCGGCTCGATCTTCGGATAGCCGGCCACGCGCAGGTTGTTTTCGCTGGCAGCCTCGCTGAAAGCGCGGCCGACCTTATCGTTCAATACTTCAGTCTCAACCTGATAGCCGTACTGCTGCGCGACCATCTTCATCGGCACCTTGCCCGGACGGAAGCCAGGCGCCTTCGCGGTGCGGGCACGAACTTTCAAACGTTTTTCAACTTCCGCCTGCACGTCTGCCACCGGCAGCTTGATGGTGATGCGGCGCTCGAGTTTTTCCAAGGTTTCGACTGCAGTTGCCATGAGAATCGTCCCAAAAATTAATATTCTGTGGTGCGAGGAGGGGGACTCGAACCCCCACACCATTGCTGGCGTCAGGACCTAAACCTGGTGCGTCTACCAATTTCGCCATCCTCGCGGGATTTTGCAATTTTATTTGCGTTGATTTTGCACAAAAGCAAAGGGCGACCCTGAAGTGAATATCCGGTCGCCCTGTCTTTGTTAGTAGCTCTTCAACTTCAACCCGGCATTTTACTGGATTTTTGTGCCGCCTGTCCCGATTTTTCGCGGGACAGGCGGACACCTCGCTTTGGCTACGGGCGAGCCCTTCCGGACGGCGCTTACGGGATGACCGCAATCTCCGGCTCCGGCTTCTTCACTCGGAACCATGCGGCATACAGCGCCGGCAAAAAGAGTAGCGTCAACGCGGTCGCAATGATCAGGCCGCCCATGATGGCGACCGCCATGGGCCCCCAGAAAACGGAGCGCGACAAAGGGATCATCGCCAGCACGGCCGCCGCCGCCGTCAGGATAATCGGGCGGAAACGGCGTACAGCGGATTCCACGATCGCATTCCAGGGCGCCACGCCTTCACGGATGTCGTGCTCGATCTGATCGATCAGGATCACGGAATTTCGGATGATCATGCCGAATAGCGCGATCACGCCCAGTTGCGCGACAAACCCGAACGGACGATGCAGGATCAACAATGCCATCGCGGCGCCGGCCACGCCGAGCGGCCCAGTCAGGAATACCAGCAGCGCGCGCGAGAAGCTGTGCAACTGGAGCATCAACAGCGTGAAAATGATGAAGATCACCAAGGGCACATTGGCGGCAATCGATTGCTGCGCCTTGCCGCTGTCGGCCGCGGCGCCGGCAAGTTCGATCGCGTAGCCGGCGGGCAGTTCGGCGCGCAACAGATCAAGTTTCGGATTAATCTGGCTCGACACCGTCGGCCCCTGAATGCCATCGACCACATCGGATTGCACGGTAATCGCCCATTCCCGCCCTTCGCGCCACACCACGCCCGGCTCCCAGACGAAATGGGCGCGCGCCACCTGCGCCAGCGGCACCGCACGGCCACTCGCGGTCTGGATATTGGCTTCGTTGAGCGCGGAAATGGTCGAACGCTCCTCGACGGGTTGGCGGACCACGATATCGATCAGCTTGTTCTCTTCGCGGAACTGGCCGATGGTGGTGCCGGTCAGGATGGTGTTTGCCGTGCGCATCAACACCTGCGAACTGACGCCGAGCGCGCGCAACTTGTCCTGGTCGAGATCAAGGCGCAACACCTTCACCGCCTCGTTCCAGTTGTCGTTGACGCCGATCGCGTTCGGATTGGCGCGCATGATTTCCTTCACCTGATCGGCGATGGCGCGCACCTTGGCCACTTCCGTGCCGGTGATGCGGAACTGGACCGGATATGGCACCGGCGGCCCGTTTGGCAACAACTTCACACGCCCGCGCACTTCCGGAAAGTCGTTCTTGAAGGCGTCGATGATTTTCAGGCGCAACGCTTCACGTGCCTGCAAATCCTTTGGCAGAACCACGATCTGCGTAACGTTAGTCTGCGGGAAGATCTGATCGAGCGGCAGATAGAAACGTGGGCTGCCGGTGCCGACGTAGCTGGTGACGCTCTCGACCCCGTCCTGCTTGCGGATGAATGCCTCGAATTTTTTCGCCTGCGCCTCGGTGGCGTTGAACGCCGTACCTTCCGGCATCCACAGTTCCACCATCAGCTCCGGCCGGCTGGAATCGGGGAAAAACTGCTGCTCGATGAAGCGGAAACCGAACACGCCAAGCGCAAATGCTGCCAGCGTGAGCAGGATCGTGGTCTTGCGCCATTCGACGCACCAGTTCACCAGCGCCCGAAAGCGCGTATAAAACGGCGTGTCGAACAGCTCGTGCTGGCCGTCTGCATTGGCTTTCGGCTTCACCTTCAGCAGCACATAGCCGATATACGGCGTAAACAGCACGGCGGCCACCCATGAAATGAGCAGCGCGAGCGCGTTGACGGAAAACATCGAGAACGTATATTCGCCCGCCGCCGATTTAGCCAAGCCGATCGGCAGGAATCCGGCAGCCGTAATAAGGGTGCCGGTCAGCATCGGCATCGCTGTCGATGTATAGGCAAAGGTCGCGGCTTCGAAGCGCGACAGGCCCTCTTCCATTTTTCGCACCATCATTTCGACCGCGATGATGGCGTCGTCGACCAGCAGCCCAAGTGCAATGATCAGCGCCCCAAGTGAAATCTTGTGCAGGTCGATGTCGAAAATCCGCATGAACAGGAAGGTCACTGCCAGCACCAGCGGAATCGTCAATGCGACAACCAGCCCCGGGCGCGCATCGACGCGGAATGGCCTGGTGTGCAAGCCGAGCGCGATGAAACTCACCGCAAGCACGATCAGGACCGCTTCTGCCAGGGTGCGCAGAAACTCGTTGACCGAGGAAGCGACCGCCTTGGGCTGGTTCGATACGCGCTCGAGCTCGATACCGACCGGCAGCTTGCCCTTGATCTGATTGACCGTCTTTTCGAGGTTACGGCCGAGCACGATGATGTCGCCACCCTTTTCCATCGAGATGCCCAGGCCGATCACTTCCTTGCCGTTGAAGCGCATCTTGTCCTGCGGCGGGTCCTTGTATTCGCGCTTGACCTTGGCGAAATCGCCGAGGCGGAAGCTGATCCCGTTGGCACGCAGCTCCATGTCTTCCAAGTCCTTAACCGACTTCATCGCGCCGGTCACGCGCACCTGTAGGTTGTCGGTCGCGGTCACCAGGACGCCTGTGGATTCCACCGCGTTCTGGGCGTTGAGCTGGGCGATGATGGAATCGAAAGGAATGCCGAGCTGCGCGAATTTCTTGTGCGAGAACTCGATATTGATCTTCTCGTCCTGCACGCCAAACAGCTCGACCTTCGAGACCGACGGGACACGCAGAAATTGCTGGCGCACGAAATCGGCGTAGTCCTTGACTTCCGCATAACTGAAACCATCGCCGGAGAGCGCAAAGATCGAGCCATAGGTATCGCCGAACTCGTCATTGAAAAAGGGGCCGATCACGCCCGGCGGCAATGTGCTCCTGATATCGCCGATCTTCTTCCGAACCTGATACCAGGCACCCGGAGTTTCCTTCGGAGGAGTCGATTCGCGCAGCTGCAGGATGATCGTGGTTTCGCCTGGTTTCGAATAGCTGCGGATCCGATCAATATACGGTGTCTCCTGCAGCTTTTTTTCCAGCTTGTCGGTCACCTGGTCCGCCATCTGCAGCGCGGTGGCGCCCGGCCAGATCGCGCGCACGACCATGGCACGGAACGTAAATGGCGGATCCTCATCCTGGCCGAGACGGCCGTAGCTGATGACACCGCCGAGCAGCAGCGCCACGATCAGATAACGGATCAGCGGGATATGCTCGAGCGCCCAGCGCGAAAGATTGAAGCCGCCCCTCATTGGCCGGCTCCGGCATTCAAGGCAGCGGGAGCGAGCGGCGCGGGATTGCGGCCGGATGCCAGCGCCTTCTCGTCTTTCGCTGCAGCGTCGCCGCCGAGGATCTTCACCTTTTGGCCCGGCTTGAGGAGATTGACGCCGGCCGTGACGATGGTCTGACCGGGAGAAATGCCGGCGGCCACGACGATTTCATTGCCGGAACTTCCTGCGACTTGCACCGGCACCGCTTTTACCGCGCCGTTCTCCACCACCCACACTGCAGTGGCCGACTTATCCTGGAATAACGCCGTCAGCGGCAAAGTGATCATCGCGTCCTGCGACTTCGTGGAAAATGCAACGTAGGCGGTCATGCCCAGCTTGACGTGATCGGGCGCGTTCGGAATGGCGATTTTCGCCGTGTAGGTTCGGGTAGCCGGGTCCGCGACCGGCGACAGCTCGCGCAGTTTGCCCGGGATGATTTCATCCGGCCTGGCCCAGGTACGCACGCGCACATCCGTCATCCGCCGCAAGACGTCCACCTTGTCTTCCGGGATTCCGATCACGATTTCCTTTTCGCCGGTTCGCGCAACCCGCACCACGGGCGTGCCCGGCGCGACAACCTGCCCCACCTCGGCATCGACCCCGGTCACGACGCCGTCGACGTCGGAAACGAGTGTCGTGTAACCCGCCTGGTTCGACTGGTTGCGGAAGGCGGCCAGCGCCTGTTCATAGCTGGCCTGCGCGGCCTTGAAGGCCGTTTCCTTGCTGTCCAGGACGGCCTGGCTAACAAAATTCTTTTCGCGCAAATCCTGGTATCGCTTCAATTCCGCCCTGGCCAGATCGCGATTGCTCTCCGCCGCCTTCAGCCCGGCATTGGCTTGCGCCTGGGCCAGTTGCATATCCTGTGGATCGAGTTGCATGAGCACCTGCCCGCGCTTCACAATGGCGCCGACGTCTACCTTGCGCGCAATGATCTTGCCTCCGACGCGAAAACCCAGGCGCGACTCGATGCGGGCGCGTACCTCGCCGGAAAACTCGGCTGCAACGTCGACATTGCCTGCTGCCAGCCGAATGGCACGCACCGGCCGGATTTCCTCCGCCTTTTCGACCGGCTTGGAACAAGCGGCCAAAAGGGCCAGGCTCGACAGCGCCAGCAATGCAAGGCGCGGCAGAGACTGCAGCGGCATTATCGACGGACATGGATTTTCAGGAGCGGCCATGCTTTTTCCTTTACTATTTCCGCATAAAAAAACGCCGCTCCGGCTGGCGGCGCCTGCATGATGTTCAATGCACCTTACAGTTAATGACTTACTGGTTAGTAATTATAAGCACGCCAAACATGTTTTGCATATGACTTTTTAGTCATTAATATTCTGATGTCAATCGAGCACTACGAAAACTTTCCTGTTGCCTCCCTCTTGTTGCCGGCGCGGCTGCGACCGGCCGTCGAGGCCATCTATGCCTTCGCCCGCAGCGCGGACGATCTGGCGGACGAAGAAGATGCTGCTCCGGAAACGCGCCTGCAAGCCTTGCGGGCATACGAGCAGGCGCTCGACGCCATTGAGCACGCGCAGTTGATCGAGCAGCCGTTGTTCCGGAACCTGGCAAAGGCTGTCGAGGCGCATCGACTGCCCCTGCAACCGTTGCGCGACTT
This sequence comes from Noviherbaspirillum sp. UKPF54, assembly GCF_007874125.1. Taxonomy (NCBI): domain Bacteria; kingdom Pseudomonadati; phylum Pseudomonadota; class Betaproteobacteria; order Burkholderiales; family Oxalobacteraceae; genus Noviherbaspirillum; species Noviherbaspirillum sp. UKPF54. Next base: position 1,562,768 of record NZ_CP040128.1, on the reverse strand, counting down.
GCTATCGGCCTTCAGGCAAGATGTATCGACCACGCGCTACCCCAGCTTCTCGTCGCTGCTCGACTATTGCCGGCGCTCGGCCAATCCGGTAGGAGCCCTGATGCTGCATCTCTATGAAAGCGCCACCGAACAAAATCTCAGGGATTCGGATGCCATATGCACTGCCTTGCAGCTGATTAATTTCTGGCAGGATGTCGCGATCGACTGGTCCAAGTCGCGCATCTATCTTCCTGAGGAAGACCTGGAGCGATTCGGCGTCGGCGCCGGGCATATCGCCACCGGCACGGTCGATGACGCCTGGCGGGCGCTGATGCGCTACGAGGTCGGGCGCGCGCGCGCGATGATGCTGTCCGGCGCTCCGCTCGCATCGCGGCTCGGCGGGCGCATCGGCTGGGAACTGCGCCTCGTCGTGCAAGGCGGACTGCGCATTCTCGACCGCATCGAAGCGGCGGACTTTGATGTATTCCGGCGCAGGCCACGACTGCGCGCCTGGGACTGGAGCGTCATGCTGGCGCGTGCCTTCCGCATGTAACCAACCCGATCCCGAGGACCGTCCGGCGAAAGCCTGTGCCACTGACGCGGCATCCGGGCTACTATAGCGCCTTTTACACCGATTTCACGCCGCCACCCCATGTCGCCAGACGAATACTGCCAACAAAAAGCCGTACAAAGCGGTTCCAGTTTTTATTACAGTTTCCTGTTCCTTCCGGTCGAGCGCAGGCGCGCCATTACCGCCCTGTACGCGCTATGCCGCGAAGTGGACGACACGGTGGACGAATGTTCCGACGTCACGATTGCTCGTAACAAGCTGCAATGGTGGCGCAAGGAGATCAAAGCCATGCTGGACGGCGCTCCCACCCATCCGGTGACAAAGGCGCTGCAGCCGCACCTGACAACCTATTCTCTCGACGGCAAGCACCTGCTTGCGATTGTCGATGGCATGGAAATGGACCTCGACCAGACGCGCTATTTGGATTTCGCGGGATTGAAGCGGTACTGCTGGCACGTCGCCGGCGTGGTGGGCATCCTTTCCGCCAACATCTTTGGCGTCACGCAGCCGCAGACCCTGCAGTATGCGGAAAAGCTCGGCCTCGCCTTTCAGCTGACAAACATCATCCGGGATGTCGGCGAGGATGCGCGCAAGGGGCGCATTTACCTGCCGGTGAATGACTTACAGCAGTTCAACGTCACTGCCGCCGACATCCTGAAAGGACGGCATGGCGACAATTTCGAAAAGCTGATGCGCTTCCAGGCCGAGCGCGCCCGTGCCGCTTATGACGAAGCCTTCGCACTGCTGCCGCGCGCCGATCGCCGCGCGCAGCGTCCCGGCCTGATCATGGCTTCGATTTATCGTGCGCTGCTAGACGAGATCGAGCGCGACGGTTTTCACGTGCTGAACCAGAAGATTTCCCTCACGCCGATCCGCAAGTTGTGGCTGGCGTGGAAGACCTATGTCCGCGGCTAGCAGCGCCCGCGTCGCCGTCATCGGCGGCGGCTGGTCAGGCTGCGCCGCCGCTGTCGAGCTGGCGCGACTTGGACATGCAGTCGTGCTGTTCGAAGCGGCGCGCATGCTCGGAGGCCGCGCCCGTGGCGTCGACATCAATGGAATGCGGCTGGATAACGGCCAGCACATCCTGCTCGGCGCCTATACCGAAACCCTGCGCCTGATGCGCACGCTGGGCATCGATGCCGCCAAGGTGCTGCTGCGCCTGCCGCTGCAAATGTGTTATCCGGCGCAATGCGACGGCATGCAGTTCGTCACGCCGCGCCTGCCGGCGCCGCTGCACGTGCTCGCCGGCCTCTGGCGCGCAACCGGGCTGGAGCGGGAAGACAAGCTGTCGCTAGCGCGTTTTTCGACGTCCGCGCGCTGGATGGATTGGCGGCTCGACACCGATTGCAGCGTGACCGAACTGCTGGACCGTTTCGACCAGCCTGACCGCCTGATCCGGCTGATGTGGCGTCCTCTGTGCATCGCGGCGCTGAACACGCCGCCGGAACGGGCCTCAGCACAAATTTTCCTGAACGTGCTGCGCGACAGTCTCGGCGCGGGCCGTGCCGCGTCCGACATGCTTGTTCCGCGCGTCGACTTGAGCGAACTGATGCCTCAGCATGCCGCCGCATATATTGCACGTCACGGCGGAGAAGTCCGCTGTGGCACGACGGTCGGCGGCATCGCTCGCAACGGCCGGCGCTGGCAGCTTGCGGCAAGCGCCGGCGAATCGAAGGAAGAAATCGGGGAATTCGACGCGATCGTCGTCGCAACCCAGGCCCATCATGCCGCACGCCTGCTCTCGGCCTTCTCCGAGACGCTGCCCCTGCCCGCGTTCGAGCACGAGCCAATTACGACCTGCTTCCTGCAATATGCGGCGGACACGCGCCTGCCGCGCCCCTTCTTCGCATTGCTGGACAATGGCGCGTCCGGGCTGTGGGGGCAGTTCGTATTCGACCGCGGCCAGCTCGACGCGAAGCAGGCGGGCTTACTGGCGGTGGTTGTCAGTGCATCGGGCGAAGCGATCGCTGGCGGTCACGAAGCGCTGGCAGATGCGTTGGCCGGGCAGCTGGCAAACGCCTTCATGCGGCCGGAACTCGCCGCGCCGCGCTGGTCCAGGGTCATTTCCGAAAAGCGCGCGACCTTTTCCTGCCATCCGGGACTTGCGCGTCCTGCCAATCGCACCGGAATCCCCGGCCTTACGCTTGCCGGCGACTACACGGCAGGAGACTATCCGGCCACACTGGAGTCCGCCGTGCGCAGCGGCGTGCAGGCGGCGCGCACGCTTTTTGAAACGTCCTGAGCGACCTACTCGGCGTCGCGAATCCGGTTCATCGCCTCGTCGATGCGCTCGACGCCGATGATGTTCAAGCCTTCGATCTGCTGCTTGGGCGCATTGGCTTTCGGGATCAGCGCCAGCGAAAAGCCCAGCTTCGCCGCTTCGCGCAAGCGCTCCTGCCCGCGCGGCGCGGGGCGGATTTCACCGGCCAGTCCGACCTCGCCGAACACTACCAGCCCGCGCGGCAAGGGCTTGTTGCGCATCGACGAATGAATCGCCAGCAGCACCGCCAGGTCGGCGGCCGGCTCCGTGATCTTCACGCCGCCGACGGCATTGATGAAGACGTCCTGGTCGAATGCGGCGATGGCGGCGTGGCGGTGCAGCACTGCCAGCAGCATGGCCAGCCGGTTCTGCTCCAGTCCGACCGACAGCCGGCGCGCATTCGGCACGTGCGAGGTATCGACCAGCGCCTGGATCTCGACCAGCAAGGGCCGAGTACCTTCCTGAGTCACCATCACGCAGGAGCCCGGTACCTGGCTGTCATGCTGCGACAGGAACAGTGCGGAAGGGTTGGAGACGCCCTTGAGCCCCTTCTCGGTCATGGCGAACACGCCCAGCTCGTTGACCGCGCCGAAGCGGTTCTTGAACGCCCGCACCAGGCGGAAACTGGAATGCGTGTCGCCTTCGAAATACAGCACGGTGTCGACGATGTGCTCCAGCACGCGCGGCCCGGCCAGGGCACCTTCCTTGGTGACATGGCCGACCATGATGATCGTGATGCCCGACTGCTTGGCGACGCGCGTGAGCTGCGCCGCGCATTCGCGCACCTGCGCCACCGAGCCGGGCGCCGACGTCAGCGCATCGGAATAAATGGTCTGGATCGAGTCGATCACCGCTACCTGCGGCTTGTGTTCGGCCAGCGTATTGAGGATTTTTTCCAGCTGGATCTCGGCCTGCAGCTGCAATTCTTTCGCATCGATCGCAAGGCGCCGGGCGCGCAGCGCGATCTGGGCGCCGGATTCCTCGCCGCTGACGTACAGCACCTTCTTCAGGCGCGACATGTTGGCCAGCGCCTGCAGCAGCAGGGTCGATTTGCCGATGCCTGGATCACCTCCGATCAGCACCACGCCGCCCGCCACCAGACCGCCGCCCAGCACGCGGTCAAATTCCTCGATCCCTGTGCCGAAGCGCGGCACGTCGATGGCTTCGATGTCGGCCAGGCTGAGCACGGGCGAGGTTTGCGCGAGGCCGCGATACTGGCCCGAAAAGCGGTTGCCGGCGGCTTCCACCACGGTTTCGACGAGCGTGTTCCACTGCCCGCACGAGGGGCACTGCCCGGCCCATTTACTGGAGACGCCGCCGCATTCGGTGCAGGTGTAGTTGGTTTTTTGCTTTGCCATCAGGAAGCCATCACTGCTCGATTACCTTGACGCGCGGCGCCAGCGCGCACATCAACTCGTAGCCGATGGTTCCCGCCGCGCCGGCGACCTCGTCGATCGGCAAGCCTTCGCCCCAGAGCGTGACTTTGCTGCCCACATGCGCACCAGGCACATCAGTCAAATCGACGTTCAGCATGTCCATCGACACACGACCGACGATGCGCGTTCTGACGCCATCGACCAGGATGGGCGTTCCAGTCGGTGCGTGGCGCGGATAGCCGTCGGCATAACCGCAGGCGACCACGCCGATTTTCATCGGCTTGTCGGCGATAAAACGGCTGCCATAGCCGACCGCTTCCGGCGCGTCGATCTCCTGCGTGCCGATGATCTCGCTGGTTAAGGTCATCGCCGGGCGCAATCCGAATTCCTGAGCGCTGGCGCCGCCGGGGGTGCCGCCGTACAGCATGATGCCGGGGCGAACCCAGGCGCATGCGAGTTCGGGGCGCGTCAGCACGGCGGCCGAATTGGCTATGCAGCGATCCCCGGGAAGACCGTCGGTGCCGCGCTGAAAGCGCCGCACCTGCTCGTCCAGCGGCAAGCTCGGGTTATGGATGTCGTCGGCATTGGCAAAATGGGTCATCAGGCCGATATGGCGCACCATCGGCGCCGCCCTCAAGCGCTCGTAGGCGGCACGATAGGTCTCGGGCGAAAAGCCGAGCCGGTTCATGCCGCTGTTCATTTTCAGGTAGGCATCGATCGGGGAACGCACCGGCGATTGTTCAAGCATCTCGATCTGCTCGATGCAATGCACGGCCGTCTGCACCTGGTGCGCGGCCAATACCGGAACATCGGCTGGATCGAAAAATCCTTCCAACAAGAGAACCGGCTTGCGCCAGCCCATTTCGCGCAGGCGCACGGCGCCATCGACTTCGATCAGCGCCAGGCCGTCCGCGGACGAAAACGCGCGCATGCCGCGCGCCAGGCCGTGGCCATACGCGTTGGCCTTGACGACAGCCCAGATTTTCGAAGACGGTGCGGATTTTCTTGCGACGGCGAGATTGTGCTGCAGCGCAGCGAGATGAATGGTAGCAACGAGCGGTCTTGGCATTGACGGGATGTTTGACGATGGATCCAAGTAGGCTTTCATTTTACCGGACCGCCGCATTGCGCGCAGATTAATTCCGCGGAAGGGTCCCATTTTCATGGTATAAAGCAAGCCGGAGATACACTGTTCTTAGTCAACATGCGGATGAATCGCGGTTTCTACACCATTATGGCGGCGCAGTTTTTTTCGTCGCTCGCGGATAACGCCCTCCTGATCGCGGCTATCGCGCTGTTGGCAGAAATGAATTCTCCGGCCTGGATGACGCCGCTGCTCAAGCTGTTCTTCGTGCTCTCGTACGTCCTGCTGGCCGCCTTCGTCGGCGCGTTTGCCGATTCGCTGCCCAAGGGCCGCGTCATGTTCATCACCAATCTGATCAAGATTGTCGGCTGCGGCATGATGTTCGTCGCCGTGCACCCGCTCGTCGCCTATGCGGTAGTCGGGTTCGGCGCGGCGGCATACTCGCCTGCCAAATACGGCATCCTGACCGAGCTGCTGCCGCCGGAAAAACTGGTGGCGGCCAACGGCTGGATCGAAGGCTTGACGGTGGTGTCGATCATTCTCGGCACCGTCATGGGCGGCGCGCTGGTCAACCCCACCGTCGCGTCGACCTTGTTGAGCATGAAGATTCCCTTCATTGCCACCCCGTCGGCCGCGGCCCTGACGATCATCATGATCGTCTATATCATCGCCATGGTGTTCAACACCAAAATTCCCGACACCGGGGCGCGCTATCCGCACCAGGAACGCAATCCGATCAGATTGATCGCCGATTTTTCTGGCTGTTTCACCACGCTGTGGAAGGATAAGCTGGGGCAGATTTCCCTGGCCGTCACGACGCTCTTCTGGGGAGCCGGCGCGACCCTGCAATTCATCGTCCTGAAGTGGGCGGAAAAATCCTTGCAGATGCCGCTGGATAAGGCTGCCGTCCTGCAAGGAATTTTCGCGGTCGGCGTTGCGATCGGCGCGGGCGCCGCCGCACGCATCGTACCGTTAAGGAAATCCCTTACTGTCATGCCGCTGGGCGTGGCGATGGGCTTGCTCGTCATGACCATGACCATGGTGCATTCGGTATGGATCGCCTATCCGCTGCTGATCCTGATCGGCGCGTTGTCCGGGTATTTCGTGGTGCCGATGAATGCTCTGCTGCAGCATCGCGGCTATGTGCTGATGAGCGCCGGCCACTCGATCGCCGTGCAGAATTTCAACGAAAACATGTCGGTGCTGACCATGCTGATGCTGTACGCGATGATGGTGAAGCTGAACCTGAACGTCAACATCGTCATCATTCTGTTCGGGCTGTTTGTTTCCGGCACCATGCTCCTGACCATGCGCAGGCATGCCAGTAACCAGCATAAATTCGATTCGCTTTCATTGATCGGCGAACACAAGCACTGAGACTGGAGGACGCTTCCCTACCCGGGCTGCACGACACGCCGTTCAGCCCGGCTGTGCCAGTCGTCTGGGACCACGAACCCGCGATCCACCTCCAGCATGCAGCCATCGCCCTGCGCCAGCAGCGCGATCAGCAACGGCGTCGTCGCCGTCTGAAAATGGCCGGCAATCATTTCCCGCACGGCCCGCCTGCCAAGCGCCTGTCCGATGGGGACCTTCGCCGGAGCCAGCCAGCCGAGCCTTGGCAAGACGGCAAAGTGCTCGCCGGCGACCCATTGCAACTCTTCCTGGGCGCACCAGAATCCACGGCAATGGCCGCTCGAAACGCCAGCAGGAATCGCCGGCAACGGCGTTTTCCCGTGATAAAACAGCCATCCCTTAACCAGCGCCTGCGCCTGTGCAACGGGCTCGGGCAAATGCAGTTTTGCCGCCGGATGCTGCGACAGCGATAACTGACGGTCCATGATCTTGCGCACCTTGGCGCCGAGGGTGTCGGCCAGGTTGGGCCCGACGAAATAATCCGCATGGCGCCCGTTGCCACTCGCCTCCAGCAGATACAGCTTGGTTGCAAATTCCCAATGCACCAGCGCGCCGCCCTTCCTCAGCAGGAAATCGAATTCCCCTATCGTTTCGTTCTTCCCGGCGCGAACCTGCACGCCGTGCGCGACCAGCGTGCCCTGATGCCGCAGATAGAAGGCCATCAGATTTTCCGCGTATCGGCCGAGCCGGGTAAAGGGCTTGATGTCCAGCCAGGAGTGCAAGGCGGACGGATCGCTGTCGAGCGCCGCCAGCCAGCGCCCCGTGACTTCATCGACGGTGCCGGTCGAAGCGATGCGCCCGCGCCACTCGGGCGCCTCAGGGTCGAGCAGGTCCGGCGCGTCGAGCAGCCAGGCGAGTGCACGCACGTGCGGGTCGCGCAAGTGATTCCAGCGGCGGTGGAAATGCGCCTGGTAAGTGGCAGCCGGCCGATCAGTCGGCGCCGGCATAGGTGGCCATCGCCAGGCACAGGTCGGCCCATGCCTTTCTCTTGTCCGCCATGTTGCGCAGCAGGTATGCCGGGTGATACGTCACGATCAACGGGCGATCCGCGTAACGATGCACGCTGCCGCGCAGCTTGGACACCGGCGTTTCCGGATCGAGGCCGAGCAGGGACAAGGCGGCGGTCTTGCCGAGCGCGACAATGACGGCCGGCTGGATCAACGCGATCTGGCGCTGCAGGTAAGGCATGCAGGCTGCCGCCTCGTCCGGCGCCGGCGGGCGGTCGCGGCCAGTGTCGTCAGTCGGACGGCATTTGACGATGTTGGCGATATAGGCATTCTCGCCGCGCCGCAAACCCATCGCCAGCAGCATGTTGTCGAGCAGTTTGCCGGCCGGCCCGACAAACGGCTCGCCGCGCAGATCCTCGTTGCGGCCGGGGCCCTCGCCGACGAACAGCCATTTGGCCTTTTCATCGCCGACGCCGAAGACTGTCTGGGTACGGCCGCTGCACAAGCCGCATTTGGTACAGCCGGCCACGCTCGCCTTGAGCGCCGCCCAGTCCATGCGAGCGACTTCATCGGCGCTCGGTACATGCGACGGCGGGTCGAACGCTTCCGGCAGGCCCGCGCGCCCGGGCGCGACCGACGGAGCCGCTTCGACAGCGGCCGACTTGGCTTCGACAACGGGCTGCCTTGCTTCGACGTTGCCGGCCGCCACACCTGCCGGCGGGGACGCCTCGTCCGGCGCGGCATCGCGGCGCACCCACAAGGGGCCAACCCCGATTTCATCCAGAAACACGGCGCGACGCTGCATGTTCGACGTCATAGGTGGAACCTCATCACGATCGCATCCTCGCGCGCGCCGCCGGCGGCCGGATAATATCCCCTCCGCTGGCCGATCTGAACAAATCCATAATGCTGGTACACCGCGAGCGCGCGCCGGTTGGACGGTCGCACCTCCAGAAGCACCGACTGCATGCCGTTTTCCTTCGACAGCGCCATCACCTTGTCAAGCTGAAGGCGTCCCACGCCGTGGCCATGCAAGTCGCGCCTGACGCTGATATTGAGCAGATGCGCCTCGTCGACGGCCAGCATCAGGAGAAAATAACCGGCGAGTGCACCCGACGCTTCACGCAGCGTCCAGGTCTGGTATCCGCTGTACATCGAATCGAGGAAATTGCCGCGTGTCCACGGATGGGGATACACGTCGTTTTCGATCACCAGCACTTCCGGCAGGTCGTCGACCTTCATCGGCTCAAAACGCATCGTCGCCGGATCGGGCGTCTCGCCGCTTGCGACATACACCGCGCTCATGCGGCCGCCCTCGCCATGCGCTCGGCCGTGGTATAGGCCACCTTGTTGCGCAGGTAAATCGGTTGCGCCTCGCGCGCGTGGAGTGCACGCCCCGCGGCAAATTCGGACTGGGCCAGCTGCGCGACCTGGACCGCGTGCGGCATCACGGCAGGATGCGATCCCTGGCTGAACGGCGCCCCTTCGAAGATGGACGGATACGCGCTCAAGCCGTTTCCGCATGCCGTTACCGGCCCTTGCGGCAGCACGCCGGACGGTGCCGACAAGGCCGGCTCGAGCACGGCCTGCCATCCGTCGGAATAGCGGTACTGAGCCCAATAGACTTCCTCCATGCGCGCATCGAGCACTACCAGCACGTCGGAAGCGCCGGACAGTTCGCGGCATGCCTGCGCGGCCGCCTGCAAGGTCACCACCGGCACTACCGGCAGGCCGACGCCGAATGCCAGCCCCTGAACGACGCCGCACGCCGTGCGCACGCCGGTAAACGATCCAGGCCCGGCGCCGAATGCCAGGGCATCGCATTGCGCCAGCGTGATCCCGGCCTGCGTCAATAATGCCTGCACCAGCGGAAGCACGGTTTGCGAATGGGTTTGCACGCCCGCCGCCTCGTGCGCGAAGGTGCGCCCGTTGTGAAGCAATGCGACGGAAGCGAGTTCGGAAGATGTTTCGATGGCAAGAATGGTACACATGACGATATTTTACCGTGGGCTGTCTATGGCGCGGCTTCCATGCGCCGAATTTATCGGCCGTTTCCTGGTCGGCGATAATGATAAATGCAATACGACAATGCCGATATTGCAAGTCCCGGCGTGTCATCTGCATGTCGGCAACGACACCTTCGTTCCCGTACAATATCGGCGCCCATACCACGATTGGCGGTAACTTTTCTCGCAATAACATCCATGGCCATTCTCACCCTACAACCAAATACCCGAGCGCAGCTGACGGAATGGCTCAGCGGCGACACATGGGTGATCGCCTGCCTGTGCGCGGCGTGGTGCGATACCTGCCGCGCCTATCGCAGCTCGTTCGACGACCTTGCGGCGCGCCATCCGGACAAGCGTTTCGTGTGGATCGATATCGAGGATGAAGCCGACGTGGTGGGCGACATCGACGTCGAGAACTTCCCGACCCTGCTGATGCAGCGCGGCGAGAACGTGGCCTTTTTCGGCACGGTGCTGCCGGACGTGAACCTGGCCGACCGCCTGATCGCGGCGCAGGCGGCGAGGAGCGACAGCGAAATCCGTGCGGAAGCTGGCGGCAGCGCCGAGCGCCAGGGCTGGCAGAGGGACTGCAATCTGCGCGCGCGCTTGAACGAAGCGCTCGGCTAAAACTGCTCCAAGGCGCCGCTCAGGCCAGGCGCAGCGGCAGGCTGCGCAGGCGCTGCCCGGTCAGCGCAAACACCGCGTTGGCGACCGCCGGTGCGATCGGCGGCGTTCCCGGCTCGCCGACGCCTTCAGGCGGCTCCGCACTCTTGATGATCACGGTGTCGACCTGCGGCGCCTGCTGCATGCGGACTATCGGGTAATTGTGGAAATTCTGCTGCTCGACGCGGCCATCCCGGATCGTCACTTCCCCGAACAATGCCGCCGACAGGCCGAAGATGACGCCAGATTCGATTTGCTGCGCGACGCCGTCCGGGTTCACGGCGATGCCGCAGTCGACCGCGCAGGTTACCTTGTGCACGCGGATTTCCTTGTTCTCGACCGACACTTCGGCCACTTCAGCGACAATCGAGCCAAATGACTGGTGCAGGGCGACGCCATGCGCGTGCCCGGGCGCCGGTTCGCCGGCCTTCTCGACCGCCGCATCGAGCACAGCGAGGTGGCGCGGATGGTTCTTCAACAAGCCGCGCCGAAACGCCACGGGATCCTTGCCGGCCGCATGCGCCAGCTCGTCGATGAAGCTTTCCTTGAAAAACGCATTGTGGGAATGCCCGACCGAACGCCAGTTACCAAGCGGGACAGGCGTCGGCACGATGACATGGGCGATGCGCTGGTTCGGAAACTCGTAGCACAGGTCATATTCCCCTTCGGCCGTGGTCTTGTCCGGCCCCATGCCAGGAAGCGGCTGGCGCAGCACTTCGTATTTGATCGACAGCGGGTCGAGGTCGAGGTTGCGCTTCAGGAATTGCTGCATCACCGCATCGCCGGCCGACTTGTTGTCGTACATGAGGACGTTGCCCGCGGCGTCGAGCGCGGCGGAAAACCGCGCGATCGCAGCCGGACGGTACACATCGTGCGTCGTGTCGTCCTCGCGCGTCCAGATCATCTGCACCGGTGCGCCGTCGGCCTCCATGGCGATCGCGACTGCCTGCGCCACCATGTCCGTTTCCAGGCGGCGCCCGAAGCCGCCGCCGAGGTAGGTGACGACGAGGTCCACCTGGTCGGCCTTCACACCCGCCACCTTGGCCGCCATGTCCACCGCGATGCTCGGCGCCTGGGTCGACACCCACAGCTTCACCCTGCCGTCCTTCACCTGCGCGGTGCAATTGATCGGTTCCATCGCCGCATGCGCCAGGAACGGCGCGCGATATTCAGCCTTGACGGTTTTGACGGCCGCCTTGCCGGCATCCATGTCGCCACGCCGCGTATAGACATCGCCAGCTTCGCTGTCCAGTTTCCGTTCCAGCTCCCTGAACATGTCGGCGCTGGAAAAATGCGCGTGCGCGCCCGGCTGCCACTCGACTGGCAAGGCAGCCACCGCCTGCCTGGCTTGCCAGAACGATTTGGCGATCACCGCGACTCCCGCGCCGGCGCCGAACTTGTCGCGTATCGCGCGCGAAAAATCGACCACCTTGACCACGCCCGGCATCGACCGTATCGCAGTTCCGTCCACCTTGCCGACGGCGCCGCCGATAACGGGCGACATTGTCACGGCCGCGTACAGCATCCCCGGCAGCCGGACATCCAGGCCGAAGCCTGCGCGGCCGTTGACCTTGGCGGCGGAATCGCGGCGCTGCTGCGAGCGGCCGATCAGCTTGAATTCGGACGGCTTCTTCAAGCGGATCTCGGACGGTGCATGCGACACTGCCTTCGCCGCCAGTTCCGCGTAAGCGGCGCGTCTGCCGCTTGGATGTGTCACCGCCCCGCCGTCGGTGCTGCACTGTTCCGCCGGAACGTTCCATTCGGCAGCCGCCGCCGCCACCAGCATCGCGCGCGCGGCCGCTCCCGCCTCGCGCATCGGCCCCCAGGCATCCTTGATGCTGGACGAGCCGCCGACGATCATGATGCCGAGCTCGCGCGCGGTCTTGCCGGTCAGCCAGCGCGCGGCACGCTTGTAGAGCCCGTTGTCGGCCGGATGAAACGGCAGGCTGTCCTGCATGACCGCGACGTTGCCGAAAATTTTGTCGATCGGCGCCTGCTCGATTTTCACCGCAGCCACCGGCACGTCGAGCTCTTCGGCGACCAGCATCGGCAAGGCCGTATGCACGCCCTGCCCCATTTCGCTGCTTGGCATGGCCACCGTCACGCTGCCGTCCGGGCCGATCTTGATCCATCCGTTGAGCGCCACTTCGCCGTTTGCGACAGGCAGCGGATGGGCTGTGTTGAGCCGCTGGCGCGGCGGCAGGAAGCCCCAGCCGACGATCAGGGCGCCGGTAACGCCCAGTCCTCCCAGCATGAAACTGCGACGCGATTTCTTTTTTGGTTCGACAGACCGCATGCTCTCTCCGTATATTGTTCTGTATTGTTTGTGGCATCCTACGCGAATTATTCACCCCACGCGTTAGAGACCGGCGCCTAAAGCATCCGGCGCTTGCGGCGACTCATCATGACCCAGAGTTTTTTCCAGGCTTTCATCCTCTTGTTGCTGGTGACCGATCCCTTCGGGAACGTGCCGCTGTTCGTCAGCGCGCTGGCCCACGTGCCCGCGCAGCGGCGCTGGCGCGTGATCGTGCGCGAATGCGCGATCGCCTTCCTGATCCTGCTGATCTTCATGTTCTTCGGCCGGCACTTCCTGGCCGCGCTGCAGCTGTCCGAAATCGCGTTGCGCATCGGCGGCGGTGTGATCCTGTTCCTGATCGCGTTGCGCATGGTGTTCCCGCAACCGGGTGGCGTATTCGGCGATCACGAAAGCGTGCACGAACCGTTCATCGTCCCGCTGGCCATTCCGGCGCTGGCTGGTCCGTCGGCGCTGGTCACGGTGCTGCTGTTTTCGTCGAACAGTACGGTGGAGACCCTGCTGCACCTTGCGGTGCTGTCGCTGGTGGCAGTGGTGTGGCTGGCGGTTCTGCTGAGCGCCGAACGTATGCAGCGCGCTCTCGGCGAGCGAGTCATGACCGCCTTCGAGCGACTGATGGGATTGATCCTGACGGCGATGGCGGTGGAAATGCTGTTGGCGGGAATCCGCTCCTACATCAAATCGCTTTGACGTTAAAGATTGACGCGTATCCAGTTCGCCAGTTCCGCCTCGTCAGCCTCGCCGGCTGCCGCGCGTTGCAGGATATCGGCTGCCTCGTCCGGCGCGGCCGACAGACGCCAGTCGTTGGCGTACAAGAACAGGCCCATCGCGACAAAGGCTGCGCTCGCATTGTGCTTCGAAAAAGGCTGGTATTTCAGCACGCCGAAGGCATAGGCGGCGGCAAGCGTGGCGACGTCGGCGGCCGCAGTTTCCGCCTGTACCAGCGGATAGGCAAGCGCGGCATTCAGCATGCCTCGGTCGCAGGACAGGTTGTCCGCTCCCATGTTTTCCTGATGCAGGAAAAGAAGTGCCTCGGCATCGATGGAGCGCAGGTTCATTTGCGCAACTCCGACAGAGTTTCGCCGTAGTCCTGGAGGAATTCGCGTCCGGCGTCGATCTGGTCCTGCAGCGCAGGATCATACGCGGAAAGCATGAGCAAGCCCTCTTCGATCTCGGATACATAGATCGTTTCGCCGCTGCGCCTCTTGAGTATGCCAAGCGCCTTGGGCGGCAGCACGATGCCGACGGCATCGCCGATTTGCGTCAGCTTGAGCTTGTACATAGTCCCTCCGACCATCCGGTACCATGCATGTTACCCAAACTGCACGCGAAAAAACGACCGGTGCCGGTTTTTTCTGGTCGATTAACAACCAGAAACTTCCAGCGGCAGGAGAGCCCTAAAACGTCTTGTAGAAATAGAACCCCGTCAGCATGAAGCCGACCGCAATGATGAAGCGGCGCAGCCAGAGCGCCGGAATCTTGCGTGCAATGCTGGCGCCCCAATAGCCGCCCAGCGTTGCGGTGGCGAGCATGATGAGGGTGTACGGCCAGCTGACGGCGCCGGCAATCACGAAGGTCAGCACCGTCACGCTGTAAATAACGGCGGACAGCAGGTTCTTGATCGCGTTGATCTCGTGCACATCGTCGTGCCCGGCCATGGCCAGACTGGCGAGCATCAGGATACCCATGCCGGCCCCGAAGAAGCCGCCGTAGACCGATACCACCGCCTGCCCGGCCAGCGCGGTCGGGCTGTTGCTAGGCTGCCCGGCCTCGGCACCGCGCAGCAGCAGGGAGAGCTTGCCGGAAAAGGCGAACAGGACGGTAGCAAACAGCAGCAACCAAGGAATCAGGCGCGAGAAGGTCGCATCCTTGGTTGCCAGCAGGAGCAGGCCGCCGCCGATGCCGCCGACGAAAGAGACCAGCCCCATGGGGATCAGGTAGCGCTTGTAGCGCGCCAGTTCCTTGCGGTAAGCCCAGGCCCCCGACAGGCTGGCCGGCCACAGGGCCACCGAATTGCTGGCGTTGGCCACCACCGGCGGAACGCCCGCGGCAAGCAGGGCGGGAAAGGAAAAGAACGTGCCGCCACCCGCCACCGAGTTCATCGCGCCGGCGCAGAACGCGGCGAGGCCCACCAGGGCGATTTGCCATGCGCTCATCGTGGAGTTCCGTTCAGGTGTTCGACAACGTCCTTCCATCCGGTCAGGCCGGATAACGCCCCGCAAGCATCGATATCAATGGCATGGATGGTCATGGCAATCAGTGAAGTTTATGTCTAGCAAAGTATATTCAATATAAATTCTCACAACCAAAACGAAAAATCACTTTATTATTTCGTTTAAGTAAAAATTGCCGGATTCCCTGACCATGGATCATTTCAAGCAGATATCCACTTTCGTCGACGTCGCTGCCAAAGGCAGCTTGTCGGCCGCCGCGCGCGCCGAAGGCATCGCGCCGGCCATGATCGGCCGCCGTCTCGATGCGCTGGAAGAGCGGCTGGGGGTGAAGCTGCTGCAGCGCTCGACGCGCAAGATTGCCCTGACCAACGAAGGCGTCGCATTCCTGGAAGATTGCCAGCGCATCCTGGCCGACCTGGAAAACGCGGAAGCGGCCGTATCCGAACGCAGCGCGAACGCCAGCGGACACTTGCTAATTTCGGCGCCGGCCGGGTTCGGCCGGCAGCACGTGGCGCCGCTGATTCCTTCGTTCCTCGCGCAGCACCGCAACGTGGCAGTGACGCTGAACCTGAACGACCGCGTGGTCGACCTGATCGGCGAAGGCATCGACGTGGCGATCCGCATCGCGGCACTGTCGGACTCCAGCCTGATCGGCGTGAAGCTCGCGGACAACAAGCGGGTGGTGGTGGCTTCTCCCGCCTATATCAAGCGCCATGGCGCGCCCGCGTCGCTGGACGACCTGGCCAAGCACAATTGCCTGCCCATCAGCAGCGAAGGCAGCCAGCGCGGCTGGACCTTCCGCCAGAACGGCAAGAATGTCACCCTGAAAGTGACCGGCAATATGGTATGCAACGACGGCGCGGTGCTGCACGAATGGGCGCTGGCGGGCAAGGGACTGGCATGGCGTTCGATGTGGGAAGTCGGCACGGCGATCGAAGCCGGCCGCCTGGTGACCGTGCTCGATGAATTCGCCGCGCCGGGCAACGACATCTACGCGGTGTTTGCGCAACGCCGCCATCTCCCCTTGCGAATTCGCGCGTTCGTGGATTTCCTGCGCCACGCATATGCCCAGCCTGATTACTGGCGCAACACCTGACTCTTTTGCACAGCGCTAGAACTGGTAGCCGATGCGCAGCGCGCCCCAGTGCTTGCCATTGATACGGATCGGCACCGACAAGTCCTTCATCACCACGTAATTGCCGCCACCCATGTCGCGCCGGTAGGTCTGCAGCAGGAATGGCCGCGTGTTCCGGATGGCTGTCATCTCGGTGCGCCCGTTGAAGAAGCGGCGGTTGCGGCAATTTGCCTGATTCCAGACCGGATCTGCGCCCTGCTGCTTGGAATACTTGCGGTTATGGGTGGGGATGTAGCCGCGCATGTCGGTGGCGATGCCGAACACGATCTTCGGCGACCAGGAGAGGATCTGCTCGAGAACGTCCTGCAGCATGCGGTCGGCAAAGCCGGTAAAGCGGGTCAGGAACTGTTCGGGATTGGTTCCCGCTATCGGCTGGTATTTGTCGTCGAAGGCATCGGCCATCGACAGCGTGCCGTTCCCGATCGCATCCTCGAAAATGCCGCTGATATCCCTGGCGGTCTTGATCGCGGCCTCGATGAACGGGGTATCGTCGGTATGGATGCCGCTTTCGGCCACCATCTCGATCAGGGACTCGGACAGCGACAGGAAGCTTTCGGTCTGCTTATTGGCATGCTCCAGCGCGCTTGCCGTATCTACTACCTGGCCGGAAAGCTCGCGCACCGAATCGAGCACGCCGGCGCATCCGGCCAGGTTCTTTTGCGCGGTGCGTGCAATGTCTTCCACGCCCCGCTCCACCTCCGATACTGCGGCGTCGAAGGTATCGCCTCTGGCAGCGCCCGCCTGCCGTGCCTCCTTCGCCAGGATATCGTCCGCCAGCAGCTTGATACGCGCTTCCAGCTGCGCGACGGTGGTCGTGATCAGCTTGGAAGATTGCTCGACCTTGGCCGCGAGATCCTTCACCGCATCGGCCACCACGCCGAACCCGCGCCCTGCCTCGCCCGCGCGTTTCGCTTCCACTGACGCATTGAATGCCACCAGCCGGGTCTGCAATGCAATCTGAGTGATTTCCTGGGCCGCCTGCGCGACTTCGCCCAGATTATTGGTCACGCCGACCACGCCCTGGCCGATCTGTTCCACCGAGCGCCGCGCACGGCGTACCGACTCGCTGCTGGCCCTGGTGACATCGTCGATGGCGCGATTGGCCTGGATCATGGCATCGATCTCGCCTGCCAGCGCCTTGAAGGTTTCCGCTTGCCGACGGCTCATTCCCGCCAGGTCGTCGAGCAGGCCATTGAGGCTGGCCGATTCCTTGCCCAGCCCGGCAGCCTGGCGGGCGAAGCTCTCCACCATGCGCTCGACTTCCGATTCGGACGCCACCGCTTTCGGCACGGGCTCTCGCACGGCCCTGGAAGATTTGAAAAACATCCGCAACTCTCTCCGAATAGTTTCTTTAAGGCACAACAATGATGCATCCTATAAGCACATTCGGCAGGGGTCAATCGTGCATTGCGGGGTATATCATGAAGCTATCGATAATCGGACAAGGATTAAGCGATGCCGATGCCGCAATCCCCCACGACGGCGTGATGCGCGCCATGCTGCTGGACCACCCGCACGCGCCGCTGAGGGCGGCGCGCGTCCCGATCCCTGTGCCGGGAGCAGATGAAGTCCTGATCCGGGTGGGCGCCTGCGGTGTTTGCCGCACCGACCTGCATATCGCGGACGGCGAGCTGCCCCCGCACAAATCGCCGCTCATCATGGGCCACGAAGTGGTCGGCACGGTCGTCGCCGCCGGCGAGCGGGTGCGCCGTTTTTCCATCGGCGACCGGGTCGGCGTCCCTTGGCTGGGCGGCACCTGCCGCCACTGCGCGTATTGCGCCGCACAGCACGAGAACCTGTGCGACACGCCGCAGTTCACCGGATATGACCGTGACGGCGGCTATGCGGAATATGCGGCGGCCGACGCGCGCTATTGCTTCGCACTTCCGTCGCGCTACGACGATATCCATGCCGCGCCGCTGCTTTGCGCTGGACTGATCGGCTATCGCGCCTACGCGATGGCCGGCGATGCCCGGCGGCTGGGGCTGTACGGTT
The DNA here is from genome assembly GCF_007874125.1 of Noviherbaspirillum sp. UKPF54. Lineage (NCBI taxonomy): Bacteria > Pseudomonadati > Pseudomonadota > Betaproteobacteria > Burkholderiales > Oxalobacteraceae > Noviherbaspirillum > Noviherbaspirillum sp. UKPF54. The sequence goes on along the minus strand of NZ_CP040128.1, from coordinate 1,544,851 downwards.
TCGGTGCCGCGGCGCACATCATTGCTCAGGTCGCATGCCGCCAAGGAAGGGAAATCTATGCCTTCACGCGCCCGGGCGATACGCGATCGCAGCAGTTTGCGCGCTCGCTCGGCGCCGTCTGGGCGGGCGATTCCACGGCAATGCCGCCGCAGCCCCTCGACGCGGCCATCATTTTCGCGCCGCTGGGCGCGTTGGTGCCGGCGGCGCTGGCGGCAACCCGCAAGGGGGCAACCGTGGTCTGCGCCGGCATCCACATGAGCGACATTCCTTCCTTCCCCTACGCATTGCTCTGGGGCGAGCGGAGCGTGCGCTCGGTCGCCAATCTGACGCGCGCCGACGGCGATGCATTTTTTTCTCTCGCCCAGGAGATCGATATCCAGACCGCGCCCGTCGCCTACCCGCTGGAAGAGGCGAACCGGGCACTGGCGGAACTGCGCGCCGGGCAGTTCGACGGCGCCGCCGTCCTGCTGCCCCATTGACATGCGGCACGGCGGGAATGAACCTCCGCCTCGTGAAAACTAAACGCGGAAATGAAAAAACCCCGGCATGCCGGGGTTTTTGCTGCATCAGGCCGGAATTACAGGGCCTGGATGTTCGAAGCCTGCTTGCCCTTCGGGCCGGTGGTGACTTCGAAAGATACGCGCTGGTTTTCCTTCAGCGACTTGAATCCGCTCGACTGGATCGCGGAGAAGTGCGCGAACAGATCTTCGCCGCCTTCATCCGGAGTAATGAAACCAAAACCTTTTGCGTCGTTGAACCACTTAACAATACCAGTTGCCATTTACTACATTCCTATTTCAGTTAATGGGCTTGCGCCCGGTCTATCCTTTGAAGCAAGAAAAGAAATGACAGATCGATACTGCACTGCTAGCTCAAACTTCAATCGGTGAGGCATTGTACCGCATATGGAAAACGATCGTGCAATTATTCGGTGCCTATGCGGCTTGTTTCATTCCGGCATTAATGTATTTTTGCAGCAAGTTTACCCCGGGAACACACCACCACTCCGTCCGAACCGATTTAATTGGCATGGTTGCTGCATTGATGCGCTTTTCCATTTCATCTCCGCACCGCTGTCATGACAAGCGCAATCAGTTCCCCATCGAGAAAATCACGGCACCGCATTCCACCGGCCCTCAAGCCGGGACGAGATCCGCACATGCCCGGGGACGACACCTGGCAGGCAACGCTGCAGGAAGCATTCGGCATCGACAAGCTGCGGCCGGGGCAGCAGGATGTCATCGAAAGCGTGCTGGCAGGCCGCGACACACTCGCCGTTATGCCCAGCGGCGCTGGAAAATCATTGTGCTACCAGCTTCCCGCGCTGAAGATTCCCGGTACGACGGTGGTGGTTTCGCCCCTCATCGCGCTGATGAAGGACCAGGCATCCAAGCTGGAAGACAAGGGCGTCGCCACCACGGAGGTCAATAGCACGCTCACCCGCCGCGAGGAGGAAACCGCCCTGCAAAGCATCGAAAGCGCAGCCAACGAATTCGTGTTCGCCACGCCGGAACGCCTGTCCGATCCCGATTTCCTGTCCACGATCCGGCAGGGCAAGGTCAGCCTGTTCGTGATCGACGAAGCGCATTGCATTTCGCAATGGGGGCACGATTTCCGGCCAAGCTATCTGCAGCTCGGCGCGGCCATCGACGCGCTCGGGCATCCGACCGTGCTGGCGCTGACGGCCACCGCCACCGACGAGGTCGTTGCCGATATCCGCAAGCAGCTCGGCTTGCCGGAAATGCAGGTCATCAATACCGGCATCTATCGGCCAAATCTGCACTATCGTGTAATTGCTGCAACCGACGAAGCGGAAAAAGCGACCCATGCCCTGCGCCTTGTCCGCGAATCGCATGGCGCCGGCATCGTCTATGCCGCCACCGTCAAGGCGGTCGAAGAGCTGGCCGAGATATTGCTGCAGGCCGGAGAAAACGTGACCTACTACCACGGACAGCTGCCGGCCAGGACGCGTACCCGCAACCAGGATCTGTTCATGAACGGCCAGGCGCGCATCATGGTCGCCACCAACGCGTTCGGCATGGGCATCGACAAGCGCGACATCCGCTTCGTGATCCACTACCAGTTGCCCGCCAACCTGGAAGCGTACTACCAGGAATCGGGCCGCGCCGGGCGCGACGGCGAGCCGTCCGAATGCACGTTGCTGCACTATCTGAAGGACAAGCAGGTACAGCAGTTTTTCCTGGCGCGGCGCTACCCCGGCGTGGACGACCTGACGGCCATCTATGCGGCGCTGCAGGAACTGGCGGCGGAATATCCGGCCGTGCCGTTCGCGCGCCTGCATGAAGCGCTGGAACAGATTTCGGACAGCAAGCTGCATGTGGCATTGAAGCTGCTCAAGGATGGCGGGCTGGTGGCGCAGGACGACAACCTTTCCTACCGTTTGCAGAAGCGCCAGGCCAAGCCGCGCGAACTGGCGCAACTGGTCGACACCTATCGCGACAAGAGCGCACGCGACCACGAAGCGCTGGAACGCATGGTGTTCTATGCTCAGACCGGCTTTTGCCGATGGAAAGTGATGCTCGACTATTTCGGCGAGCAAGTCGACTGGGAACGCTGCGGCCGCTGCGACAACTGCCTGCGTCCGCCGGAACAGTCGCTCGCGCCGGAACACGTGCGGCACCATATCCCGCCGTCCGGCGACACGCCTCCGGCCCTCGCCAGCGGAAGCGCCGTCAGGGTACCCAGGTTCGGCGAAGGAAGGGTCGTTTCGTCGCAGGGCGACAAGGTGACCATCGTCTTCCCCGACAGCGAAACCCGCACCTTCCTGCGCAATTACGTGAAGCCTGCGTGACGGCGCTGCCGCTAGCGCCCTACCTTGCGGCTTTTCTTGGCGTCGAACATGCGCTGGTCGGCGATCTTCATGAGCGCGTCGACATCCTCGCCATCCTGCGGGAAAAGCGCCCAGCCGATCGATACGCCGACCTGCGCCGTGCCATGCTCAAGCTGCACCGGCTCTTCCACGATCTCGCGGATCTTGTTCTCGGTCGCGATCACGGCATCGGCGTCGGTCACACCCTTGAGCAGCACCACGAACTCGTCGCCGCCGTAGCGCGCCACCACGTCGGAGACACGCACCGCCTCCTTCAGGCGCGCAGCGACCGCGACCAGCACCTGGTCGCCGGCGCTGTGGCCGCACTGGTCGTTGATGGTCTTGAAATTATCGAGGTCGATGAACAGCAGCGCGAAGCTGGGCCGTTCGCCTCCCTTCTGCGCGAGCTGGCGCCGCAAAAAACCGATCTGCGCGATCAGCGATGCGCGGTTGAACACCGCGGTCAGCTTGTCGATGCGCAGGTTGTGTTCCATCTCGCTGAAGCTCATCGCCAGCTGGCCGATTTCGTCGCGGCGGCGGATGTTCAGCGCCGGCAGCGGCTCGCCGTCGCCGATCTTCCTGGCCGCGACGGTGAGCTGGCGGATATCATTAAGCACCCGGTTCAGCAGCGACAGCCCGAGCACCAGCGCGGCGATGACGCAGAAGGCGGCGATGAAAATGCTCTGGATGACGCTGCGCGTGACGCCGCCCATGAAGTCCGAGCGCGGCACGACCACCACGCTGATCCAGTCCACGCCGTACTTTTGCCCGAGCCGGCTGGCGGCGATCTCGAGCGAGCCGGCGATGGCCGTGAAGTTGTTTTCGCCTGCCGCTTCGCCGCCGGCTTCCCGGTTTTTCCATTCCAGCACCTTGGCATAGGCCTCGCGGATTAGCGGCGTCTGCATTTCCTCGATGCGGCGGGGTACGGGCGCGCCCTGTGCCATCTTGAAAGGCAGCTCGCTGCCCGAAGTGGCGATCATGACACCGTCGCTGTCCATCACGAACGCCACGCCGTGCTCGCTGATCGCCAGCGTGCGCAGGAAATCCGTCAGCATGCGCAGCGTGACGTCGGTCGCCAGCACGCCGGCCACGCTGTGGTCGGCGCGACGCACCGCCTTGGCCAGCGTGATGGTCGGTTCCTGCGATGAGAAATCGTTGTACACCGGCGACCAAACCGGCTTGCTTTGCCTGACAGCCGCCACATACCAGGGGCGCTTGCGCGGATCGTAGTCGTCGGTGCGCAGCACGCGGCCACGGTCGCCGGGAGCCTTCACCGCATAGACCGTGCGCTTGCCGGCGCCAGGTTCGCGCCAATAGAGTTCCACCAGATCCTTGTTGACCCGGTCGACGCCGACGAAGCGCCCGTCCGTACCGCCGAAATAGACGTAGTTGTTGATGTCGACGAACAGGCCGCTGGCTGTCCAGAAGCGCTGTTCGAGCACGGCCAGATCGTCGGGAAACGGCTGCTCCCGGGGAAGCGTGCGCGGGTCGGGCGCCGCCGCGTTGAGCGCAGTGAGCGCGCCGGCCAGATGCTGTTCGGTGGCGCTGCCGATCCGCGCCGCCATGTCCGCCAGCACGCGCTGCGACAGCGTCTGCACCGCTTCCTCGCCGGCGCGATACGACACCCAGCCGATCGTCACCGAGACGAATAGCACGAGCAGCACGTACGGCCAGACCAGTTGGCGGCGTAATGAAGATTTGTTCATGGTCCTCCCAAGGTGCTTGCTGCCGGCTGAGAACCATGCACGGTCCGGGCGGCCCTCGCAACCTTGATCCTTGAATTTTTGCAACCGATTATACCGGCTATGCGCATATAAAAGTTGCCATACGTCAACATTCGTTACCCACGCTGTCCGATTGCAAACAAGGCAAACTCAGATCTTGAAAAAAACATATTAGCGACTGATATTTATCAATGTTTGCATCGGCACTTACGCTTTCGTGGTTTCTCCAATAAGCCGAGTACTCAATCTACAACTATATTTCTTGAGAGGAACCAACATGAAATACTCAGTATTGCTCGCGGCATTGGTAGCCGCTCTTGCGGTCACTGCATGCGGGAAGAAAGAGTCGACGGAAGCCCCTAGCGGCGCCACCAGCAGCGCCCCCAGCTCCGGCACGGCCGGCAGCACCTCAGGCTCGGCCGGCAGCACCTCAGGCTCGGCGAGCGGTACGGCCGGCACCACCACCGCACCCGAAAGCGGCGCGGCGGGTGGCAGCGCAGGTGGTGCACCGAGCGCCAGCACACCTCCCGGAGGTACCAGCGGCACGACCGGCGGAGCGACGGGGAGCGCCGGCGGCTCGGCAGCTACGCCTCCTGGCAGCACCACCACCACCACATCGCCGGATGGAAGCAGCAGTACCACTACCACCACTCCACCGGGCGGCTCATCCTCGTCTTCCTCCACGACGCCGGCAACTCCCAAATAACCGGAGAAAAGCAGCGACCTGACCGGTGTGCTCATTGGCGCAAAGCCAATGAACACCGTGTCGGACGCGGCGTGATGGTGAACGCTATTTCTTGATTGAGAACACTACCGGCTCGATGCGCAATTCCCGGCGCATCATTGGCTTGACGAGAATCTTGTAGGTGTCGATATCGAATGTGCGCCCGGTCGGACGCTTGAGTTGTGTCGCGCTTTCGGCATGGTCGATCGACCCGAGATAAAACCAGCGGTCGATCACATGGGTCTGCACCCATCCATCGCACTCTTCCACGATACCCATCGGCCCGGCATAGGGCCAGGCAACGACCCGCATCGCTTCCAGCGCTGCCTGCAAGCGGCGGTGATGGCCGTGCGCCGGCTCGTCCCCGGTGCATGCGCCAAGACAGCGTCCGATCTGCCGTGCAAAGCAGGCCCGGCCGCGCGTGGGCGATTCCAGACCGGCCATGGCTGGACACAGCCGTTCCGCATCGACAATGGCGCGCAGCTTTTCCAGCGCGGCCTTGCGCGTGGCGAACAATCCATACAGGTGATCCGTGCAAGCGAAGTCGTGCTCGCGCGCATACACGATTTCCGGCATCGACATAGCCTCCGGCAGCAGGCGCAATGAACACATTTCGCGGGTGCGGCGCAGCTTCTTGTTGTGCAGCGGCTGCAATTCCTTGATCAGGCGGGACTCCAGCAGCAGCGCCCCGATCTCGCCGGCGGTGCGGCGAAATTCCACATGGCGGCTTTGCTTCAACATGCGCGCCTCTTCCGGCGTGCGCAGGTGCGACAGCACGCGGGTACGGATGCTGACGCTCTTGCCGACATAAAGCGGCCGGTCCTGTTCGTCGCGAAAGATGTAAATGCCCGGCTTCGGCGGCAGCGCATCGAGGCTGGCGCGATCGATGTGATGCGGGTATTCGAAACTGTCGGCGGGGTTAGTCTTGACCAGCAGTCCGACCGAAGTGATGCGGGTTTGCATGAAAAGCAGCTTGGGAAAATCGGGCCGCGCCATCGCCTGGGGATGACTATCCGGCCGCCGAATTATACTGTATATTTATACAGCAAAATAAATAACCGATCGCTCAAAAGAATAACTAGGAGGTGCGATGCCCGCATTAGTTTCCCCCGCCCTGCCGGATGCAGTCTGGCGCGCCAGCCAGCTGGGTTCGCACCGCTCCGCGGTCGCGCCCACCGGTTATGCGGCGCTGGACCGGGAACTGCCCGGCGGCGGCTGGCCGAGTGCGGCCTTGATCGAATTGCTGCTGCGGCAGGCGGGCATCGGTGAAATGCAACTGCTGCGTCCTGCCTTGGCTGGCATCGCGCCAAAGCGCCGCATCGCCCTGGTGCAGCCGCCCCATGCGCCGCAGGCCGCTGCCTGGAGCGCATGGGGCTTGCCCGCCGAGCGCCTGCTCTGGGTCAGGGCCGCGCGCAGCGCCGATGCCATGTGGAGCGCGGAACAGATCCTGCGCAACGGCAGTTGCGGCGCCTTGCTGTTCTGGCCAACCCATGCCCGCCCGGAAGCGCTGCGGCGCCTGCACTTGGCCGCGCAAGCCGCTGACATCCTGTTCTGGGCCATGCGTCCGCTCGCCGGCGCACAGGATGCATCGCCCGCGCCGCTGCGGCTGGCGCTGCACCCCGCCAACGGCGGTGTCAAGATCGCCATCGTCAAGCGGCGCGGCCCGCTGCAAGGCGCGCCGCTCCATCTCGCGCTGGACGGCCTGCCGTCCGCTCCGGCCTCACTTGCCCCTTCCATTACCCCTGTCTCCCATGCGCGCCTGGATCGCCGTGTACCTGCCGCAGCTGCCGCTCGAAACCTTCCTGCCGCGCTGGTGTGAGCCGGGCAGGCACGTCGTCATCGAGCGCGGGCGGGCGCTGGCGATGAGCGTCCACGCCGCCGCGGCCTGCGTGCGCAGCGGCATGCGGCGTGCCGGCGTGCAGGCCATCTGCCCCGATGCGCAGCTGCACGAGCGCGACGCCCTGCGGGAGCAGGACGCGCTGCGCGACATCGCCCTCGCGCTGCTGCGGTACACGCCGGAAGTCGCGCTCGCCGAAGAATCGAGCCTGCTGCTGGATGTGACCGCCAGCCTGCGCGCATTCGGCGGGCGGCTGGCGCTGTGCCGCCTGGTGCGCGGCACCGTCGCCGCACTCGGCTTCACGCCGCGGCTCGGCATGGCGCCGACCGCCCTGGGCGCCTGGCTGCTCGCGCGCGGCCGCATGCCGCTGGCGCGGCGCGTGATCCGCATCGACAGCATGGCGCGCCGGCTCAATGCCCAGCCCTGCACGCTGCTGCCCGCGCTGCGCCCCTACCATGAATGGCTGGCCGGGATCGGCTGCCACACCCTGGGAGATGCGCGCCGGCTGCCGCGCGCCGGACTGCAGCGACGCACCGGCAAGGAGACGCTGGAAGCGCTCGACCGCGCCTACGGGCTGGCGCCGGAGCTGTTCCGGTGGGTGCAGGCGCCCAAGGTATTTTCCGCGGGGCTGGAGCTGCCCGGCCGCATCGAGCACGCCGAAGCGGTCCTGTTCGCCGCGCGCCGCCTGCTGCTGCAGATGGCCGGCTGGCTGGTAGCGCAGCAGCTGGCGGTATCGCGCTTCGTGCTGCTGCTGCAGCACGAGCGCGGGCGCAGTGCGATCGCGCCCACGCCAGTCGAGATCGCGCTGGCCGCGCCGGCCTGGCATGAGGAGCACCTGACCAGGCTGCTGAAGGAGCGCCTCGGCCGCGTCGAACTCGCCGCCCCGGTGATCGCGCTGCGCCTGGAAGCGGGGCAGACGCAGCCGATGCTGCCGCCGGCCGGGTCGCTGTTCCCCGAGCCCGGTGGCACGCCCGCCGATGATCACCGCCTGCTGGAGTTGCTGACCGCGCGCCTTGGCAACCAGAGCGTGCTGGCGCCCGCGCCGCGCGCGGATCACCGGCCGGAGCTATGCAACGCCTGGATTCCCGCCGCCGCGACTGTCCGTCCCTCCGCTGCGGTGCTGCCGCATGCCGAGCGGCCATTCTGGATACTGGACCAGCCGCTTGCGCTGAGCGTGCGCGAGCACCGGCCGTTTTACGGCTCTCCGTTAAAAATGATCAAGGGTCCGGAAAGAATCGAATCCGGCTGGTGGGATGGCGCGCTGGCGGTGCGCGACTACTTCATTGCGCAGGATGAAGCGTCGGCTTGCTACTGGATTTACCGCGAGCGCAACGGGGAAGAAATCCGCTGGTTCTTACATGGCTTGTTTGCATGAGTTTTTGATTTAAATCATTTATCGACTGTCTGCCAGCGTCATATCATCCGCGAACCCTGTGTCAAACCTGTAAGCTTCACACACGTTGCACAGCCGACAGTGCCAGCCCGGGGGGCGGCTACTGTTTCTTATCTTAATTGGAGTTAACTGCATGAACCTGACAATCACCGGACAGCATCTCGAAGTAACCCCAGCACTTCGGGACTACGTAACAAGCAAGCTGGAACGGGTGGTGCGCCATTTCGACCAGATCATCGATATCGCGGTCACCCTCGGCGTCGAACAGCTGACCGAAAAGGAAAAGCGTCAACGTGCCGAAGTCAACGTCCGCATGAAGGGAAATGCGATTCACCTGGACAGCTTTGCCGACGATTTGTATGCAGCGATCGACAGCCTGGTCGACAAGCTCGACCGTCAGGTGCTCAAGCACAAGGAAAAAATCCAGAGCCATCAGCACGAAGGCATCAAGCACGCCGGCGAATAACTAGCCGCAGGACGCGGCGGCGCGTGCGCCCTGCGTTCTTCCCCTGGCGCCGCCTTCCGCACGATGGCGCCGGGGATACCGACGATTCAAGTGGCGATCTCCCGGAAAACCACGTCTTCCACATTTCCCCGCCAATCCTTGCGCGCCGCCAGCACCGTCTGCGCCGGCTGCAACGCATAAATCCGCTCGAACATGGCGCGCCACCTGCGATGAATGCGCATGAAAGCCAGCATGGCCAGCGTCGCGGCAAGCCAGATTGCCAACATGCCCAGATTGCCTTGAGCCAAGACCACGGCCATGACCAGCGATAGCATGAAACCGGCGGCACCGATCAGTGCCGTGATGGAAGACAAATTCTTGCGCGAGAAAACGTGATGAAGCGTAGTGCGGGAAAACGGTGACGTCTGCATGAAGTGTTTGGCCTACGTATTTTGACTTACGGCAATTTCTTTGACCCGCCGATTATGCCATTTCCTGTCAGAATGATTCATTGAAGAATTCAATCGATCCGCAGTGAAACTTTCAGCCTTGTCCGGTAGTCTCGCAGTGCTGACAAGTTGCGAACGAAGCAGCGCTTCGCGATAATGCCTTGCCCGATTTACCACATCCCCCGATGATCCGGACGCTCGAAAACCGCTTCTACTACCTCGACAATTTCCATCGGGTGCTGGAGTGGATTACGGAGCGCTACAGCGCCCTGTTGACTCCTGGGGAACAGGCATTCATCGAGCGCTTTACCGCGCTGCCTCAGCCGTCGCGCGCGCTGCTGGTGCGCATGGTGATGCGCAAGGGAGAGCTGTTCCGTGCCAGCAAATTGCGCTACGAGGAAATCGGCTGCGTGAGGGAGGCGGCGCAGGCTCTGGTACAGCTGGGCTGGATCGACGACCGGCCGGACCTGACGCTGGAACAGGTGTTCGCCCTGCTGACCAAGGCGGAAGTCGCGCAAGCCTTCCGCCTGCCCCAGGCTCATGCGCGCAAGGCTGAACTGCTGGAAGCGCTGCGCATGGAATTTCCCGAAGCCCGCCCTTTCGAGGCATGGCACCCCGGCGCCGGCGAGTGCGTGTACCAGGTACAGGTCAATGCGCTGTGCGAACGCCTGAAGCTCATCTTCTTCGGCAACTGCCGCCAGGACTGGTCGGAATTCGTACTGTCCGACCTTGGCATCTACAAGTACGAAAAGGTCGCGTTTTCCGCGTCCTCGCTGGCTTTTCGCACGCGTGCCGATGTCGATGCCTGCTTGCACCTGCATCAGTGCGGCGAACACTTCGAACAGGGCGAGCAGCCGGAAGACATCCTGCGCGAACTCCCCGCCGCGCTGGACAACGACTGGCTGGAGCGCCGGCGCCAGAAGCTGCTGTTCCGGATCGCGCAGCACTACGAGCGCAACGCGGCGCTGCCCGAAGCGCTGGCGATCTATTCCACCTGCCGCTTTCCCGAAGCGCGCCTGCGCGCCATCCGCGTTCTGGAGCGGTGCGAACGGTTCGAAGACGCTTTCGCGCTGGCCGATGCCGCCAGCCATGCGCCCGAGAGCGAAGCCGAGAGCCAGCAGCTGGCACGCATCCTGCCTCGGCTGCGGCGCCGGCTCGGCCTGCCGAAAAGTGCACCGCGCGCCGCGTCGCCGGTTGCGCGCATCGAGCTCGTCCTGCCCCGCCCCGATACCGATTTTTCCGTGGAAGCGCTGGCCGGAGCGCATCTGGCGCAGCCGGACGCGCCGGTACGCTACGTCGAAAACACGCTGATCAATTCGCTGTTCGGACTGCTGTGCTGGCAAGCGATCTTCGCCGCCGTTCCCGGCGCCTTTTTCCATCCTTTCCATACCGGTCCGGCCGACCTGCACAGCGAGGACTTCCGCCTCCGGCGCGAGCGGGAATTTGCGCACTGCCTGGCGCAGCTCGACTCCGGCCAGTACGTCGAGACGATCAACCGTCACTTCGAACACAAGGCGGGAATACAGTCGCCCTTCGTGTTCTGGGACATCCTGGACGGGGAGCTGAAGGACATGGCGCTGGCCTGCATTCCAGCCGCCCACCTGAAGAAATGGTTCGAGCGCATCCTGCAGGACATCCCGTCCAACCGCGCCGGCCTGCCGGACCTGATCCAGTTCTGGCCCGCCGAAAGGCGCTACCGCATGATCGAGGTGAAAGGCCCTGGAGATCGCCTGCAGGACAACCAGATTCGCTGGCTGGATTATTGCAACGAGCATGCCATGCCGGTCGCGGTCTGCCATGTGCAATGGCTGGAGGAAGGCGCGTGAAATATACGGTCGCGGTGCGCGCGCTGACCGAGTTCACCGCCAGGAAAGGCGACCTCGACCTGCGCTTTACGCCCTCGCCGTCGGCGCAGGAAGGCATCGCCGGGCATGGCGCCGTCACCGCGCGCCGCGCCGCCGGCTATCATGCCGAAGTCAGCCTGTCCGGCCAATACAAGCACCTGCTGGTGCGCGGCCGCGCCGACGGCTACGATCCGGCCTTGAACCAGCTGGAGGAAATCAAGACTTACAAGGGCAAGTTCGACGCCATCCCCGACAATCACCGCCACCTGCACTGGGCGCAGGCGAAGATGTACGGCTGGCTGCTGTGCCAGAAAATGGGGCTGTCCGAACTGCGCCTGGCGCTGGTCTACTTCGAGATCGGCAGCCAGACAGAAACCGTGCTCGTAGAGGAGCATGCGGCAGCCGAACTCCAGCGATATTTCGAGGAGCAATGCGAACGCTTCCTGGCCTGGGCCGACCGGGAGCTGGCGCATCGCGCCGCGCGCGACCAGGCGCTGGCCGCGCTGCGGTTTCCGCATGCGGCCTTCCGCCCCGGGCAGCGCCAGCTGGCCGAAGCCGCCTATCGCGCGGCCAGCAGCGGCCGTTGCCTGATGGCGCAAGCGCCGACCGGCATCGGCAAGACCGTCGGCACGATGTTCCCGCTGCTGAAGGCCTGCCCGACGCAGGAACTCGACAAGATCTTCTTCCTGACGGCGAAAACCTCAGGCCGCGCATTGGCGCTCGATGCGCTGGGCCAGATAAGACGCAGCGCGCCGGCGCTGCCGCTGCGCACGCTCGAACTGATCGCACGCGACAAGGCCTGCGAGCATCCGGACAAGGCTTGCCACGGCGAATCCTGCCCGCTCGCGCGAGGTTTCTACGACCGGCTGCCGCAGGCGAGACAGGCGGCGCTCGCGGCCGGCGCGCTGGACCGGGCCGCCACGCGCGCCGTCGCGCTCGAACACGGCGTCTGCCCCTACTATCTCGGCCAGGAGCTGGCACGCTGGTGCGACGTCGTCGTGGGCGACTACAACTATTATTTCGACAGCAGCGCGCTGCTGCACGGCCTGACGCTCGACAACCAGTGGCACGCCGCCGTGCTGGTGGACGAGGCGCACAACCTGATCGAGCGTGCCCGCAAGATGTACAGCGCGGAACTGGACCAAGCGGCCTTCCACTTCATGCGCCAGTCCGCACCCGCCGCGCTCAAAAAAAGCCTGGACCGGCTCAACCGCGCCTGGAATGCGCTGCACAAGGAACAGGGCGAACCTTACCGCGCCTACCCGGAAATTCCGTCGAAGTTTGCTGGCGCGTTGCAGCAGGCAATCAGCGCGGTCACTGATTTCCTGGCCGAAAATCCGACCTATGTTAACAGCGGCCTGCAGCGTTTTTATTTCGATGCGCTGCATTTCTCGCGCCTGAGCGAGTCGTTCGATACGCACTCGCTGTTCGATGTCGCCAAGGAGCAGCATGGCGCCCATGTCCGCTCGACGCTCTGCATCAGGAACATCCTCCCGGCGCCTTTCCTCGCGCCGCGCTTTGCGACGGCGCGCACGACCACCCTGTTTTCCGCCACGCTCAGTCCCTGGCACTTCTATCGCGACATGCTGGGCATGCCGCAGGATACGGCCTGCATCGACGTGGAGTCGCCGTTCACGGCGGAGCAGCTGACGGTGCGGATTGCCGGCCGCATCTCCACCCGCTACCGGCAACGCGCGCAGTCGCTCGCGCCGATCGCCGAACTGATGGCGCGGCAATACCGCGAGCGGCCCGGCAATTACCTCGCTTTTTTAAGCAGCTTCGACTATCTGCGCGACGTGGCCGAACTGTTTCGCGCGCGCCATCCCGATATTCCGACCTGGGAGCAATCGCGCCGCATGGATGAGCAAGAGCGCGAGCAATTCCTTGCGCGCTTCACACCGGAAGGATGCGGCATCGGCTTCGCCGTGCTGGGCGGCGCTTTCGCCGAGGGTATCGACTTGCCCGGCGAACGGCTGGTGGGCGCCTTCGTCGCGACGCTCGGGCTGCCGCAGTTCAACCCGGTCAACGAACAGATCAGGGAACGCATGGAGGCCGCGTTCGGCGCCGGCCACGACTATGCCTACTTGTACCCGGGCCTGCAAAAGGTGGTGCAGGCGGCCGGCCGCGTGATCCGCACGCAATCCGACCGCGGCGTCGTGTACCTGATCGATGACCGCTTTGCGCGGCTTAACGTGCGGGCATTGCTGCCCCGCTGGTGGAAGGTTGAACCTGCCCCCGAATCCTGAACGGATTGTGATGGATCAAGGAAATCGAGGCGGCACCATGTCAGCCTGAACCATCGTCAGGGAGGCAATCATGGGCAAACGCATTCTCTTGATTCAAGGTCATCCGGACAATAGCCAGAGGCACCTGTGCCATGCGCTGGAAGACAGTTATGCGGCCGGCGCCGCTGCCGCCGGTCACGAGCTGCGGCGCATCGATGTGGCCTCGCTCGATTTTCCGCTGCTGCGCAGCCAGCATGAATGGGAAGACGGTACGCTGCCGCCGGGCTTGGCTGATGCGCAGGCGTCCATTCAATGGGCCGAGCACCTGGTGCTGTTTTTCCCGCTCTGGCTGGGCGACATGCCCGCGCTGCTCAAGGGTTTCCTGGAACAGGTGGCGCGCCCCGGCTTCGCGTTCGCGCGCGAAGGCAGGAATAATCCGCTCAACAACAAGGCGCTGAAGGGCCGCTCCGCGCGCGTGGTCGTCACCATGGGCATGCCTGCCGCCATCTATCGCTGGTATTTCCGCGCGCATAGCATCAAGTCGCTCGAGCGTAATATCCTCGGCTTCGTGGGCATTGCGCCGATCAACGAAACCCTGATCGGCATGGCCGGCGAGATGAAACCGGAGACGGTGAAAAAGCATCTCATCAAGCTGGAAAAGCTCGGGCGCGACGGCGATTAGTTGAAAGGAGTCATCATGAATCATCCTCCCGTTATCACGACCGGCGAACGCAGCCTGCTGGTGCGCGCCCTGTTCATGGTGCTGATGGCTTTTGCATACCAGTTGTCCGGCACGGTGCTGTTTTGCGTGGCGGTCATCCAGCTGGTGCTGGCATTGGTGAACGGCGCGCCCAACGCGCGCCTGCAATCCTTCGGCCGCAGCCTGGGACTCTATATGCGGCAAGTGGTGAACTTCCTGACCTTTGCCTCCGAAGACGTGCCCTTCCCCTTCAGCGAATGGCCGGCTGGCGGCTGAAGCCGCATTGCACTCACTGCAGTCCGTCGCATAACGCCGCGAAGTCCATGCGGTAGCGCGCCGCCAGGTTTCTCGCGGTAGCCCGCAATTGTTCCGGATTCGCCGCCAGCGCCTGCTCGATGGCACGCGCGATCTCGTGCACCTCCACCGCGCCCGGCAGCGCCGCGTCCCAGGCGGCGGCGAACGCCTCCGGCTTGGAAAGCTGTCCGGCCTGGGCCGGATAGCGCAGGTTGAGGCGCGGGACCGCGTGCGCCAGCGCGACGATCCTGCCGTGCAGGCTGCTTCCAACGTAAGCCCGGCTGCCGGCGATCAGCGCACAGATATCCCAGAGATGAAGTGAGTCGAATATGCGCCATTGTGCGCTCAGGTGGGCCGCGATGCGCCGGTATGCGTCGAGGTCATCGTGCCACGGCGCCGCGCCGGCGCGGAAGAACACGATGCCTTGGCCGCGCGCAAGGGCAATGCGGTCGAGCTGGGCGGCGATAGCGGCCAGCGTCCTGTCGTCGCCGAAGTCGCTGCTGAACTGCACGGCAAGGTACCCTTGCGGGAAAGCTGCCGATACCTGCGCAACCGCCCCTTGCCGCAAGCGTGTGCCTATCGCGTCGCCGAACAGCTCGGCCACCATCACCGCGGGATCGGGCATCAGGCACGCCGCAATCCCCGCCGCGTCCAGCATTGCCAGCGTCCTGCCGTCGCGTACGCCGATGCGGTCGGCCAAGCCGAGCTTGGCCAGCACCTCGCCGCGCAAGTCTGGATCGCGCGCATCGAGGTCCATGCCGCCGACGGCATTGAAGATCACCTTGCCTGCGCTTGGAAACAGGTCGCGCGTTACGACATAAGGCGCCAAGTCGGGAAGACCCAGCAGGCGGCGCGCCCATTGCCGCCCATCCTGCGGATGCGTCTCGAAGCGCATGACGGTTTCGTGCGCCCGGCCCGGCGGCAACAGCATCACCGCGGCCTGCCAGGCATCGCAAGTCAGGAGTTCGCCGCCGGCGTGGAGGATGTGAAGCGGCCGGTTTTTCCATTGCGCGGCTAGCTGCGCCAGCGCCTGCACCCGATGTCCGCCGAAACGGCGCAAGTCGCGCCGCGCCAATCCGGCGAAGACGAGTTTTTTCCGACCGAGCAAGGCTGCGGCGACATGCGGAAACAGGAGATCGCCGAAATTGTGGCGGTCAAAGGCGCCGAACAGGATGACGGGGGTGTCTGCGTCGCGGTTCACGCATTCATCATAGTCCGGGTGGCAGCCTCCCGGCGCGGCTCATTCCAGCGTCAGCCGGGGAAAGCCTGCGCTTTCATAGGTGGTCAGCAGCTTCTGTTCATCGGCGGTAAAACGCGCATTGCGCAACTGCTGCAATGCTTCTTCAGGGTACATGCCGCTATTACCGCCGAGCAGTTTGTCCCGCTCGGCCAGATAAGCGCCGACGCGGGCATTCCATGCATTTTCATCCCGCTCCATTTTGCCCAGGTGCGCCGCCGCTTGCGCCGACAATTCCGCGGCACGCATGCGGTATACCTCGTCCTCGCTCGCCCCCCGGCGGCGCATCCTTTGCACGTTTTCCTGCGCTGCCGCGATTTTCATGGTCGCGTCCGGCACGTCGCGCAATGCAGGCTGCTCGGCGGCATAGGAAATCGCCTGCTCGGCCGCTGTCGTGCCGGATGCCGGCGCCGGCTGCGCGCTGGCGTCCGCCGGCGGCTCGTCGCCCATCGGCTTGATGAAGCTGAAAAGATCAGGTTCGGCGGCGGTGCGCTGCACCGCCTTTTCGCCCGGCCACATCACAAACACGAAAAAGGAGGTGGTCAGCACCGCCGCCCCTGTCCATGCAAGTATCTTTTTCATTTCCATCGCCATCTTTCGAGCATGCCCGCACGGTCACAAGCCGTACAGGATTTTCGTCAAGTTGTCGTAAATCGGATAGACCGAGGAGCTTGGGAGCAGCCAGCCGATCACGTCGAAGTGGTCGTACTGATTGTAGTAGCCGAGGTAGTTCCAGGTGCCGCGCACCGAGGTGCCGTCGTAATTGCGCACCGGTTGCCCGGACGGCGACTTCATGCTGACCGTGTTGACCACGCCATCATTCGCAAACCAGCTGCTGTCGATCAGCACGCGGCTCGGATCGGTCTGCGTATACGATCCCATGCCAGGCACAAAAAGCGAGGGCACCACCCATTCGCCGGCGGTGTTCTTCATGAAGAAGATCATGTCGTCGCGCGCATACTGGTAGCTGGAGCTCTGGAACGGCGCGATGAGGCGGTCGGTCGAATTGCAGCAGAAGCTGCCCTGTTCGGTCGCCTTGCCGCCGATCGAGTAGTAGTACACGTTGGGCGAGGTCTTGACCCAGCTGTTCAACGCCTTCGCGCCGTCCGGGCCCAGTTCCCACTGCGCCGAATCGCGGTTGGACAAGGACCAGAACGGCGCGCCCTTGATACGGTCGAGGAATTGCCAGAAGGTTTCGGTCGGCTGTTGCGCCAGGCCATACTGTTCCAGACGGAACTTGTAGATCGGGTTGCTGCTGCCGCCGAGGCCGGCCACCTCGACGATCTTGCCGGCCAGTTCCGATACCTTGGGCACATAATCGATAATCACGTCGCGCAGGGTGGTGCCGTTGTGCGGAGTGGAGATGGTGGTGGCGCTCTTGACCCAGCCGATCTTGCCGCCGGTGTAGAGCGCGCCACCGCCCTCGTCGCCGTTGGGCGAGCCGTTTTCCAGCAGCTGGATCAGGGTGCGCACGGTTTGCCCGCCCTGGCTGTGCGACACCAGGTGGATCGGGTGGGCCGCGTCCCACTGCGGGTACAGCGCGACCGGGTAATGGTTGGGGTTGTTGTCGGGATCGGCGGCCCAGCATTTGCCGGCCGGTTTCTGGATCTTGCCGTAGGCGGCGAATTGGGCGGTGCGCTGGGCGCCGTAGTCGGTGCAGCCGCCCTTGATCTGGTAGTACAGCTCGACGGCGCGGTCCCAGTTCGAGCTGACCGGCCCGACCGCGGCGGTATATACCTGGTGGCTGCCGTTGTAGGTCTTCATGTGCGCTTCGACGTCGTTGAAGCCGCCCCAGTACTTGAAGCCGGTGCCCTGCAACTCGTCGGGGCCGAAGCCGAGGAAGCCGTGCACCAGCACGACAGGATCATTATTGGCCGCGAACGCCGCGGGCCCCGCCATGAATGCGGATAAGGCAACCGCTGCAACGGTTACTCGCGCAAGTAACCCGGCCGCGCGCTTGAATACAGACGCCATCTTGCTCTCCTTGAATGGGATAAATGCTGCCTTGTGCAGCCGGCTCTGTTGACCGAGCCTTTGTCGAAATCCGTTTGCAAACAGGATGCTTTCGCTATTCCGTTTGGCGATTGCGAAAGAAAGATGGCGCTGGGCGAATGAGGCGCGGCAATGACGGCGCGAGGATGCGGGCGAGTTGCATGGTGTTGTCTCCTGTGTGAATCGGCGATGGTTTTATTATTTTTTAACAGCGCTGAACTTGAACGAAAGCTTTCCACTGCACACGAACAAGTCCGAATGATTTCACCACAACCAAATCGCATCCTCTTCGTCTCCTTCCGCCCTGCCAAGCCAACAAATTGACATCGCAAGCCAATCTTGGTCGCACGGCAACAATGCTTTAAAAAACTGTGATAGCGAAATTAACTATAAGACAACTTATTCCCATCGATTAACAACGCCGTTACAAAAATGCATGCCTGTCGCTATACTGTTTTTATATACAGTATTTCATAACAAAAACATGCACTCCTCTTCTCTTCCGCCCCAAGCCCTCCCGGCCTACGCCGAACTGCAGTGCGTGACGAACTTCACCTTCCTGCGCGGCGCCTCGCATGCGGAAGAGCTGGCCGCGCGCGCCGCCGCCCTTGGCTACACGGCGCTGGCAATCGCGGATGAATGTTCGCTGGCAGGCGTGGTGCGAGCGCATGTCGTCACCCGGCAGCTGGCGCTGCACCTGATCATCGGCAGCCAGTTCCGGCTGGTGGACGAGGATGGCAACCCGGCCTTCTCGCTGGTCGTGCTCGCGCAAAACCGCAACGGCTACGGCAACCTGGCCGAAATGATCACGCTGGCGCGCACGCGCGCTGACGTGGGCAAGGGGTTTTACCGCCTGACACCGACGGACTTTTCCGCGCCGCAGGGGGAGCATGCGCACCTGCGCGGGATGCCCGATTGCCTGCTCATTCTCACGCCGGAGCACGGCATTGCCGCCGGTGCGCTCGCCCTGCAGGCGCAATGGATGAGGCAGACCTTCCCGCAGCGCGCCTGGATCGCGCTCACGCTGCTGCACCGGGCCGGCGATGAGCGACATCGCACCCTGGTCGAACAAGCCGCCCAGGAACAAGGCTTGCCGGTCGTCGCCACCGGCGATGTCTGCATGCATGTGCGCTCGCGCAAGCCGTTGCAGGACACGCTGACCGCGATCCGCCTGCGCACGCCGATTGCCGAATGCGGTTACGGGCTTGCGCCGAATGCGGAACAGCACCTGCGCTCGCGGCTGCGGCTGGCCAACATCTATCCGCCGGCGGCGCTGGGCGAAACGGTACGCATCGCGAAGCTGTGCACGTTTTCGCTGGACGAATTGCGCTATGAATACCCGGACGAGCTGGTGCCGCCGGGAGAAACGCCGTCCAGCCATCTGCGCAAGGAAGCCTATGCCGGCGCGAACCGGCGCTATCCCGCCGGGATTCCGCCGCAGGTGCGCCAGCAGCTGGAAAACGAACTGGCACTGATCGATGAGAAGCAGTACGCGCCCTACTTCCTGACGGTGTACGACATCGTGCGCTTTGCGCGCGGCGAGCGCATCCTGTGCCAGGGACGCGGCTCGGCCGCCAATTCCACCGTCTGCTACTGCCTGGGCATCACGGAGGTTGATCCGTCGCGCAGCCATACCCTGTTCGAGCGCTTCATCTCGCGCGAGCGCGACGAGCCGCCCGACATCGACGTCGATTTCGAGCACCAGCGGCGCGAGGAAGTGATCCAGTACGTGTACCGCAAATACGGCAGGCTGCGCGCCGCGCTGACCGCCGTCGTCATCAGCTACAAGCCGCGCAGCGTGTTGCGCGACGTGGGCAAGGCGCTCGGCGTGGACCTTGGCATCGTCGACCGCATCGCCCAGTCGCACCGCTGGTGGGACGACAAGACAGGGTTGGCGGCGCGCTTTGTCGAATGCGGCATGGACCCGGACACCCCGCTGGCGCGGCAATGGGCGGAGATCGCGGAAAAGCTGATGCGCTTTCCACGCCACCTGTCGCAGCATCCGGGCGGCTTCGTGATCGCGCGCGGCAAGCTGTCGCGCCTGGTGCCGATCGAAAACGCCGCGATGAAGGACCGCAGCGTGGTGCAATGGGACAAGGACGACCTGGACGCGCTGGGCCTGCTGAAAGTCGACATCCTCGCGCTCGGCATGCTTTCCATGATCCGCCGCGCGCTCGACATGATAGCCGCGCGGCGCGGCCGGCCGTTTTCGATGCAGGACATCCCGCGCGAAGACCCGGCCACTTATGAAATGATCAGCAAGGCCGACACCATCGGCGTGTTCCAGATCGAAAGCCGGGCGCAGATGACGATGCTGCCGCGCCTGCGGCCGAACAAATTTTACGACCTGGTGATCCAGGTCGCGATCGTGCGCCCCGGCCCAATTCAGGGCGGCATGGTGCATCCCTACCTGAAGCGCCGGCAGGGCCTGGAGCCGGTCACCTATCCGAGGGAAGAGATCAGGCCGGCGCTGGAGCGCACCTGCGGCATCCCGATCTTCCAGGAACAGGTGATGCAGATCGCGATGCTGGCGGCGGGTTTCAGCGGCAGCGAAGCGGACCAGCTGCGCCGCTCGATGGCGGCATGGCGGCGCAAGGGCGATCTCGGACGGCACAAGGAAAGGCTCAAGCAAGGCATGGCGGACCGGGGTTACGAGCAAGCCTTCATCGATGCCATCGTGCGCCAGATCGAAGGCTTCGCCGAGTATGGCTTTCCCGAGAGCCATGCGGCCAGTTTTGCGCTGCTTGCCTACGCCAGCTCCTGGATCAAGCGCCACGAGCCGGCCGTGTTCCTCGCGGCCTTGCTGAACAGCCAGCCGATGGGCTTCTACTCGCCGTCGCAACTGGTGCAGGATGCCAGGCGCCACCAGGTCGAGGTAAGGCCGGTCGATGTCACGGTCAGCAGCTGGGAAGCGACGCTGGAGCCGGCTGCCGGCGACCAGCCGGCGGTGCGGCTGGGCCTGAACATGGTGCGCGGGCTGTCGCTTGATGCCGGTCGGCGCATCGAGCAGGCGCGCGCGCGACGTCCATTTTCCGATCTCGCTGATTTTGCGTTATGCGCGCAGCTGACGCGCCACGACTTGCAGGCGCTGGCGGATGCGAACGCACTGCAGGCGCTGGCAGGAAACCGGCGCCAGGCCTTGTGGCAGGCAGTCGCGAGTGCCGCCGACAAGGGCTTGCTGAGCCGGGCGCCGGTGCGGGAGGAAGCGCTGCGGCTGGCCCCGCCGAGCGAGGGTGAAGGCATCGTCGCCGACTATCGCTCGCTCGGCCTGACGCTGGAGCGGCATCCGCTGGCGTTGTTGCGTCCGCTGCTGGCAGAAAGGCGCTTTTTGCCGGCCGAAGTCCTCAACACTTTCGCCGACCGCCAGCTGGCGCGTGCCTGCGGCATCGTCACCGTGCGCCAGCGCCCGCAGACCGCCAGCGGCACCGTGTTCGTCACGATCGAGGACGAGACCGGGTTCGTCAACGTGATCGTCTGGCCGGCCCTGGTCGAACGCTATCGCAAGGAATTGCTCGCGTCCCGCCTCCTGGGCGTGTACGGCATCTGGCAATGCGAAAGCAATGTGCGGCACCTGGTAGCGAAACGGCTGGTCGACTTGTCGACGCTGCTGGGGCGGCTGGCTACGCATAGCCGGGATTTCATGTAAGACATCCTGCGCGCCCTACTTTCTTAAAATCACTTGTTTCGAAATGAAACATGGCTTCGGCTTTTTCCGAACCGGGGCTTAGAGTCCGGTTCAACATGAAATACGGGGGATTGCAGTGCGACGAGTTTCGCTGCTTTTATTGCATATAAGGAACTGGTGGAAACGGCCGCTGAAGCGCCGCCTTGTCGAGGCGGCAATGGCGCTCGTTGCATCCGCCGCGCTGGGCGGCGCACTGCTGGCCGCCTATGCATTCCTGATCGTCGCGCCCGGCCTGCCGCCGCTCGATGCGCTCACCGATTACCGCCCCAAGATTCCGCTGCGCGTGTACACCGCCGACTTGGTGCTGATCGGCGAATTCGGCGAGGAGCGCCGCGATTTCGTGCCGATCGCCGAAATGCCGGCGGTAATGAAGAATGCGCTGATCGCCACCGAGGACGAGCATTTCTACGAACACAGCGGCGTGGACTACACCGGCATTCTGCGCGCCACCCTCGCCAACTTCTGGCGCAGCCGCTCGCAGGGCGCTTCCACCATCACGATGCAGGTGGCGCGCACGTTCTATCTGAGCCGCCAGAAGACCTATGCGCGCAAGATCCAGGAGATCATGCTCGCGCGCAAAATCGAACAGACGCTGTCGAAAGACCAGATCCTCGAGCTGTACATGAACCAGATCTACCTGGGGGAACGCGCCTATGGCTTCGGCAGCGCCGCGCGCATCTATTTCGGCAAGGATATCCAGGATCTGACCATCGCCGAAGCCGCGATGCTGGCCGGCCTGCCGAAAGCGCCATCCAGCCTCAATCCGGTGGTTAACCCGACGCGCGCCGCGCAGCGCCAGCAGTACATTCTCAAGCGCATGCGCGAGCTCGGCTACATCACGCCGAAGCAGTATGCGCAAGCGGCTCAGGAAAAGCTTGCCGTGCGCGACAAGGGCTACCGCTTCGAGACGCATGCGGAACACGCGGCGGAAATCGTGCGGCAATACATGTCCGCGCAGTACGGCGACGACATCTACACTCACGGCTACACCGTCTACACCACGCTCAACAGCGCCGACCAGGATGCCGCCTACGGCGCGGTGCGGCGCGGCGTGCTGGAATACGAGCGGCGCCACGGCTACCGCGGCCCGGAAGCCTTCGTCGCGCTGCCGGAAGACGAGGACGAGCGCGAGCAAGCCATCGCCGAGGCGCTGCTCAAGCACCCCGACAGCGACGAACTGCGCTCGGCGGTGGTGCTGGCCGCCTCGCCGAAAGCGGTGCGCGCGATGCTGCTGTCGGGCGACGTGATCGACATCGGCGGCGAAGGCTTGCGCTTTGCCGCGTCTGCCTTGTCGCCCAAGGCGCGTAACCGTATCAAGCCCGGCGCAATCATCCGCGTGGTGCGCGACGCGAAAAAGCGCTGGGCCGTCACCCAGCTGCCGGAAGTTTCCGCCGCCTTCGTCGCGCTCAATGCCAAGGACGGCTCTTATCGTGCAATGGTCGGCGGCTTCGATTTCGCGCTCAACCAGTTCGACCACGTCTCGCAAGCCTGGCGCCAGCCCGGCTCCGGCATCAAGCCCTTCATCTACTCGGCCGCGCTCGAAAAGGGCTATTCTCCGGGCACGCTGATCGACGACGCGCCGCTCGCCATCAACGTGTCGGCCGGCAGCCAGGCATGGACGCCGCAGAACGACGACGGGCGCTACGACGGCCCGATCTCGATGCGCACCGCGCTGAAGAAATCGAAGAACATGGTGTCGATCCGCCTGCTGCAATCGATCACCCCGCCCTATGCGCGCGATTACCTGACGCGCTTCGGCTTCGACGCCAGCCGGCACCCGGACAATCTCACCATGACGCTCGGCACCGGCTCGGTCACGCCGCTGCAGATGGCCGCCGCCTACGCCGTCTTCGCCAACGGCGGCTACAAGGTTGCGCCCTACCTGATCGAAAAAGTGCTGGACAACCGCGGCAACGTGCTGGTGCAAAGCAAGCCGGCCATCGCCGGCGACGAGGCGGCGCGCGTGCTCGATCCCCGTAATGCCTTCATCATGGACAGCATGCTGCGCGACGTGGTCAACTCGGGAACAGGTTACGCGGCCAGCCAGCGCCTGGGGCGCCATGACCTGGCGGGAAAAACCGGCACCACCAATGACGCGATGGACGGCTGGTTCGCCGGCTACGGCGGCGATATCGTCGCCGTAGCCTGGATGGGCTACGACAAGCCGCGCTCGCTGGGCAGCCGCGAATTCGGCGCCACCGTGGCGCTGCCGATCTGGACCGACTACATGCGCAGCGCCCTGCGCGGCGCGGCGCCCTTCCAGCGGCCGCTTCCGGCCGGCATCGCCCAGGTCGACGGCGACTGGATGTACAACGAGTATGTCAGCCACAACGACCCGGTGCGCGCGGTGGGCGACGCGGTCAAGAGCTTCTGGGACCGGCTGTTCGGCGACCGGCCGGCCACGCCGGGCAACAATATCCGGCAGAGGGATCCCGTCGATGATCTGTATCGCGGCGGCTGAGCACCGGTGCGATTAAACTGCAAGGGTCATTCATTCTTTCGATCCTTGCCATGAAACCCAGCCTGACCACTGCCCTTCATCTGCTGCACGGCGCATCGTCCGGCGCGCTGGCGACACAATCGACGCAGCTGCCTGGCTATCCGTTCGCCTCGGCGCTGCCGTTCGTTCCGGACGAAGGCCATCGTCCGGTATTCCTGCTGAGCGGCCTGGCCGAACACACCAAAAACCTGGTCGCCGATCCGCGCGCCAGCCTGCTCGTCACCGAGGCCAACGCGGAAAACGTGCTGACCGCGCCGCGCATGACCATCGTGGGCGACGTGATTCGCATCGACACGGCATCCGAGCTGGCGGCGCGCTATGTGCGCTACCAGCCCGATGCGCGGCAATATCTCGAACTCGGCGATTTCGCGTTTTTCCGCCTGCAGCCGAAACGCGCCCGCTATATCGGCGGCTTTGCGCAGATGGGATGGATCGAGGACGCGGAATGGCCACAGGCAGCGGTTTTACCCTGGTCCGATGAAGCGGCGCTGCTGGCGCGCTTCGAGCATGCCTTGCCTGCCGGCGCCAGGCTGCTCGGGATCGACTGCTACGGATTCGACCTCGAGCGCGACGGCAGGCGGCAGCGGCAGCCGTTTCCCGCCGCCTGCCGCTCCCTGGACGAGATCGCAAGCCGCATGGAATCTGGCCAGGCTTAAAAAGCCGTTGCCAGCGTCAGGCGCACATTGCGCGGCGTGCCGACGATGATGTTGTTGTCGCCACCCGCCGTCGCGTAGTAATGCTTGTCCAGCAGGTTCTCGACATTCAGGGACAATCGCGTCTTCTTGTCGAACTGGTAGTAGACGGCGCCGTCGGTGCGGGCGAAGGCCGGCAACGTCACGGCATTGCTGGTGCTGGCGTAGACGCTGGACTGGTATACCACGCCCAGCCCGAAGGCCCAGCCGCCGGCGACGTCCACGCGATTCCACAGTGACACTGCGTTTTTCGGCACCAGCGGCACGGTGGTGCCGGCCGGTACGGCAGCGCTGGTGGCGCTGCCGCCGGTAGCCTTGACGACGCGAGCATCCAGGTTGGCGTAACCGGCATAGACCTGCCAGTCCCTGGTCATCTGCCCCTGCAGGCCAAGCTCGATGCCTTCAGTGCGCTGCAAGCCGGAAAGCTGCAGCCTGGTCGAATCATTCGGGTCCTTGCTCTTGACATTGGCCCGGTCGAGACGGAACACCGCCGCGGTCGCGGACAGCACCGGAGTGATATCCCACTTGCCGCCGATTTCCCAGTTCTTCGCCTTCTCCGGCGCCAGATCGGCATTGCTGGCGGACAGCGACAGGGTTTCGCCGCTGGGGAGGAAGGCGTAGCTGTAGCTGGCGTAGTAGGAGGACGAGGCGTTGGGCTGATAGACCAGGCCGGCGCGGGGCGAGAACTCGCGGTCTGTGTGGGCAAGATCCACGTTGGCCGCGTTGCGGTCGTCAATGCCGACGCTGTAGCGGTCGTAGCGCACGCCGAGCACGGCTTTCCACTGCGGAATCAGGGAGATCTGGTCCTGCGCGTAGAGTGCTGCGATGTTGGCGGTGGTGCTGTTGTTGGTATCGCTGGCTTGCGCCTTCCACTGGTTGACCGTGGCGCGGGGCGCCGTGGCGTCGACCAGGCTGCTGGTGGAGGTGCCGAAGTAGCCGGTCAGGCGCGTGTTGTCGCTATCCTGGTGGCCGAGTTCGAGGCCGGCGAGCACGAGGTGCTCGACGCTCCCGGTGCGCAGACGCGATTCGAGCTCGCTCTGGTTGAAGTAATTGCTGCGCTGGTTGGCCTGGCTGTAGGCTGAAATGCTGACCTTGCCGGCATTATTGACGCTGCTGTTGGGCTGGACGTTCTGGCGCAAAGTGTCGTAGTGCGTGGCGTGGAATGTGTTGCGCACGGTGAGGTTGGGCGCAAGGCTGTGCTCGATCTTGGCGGCGAAGGCGTCGACGCTCACGTCGCTCGGACTCTGGTCCGGGTTGCCGAAAAAGGTCGCGCGCGGCGTGTCGTAAGGTGTTCCGTTACGCGACGGGATACCGCGGTCGACAGTGCGTTTGTCGTCGAAATGCTCGTAGCTGAGAAGCACGGAGGTGTCGTCGCTGGGAAACAGCTCCACCACCGGGTTGATGCCGTGGCGCTTCAGCTGGTAGCCCTCGCGGAAGCCGCCGGAATCCTCGACCACGGCGTTGAGGCGATAAGCGACGCTATCCGAGAGGCGGCCGCTCAAGTCGGCGGTGGCGCGCTTGGTATCGTAACTGCCAACCGTAAGTTCCGCACGCCTGGCCGGCGTATCCAATGGCTTCTTGGTGACGCGGTTGACGATGCCGCCGGCGCCGCCGCGGCCGAACGTCATGCCGCTGGAGCCCTTCAGAATTTCAAATCGCTCGGTGTTGTAGGGATCGCGGAAATACAAGGCATCGTCGCGCACGCCGTCCACGTAGAGGTCGGAGGTGCTGCTGATTCCGCGCAGCACTGGCTGGTCGCGTCCGCCTTCACCGGGATTCATGGAAGCGCCCGGCACGTAGCGCAACACCTGCGCCATGCTGGTCATGCCCTGATCCTTTACCAGCGACTCGGGGACCACCTGCACCGACTGCGGCACATCGCGCAGCGGCGTATCGGTCTTGGTCACCGTCGATGAGCGCGTTGCGCGATAACCCTGCACCGGGCCGTCGGCGCGCTCGGTCTGCGCGCGCACGGTAATGTCCGGCAGGCTGGAATCCTCGGCGCCGTAAGCCAGGCCCGGCTGTGCCAATTGCGCCAGCGCGGCGAGCATCAGTGCGGTCAAGGGCCGCAGGCGCGGCACAAATGCCGCGGTTGGGCGCAACACGCGCCGGTGAGCCATCTGAGTCATGGATATTTCTCCTGATAAGTATTGACTGGCTGGCTGACGGCGGCGCCGCGGGCTGGCGGGGGTTAAGAAAACCTGCATCGGCGGTCTGGACGGGCTTTTCCTGCCGCGTTCCTGCACTGCTTTACTTATCAATAAGTAAGGAACCGGTGAAAAACTTTTTGACGACGCCTTTTATATAGCTATAATAATGCGAATCATTCTTATTTACAATCAGATTGTTGATTCTCAGACATATCTGATTTGAAGTGCACCGGGCGCCGAATGGTATTCGCCGGCGTTCCCCGGCCAGAAAAAGGTAGAACCATGATCGTTTGTGTCTGCAACAACATCTCCGAGCGCAAGATTCATCATGCGGTGAATGCCGGCGCCACTTCCATGCTTGAGCTGCGCGCCGGCCTCGGCGTCGGCAACTGCTGCGGCAAATGCAATTCATGCGCCAAAACCATCCTGCGCGAGTCTCTGCAAGCTCAGGCACAGCTCGCTCCACTGGCACTGGTGGCATAGGCGGATTCAATGAGCCGAACCGCCCCCTTCCCCGTTGCCGCGCTTGCGGCGCAAGCGCGCCGCATCGGCCCGCTCGGCCTGATCGTGCTGCTGCACATCGGCTTTTTCTACGCGCTTCAGAGCGGCTTGCTGCGCAAGGCGAGCGAGGCGATCCCGCGCGAAGTGATCGCGACCTTCATCACGCCCGAACCGTTGCGCGAAAAGCCGCAGCCGCAACCGGCGGCGCCGAAAACCGTCCCGGTGGTGAAGAAGGCGGTGACGCCGCCGAAGCCGGCCCCGGTCTTCAAATCCGCCGAGCCGTCGCCCAAGGCGATCAGCGTCGATCCCAACCCGCCCGCCCCGCAACCGGCGGCGCCTGTCGCGGCAGTACCTGCTCCGGCCGCGCCGCCCACGCCGGACGCTCCCGCCGCGCCGAAAACCGTTACTTCCGGCATCGAGTACATCCAGCCGCCGCAGCCCGAATACCCGCCCATCTCCAAGCGCATGGGCGAAGAAGGCAAGGCCGTGCTGCGCGTGCTGGTCAACGAAAAAGGCCGGCCGGAACGCGTCGAGCTGCACAAATCGTCCGGCATCGCACGCCTCGACGAAGCCGCCCGCAAGGCCGCGCTGCGCGCCCTGTTCAAACCCTTCATCGAAGACGGCAAGGCGGTGAGCGCCTACGCCATCATCCCCATCAACTTTCAACTGGATTAAGGAATCATCATGCAAGGAAGCCCGTACGGACTGGAAACGCTGTGGATGCAAGGCGACTTTGTCACCAAAGGCGTCGCCATACTGCTGGTGTCGATGTCGATCGCCTCGTGGTACGTGATTGTCACCAAGGCGCTGCAACTGCTGCGCTTCGGCCGGGCCGGCAAGGCCGCCGGCCATCAGTTCTGGGACACCACCAGCGTCGATGAAGGCCTGGCGACGCTGGGCAGCGGCAATCCGTTCGCCGACATCGCGCACGCTGGCGTGGGCGCGATGCGCCACCACAACGCCCACAAGGGCCACCTGCACGACCAGCTGTCGGTATCCGACTGGGTCACGCTGTCGCTGCGCCAGGCGATCGATGAAGCCTCCGGCAAGCTGCAGTCCGGCATGGCGGTGCTGGCCTCGGTCGGCTCCAGCGCTCCTTTCGTCGGCCTGTTCGGCACCGTGTGGGGCATCTATCACGCGCTGGTATCGATCGGCACCTCGGG
This sequence comes from Noviherbaspirillum sp. UKPF54, assembly GCF_007874125.1. Lineage (NCBI taxonomy): Bacteria > Pseudomonadati > Pseudomonadota > Betaproteobacteria > Burkholderiales > Oxalobacteraceae > Noviherbaspirillum > Noviherbaspirillum sp. UKPF54. Next base: position 1,516,466 of record NZ_CP040128.1, on the reverse strand, counting down.
TCAGGCCAGCATCGACAAGGTGGCTGGTCCGGTCGGCGAGGCGCTCATCATGACCGCGCTCGGCCTGGCCGTCGCGATCCCCGCCACCTTCGGCTACAACGCCCTGGTACGCGGCAACAAGGCGATCATCGCCCAGCTCAACAAGTTCGGCTTCGACCTGCACGCGCTGTTCGTCACCGGCGCCCGCACCGAATCGAGCGCCAATGACGGCGCAAACGGCGCCAAGCTGGTTGCCGTGGGAGGTATGTGATGGCGATGGGTTCCCTGTCCAATTCGGACGACGATTTCAACCCGGAGATCAACACCACGCCGCTGGTCGACGTGATGCTGGTGCTGCTGATCATCTTCATCATCACCATCCCGGTCATGAACCACAGCGTCAAGATCGACCTGCCGCGCGCCACCAACCAGCCCAACGAGAGCAAGCCGGAAAACATCAACCTGTCGATCGATGCCGAAGGCAAGGTGTACTGGAACAGTGATGTCGTCGATCCCGCCGAGCTGAACGCGCGCATCGCCGTCGCGGCGCAAAAGACGCCGCAGCCGGAACTGCACCTGCGCGCCGAGCGCACCACGCAGTACGAAAAGGTGGCGCAGGTGATGGCCGCCGCGCAGTCAGGCGGTCTGTCCAAGATCGGCTTCGTGACAGAACCACAGGGTAAATAACTAGTTTTTTCTATCATCAGCCAGCCACGACGCGATCCGCCGTCCCAGCCAGCCACCAGTTTTCAAATAACAAGGAACATCATGGGACTCAGGAAGAGCAAGCTGGCGCTGCTGGTCGCGCTGGCTGTACAACAACTCGCCGTGCACGCGCAGACGGCTGCGCAAAAAGAGGAAGCGCTGCCCGAGGTCAAGGTCAAGAGCGCGCGCGAACTGCCGCCGACCTACAATCCGCCGACGGCCGTCAGCGCCACCAAGATCGAAGCGCCGTTGCGCGACATCCCGCAGACCGTCAACGTCGTGCCGCAGGCCGTGCTGCGCGACCAGGCGGTCCGCTCGATGCAGGACGTGCTGAAATCTGTGCCTGGCGTCGGACTGTCCTCCGGCGACGGCCAGCGCGACCAGGTGACGATCCGCGGCTTTTCCGCCATCGCCGACCAGTTCATCGACGGCATGCGCGACGACGCGATGTATTTCCGCGACCTGTCCAACATCGAGCAGGTCGAAGTGATCAAGGGGCCGGCATCGGTGCTGTACGGGCGCGGCTCCTCGGGCGGGCTTATCAACCGCATCACCAAGAAGCCCGGCATCGACAAGAACGAAGTCAGCCTGCAGTTCGGCAGCTGGAACCAGAAGCGCGGCGAATTCGACCTGGCGCGCAACTACAGCGACAACGGCGTGGCATTCCGCGTGACCGGCGCGCTGGAGCGTGCCGACAGTTACCGCGACCAGCAATTCCTGCAGCGCGAGGCGCTGTCGCCCTCCCTGTCGATCAAGCTCGGCGACGCAACCAAACTGCTGATCCAGGGCGAATACCTGTCTGACCGGCGCGTGACCGACTTCGGCATTCCCTCGTACAAGGGGCGACCGGTGGACGTGCCGTCCAACACCTACTACGGCGCAGCGGACGCCAGGCATTTCGATTACACCCAGTCGCGCGTGACCGCGCTCGGCTTCACGCTGGATCACCGCTTCAACAACGAATGGTCGCTGCGCAACGCGTTCCGTCATTACGACTATTCGCTCAACCGCAACAACACGCTGGTCGGCTCGGTCAACGAAGCGGCGCTGACCGCTTCGCTCAACCGCAGCAACGTGCTGCGCCAGGAAGACGGCTATTTCAACCAGACCGAACTGGTGCAGAAGACCACCATCGCCGGCATGCCGCACCAGCTGCTGTACGGCGTCGAAATCGGCAAGCAGAACAAGGACCAGTTCTTCCGCACCTGGAACAACATCGCGACCGTTTCCCTGTTCAACCCGGTGTCGCCGGTAGTGCCCTTCACGCCAAGCACCACGCCTTCTTCCTCGACCGACAACCAAGGCATCCTGACGACGAACAGCGCCTACATCCAGGACCTGGTCACGCTGTCCGCGCAGTGGAAGGCGCTGGCGGGCGTGCGCTATGACGCATTCGAGCAGGAGACGCAGAACCGAAGCGGCCAGACGATCCTGAGCCGCACCGACCGCGCCTGGAGCCCGCGCGCCGGCCTGGTGTACCAGCCGAATGAAACCCAGTCCTACTATGCGTCGGTCAGCAAGTCCTTCCAGCCATCCGGCGAGAGCCTTCCGCTGGCGGCCACCAATGCGCAAATTGCGCCTGAAGAGACGACAAACCAAGAAATCGGCGCGAAGTTCGATTTCTTTGACGGCAAGGCATCCGCCACGGCATCGCTGTTCCGGCTCGAGCGCACCAACATCAAGTTCACCGACCCGGCGACCAACCGCCTGGTCCCGATCGGCACCCAGCGCACCGACGGGCTGGAGCTGACCTTCAGCGGCGACCTGTCGCACGGCTGGCAAGTCTGGTCCGGCTACGCCTATCTCGACGCGGAAGTCACTTCGTCTCCTGCCGTCGACAACAGCGACAATGTCGTGAAAAACGTAAGGGTGCAAGGCAAGCAGCCGACGCTGACGCCGAAACACAGCGCCAGCCTCTGGCTGACCAAGGCCCTCGGCAATGGCCTGCGCGCAGGCGCCGGCGTGAACTACGTCGCCGACCGCTTCGCCAATCCCGGCAATACGGTCACCCTGCCGGCCTACACCCTGGTCGACGCGATGGTCGGCTACAAGATCGCCGGCCTGGATCTGCAGCTGAACATCAACAACCTGTTCGACCGCGCATACATCGTATCCGGCCACGGTTCGGCGCCCAACCTGAACGTACCGGGCGCGCCGCGCAATGTGCAGCTGACCGCCCGTTACACGTTCTAACACAATGCCCCTTTGCCGCAGGCGCAAAGGGGCATTGCCATATCCAACAACAATGAAAACCGTGAACATCCATATTCAATTCCGTACGGCCACGCTCTTCTTCGCCGCCGTCCTGGCCAGCGGCGCGGCACAGGCACACTACCTGTGGATTGAGCCGGGCGATGCCGGCGCCCGCCTGTACTACGGCGAAGCCGACAACCTTCTGAAGGAAAAAAGCCCCGGCAAGCTCGACAACATCAAGTCCCCGCGCGCATTTGCAACTAGGGCTGCCAAGATTGACGCCGTTTCCGTCAGCCGCGCCGCGGAATTCTTCGCGATCGACAGCGGCAAGGCGGATTCGACGGTGCTGGTCGCAGAAGAGTCGCTGGAAGTGCGCGACCTGAGCAAGCATGGCCTGGGCATCGCGAAATCGAACTATTACGCGCGTTACGGCCAGGCGGCAGCCGTCGGCGCCTCGCCGCTTGCGCTGGATGTGCAGGCGCACGGCGCGAACGCGCTGGTCGTGCTGTATCGCGGCCAGCCGCTCAAGGATGCGAAGCTGGAAGTGATCGCCCCCAACGCATGGGTCCAGGAACACAAGACCGATGCGCAGGGCGCGGTGAAGATCAATGCCCCGTGGCGTGGCCAGTACGTGGTCCACGTTCTGCACGTCGACCGGACGCCCGGAGAATTCGGCGGCCAGACGTATGACAACCTGCGCAACCATTTCACCTACACCTTCGTCAAGGCCGACGGCACCGATCCCGGTCCGGCGCTGGCGCCACAATACGGAGCGGATTGAGCCATGCATGCCGACGCCATTACCCGCTCACTGGACCGCGAACCAGAACATGCGGTGCCGCTTGCACCGGCAAAGCGCAAGCGCAGCCGGCGCGCCGTATTCCTGACCTGGCTGCGCAAGACGCACTTGTACGTGGGCTTGTGGGGCGCCGTGCTGGGCCTGCTGTTCGGCGCCACCGGCATCCTCATGAATCACCGGGCGATCATGAAGATACCCGTGGAAAAAACGGTGCAGAAGACGGCGCAGCTGCCGCTGCCGGAGCGCACGTTTTCCTCACCCGCCGATATGGCGGACTGGCTGCAAAACGAGCTGAAGTTCAGTTCCGTGCAGCCGCCGGTAATGAAAACCCAGCCGGCCAGGACGGTGGTGTGGTCCGACCGCGAAGTCCGGCAGCCGGAGCGCTGGACCATCAACCTGACGCGCCCGGAAGGCGGCGTGCTGGTTGAGTATTTCGTCGGCAACCGCTTCGTCAAGCTCGATCAGGTCGACGCCACGCCGATAGGCACGCTCACGCGCTTGCACATGTCCATAGGCGTCAACGCGTTCTGGGTATTGCTGTCCGATACGATCGCCGGGGGCCTGATCCTGCTGTCGATCACCGGCCTGCTGCTGTGGACGCAGCTGCACACGGTGCGCACGGCCGCGGTATTGACCAGCTGCGGAGCACTGTGCGCGACGCTCTGGTTCATGTGGACGATCTGAGCCGCTCTCTCTGCGCCGGCGAACTCCTTCAGCGAACGGCGGGCCGGGCAAGATACTACGCCCGGCCTGTCGCCGCCCCGCAGCTTTTGGGCATCCAGCGGCTTCATCCCTCAAGCAAGCATCCAGCCTGGGCCTGGCGCAGCCTTCAGCGGGTTGAAAAGGAACAGGGAAAACATGCGCGCCGCTCAGGCAGCACATCGTGGAGAGGCAAATCTGCCTATTTGATGGTCTTCAGCTTGATGGAAAAACGCTCGTCGGTAACCGGCGACGATTCGTTCGTCCCACACCCGCCGCAGGAACTGCAACCGTCGCTGCATGATGCGGCAGGCTCTGGCGCAGCCAGCCGCGCTGCCAGCTTCTCCCAGCCCCGGCGCCGCGCAAGCCGTTCCAGCCGGCTGCGCAGCGCATTGCGCAACGCCTTCGGCAGGTAGCGCTTGAGCACAGCGACAAACGCGCCCGCTACGATCAATCCGACGATCCACTCCTGCATCACGCACCTCCCAGCAGCATGCGAGCACCCTGATAGGTCGCGAACGACGCCAGGTAGGCCAGAGTGAACATGTATCCGGTCATCGCCAGCGGCGGAATCCACGAGTTGGTTTCGCGCCTGACGATGGAGAGCGTGGAAATGCACTGCGGCGCGAACACGTACCAGGCGAGCAGCGACAGCGCGGTCGGCATGCTCCAGGTGGCAGCGATCATCGGCGTCAGTGCGGTGGCGAGCTGGTCGCCGGTGGCCGACAGCGCATAGACGGTGCCGAGCGCGCCGACGGCGACTTCGCGCGCGGCAAGGCCGGGGATGAGCGCGATCGCGATCTGCCAGTTGAACCCGATCGGCGCGAACACCACTTCCAGCATGCGGCCGAGATGGCCGGCCAGGCTGTACTGGATCGCGGGTCCGGTCGCGCCTTCCGGCGGCGCCGGGAAGCTCGACAGGAACCACAGGATCACCATCAGCGCCAGGATGATGGTGCCGACCCTGGTGACAAAAATTTTGGCGCGCTCCCACAGGCCGAGCGCGAGATTGCGCAGGTTCGGCCAGTGGTAGTTGGGCAGCTCCAGCATCAGCGGCGTGTAGCGGTTCTTGCCGAAGGTACGCTTGAAAACGTAAGCCACCGCCATCGCCGACACGATGCCAGCAACGTACAGGCCGAACAGCACCAGCCCCTGCAGGTTGAAGATGCCGATCGTGCGGTCCGGGATGAAGGCGCCGATGATCAGCGCATACACCGGCAGGCGCGCCGAGCAGGTCATCAGCGGCGCGATCATGATGGTGGCGAGTCGATCGCGCGGGTCCTGGATGGTGCGCGTGGCCATGATGCCGGGCACGGCGCAGGCGAAGCTCGACAGGAGCGGAATGAAGGCGCGGCCGGACAGGCCGACGCTGCCCATCAGTCGATCCAGCAGGAAGGCCGCGCGCGGCAGGTAGCCGGACTCCTCCAGCGTCAGGATGAACAGGAACAGGATCAGGATCTGCGGCAAAAACACCAGCACGCTGCCTACGCCGGACAGAATGCCGTCCACCAGCAGGCTGCGCAGCACGCCTTCCGGCATGACGTCGTGCACCGCCACCCCGAGGGCCTCGACACCGCTCTTGATGAGTTCCATCGGCGCGGCCGACCAGCTGAAGACAGCCTGAAAGACCAGGAACAGCAGCACCGCCAGGATCACGTAGCCGAGCACCGGGTGCAGCACGAACGCATCGATCCTCTCGCCGATCGCGTGCTCTTCTCCGTGCCGCGTGATCACCGCGTTCAGGATGCGGCGCACTTCCCTTTGCGTTTCCTCCAGCGAGGCGCTGTTGTCGGCATTGAATTGCGCATGCGCGCCGAGCGCGCTCAATTCAGCGCGCGGCCGCAGCGCCAGCGCATCGAGCTGCGAGATCAGGGACGCGCTGCCGCCCGGCTTGACCGCAACGGTCTCGATCACGGGAATGCCGAGTTCGTCCTGCAATTTCGCGGTGTCGATCTCCAGGCCGCGCTTCTTGGCCACGTCCATCATGTTCAGCGCGAGCACCGTCGGGCGCTTCAGGCGCAGCACTTCCAACACCAGCCGCAGGTTCAGGCGCAGGTTGTTGGCATCGGCCACCAGCACGATCACGTCCGGCGGCACTTCGTCGGCGCGCGTGCCGAACAGCACGTCGCGCGTGATCGCCTCGTCCGGCGTCATCGCGTTCAGGCTATAGGCACCGGGAAGGTCGACGACCTGATAGGAGCAGCCGGCCGCCGAAGTGAACTGCCCTTCCTTGCGCTCGACGGTCACGCCGGCATAGTTGGCGACTTTTTGTCGGGCTCCGGTCAGGCGGTTGAACAGCGCAGTCTTGCCGCAGTTGGGGTTGCCGACCAAGGCAAGGCGCAGCGGCTTGGCAGTACTCATAAACAGGGTGGGAAATGGACTTTATGCGGCGCCGCTGTCGGCGTGCATGATATGAATCAGCGCCGCCTCATGCCGCCGCAAGGCGAACGTGGCGTTGCCGAGCTTGACCGCCATCGGGTCGCGGCGCGGGAACGATTCCGCCACCACTCGGATCTGCTCGCCCGGCGCGAAACCGAGTTCCAGCAGGCGCGTCTTCAGCGCGAGCTGTTCGGCGCTATGGGTGTGGGCGAAGCCGCGCACGACGGCGCGTTCGCCTTTCCTGAGCAAGCCGAGGTGGGGAATTTCATCTTGCAACGACTGATCCGTGAGTACGGCAGACATGGTTCACTTTCAAGAGTGAGTCAGAAATGGCCGGATTGACGCTTACTTTACCGCTCTTGAAGATAGTATAGCACGCGAATGATAATTATTCTTAATAAGATTCGTACAACTTAGTTGCCCTGCAGATACAGCAAATTCTCGCGGATTATAGGGATTTCTTTCTGCCCAAAACTATGTGCAAGATCAATAAACCCGGAAACAGCAGGCCGACGGCCCAGTGCGCCGCCGACCACAACGGCCGGTTCTGCTCGCTGGCAAGGTAATACAGCCCGTAGCCGCTCAAGCTCAGCGCCGCCAGGAAGACGATCATCGACCAGCCGGACACGATGTTGCGCCCGGCCTTGATCGCGCGGCGCAGATGGATGTTCAGCAGGCTGCCAACGAAAAACAGCGCGGCCATCGCACCGGCGCCGTGCAGCTTCATCGACCAAGGTTCCAGCGGATGGACGCCCTCCCCGAACTCGGTGACCGGCCGCAGGAAGTAATGGGCAAGCAGCCACAAAGCGCCTGTCGCAACGAGCCAAGCTGCAACGCCGTAAATGCAGAAACGGTGCCAGCGCTCGATGCGCAAGCCGACCGCGCGCTGGCCATTGGGAAGATGATGCAGTGATTGTTTTCGATGTCGCATCGCTCAGATTATAAAAGCGCTGGCGCCGAAACGGGGCAGCGCGGTGTGCCTTGCGTCCTTCGTGGCCGCGACAACTTTGGTCAGCGCATCGGCCAGCATGCAGTTCAGCGCTTGCACCGTCACGCTGAAATCGCCCGGGCATGCCCGTCCGTTGCGACCGTCGATAAGCACGCTGCGCGCATCGGTTGTGCGGCCCGAAAAGTAATTGGCGGAAGTCGCCAGAGCGGCGTCCCGCAGATCGATCTGCAAAGCCATCTCGCCCGGCGAGCGCGGATCGCGGATCGACACCGGATGATCGCCAAGCACCCGCAGGTCGCCGCCGGCATTGACGCAGGCCGAGCGCACGCCGCGGCTCCGCAGCGCATGGATGGCGAGATCAACCGCGTATCCTTTTGCGATGCCGCCGAGATCGATCCACAGCGGCCGGCTCTTCGTCACCAGGAATCCATCATCGAGCGCCAACGCGCTGCCGCCGGGAAGATAGCGCACGCGATCGCTGCCCGGCGCTGGCAGACAGCCGGCCTCGACCAGGCGCGGCGCACAGGCGATGTCGAAGATGCCGGCGCTGGCTTCGAAAACGTCCAGCGCCGCACGCAGTACCGCGTGGGTATGAGCATGCACCGGCACTGCTACGTCGGGCAAGGCGCGATTGATGCGCGACACGTCGCTTTGCGGGTCATGAAAGCTCATCAGGCGCTGCACTTCGGCGACGGCTGCAAACGCATCGTCGAAGCATGCCGCCAGTTCGGCGGCGCCAAGCGAATCGGCAATCGTGATATCCACCAGCGTGCCCAACCAGGGCTGGGCGCGGCGCATCATTTTTTCAGCATCACCTGGGCGATGGCCGCGATACGCCTCACGCCGTCGGTCACGTGGGTGCACGACAGGGTCGCGCCGCTGATATTGGCGATTCCCTCTCCCACCGCCAGCCCCGATTGCGCGGTCTTGCCGACGAACTGCTTGCGCCAGGCCGGGCTCTTGATTTCGAAGCCGTGGCTTTCGCGATAGGTGAGGATTTCGACCTGCTTGATGCTGGCGTCCGGGTTAACGCCGACCGCGTAGGAAATCAGTTCGAATTTCCCGATCACGTCGTCGAGCACCATGTGGCCCAGCAGCGCATCGCCGCGGTAGGCGGCGAACACGCGCCAGTTGACCGAGCGCGCCGGCAAGCCGGCCAGCTTCTCGACCTGCCGCATCTGCTCCGGCGCCAGCTGCAGGCTGGCGTCGGCGAAACGCGTGGCGTCGGGGAACATCGCGCGCTGCGCCTGCTCCACCGTCAGGTACTGGGTAGCGAATGCCGATCCGCCGGCGGCAGCCGTGGCCGCCAGCGTCGCCAGATGGAGCGATTTCATATGCGACTGGAGAATTTAAAATGCGAAACCGAGGCCGAGATTCACGCGGTTGCGCGTCGTATCCTCATAGAACTTCTGGTAATCGGCCTTCAGTACGACACCTTCGCCCACCTTGAAGTTCGCACCGACGGTGACGACCTTTTCGTCCGGACCGGTTTGCGCTTCCAGGCCCGTCGGCACCGCAGTATACCCCTTGGCGGTATTGAACCGCTCGTAGCGTGCAAACGGCGACAAGGCGTAATCGCCCGACTTCCAGAGCTGGTAGGCGGCTTGCGCATACCAGCCGGCGAACGACGATGGAACCGGCGTAGGCTGGCCTTGGGCGGCAGAGATCAGGTTGAGGGCATCGACTCCGCTGATGTTGCCGCGTGCGTAGACGGCGGACAAGTCCCAACGTCCCGGCGTGTAGCGCGTGTGCAAGTCCCACAGAGTCAGGCGCGCGCCGTTCGCGGCAAAATCAGCGGTATTGTGTCCCATCTTGCCCGTGAATACCGAGCCGCCCACCAGCAGGCCCGGCACGCCGCGCCAGTTAAGCGCGCCGTGCACGCTCATGTCGCGCGACTTGGCAAGCTGGCCTTCCTGGTGGATGCTGCCCAGCGGGGATTCGCGTCCTTCTTCCGATGCCGCATCCCATTTGGTGAGGTCGAAACCGGTAGTGACACCTACATCCCAGGTCAGCCCGTTTTCCAGCGTGGACGACAGGCCGACGCCGACCTCGCGCCAGGTCGACGGGATGATCGCGGTTTCTACGAAATTGCGCTCGACGCCATAATAGGCCGTCGGCTCGTGGTTTGTATTCAGCAAGCCGGCCGGGATCAGGAACAGGCCAGCCTTGGCACGCAGGCCGTTGTCAAATTCGCGCTCGACGTACAGCTGTTCGACCTCCACTTCGCCGTTGTCATCCTTCGAGGCAACAGCATGTTCGAATTCGAATTCCGATACCAGCTTGGTCTTGTCGTCGAAGCGGTGCTGGATGCCGATCACGGCGCGCCGCACGTCGGTCTGCGAGGCGCTGGCGTCCTTGGTCGGGTGGGTGTAGTTGATCTCGCCGTAGCCGGTCACCACTGTCTGCGGAGCGCCGGATGCGGATCCCTGGCTGGCCGGCGCAGCTGCAATGGTCTCCTGGCGCTTTTCGACCGTGTCAGTCTTCTGCTTGGTGGCCGCCAGTTCGGACTTGACCTTTTCCAGCTCGGCCGCCAGTTTTTCGATGCGCTGCAGCAGTTCCGCTTCACTCGCCAACGCCACGGTCGGCACCGCCACGAAGGCGGCGAGGATGGCTCGCGCCAGGATATTTTTCTTCATCATTGCTCCCATAAGGTAAAAATCATTGAATCTTGTAGCCGTCGTTCAGGGTGCCGAGGAACTGGATCACGTCGTCGATCTCGTCCTCGGACAGCGCCGGCGCCATGCCGGGCATGCGGTTGTACGGCGCCTCGCTGGTGTTCACGTTGGCGCGATACTGCTGCGGCAGGTCGTCGAACTTCTGCACCACGCCGCCCACCGTCGGGTACCACTCCTCCGGGTTGGTGTCGCGCCGCACATAGAACCGCAACGCGTCGCGCAAGGTGCTGAAACGACCGTTATGGAAGAACACCTTGCGGGTGGCGACATTGCGCAGGGTCGGCACCTTGAACGCCCCGCACAGATCGCTGCGGTCCGCCAGGTCGGTGCGGTCGGGACCGCACAGACCGAGGTCGAAATAGCTGGCGACAGAGGTGGCCGGAATCGCCGTGTTGCGCGGCACGCCCAGGTTGTCGAAGCTGAAGTCGGTAAACAGCGGCGGAGATCCGTCGGCGCCGCGCGCGCTCGTGTGGCAGGCGGCGCAATTTCCCTTGGCCGGGCTGTTGAACAGCGCCAGGCCGCGCAGCTCGGCGGCGCTCAGCTGCACCTTACCGGCCAGGAACAGGTCGTACTTGGAATCGAACGGATGAAATTCGCTAGCCTCGATCTGGTAGCGCTGCAGCGCGAATGTCGCGCGGTCGAAGGCGTCGTCCGGGTTATCGAAGATCGCTCCGCCGAACACCTTGCGGAACTCGTCGGCATAGGAGGCGAGCCTCAGGCGGGATACCATATCGGCCTTGCTGGCGTTGGCCATTTCGTGCGGCGCCAGGAACGGACGCTGGGCCTGCTCGGCCAGCGATTGCGCGCGCCCGTCGCGGTCGAAGCCGCCGACCGGGGCGCCCTCGCTGTCGAACGAGAATACCGGGTTGAAGCTGAGGTAACGCAGGGACGGCACCGCACGAAAACCTGGAATGTCGAGATTGGGGCCGCCGAGCTGCACGGATACGGCGTTGGATTGCGCATGCGCGTGGGCCGGATCGTGGCAGCTCGCGCAGGATTGCCCTCCCGATGCGGAAAGGCCGGGATCACTGAAAATTTTCTGGCCAAGCGCCGCAACCGCGCTCAACTCCGCATCCTGCGCGGCACCGTCGCCACTCCCCCCGCCGCCGCACGCATTCAAAACGCAGGCGGCCAGCATCACCAGCGCCCATGCAGCCACACGCGATGCGCGCTCGCGGCCGCGCCCCCCTACATTCGACATATTCATCCCGGTAGCGTGACTAAAACCCGCTGGCTGTCACTGCCCCGGCATGACGCGGCAGGCGATCTGGCTTGCGAGGAAAGGAAAACCCCTCCGCAAAAAGAGGGGGTCTACGAAAAAGCCGGCGTTCACCGCCGATATTTCCACAACACACAACTTAAATGAGAATGATTTTAATTAACAAAAGCAATTAATTCAACATCTAGCGAACGAATTCTCCGTCGCGATGCCCCTAAGACAAGACCGGCTCATCCTCCCTGCGAAACGACGAACACGGACTGTTCCGTTATGCGCGTCCGGGTGCCATCGAGCGCATCGAGGGTGAACAGGATGCGCGTGGAGCCCGGCTTGAGCGCGGCCTCTCGTGCGCGCACGCGCAGCGGGATAATGCGGGAACTCGCCGCGTCGAGGTCGTATTCCCCTTTCGGTACCGTCGCATCCACCCCGGTCACCGTGACCAGCACCCGGCGCGGCCGCTCGTCCATGTTCATGACCTGCAGGCGGTAGGCGTTTTCGATCATGCCATCTCCCGCCGGTCGCGCACCCGTGCGATCTGGAATCACGTCGAGCCGGAGCGTAGGGCGCGATGCCAGCGCGGCAATATACAGTGCGAGCCCGGCAGCCAGGATGACGGCATAGCCCAGCACGCGCGGGCGCAAAATGCGACGCCGCGCCCGCTGCATGGGCCAGCCGCACTCCACCGCAGTCGCAGTAGAGTAGCCGATCAGGCCGCGCGCCATGCCGAGCTTGTCCATCACCGCATCGCATGCGTCGATGCAGGCGGCGCAATCGATGCACTCGTATTGGAAGCCGTTGCGGATATCGATGCCAGTCGGGCACACCTGCACGCAGATCGTGCAATCGACGCAATCGCCCTGCCGCGCCGCGCCAGGATCGCGGCGCTTGCTCCGCAGCCCGCGCGGCTCGCCGCGACGGCGGTCGTAGCCGATGACGAACGTGTCACGGTCGAACATCACGCTCTGGAAGCGCGCATAGGCGCAGATGTACTTGCAGAACTGTTCGCGCATCCATCCGGCATTCAGGTATGCCAGCCCGCCGTACAAGCAGATCCAGAGGCTTTCCCACGGCCCGGTGTCCAGTGCGACAAGTTCGTCCAGCAGCGCCGTGATGGGCGTAAAATAGCCGACCAGGGTGATTCCGGTCCACGCCCCCAGAAGGAGCCAGGCGCCATGCTTGGCCAGTTTTTTCGCCACTGAGGATGGCGACAGCGGCCGCGCATCAAGGCGCATGCGTGCGGTGCGACCGCCCTCGATCCTGTTCTCGATCCACATGAAGATCCCGGTATAGACCGTATGCGGACAGGCGAAGGCGCACCAGACGCGCCCACCAACGGCGCTGGCGAGAAACAGCAGGCCAGCGCACAGCGCCAGCAGGCCAGCGAGATAGACGAAATCCTGCGGCAACAGCACCAGTCCGAACAGCGTGAACTTGCGCGCGGCAAGATCGAACAGCACGGCCGGCCTGCCGTTCCAGCGCATCCAAGGCAAGCCGTAATACACCAGCTGTGTGGCCCACACGCAGGCCCAGCGCAAGCGGGTGTGGCGTCCTTGCGCCTCGCGCACATACAGCCTGCCGTGCGGCGCGTGCATCCGTACCGGCTGCCAGCCGCCGTGCCCTTGGTGATGAGCTGTTTGTGGTGCGAAGGGATGGTCAGCCGACATGGCTGCGCGCATGCTCCCGAATGCGCTCCAGCGCGGCCTGCGCTGCTGCGCGTCCTTGCGCCAGAGGAGGCACCGTGGCCGGCAGCGCGGCAACCTCCCGACGCACCCGTCCAAGCCGCTCCGCCTCGGCGCGGCGCCAGCTTACCGCCTGCTCGAGCACCGCATGGGCGTGGTGAACCGCATAATTTTCCGAAAAATCCAGCTCCCGCGCCCTGTGCATGATTTCATCCATGCGGCGTATGATGCCGTGCACATATACTGCCCAGATACGGTCCGCCAGCACGATGGCGAGCAGGTTGACCGCGCCCACCGCAAGCAGTATGCGAACGCCCTCGGCCAGGAAGCGCGGCAGCACCTTCATGTCGTCCGACAGGTGGACGCGGTAGAGGTTGTCGTCGATGATCTCGCCCAGCGAGCGGTACAGCGCCCACATCGCCAAGCCGACCAGCGCGCACTCCAGGACGACCAGCGCCACCAGCAGCCACTTCTGGATGATGTGGTCGATGTAATGCAGCCGGCGGCGTTCGTCCTGGCGCGCGCGAAGCGCCGGCGGCAACAGCCGTTCAAGTCTGAAGCGGGTACTCATAGGTCGTGGCATTCGTAGCAAAGTTTGGAATCCGCCTTGGTAACCACCAGCTTTCCATGCTCCTTCTGGTAGCCGGAGTGGCACGAAACGCAGCTCACCAGACCGCTCGGCAGCAGCAGCTTGCGCTCCACCGCCTTGCGCGGACGGTAGCCGCCGAAGGCCGCAGCCTTCTGGTAATCCGCGCCAACCGGATGATTCACCGAACGGCTGGCATGGCGCACCACGCCGTTGCGATCGACCAGAGTGGCAAGCCGGGGATCGCCGCTGTTGCCGTGGCACTCCATGCACTGACGCGAATATACGTCGAGAGTCGGCGCTTCGCTGTCGATGCCGCTGCTCAGGTGCCCGACCATCAGCGACGCGCCGCCGTCGCGCATCTTGCGGAAAAATTCGGCGTCGTGGCAGGCGAAACACAGGTCCTTGCCGCGCCGGGTGCCGCGCATCAGGCCGTGACCGCTGGCATGCACTTCATGGCAGGTGCTGCAGGTCAGGTCGCCCTTCCAGTCCAGCGGATACGTCTCGATCGGCCTGGTCTTGGGCTGGAATCCGCTCGGATGGCTGACCTTGATGGCGGCCGGATGGCATTTGCTGCACAGGACTTCCTGGCTGGCGACGAGCATGCCGGCCTGCTGCGGAGTGACGCTCTTGCCAGCAAGGTGGCAGGTGGCACAATCGGCCGTCTCCAGATGCCGGTTGCCGCTGCCGTTGAACATCGCAAACGGCAAACCGCCGGCGAACAGGGCCAGAAGCAGCGAGAGAGCGACGAGTACGCTAAATGCGGGCTTTTTCATCCAGCGCTTTCAGGCTTGCCACCGCATCCGCATAGGCGTCGGCATCGCCCCGCTCAAGAGCGGAAGATGCTTGCCAGGATAAGCGGTCGAGCATGGCGTGGTGCGCACGCAGGCCGGACACCGCATCCTTGATGTGGCGTTCCTGCTCCTTGAGCGAATCGCCGGCCCGCAGGTTGACCAGGCCGGCCGTGTCACTCGCCATCGCCAGCTTGACGTTCTGTGCGAAACGGTACAACGGTCCAGCGACACGAAAGCTGCTGTACAGCGCGATCATCCAGGTCACCACGCCGACCAAGGACACCAGGACCAGGCCGGCGAGCAGCATCACCGGTCCCATCTGGGCACGCGTGATGCTGCTGTTGCGAATGATGCTTTCGTAGGATGATCCGGAGGGGCCGGCGAGAAAACTCGCCGCCACCAGCAGGCACAGCATGGCGGCCACGCCGGCCGTCAGCGCCACCTTGGCGACAAGCTTGAGGTGAAAAAAAATCAGCGGCTGGTCCTGCATTGCATCCTCCCCCCGGGAACTCCGGCCCGGCACTTTTTATGCGGCCGCAGGCATCGAGGCGTGGTGCGATCTTCCCCATCGCGCCACGAGGGCCGGCGGATTTTTGTTCGTCTTTATCCGGCGTGCGCCGGCTGCCGCTCCATCCGGTCACGCATTTCCTGCGTCAGTTCCACATTGCCCTCGGCGTCGATGAGCATGACTTCCTTCAATCCCAGCCTCTCAGCCATTTCCTTCCAGTGACCAGGACCGACGATGAACAGCGGCTTGGAGTTACCGTCCGAGCGCGTCCCCGCGTCATTGCCGCCGCGGGTGATGACCGTCACCGACGCGACAAGATCGGTCGTCTCGCCGGTGCGCGGATCGATGATGTGCGGATGGCGCTTGCCGTCCTTCATGAAGTAGCGCTGGTAATCGCCGCTGGTGCCAACCGCCTCGTTGTCATTCAATTCGACGGCGGCGACCATGCCGCCACCTCGCGGATCCTGGATACCGACCTTCCACGGGCGGTCACCCGGTCGGCCGATGGCGAGGATGTTCCCGCCAACATTGATCAGCGCCGCCTCAACATGCTCTGCACGCAGGATTTGCGCTGCGCGGTCCAGCGCATAGCCCTTCGCGTACCCGCCCAAGTCGAGCATCACTGCCTTGTTGCGACTGGAAATCCTGGTGCCGTCGAATATCAGGTCGGACATGCGGGGATCGGCATCGACCCAACGCTTGATTTCCGTCGGCGACGGCGAATGGGGCGCGATGTCGCTGCTCTGGAATCCCCACAGGCGGATCAGGTGGCCGATCGCCGGATTGAAGGTGTTGTCAGCCTGCCCCGCCAGCATGGCGGCGGCCTTGAGCACGTCCACCATTTCGGCATCGGCCTGGAAGCTGTCGCCGCGCGCGATGGCATCGTTCAGTGCCGTCAGCTGGCTCGGCTTCCATGCATGGAACTTGTCGTGCAGCCGTCCGAACTCGTTCATCACGCGCTGGCCGAGTTCATTGGCGCGCGCTTGCGGCTCGCCATAAATGCTCACCGACACCCTGGTTCCGAAAACTTCCCCTTCAGTGCGATAAGTGGCCTCGTTGCGGGCGCAGCCGCTTAACAGCGGCAGCAACAGCAGCAGCCACGCGACACAGCGACGGATGACGCTCAGGCGGCGCATGTTTGCCGGCGCATTTCCCGGCTCATCTGGTGCACGGCGTCGACCAGCACGGCGACTGCTTCCGGCGGGGTGAATTGCGAAATGCCATGGCCGAGGTTGAACACGTGCCCGGCACCGGCCTGCGGCTGGCCGAACGATTCCAGCAGCCTGCGCACTTGCGCCCGGATCTGCTCGGGGCCGGCAAACAGCACGTTCGGATCGAGGTTGCCCTGCAGCGCCACCTTGTGCCCGACTTTCGCCCGCGCCTGCCCCAGGTTCACCGTCCAGTCCAGCCCCACCGCGTCGGCGCCGATGCCGGCGATTTCCTCCAGCCACAAGCCGCCGCCCTTGGTGAACACGATCGCCGGGATCTTGACGCCGTCATGCTCGCGTTTCAGTTGCGCCACCACCTCGCGCATGTAGGCCAGCGAAAACTGTTGATAAATGCCGTCGGCCAGCGCCCCGCCCCAGGTGTCGAAGATCATCACCGCCTGCGCGCCCGCCTCGATCTGCGCATTCAGGTAAGCCGCCACCGCTTGCGCATTGGTCTTGAGGATGTGGTGCATCAGGTCGGGACGGTTGTACAGCATGGTTTTCACGGTGCGGAAGTCGTCCGAGCCGCCGCCTTCGACCATGTAGCAGGCCAGCGTCCACGGGCTGCCGGAAAAACCGATCAGCGGCACCCGGCCATTCAATTCGGTGCGGATCTGGGTGACGGCGTCGAACACGTATTGCAGCGCGCCCGGCGGCGGCACCTGCAGCGCCATGACCGCCTGTTCGTCGCGCAGCGGGCGCTCGAATTTCGGGCCTTCGCCTTCGGCGAAATACAGGCCCAGGCCCATGGCGTCGGGCACGGTCAGGATGTCGGAAAACAGGATGGCGGCGTCCAGCGCGTAGCGATCCAGCGGTTGCAGCGTGACTTCGGTGGCGAAGTCCGGGCTCTTGGCCAAGCCCAGGAAGGAGCCGGCGCGACGGCGGGTGGCGCAGTATTCGGGCAGGTAGCGTCCTGCCTGGCGCATCAGCCACAGCGGCGTGTACTCGGTCGGCTGGCGCAGCAAGGCGCGCAGGAAAGTGTCGTTCTGGAGGGGAGCGAATTTGGCGGTCATGGAAAACTTTCGAATTACTGCCGGCGCTTCGTCAACTGCGATGCATGCTCGAAGAAATGGCTCCCCTCCCCCGCCGGCGCGAGAGGGGAGATTTTATGGATTACTGCGCCTTCGGCTTGAAATGCGTGACGCCGCCGAAGCTGCCGATCCACTGGTCGCCTCCCGGCCCGGTCGCCATCGAGAACACGGCGTTCGAGAACAGGCCGTCGGCAGTGGTCAGCACCTCGAATTTGTCGCCTACGCGCTTGGCCAGTCCTTCGTTGGTGCCGATCCACATCGTGCCGTTCACATCACGATGCAGCATGAAGATATGGTTGCCCGGCAGGCCATCCTTCACCGTGTAGTTGCGCCAGGTCTTGCCATCGAAATGGCCCAGGCCGCCGCCCCAGGTGCCGCACCATACCGAGCCGTCGTCGTCAACCACCATCGACACGATGTAGTTCGGGTTATAGGCGACATTGATACCCTGCAGTCCCATCTCCTGCTTCTGGCGCGCATGGTGCACCGATTGCTGCGCCGGGTCATTGTTGAACTTGATGTCGTTCTTCACGATTTCATAGTCGGCGCCCTGGCCCTTGGCGTGGTTCCAGTTATCCCACTTGCCATCCTTGAAGCGCGCCAGGCCGCCTTCGGTCGCCAGCCACATCTCGCCGTTTTTGCCCTCTGCCAGGCCGTACACCCAGTCGTTCGGCAAGCCGCCCTTTGTGTTTTCCACCGTATACAGGTCCCACTTGGAACGATCCTTCAGTGCGCCGCCGCGGATACGGTTGGCGCCCGACCAGGTCGCAACCCAGACGTCGCCGTTGGATGCCTTCAGCACACCGTAGACGAAAGCGTCGCCCAGGCCGTCCGGAATGTTGAAGTTTTCCCATTTGTCCTTTTCCTGGTCGTACAGCGACATGCCGCCGCCATAGGTGCCGACCATGATTTTTCCGTCCAGCTTGCTGATATGGAAGATACCGTTGGAGAGCAACCCGTTGCGCGAGTCGAACAGGCGGTATTCGTCCGTGGTAGTGTCATAGCGCACCACGCCGCCGGACGTGCCGACCCAGACAATTTTCCCATCCATCAGGATCGATTTGACATTGCGGTTGCCGACGCGGAAATGGGTATAGCGTGCGTTCGGATCGATCTGCACCTTGCCCTGCTGGACCGGTCCGCCTTGCGCCGATACCGGCTGCACGCCGCCCATGGCCTCATGATTGGCCGGCGCCAGGGCTCCCGGCTTGAGCGGACCCGCGGACAGCTGAGGCAGGGACGGCGGGGTCGGCTGCGAAGCGTGCTTGGTGCCGAAGTAATAGGCGCCGCCCACCAGGGCCGCAACGCCGACAATGCCGACAATCGCCGAAGTCATTTTATTCAATTGCACTCTTGTTCTCCTGTTTATTTCGATTGGCCCAGATGCGCGACGCCGCGCTTGGTGCCGGCCCAGATGTCGCCGTTGGGCGCCACCGCCAATGCATAGACGTTGTTGTCGAGCAGCCCGGTCCGGGTGTCGACGCTCTTCCAGGTCTTGCCGTCGTAGCGGGTTACGCCGCCATTGGTGCCGAACCAGAACACGCCCTTGGCATCCTGCACGATGCTGTACACGATGTCGCCGGCCAAGCCATCCTTGACGGTGAAGTTGCTCCATTTCTTGCCGTCGAAATGGGCTACCCCGCCGCCCCAAGTGCCGGCCCAGATGGTCTGATCCTTCGCGACAGCGATAGCGAACACGTAGTTCGGGTTATAGGTAGGCGAGCCGTCCTCCGAACGCAGGCCGAGGTCATGGCGCGAACGCGTTCCCAGGCCGGTATTGGGGCTCGCCATCAGCTTCTTTTCGTTGACTGCTCCGAGGCCGTCCTTATGGGTCCACGACTTCCAGGTCTTGCCGTCGAACATGGATACGCCGCCCTCGGTACCGAACCAGACGCGGTCCTGGGCATCGACGTCGATGCCATACACCCATTCGTTGATCAGCTCCTTGACGTAGGTGCGCATCTTCAGCGTCTTGAGGTCGACCACGTTCACGCCGGCCCAGGTACCGATCCACAAATCGCCGTTCTTCTGGCTGGCGAACGAATAGATCCAGTAGTCGGCCAGGCCATGCATCGGAAAGAAGGTTTTCCACTTGCCGTCCTTGTAGCGCGACACACCGCCGGCATTGGTGCCGAACCACTTGTAGCCATCCTTGTCGATACCGACGGCGAATACGTATTCGTTGGCCAGGCCGCTGTTGCGCGTAAAGGTGTTGCGCAGCTTGCCGGAGGCAACATCGATCTCGTGCACGCCGGCCGAGGTGCCGACCCACAGGGCGCCCGCTTTCGGCTCAACCGCCAGCGCGCGGACATAAACGTTGTCACCCACGCCGAAGGTCTCGATCACCTTTGGCTGAGATGCGCTATCCTGCGCGCCGGCATTGCCGACAAAGGCGGAAAAGAGAGTGGACAGCAGCAGCAGTTTGTATTGACGCATCAATGTAAAGTCCTTACGAAAGCGATGACATCCATGATGTCGCGGTCAGTCAGAATTCCCTGGAATGCAGGCATGGCGTTCCTGCCGCTCCGGATCGAGGCCAGCAAAGTGAAGTCGGGCTTGAGCACGCCTTCGCCGCGGCCGAAATTGGGCACGCCGGGCATTACGCTCTGACCACCCTGCCCGTGGCAGACCATGCAGTTTCTTTCATAAAGCTCGCGCCCCTTGATATGGTCTGCGGCGTACAGCCCGCTGCTGAAGCCGGCTGAAAGCAATGCCACCGCCACCGTCGCGAGCACCAGCGATGCGCGCGACAATTTCTCAATATTGCACTTGCCTATTCTCAATTTCGGGATCACTTGTCACCCTCCTTCGCCTTGGCGAGTGCCGCTTCCTTCGCGCGCAGCTCATCCGCCTTCGCTTTCCACTTGGCGCTCTCGGCGAGGTCCGGTGTAGTGCCCAAGGTACCGCTCTTGTACATGTCGACCATCACGATCACGGCCGGCAGGTAGTCCCTCCCGGCGGCCAGTGAGATGTACTTGCGCGCCTGCGCTTCATCGCGCTGGACGCCCTCCCCCTTGCCATACATGAGGCCCAGTCCGAATTCTCCGGCCGCGTTACCCTGGTCGGCCGCCTTGCGGTACCAGCTCACCGCATCTACGTCTTCCTCGGCTTTGTCGAGAATGTCGCCCAGCCGCGCCTGTGCCGGGGCATACCCCTCGCCGGCAGCCTTGCGCCATAGCGACATCGATACCACCAGATTGCCGCGAGCGAATTCCTTCTCGGCCTGCTCGGTATCCTGTTCCGGGCCGGCATGCGCCAACGGCGCGCCCAAGGCCAGTAAGGCGCCAACCAGCGCGATGCGCTTGCGGTGCTTGCGATTTGCGTTTGTCATATCCTCCCCGTTACATTCGCGCCGGCGGCCGCGGCGGAACCGGCAACTACACGCCGTCCTGCAGCAGCCCGAGCGCCTCGAACTCTTCCAGCTTGCGATACAGACTGGACAATCCAATCCCCAGTTTTTGCGCGGCCAGGCGCCGGTCGCCGTCGGCGTCGCTGATCGCCTTGGCGATCACCGCGCATTCGAAGCGACGCACCTGCTCGCGCAAGCCATCGCCGGACGCCGGCACCTGGATGCTGCCGCGTGCCGGCGCGCTGCGCGCGATCTGCGGCGGCAGGTCGGCGGTCGTGATGCGCCCCTCGTCGGCCAGGATCAGCGCCCGGTCGACGACGTTTTCCATTTCGCGCACATTGCCCGGCCAATCGTACGCCCCCAGGATGTCTTCCACATCCGGATCGACGACGATCGACAGCCGGTTGTTCATCCTCTTGGCACCACGCTGCAGCAAGAATCGCACCAACCCCGGAATATCCTGCCTGCGCTCGCGCAGCGGAGGCGTATGCACATGGAAAACCGAGAGGCGGAAGTACAGATCTTCGCGGAACTTGCCCTCCGCGACCATCTGCGCCAGGTCGCGGTTGGTGGCGGCCACGATGCGCACGTCGGCGCGCTTGGCCTGCTCGCTGCCCACCGGTCGCACCGTCTTTTCCTCGATCACATGCAGCAGCTTGACCTGCAACGCCAGCGGCAGCTCGCCGATCTCGTCGAGGAAGATGGTGCCTTTGTCCGCCTCCAGGAACAGGCCCTTGCGCGCCTTGTCGGCGCCGGTGAATGAGCCCTTCACGTGGCCGAACAACTCGCTTTCCATCAGGTTTTCCGGAATCGCGCCACAGTTGACCGGAATGAAGGGGCCTTCAGCGCGCTGGCTGTTCTGGTGGATCTGGCGCGCGATCACGCCCTTGCCGGTACCGGACTCGCCCGTCACCAGCACCGTGCTGTCGGTCGGCGCGACCTTGGCGATCAGGCGTTCGAGCTCGCGCATGGCGGGCGAGGCGAACGCGAACATCTCCTCGCGCGAGCCCATCACCAGGTTGCGCAGCACCTTGTTCTCGGACGACAGACGGCGCATGTCGGAAACCTTCATCAGGCGGTGCAGCACCTCCTCATTGCGCACCGGCTTGATCATGTAGTCCGACGCGCCGGCCTTGATGGCGTCGATCGCGGTATCGACCGAAGCAAAGGCCGTCATCATGATGAAGCTGGTGTCGATGCCGGCCGCGCGTGCGCGCCGCACCAGCTCGATGCCGGTGAAGTCGGGCATCTTGATGTCGCTGATTGCGACATCAATGTCGCCCTTCGACAGCCGCTCCAGCGCCTCGGTAGCATTCGCAGCCTGGCATACACTGCAGCCGGAGCGCGAGAGATGCGCCGCCAGCACCTGCCTGATCGCCGGCTCGTCGTCGACGACCAGCACCTCCAAGGATTTCATGTTCATGTCTGTCATGAGATTTCTTTAATTGGGAAAAATGCCTGCACCCTCGTGCCGGCGCCCGGCGTCGAGTCGATCTCAATGGCCCCTTCGTGCCGCTTCATGATCGAATAGCATAGCGACAATCCGAGACCGGTGCCCTTGCCCGCCGGCTTGGTGGTGAAAAATGCGTCGAACGCCTGCGCCAGCACTTCCTTTTCCATGCCGGGGCCGTTGTCCTCAACCGTCATGCACACGCGCCCTCCTTCGACGCGGGTGGACACGATGATGGTCGGCGGCCGGTCCATCACAGGCTCCAGCGCGTCCATCGCGTTGATCAGGAGGTTCATGATCAGCTGCGTCAGCTGGTCCGCCACGCCGTAGATCGCCGGCAGCTGAGTGTCCAGGTCAAGACGCAGGTCGACGCGCCGCATGCGCTTGTCGTAACGAATCAGGCTGCTGGTGCTGCGCAGCTGCGCATTGAGGTCGACGAACTGCGGCTCGGCTGGCTGCGGTGACGCGAAATCCGAGATCTCGCGCGTGATGGCCGACAGGCGCTGCGCCTGCTCAAGGATCAGTTCGGGACGGCACTGCACGCACACATCCTTGGCAGAGCAGATGCCCAGCCCTTCGTCGCGCCGCAGCGCCATGTCCTGGGCAATGCCGGAAATCGCCGCAATCGGATTGCCGATCTCGTGCGCCACGCCAGCCGCGAGCGCGCCGATGGCCGCCATCTTCTCCTGGTGAAAATACTTCTGACGCTCCAGCAGCAGTTCCTTTTCGCGCTTGTCGAGCGCACTCGCCATGCCGTTGACCGCCTCCATCAGTTGGCCGACCTCATCATGGCGACGCACCGGCAGCGGTGCGCCGCGATAGCCATTGACGATGTCGAGCGCGCGCGCCTGCAGGTTGCGCAGGTCTTCGGTAAGCTGCTTAAAGAACAGACCGATGCACACTCCGAGCAGGGCCAGTCCCATCATGGCCAGGAACAAGGCGGTCATAGTGACCGAGTCGACCTGCACACGGTACTGTTCAGACATGCGCTCGCGCGCCCGCTGCGATTGTTCGGCCAGGTTGGTGTACTCATTCTTGGTCTTGACCAGCTCAACGATCAGGTTGTTCATTCTGGCCTTGGACGGATCGCCGGTGGCGGAATCCAGCGCTGCGCCGACCGCGTCGAGACTGATGTCCAGCGCCGGAATGCGCGCCTTCACCTCGTCATGCCGCGCGCGCAGCGACTGCAGGTGCATGCGGATCCGCTGCATGCCGGCTTCGCGGTCGGGCGCATCCAGATTGGCAAATACTGCCATCACCGTATGGAAGGCGGCTGAGTCGGCCTGATTGAGGAGGCTGTTCGTCTCCAGCGATTTTTCGATCTGCTCGAACTCGGCCAGCAGAAGCCGCTTTTCATGGAAGACGAAAAGTGCGATCACGAGCGCGTAGGCAATGAGTGCGGAAAACACCAGCAAGCCCTTGGTACGCACGGACAGCGAGCGTTTCGGTGTGCCTTCAGGCGCCGCAGCTGCGGCGATGGCTTCAATATTTTTTTCTATCATCATTGATGTCTGGCGCCGTTCCTATTGCCGGCCGCCGTAGCCCGCGAGAGCTCTTCGAGTTGCGCAACCTTGGCGGGACTGTTCCAATCCTGCAGGCCGGGCACGCGCTGCAGCAGAATACCATCCGCCCCGATCAGGAAGGTTTCCGGATATACCTGCATGCCGAGCTGCTTGGCGATCTTGCCGCCGCGATCAAAAAAGTTAGCAAAGGTAATCTGGTTTTGCCGCAGGAATTCCTCGGCCAAAAATGCATCCTCGTCGGCCGACACGCCCACCACAGCAAATCGGGCAGGATCAAGGCTGCGGCTGAGAGCTTCCAGCCCAGGCATTTCCTTGCGGCACGGGGGGCACCAGGTTGCCCAGAAATTCAGCACCAATACCTTCCCGCGAAAAGATTGAGTTGAGACAGTCTTTCCCTCGGAAAAATTCAGCACGATCTCCGGAAAAGCAGATCCCTCGGCCAACACCGTTGCCACCCCAGCTTCTTTGCTCCCGCAAGCGCTCAGAAGAACTGTCGACGCGAGCAGTAGCATGATCGCACGCAGCCCGGGTATCACCCCGGGGAACACACGAACGACGATTGAAGAATACATGCTCCAGGCCATTGTTACGTCATATATAAGAATGCATTCCCGGCCACAACGCTCTCACACCCAGGAAGCAAAAAACCGTCATGCCGAACCCTGCAATGCTCCACCATGCCATGCGCCGGCTGCGCCATTTACCCACGTAACGAAAGTAGAAATACGAGGCATAGGCAAGCCAGACCATCAGCGACCAGGTTTCCTTCGGCTCCCATGCCCAGTACCGTCCCCATGCCTTGTAGGCCGCCACGCCGCCCAGTACTGTGGCAATGGTATGCAGCGGGAAGCCAAGCAAAATAGCCTGGTGCATTGAGGAATCGATGCGCTGCAGGTCTGGCAAGGAATTCATCGCAAACCTCCGACTCTTCCCTGCATGCGGAAGCGGCAGCGCGTCGAGTTGGCTGCGCATCAGGTAGGCCGCTCCCATAGCCGCGGCCACCGCAAACGCCCCGTAACCGAGAAAATTCGCCAGCACATGCGCATAGATCCAGTAACTGCGAAGCAGCGGGACTTGGCTGCCCGCGACCGCCTGTCCGCTGGCAAGCAGCCAGATCTGGAACAGAACCGCGCCCAGCACAATGATCATCACGAACGCGCCGGCGGCTCGGGTGCGGTACACCTGCTCCATCACCAGGTAGATCACGATGGTGACCGTACTAAACAAAGCCATCATTTCATACAGCACGTTAAGTGGCAGATGCCCAGGCCGATGCAGGTAATAGGTCTCGATCCAACGCACGAGCAGCGTCAGCACCAGGCCCGTGGCACCGACGGCAGCCAGCCCGGAAGCCCATCTGCCAACCGTTTCGGAACCGAACCACAGGTGCAGGACGTAGAGCACGGTCGACGCCACAAGCATCAGGTTGGCGTAACCGATTACCTTGAAGGTGTACAACTGCTCAAGGTGGATCGACGGCGTCAGAATGGCCGTCTCCAGATATTCGCCCATCCCCATTCCGACACTGGCCACGACGAACAGGACGAGCAGGAGTAACTTCCCCATGGAAATGCCGCCTCTGCGGTCTTTTAGAAATCGCATCGCATGCAATATTGCCTGTTGCCCCATGAGTCCTTGCCTCCCAATAACCGGCCCGTCGTTCGCCTATTGGTCGAATGACCTCTCCCCGGGACTCTTGTTATACCGACGCACCCCGCAATAATGCGATGTCATCCAGCTCCTTTTATCCCATTGCCGGCGAGCCGAAACGGCCCGTCTATTTATCTAAAGCAATTTTAGTTCCATGCCAGAAGAGCATCGCGGAGGCGAAGAAGCATTGCGCGAGTGCTCACACGAATTAGATTTATACCGCGTTGCACCAGACTGCCGGACGGCTGACCGGCGAAAGTTAGTTGAACCTTTTCTCGCGAATGGGATAAGCAATGCCGCCATTCCCGAGTTTGGGAAGCGCAACCTGTTGCGAATCGTTCTTCTTGTGTTTTTGCAACTCAGCCTCCCACTCCCAGATCGCAGAGTTTGCCTTGGCCAGATAGGGGTCATCCGGCTTCGACAGATGCACGTAGGCCCGCATCGCCCCAAGCGCGCCCGGCAGGTCATGCAAGCCCTCCAGTGCTATCGCCAATCCGTAATAGGCGTTGACTTGCGAGTTGCGCAAGTCAATGGCGGCCTCGAAGGAGTCGCGAGCCCTATCGAAACGCTGCAGGCCTATCAGCGCAAAACCCATGTTCACATGCGCTTCCGGCATTTGCGGAACCAGTGCCAGCACGCGGTGCAAGGCTTCTACTGCTACCTCATACTGTCGCGCGTTGAGCGCCGCAACAGCATCGGAAAACATGATGTCGACTTCTTCCTTGCGTTTTTGCGCCGCATGGCGCAGCGCGGCGGCATCGGTGGAGGCATGCTCCGCCTCGCTGGAGCCATTACCAGGAAGGCATGCTGTCAGCAGGCTGCTTGCCAAGACGACGCCAGCGCCGGACAGAAGCGCCCAACGCGACTGCGACGGCATGGCGGTGACGATAGCGCCGCGCACGCCACGCAATGCGCCGGCGATATTGAATACGAACAGCCCTGCGCCGCCCACCGCCAGACAACCGCCCAGCCCGGCCAGACCCATGGCTGCAAAATACGCAGGGAAATGCACAATCACGTCGGCATGCGGCGTCTTCCGTGGCACGCCGAGCCAGCCCGACCAGGCTAGCGAACTTGCCAGGACGATCAGCCCGACGCCATAGATTACGGGCTGCCAGCGCACGCGCCGCGTCTGCGGAAGGTACCGGCCGAACTCGCCCAGCAATTGGTAACCGAGAGCCATGTACGCCAGGGTCACGGCGCCAACCGTGCCGTGATAATGTGCCGGCACCAAGGTCGATTCTCCGCGGATCGAGGCACCCAGCACGCAGCCCAGCACAAACAGCAGAATCGATAGCAATAAAGGCAGCGCAGTCGGCGCGCGCCACACTCCCCTCCCGGCCCTCATCAGCCGTAGCAGCAGGCAGGCCGCCAGCGCGGCCGCGCCCGGCCAGCTCCCCCATGCCATCAAGCTGGTGAACGCATGGCGGAACGCGCTGCTGTCGGCGGGATAAGCGATGTAGATGGCGGGCGCCAACAACACCGGCGCTGCGGCCAGCGTCAGGAGCGACGCCAGCAGGCGACGTGAAGCAATTGCCGCTCCCAGCGCACGCTCGCCCAATACCGTCCAGACGCCCATCAGCAGCAGAATATGAACGAATTGCAGCACGTGCCCCGGGCCCCATGCCAGGATTTCATAGGCGGCCGGCGAGCCAGGCATGCCTTGCTCCGCCAGCGACACCGACAACATGCCGAACGCCAGCGCCGTCACACCGATGGACCAGGCAACGGCCAAGTGCCAGATATCGGACGAGCCCTGCCGAATCCGTCGTGCCAGCGCGCTAAGCGACGTAATGCCGCACAGGGCGATGCCGGCGAAAAAGGAGCCCAGACCGATCAGGAACACGGGGCTATCAAGCACCGGAACGTAATTGGCGAGCACCGGCGCGGCGCGGCCGGCAAAAGGCGCGGCCACCATGGCCAGCACGCCCGCGGCGGAAAGCGCGAGCGAAAACCAGCGCACACGCGCAGCCCTGCCGCCTGCGGCCAGCGTCCACAAGGCGGCCGCCCCCGACAGGAACCACACAACCACCGCCAGGCCGACATGCAGCACCAGCGTACTGCGAAAGAGCGTCGCCGGCGCAACGGCGGCACCGGGCAGCGGCGCGCGCGCCGCCACCAGCAACAGCGCGCAGGCGGTCGACAAGCCCAGCGCCAGCACGGCCAGCAGCAGCCAGCCGGCAGCGAGACGGCGTACGCCGGATGACTCACGCAGCATGCTAGACAGCTCCTTTATGCGGGGTGGTGGAGATGAACGGAACACCGAAGAATGTCAAAAAGGCCACGACGAATACCGCCAGCACCAACAACGAGCCGGCGCGCGGCGAAAGCTTCAGGGTAAATCTTGCATGCAAGGAAAATGCCAGCACCAGCCAAGTCAGGAAGGCCCAGGTCTCCAGCGGATCCCAGGCCCAGTACCGCCCCCATGCATCCTGCGCCCAGATCGCACCGGCGATCAGCATCAGGGTCTCGAACACGAAGCCGATCGCCATGCAGCGAAACGACAATTCGGACAGGCGCTTGTCGTCAGGCAGGCGCTCGAAGCGGCTCGCGCCGTACGCGGTGCCGCGAGCCAGGATCACGCCCGACACTGCGAGCGCCACCAGGGTAGCGCCGAAAAACACCTTTCCGAAACCGATGTGGATATACAGCCAGACCGTATGATAGGTCGGTGGCAAGTGCCCTTCGCCCGGGTTGGTCATCAACAGCCAGCCCATTACGATGAACAGCACCGGCATCACCACCGCCGCGCTGGGCCGGATCGGCGGGATGCGCCAGTACGCGATGGCGAAGGCGAGCATCATGCTCCACACGTTACTGGTCAGGATCTCGAACATCGTGATGTACGGCCCGTGGCCCAGGCGCTCCCAGCGCAGCGCGATCGACCAGGTATGCAGCAGCAGGCCGAGCACGATCAGCGCGAGTATGATGCGCTCCGGCCGCCTACGCAGCAGAACGGCGACGATGCCGATGCTGCCGGCGACGACATAGGCCAGCAGCGCGGCCCACAGGACTTTCAGTTCAATCATGTTTCCTCATGCATCCCACGGCCTCGCCGAGAATTTGCGCCACAAGTGCCAGCCAAGGGCGGCAACCGTTATCATGCAGACCACCAGCATCCAGTGGATGGTCCAATCGTAAAACACCGCATATCCCATCCAGGTGCGCAGCCCGTCGTAGACCAGTCTTCCTTGCGGCAGTTCGATCGCGTCCCCAGGTTGCAGTTCGCGCCGTAGATCGCCGATGTGCACGACGACCTTGTGCTCGCGCGGAAGGCGGAATTCCGACGGCCCATCCTGCTTCAGGATGACCTCATCGAACTGCAGCATGGTCCACACCCGGATGCCGGTTCCCGGCAGCTGCCACTCGCGCGCCTGTTTGTATTCATTCAGCGGATAGGATGGCAGATGGACAGTACCCAGCGACGCCGGCCCGCCCGACGCCGGCTGCCAGAAAAACGTCGGCGCAAACCCCTTGTTCGGACTAGTGTAAAAACGATAACCGGACAACACCAGTGGCTGCTGGTCGCCGATCTCGGCATGCTGCTCCCTACCCTCGGCGTCCGCATAGCGCACCATGTTGCGCGTCTTGTCCCGCACCACACCAGGCGCATAGGCGATACGAAAGCCCTCGTTACTGAAATGAACACGGCCCAGGTTCCACCAGTGCCATGGTCCTGCCTCGAAGGAGGTCAGCTGGCCATCGAACTCCTCCCCTTCGGACAGCTCAACACTGCCTTTCAGGTAGGTCAGCCGGCCGGCAACCAGCAGCAGCACGATCGCGATCAGGCCGAGATGAAATATGAGCAGCGCCTTCTGGCGCCTGAAAGCCGGCTTGCTCGCCACCGCCGCCATCAGGTTAAGGGCGAACAGCGCAAGCGGCACCGCCAGCGCCCAGGTGCCGCTCATCCATTCCGCATAGGACATCAGGATTCCCGCACCGAGCGCAATGAGAATGAACAATGTCAGCTTGAGCGAAGCCAGTCGCGCGATCCAGGCATGCATGTTCGATTTCCGGCTGACTCGGCTCACGGCGGATTGCTGCACATCGTATTTCTCATGTAGTCCTTGCCGCCGCAATTCGTATCGGCCCACGAGCCGCTCTTGGCGAACGAGGTAACCCGCAGCACCGACTTGTAATAGTAGGGGCCGTTGGTATAGGTGCCGGCCGGCGCGGCGGTGCCGGCCGGCTTGCCAACCTCGGGACCGAGATCATTCAAGTTCACAAGGAAGGCTTTGTTCTTCCAGCCGTGCGGCACCGCTACATGGCACCAAGTGCAACGCAGTTCCTTGCCCAGCCTGTCGACGTGATAGTTGTGCAGGTTGCCCTTGCCGGTGGAACCATCATAAAAACCAGTCTTCCTGCCGCTGTCGTTGCGCGTCGTGTAATTCGTCTTGTCATGGCACTTGAAGCACAACAAATTGGCGTTCGCGCCGGTGGTGTCGGTCCACTGCCCCTTGAGGACGAAGTCGTTGGCGGAACCGTGCGGCCCCCAAGGGTTTCCGTTGTCGCCATTGTCCGGAATGACGGAAGTCACCGAAGTTACTGCCGACCCGTGGCAATCCGAGCAATACATCGTGTTGGAGCCCACCTGGTTAGACCATGGAGCCTGCCATGGATTTCCGCCGCTCATGCCGCGGGTAGTGGTCGTGCGGCCGGTCGCATTCATCACCGGGTGCCAGGAGCGATGATTGCAGTTGTTGACGTTGGCGCCGGCGTCGGTCCCCATGTTGAGGCAGGCATTAGTGGCCGGCCCCTGGTGCGTCGACGGCGCCTGGAATTCCTTCGCCTGGTTGGTGTACATGCTAAAGCCATTGGCGCTGTTGGTCGTGGTCCCGCCCGCCCCGGGCACCGGCCGGTTGCCGGTGCCACCGGTTGCATCCGGTTTGTTGTTGTCGGAATAGCCGTAGTTAGAATGGCATTTCAGGCAGATCTGGTACTCGCGCGTGACATAGGTGTCGGTGACGAGCGCGCTGGCGCTGGTGCCGGGGTCGCCGCGCTTGACCGTGAAACTGGACGGGATCGAATGAAAGGAATTGTTGGGATAGATCGGCTCGACGCCCCATCCGCCGCGCAACACCCCGGATGCGATATTCGAGTGCAATGTATTGGCATCATCGGTATGCGGGTGCGTGCCGGCAGCATCCGGCGTGCCGGTGATCGTACCAGCCGGCTTCCCCCGGAAATCGCGGAATTTCACCACCCTGTGCGGATTATGGCAGTCCGTGCATTCGGCATGGCGCCTGGTCAGATCGCCCACGCCGAGATTGGCTTGCGACTCCAGGAAATCCTTGCCGCACTTGCCGCCCGTCTTGCTGCAATTGGCGTCGATGTTGTCGTTGAAGACGCCACCGATATCATGCACCTCGACTCCAGCCGCCTGATCCGCACTCTTGATTGGCATATGACGCGTCAGCGAGAAATCGGTCTTAATATCCGGCACCGCGTTGGCTGTATTGGCGGTGTAGTTCACTGCCGATCCGGCGCTGGTCGTATGACACTGAAAACAGGTTTCCTCGATGGCCGGGTTGCCTCCGCTCTTGGGGGCCGAGGTGCTGTCGGTTCCCTCGCGCAGCAGGCGGCGCGATCCTTGCACGGTATGGGTATCGTGGCAATTCAGGCACGACACCTGCCACACCGGCGGGCTGGTATTGGCCGGCGTATCCAGCGCAGACGGAAATTCGCGCTGCTGCGCGGCCGCGTCCTTATAAGTCTGGGTAGCAACCTGGCTGTTGGCATGCGCCGAATACGCCCACGATGCGCCCGCCTTGTCATGGCAAGCCAGGCAGATGATGTCATTGGTGGTGTTGAACGCGCCTCCTCCAGGCTGCGTTACCTGAAAGCGGTTCATGCGCAGGAATTTCGCATTGCCGTTGGCCGTCGTCTTATCGCGCAGATGCGGATCGTGGCAAGTCGCGCACTGCATCTGGCCGTTTTCCAGCGGCATTGCGGGGCGTGCGGCCCCAGCCACGCGGGTACCGACGATAGTGCCGTCCGGCCCGCGCAGCTCACCGTCATTGCTGGCGAGGGTGCTGCTATAGGTGAACGAGATCGGGTGATCGCTGCGCAAATCTGTGCCGAGGTCGCGCGTGAAACCGGTGGTCGCGCTCCCGCTGGGCATTTTGACCGGAGACGCCTGGCCGTTCATCGCAATAGTTGCGTTCGCCGCGCCGTTGAGCACGTCCACTTTGTCGATCGCCATGGTCCCGTCATGGCAGGAAAGGCACAGCTTGGAACTGCCGCCGGGCGCATTGGCCAGTTCCGTCGCACTGGCCTCCAGTGAGCTCGAATTGTAGGGCGTATAGGTCTGGCCGGACAATTTGCGATTCCACAGCGGGGCGCCCGGCGTGACGGCCTCAGCGCCGTGCGGCGTATGGCAAAACACGCACACCTGGGTTTCGCTACTGGCCTTGATGGTGCGCGCCGGGACCTTCCCGCCCGACGGCGTGCTGGATCCATCAGCAACCGCCGACAGGTTGTGCTTGGTGCCGCGGACGTCGGAGATCTTGTTGGTGACAGAAATCGCCCCCTGCGCGATCGCTGTTATCAGCAACCATGCAAACAACACGACAGCGATACTGACACTTTTATACCGCGACATTAGATCCTTCTCAAAAACAGGAATACAGAATACTAGCCAAAGGGCGGCAAACTTTGGCCTTCGGGATGGCGCGGCAGCCGATCGCCGAGGGAGAACCGTTGCCCACAAGCATCTAGCAACAGATTGTTGCACGAATTTGCCATCGCTTGAATGCTGCCCAAAGCATGCACTTTATCAATAAAGTTGCTTTAGCAAAAAGCGAGCCAGATTTGAGGACGAAGTGGAATGTTGAAAGCGCTACGTATTGCCCAGGAATTGGAAAATGACGACCCGTCCATTGAACATGTCCGCCACGTAGATGCGGCCCTGCGCATCCCTCCAGACGCCGGATGGCAGATAAAACTGGCCGATATCCTTGCCGGTGCCGCCGATCGGCATCAGGAAGCGTCCCTCCTGATTAAAAACCAGCAAGTTGTCATAGTATGACTCCACCACATAGATATTGCCGGCGTCATCCGCCGTCACGCCCTTGGGGCGCGTGAAATTTCCGTAATAGAGGCCGCGCTGGCCCAGGCTACGGATGAATTTTCCTTGGGCATCGAATATCTGGACCCGGGCATTCATGCTATCGCTGACATAGAGCTGGTCGCCGACGAACGCCAAATGGGTCGGAAAATTCAAGCCTGCGTCGTCTTCGCCACGTTTGCCGATGGTTTCCAGCAGGCTGCCATCGTCGTCGAACACTTTCACGGCGTGTGCATGGGTGTCCGCCACATAGATGCGCCCGCGCCGGGCGTCACGTGCCAGCCCGGTAGGCCGGTTCAGCACGCCGCCGCCGAAACTGCCGGCCGGCTTGCCGTCGGGGGTGAGGCGGAACACCTGCCCCAGTTCCGCGTCCGCCACCAGTATCTGCCCTGCGGGGCCGGGTGCGATGCCCACCGGCGTGACAAAGCGCCGGTTCTCCTGTGCCGTGGTCCAGACATGCAATTTGCCGGCGGGCTGGTCGAACACGAACACCGCGTGGTTGCTCACGTCCGTCACGTAGATGCGCCCTTGCTCATCCGTCATTCCGCTTTGCGGGCGCTTGAGCGTGATTTTCTCTTCGCCTAAACCGGCCAGGCCAACCAGCCAGTAAAACAGCTTAAGCGCGGCGCCACGCCTGTCGCCATCCTCGGCGACCAGGTTCTCCTCGCCGGTCAACTGGCCGAGGTAGCGATAGCGCGGAGTTTCGCCCTCCGGGGGCCAGACGCGCGCGCCAGCCTGGCGCTCGACGTCAAACTGCATCACGTACTTCGTGTCGGCGCAGCCCGCCAGCAGCAGCACCACGCTGATCAGCGCGGCCAGCATGGCGCGCAGGCTATTCATTCGCAGGCCTCGCGGTCGCGGGCGGCGCAATGCGGAACGTCTGTATACGCCGGTTCATACTGTCGGCGACATAGAGGATGTCGCGCTCGATGAACAACGAAGCGATGCGGTTGAACGATGCGCCGCCTTGACCGGCGCCGAAGGATGCCGCCACCTCACCGTCGACAAATACCTTGATGCTGTCGTCGAACGCGTCTGCCACGAATACACGGTTGAAACCATCCACCGCAATCGCCGCAGGATCCTTCAGCACACCGCCGCCCAGTACATAGCGATCCTCGCCGTCCAGCCCCATCACCACCACTTCGCGGCCGAGGCGATCCACCAGGTACAATCCGTCCGGCCCACCCGCCATCGCGGCCAAGCTGCGCGTGCGCAGCGACTTGAGCGTGCCGCTCGGCCTGCCGAGAGAGTTGAAAATCACCACATGGTTATACAGATTGTCGGCCACCAGCACCTGTCCGCTGGCGTCGTTCAGCAGAATGCCGACCGGACGCCCCATCGCCGTATCGCTGCTGAAGCCCTGCAGCAGCCTGCCGTCCCAGGAAAAATGCATTACCCGGCCGGCATCGGCATCCGCTACGTACAGCGACATATCCGGCCCTACGGCAAGGGCGCTGACGCTTGCGGCGGGATAATCGGAGAAGCGCGACAGCGCCATGTACGCGGCATCGTAGCGAAGCAGCTGGCGATGGCCGATATCGGCGACATACATGGCATTGTTGCGCGCGGCGACAGCGGAAGGAGCAAGAAAGTTGAGGTAGGTGGGCGCGGCCGCGGCAGGCGGAACCGGCCGGGCAAGCGCGCCGAACACTGGTCCCGGCGGCGCATACAGGCGTGCGCCGGTGATTGTGCTGGATGGCGCCAGCAGCGGCCGGTTCGCGGCCGGAACGTCGGATACGGGCTCGCTCACCGCGCACGCCGACAAGCACAGGCAGAGCGAGGTCAGGACTACGCCTGCCCGGAAACGGCGCTCAGCTCCACTACCCTTCGACACCGTTTTTCCACTCATTGCCAGCTCCTTCTTTACCAACGCCCCGGTCCGGCGGTTGACGCCCCACCGTAGATGCCGCTCTGCAGTCCTGGCCGGCCAGAGTGGCACAGGTCGCAGTTGGCCGGTCCCCACGCGATCTGGTCGTTATGGCACATCCCGCAAAACTTGCCGTCGATGATATCCGACATCAGCACGTTATTGCTACCCGCACGCATCTGAAAGCCCAGTTCGAAATGGCATACCTTGCAACGGAAACGGATGCGGTGAAACCAGTGCGGAAATATGACCGGACGCACCCCCTCTTTTTCCGCACGATTGTTCAGGACTACGTCGGCATACTCGGCCTGCGCCGGGATGCAAAGCGCGGCAATCCAGAATGCCAGAACCGCGCATGCGATGCGAAGGAAATTGCGCTTGCTGCGAAGAGAAACCATGGTTGTATCCGATTGCGTCACTTGCGCTCAACGCTATGACAGCGCCGGCATTCCGTCAACGGAAATGCCACCGCGCCGTGACAGCGGCCGCAAAATTCTCCCTGCAGCACATTGAACATGTTCAGCCCCTTGGTGGTGTTCGCCTTGTACTTGAACAAATGCTCATGGCAGTTGGTGCAGTCCAGCCACTCGGTGTGCTGCTTGTGCGGGAACAGCACCATCGGCATTTCGCCGGTGTACGGCAACAGCACATCGAGGTTCAGCGTGTAGATCCTGGTATTTTGCAGGATGTTGGTGCGTGGCGTAATGGCACGCTGCTCCAGCGCCTTCACCCAGCGCACCCTGTTGCCGACTTCATCCGGAGGTAGATTCGATAGGGCTTCCTCCGGCTCCTGCAGGTATTTGATTCCAGGATTGTTCGGATCGTGCAAACCGTCCTTGGCGAGCGGAAGGTGATCCGCGGCCGCGAGCGGATTCAGACATGAGAGGGCAAGCATCATGGCGGCTGCCAGCTGCATGCCTATCCGCCAGTAATGTGTAAGCGCGTGCATGTGGCTATGGTTCGTTTCTAAAGGCGCGTTGCGAGACTATTTTCGGAAGCGCCGGCTATTTTATAGGCTCGCCGTAATTTGCATTCTTGTTGGAGAGCCACGCCCGCAGCTTCCATCTTTCCGCGGGCTGGCGAGTCTTAGCGCGCCCCCGCCGCTTACCCCGGAATATAAACTCCTGCGCCGCGGATAGCGCGTACCAGTTCTTTGGTCGAATCCTCCAGCGCCTTGATCGCAGATTCGAAGTCGCGCTTGCCAGCCATACCTTCCGCGCTGGCACGCAGAGCCGCCGCCTGGTCAAGATACTTCTGCACCATGCTCTCCAGGTTGGGATTGCTGGCGCGCTTTTCGTCCAGCAGTACTTTCACCAGCATCTTGTGCGTGTCGTTGCGGTCAATCTCGTAGTGATATTCCTCTTCCTTGGTCGCGAAGTTCAGCGAGCGCACCAGCGTGTCGCCTTCTCGCATGCTTTCGATCGACGTCTTGGTCGTGACATAGACCTTGTCCAGCAACGCGCGGCCTTCGTCGAGCTTGCCGGCCGCGGCCAGCGCCGCCGCCTCGCGCATCTGCGCCTCGATCTGGCTGCTGGTTTCAGCGCCCTTCGCGCCGAGCTTCTTCTCCGCAGCGATGCGCTTTTGCGCGGCCAGCAAGGCCTTGACGCTTTCCATGCGGTTGTCGAAATCGCGCTGCTTCTTCTCGGCGCCAAACTGTTCGGACGCGGCCAGGCGCACGCTTTCCATCATCGCGCGCGCGGCGAGATCGAGCGTGCGCGTCGCGTCGGGATACTTGCCCGCCTTGTAAGATTCTTCCGCCTGCAGCCGCAGCTCACGCGCCTTGGCGCGCATTGCCAGCGCTTCCGGCTTGCCACTGGCTTCGATCTGTTTGGCCGCCGAAGATTTCTCGATTAGCGTCGCGACCGAGCCGAGCCGGCGCTCCAGCTGCTCCTTGTCTTCCGCCTGGCGAGGAGCGCGCACTGCGCCCGCATTGTCGGCGGCCGGCTGCGCGTCTGCAGCGAAGGCTACGCCAAGCATGTTCAGGCCAACCACCCCGGCCAGCATGACCAGACTTGTTTTCCATTGCGATTTCATGTTCATTCCTACCTTTCTATTGCTTGGCTTCCGCCTGCGGCACGACCAGGCCGGCAACGCGCAAAGCCCGCTGCAAATGCCCAGTCGCGTCAAGTATTGTCTTCAACGCATTGCTGTAATCGTTGCCCGCCGCCTGCTGCCGAGCCACGTCGCGCAACTGCCGGCTCTGCTGTACGTAACGTTCGCTCAAAGCTGCCGTCTCGGGCGGTGTATGCAACTGTGCCAGCGCGATCGGCACCAGCTCCTCGTAACCCCTATTGCGTGCCAGCTCGTGCTGGAACTCGTCGGCAGGCGTAGCGAACTTCGCGTCGTAGACGATGGTTTCCGATGCCAGGATCTTGTTGAGCATCGACGCAACGATTTTGTAGGCATCGTCGAGTTGCCGGTTCGCCTCCCGGTGATTGCCGGCCGACGCCAGACCCGCGGCCTTGTCCAGCATGGTGCCGATGCGTTCCAAGTCGGGCGCGAGCGCGGCCGCCTGCGCATTGTTCGCGCTGCGTCTAGACGCGTTCCGGTACAAAGCCTGGAACGCGCGGATCGCCTCGCTCAACTGCACGTAACGGACGCGCTCCTGGGCGGCGGCTTGGGCCGGGTCCGGCACCAGGCGCGACGCTGCGACGATCTGGCGCAACGCCTCGTCGAGCAGCTTGATTGCCGCTGCCTGCCTCCCGGTCTGCGCTTCGCCGCCTGCGCGCTGATATGCCGCCTGCGCCTCGGCCAGCAAGCCTTTGGCCTGCGCATTGCCGCTATCCGGAATGCGCAGCACCGCCGGCGAGCGGTCAAGCAGCAGCTTCACCAGCCGCATCTTGCTGTCGACGGTGGCCTGCAGGCTGCCGGCTGACGGCTGCCCTCCGGCGCTCTCCGCCGTCGCGAGCATCGGCAGGGAGGCAGCCGGAATACCGGACAGCAGCGCGAGCGCTAGCAATAGCGCAGGCTTTTCGCCCTTCATTTTCATGGCTTGGCTGCAGCGTTCGCCGGCAGCGCCTTGCTCTTCGAATGGCAGCGGCGGCATTCCGCGACAGGGAATGCAACCTTGCCATGGCAGACGCCGCACTTCTGGCCGAGCAGGATGGCCGCCATGCTGATCTGGTTCGCGCCCTTTTGCGGAACGAAGATCGCAGGATGGCAGTTCGAGCAGTCCAGCCATTGCGTATGCTGCTTGTGCGGATACACCACGTCCGGCATCGAGCCTTTCACCTCGCGCACGATGTTCAGGTCCATCACCATCGGCTTGGCGTTCGGGTCATTGCGGTCGAAGCGCGGATTGATCTTGTCCTCGTTGAGCGACTTGACCCAATCCACATGGTTGCCGTAGCCGTTCTTGACCAGCGAATCGAACGCGGCTGCCGGCGGCTGCAGCGACACGGTGCCGTCATTTTCCGGATCGTGGATGCCGTCTTCCGCCTGCGGCCGGTTGTACTTGCCCGGCGCGCGCAGCAGGCGGTTGAAGTTGTTGATGCTGGGCGAAAACGCAGCCGGGTGCGTAGCCGCAGCGACTGCCGCAGGCGCCGCGGCAGGTTCAGCCGCCTTGGAGCTCTTGCCGTCGGCCTGGCTAACCAGGTAATCGACGGCGGCCTGCACTTCGGCGTCGCTCAACTTGGCGTTGCCGCCGCGCGGCGGCATGATGCCTTTGCCCTTGGTGGCGCTTGCGTACAGCGCCGCCTTGCCGGTCTTGATGCGCGGCTCCCAGGCGGCGGAATCGCCCAGCTTGGGCGCGCCCGCCGCGCCGGTGCCGTGGCAGGCGACGCAGGTCGAGTCGTAGACGGCCTTGCCGTCGGGCTTGCCGGCCGCACCGGCTTGCGTGGCGAAGGCGCTTGCCGCGGCCAGAGCGAGTGCTGCGCGGAGCATGATTGATGCTTTCATGGTTGCTCCTATTTCTTTTGCTGTTGAGTCTGTTGCGTCGATGCGTTGGCAGGAACGACCAGCGAACTGATGGTGCTCTCGTGCACTTGCGTCGGCGTGCCCGGCTTGCCGGAGTGGCACAGGTTGCAGTTTTCGACCGACCAGGCGATGTTGCCGTTATGGCAGGCGCCGCAATATTGGCCGTCGATGATCTTCACCATGTTGATTTCATTGCCGCCCGCCTTGAACTTGAAGCCCAGGTCCGCGTGGCAGACCTTGCAACGGAAGCGAATACGGTGGAACCAGTGCGGGAAGATCGGCGGGCGCATGCCGGCCGCATCCGAATAGTTGTTGATCACGATATCGCCGTACTCGGCGCGCGCGCTCTTCATGTCGGCGTAAACCGACGCCAGGATCATCATGCCGAGCAGGAGCGCCCGCATGAACCTGCTGTATTGCATTGCTCTTATCATTCCCTTCCTACCTTTCATGCTATTACAAAAACAAAAACTAATAATTCCCGAATGAGCGCATCAACGAGAACATGATCGCCTTGTTGGTTCGGGTGGAACCAGTCAGCTGCTCGGTCCCGTCCGGATTGCGCCCGTATATCGGCACGACGCTGCGCGCGATAAGGGTCGTCACGCTAAACTGCGTCCTTCCAAGTCCATACGTGAAGCGGTTTTCCCATGCCGCCGTTTCCTGGTCCTTAGGTCCGCCCAGCACCGGTAGCAAGGCCATGCTGTTGAGCCTGAGGTCGGAAGTAAAACGCAGATTGCGAACACCGAAGAAACGGCTGTTCTGATACGAAACAGCGCCGCTGGAAGTCGTCGTAAACGAGTGGTGCGAAGTGGACGACTGCAGCGAGCTGTTTCCGGTTTCGCCGGTCGCCGAGGGCAGCGCGACCGCGGAAGCGCCCTGGCGGGTTGCCTGCATCGTGAGATTGCCGCTCCATGAACTGTAACTGCCGCTTTGCACGTTGCTGAATAACTGCAGATTCAGCATCTGAAAATATTCCTGGTTACCGTCCAGTCCGCGCGAATCGCTGGCGCTCAGACGAACCATTGTCAGGTTCGCATCCTTCGTCCTCGACCATGACACGCCGGCGTTATGCGTCAGCATCCTGGTCGGCGCGATATCGTTCACGCCTGCCACGCTGTCCCTGGCCACGGACACCATCTGGCCGGCGTCGATGCCAATCGATGCTCCGGAGTCATCCAGGTTGAAATTGCGGCTCAAGCCTTGGTTGAACTGGACGTTTTCCCGATGCCCGCCGAGGCCGTCGCCGCTATAGTTGCTGATACCGCCGGATACCGACCAGCTGTATAGGAATTCGCCCAGTGCGCGCGACGCCGGTGCGTAATTCAAGCCGGCGGATTCGCTGCTGCTGGTGTTGTGACGGTCCTGATTTTCCGTCACGCCTACATTCGCCGTTGCGTTGAAATGGAGATATTGCGTGACATCGTAACTGCCGCCTGCATTGGCGTTGGCGGTGCGTACACGAGAACTCTGGGGGCCGCCAACCATATCCGGACCGCTGAAGGCCGATGTCACGGTAAGCAGGCGCGCGCCGCCGTTCAGCAGCAGCGGGCGGTCAGAGGATCGCCAGAACCCCTGCGAGTTGAGCTGATTCAGGTGCATTTCACTTTGCGACTGCCCCAGGAAATTATTCGTGTTCGTGGCGTTGGCCATACTGTCCACGGAAAACGTGGAATCGGCCGAATAGCTATGCTGCAAGGTGAGGTTGGTCTGTTTCGCGTAGTCGCCGGTGCCGTCGCGCCGGTTATCCGACGCATTCCCCGTCAGCTGAATTCGCTGGTTCTTCAGGTTGTGACTGAAAGCTGCCTGCACCACATCCTGGCGGTCTGTTCCCGTGCTGCCGCTACTTTGCCTGGCGCGCTCGAAAGACAACATCGCGTCTCCGTTGTTGCGCCTAAAGCGTTGCGTGAAGCCCATCTGCTGCGAGGTGTAATCCAGTGGCAGCGACAGGTCGCTGGTGACTGTGCTGTTGGTGCGCGTCACATGCGCCTCGAACGGGAAGCGGCTGTAGGGCAAGATATTGAGCTGCCCGCTACCGGAGAGCGCAACACTCTTGCCACCAAATTCCTGGTTAACGTCACCCCCGCTCGACTGCGCGCTGTTGCGCGACGTCGTCAAATTGAGATTGCCGCTGATCCTGCTAAACCAGGGCTGCCAGATGAAGGTATCAGTGGCCGCGCGCAGCGTTAACATCAGATCCCGCTGCATGCTCTTCTGCCCTTCGCTGCCGCTGCTGCTACGCGCGTCATATGAAATATTTCCACCCCACCGGATCCTCGGCATCACCCAATCGATGCTACCTGACGGCGATCCTGCGCCGCTTGCCTTGCTGCCTTTGTTTGCCGCCGACTCGGACGCACCCGAACCGGCGGGCTCCCCCGAAGCGGTCGGGAGCGGAGGCGGAAGCGCGGAGAAGCCAGTGCGCGGCAAAAACAATGCCGCCAGCGCCATATACAGGATAGGCGACATGACAACACGCTTTGCCGGCGCTCCAGGCACATCACACCTCGTACGCTATACAAAGGGGAGGGTTCGTCTTCCATTTCTCATTTTGCGGCCGCATTGTCGGCCGGCTTCTCCGCCAGCGGAAGGAACTGCGAGTCATCTATCCGGGCGGGAGTCTTCTTGCGCAGCTCCGCGATCAGACCGCTCCACGCCTGCTCGGACTGATCGCGCTGCAGCAGGTCCTGCGCGCGGCTCTGCACTTTTTCGAAACTGTTCAGCTTGGCCACCTTGCGGTCGTCCAGGCGAAACACGGCCATCCCCTCCAGCACCTGGACCGGATTGGAAATATCGCCCGGCTTCATGGCATTAAGCACAACCTGCGTTCCATCGGGCAGCATCCCGCCATGCAGGTATCCCATGTCTCCGCCCTTCTTCGCCGTGTCGTCGGCCGAATGCAAGCGCGCCATTTCCGCGAAATCGGCACCTGCCTGCAGCTTCTTCACAATCGCTTGTGCTTCCTCGTTCGCCTTGACCCAGGCGGTGCCCGGCGACGACGGCTCCACCTTCAGCAGGATCACCGACACGTGCAGCTGCTCGGGCTCCGTGAATTTTTCCGGATGCGCGGCGTAATACGCCTTGACATCCTTCATCGAAGGCTTCGGCACGTTGCGTACGTTTTTTTCCAGTTGAGCCAGCAAGCTGTCTTCTTCCAGCCGGGCAGTCAGGCCGGGAAGCACCTGGTCGCGCGTCTTCTTCCATTGCTCACTGGCGGCATAGCGCTGCTCATACGACTGAATCGTTTTGCGCACCTCATCCTGATCGGCCTTGAGGCCACGATGCTTCGCTTCGCGCACGAGCAGAATGCGAGCCACCAGCTGATCCGCCACTTCGCGCTGCAATGCGCCTATCCCGCCCTCGGGCGGCTTGCCGTGATAGAACTTGTTGCGCGCGGCCAGGCTGAATGCCGAATTGAACTCGTCCTGCGTAATGACGGCATCGCCCACACGCGCAAACGGCGCTTTTGCCGCAGGTATGGCATTGCCGGCAAAGGCGTGCCCCGCAACTGCGAGCAGCAAGGACAACAGCGCCGAACGGCATGGATTCATGTGCTTCATTTTCATAACGATCCTCTGGTTCGCAGACAATGCCGGCCACAAATAAGGGGTAGACAAGTCGCCCTGTCTACCCCTCTCGTGCCAAGCAATCAGGTTACTTGCTTAGATGCTTACTTGATATGGCAGGAAAGGCATATCTGGCTGTTCTTGTTACCGTCAGTCATACGCAGGAAGGTCACGTTCTCGGTATGCGGATCGTGGCAGCTTGCGCATTCAACGAACGGCTGAGCCGAGGTATAGCCGGTTCCCGTCTCGGTACGGGTATAGAGCTGCATGTCGGTCTTTTCCCGGGTGCCGTTCGGGTTGATGGCGCCGTTGGCGTCACGCTCGGTATCCACCCACCAGACCGTCATACTGTTAAGCGCCTGAGCATTCGCCGGCTGGAAGTCCGCATCGCGGAACATTGTCGACGTGTAGACGCCCTTGCCCGATGTCGTCGGAATCGTCGTGGTGCCTTTCGGACCGCCCGCATACTGGATGCCGATCGGGTGATCGTTGGTCAGATCGGTGCCGATATACGTAATCTGCCCGGAGACCGCAAGCGTACCGCCAGTCTGATTAGCACCGGTCCAGGTACCGGCCCATGCCTGACCACCCGAGTTGTAACCGCCGGAGCCCGGCTGGTTGATCATCACGTTCATGGCCTGCGTGCCGTCATGGCACGACAGGCAGGCGAGCGAGACTGATCCCACTGGCGCTGTAGCGCCGTCCAGGCTGGAGGTGCCGAGGC
Organism: Noviherbaspirillum sp. UKPF54; assembly: GCF_007874125.1. Taxonomy (NCBI): domain Bacteria; kingdom Pseudomonadati; phylum Pseudomonadota; class Betaproteobacteria; order Burkholderiales; family Oxalobacteraceae; genus Noviherbaspirillum; species Noviherbaspirillum sp. UKPF54. The sequence goes on along the minus strand of NZ_CP040128.1, from coordinate 1,473,950 downwards.
TGTTATACGTCTTGTACGTCGCCCCGCCCTTTGCACCGAGACTGCGGTTCCACAACGGCACTGCGGCACCGGTATCCGAGCCGTGCGGCGTATGGCAGAACACGCAGATCTCGCCGTTGCCGGTCGTGGTTGCAGCATCCGGCGCGAACGAGTTCACCCGACCGGCCACAGTCATACTGCCGCTCAGGTTGTGCTTGGTGTTGGAAATGCCGGCCGACGCATCGGACGCGATGAAACCGGCGCCGATCAGCAGCATGGCCATTACGCCCGTCATGCGATGCGTAACCCGTTTTAATAATTGATTTCTCATAAACCTCACCTGCCTTTCTTTATTTATGTACGATTCAAAGGAAGACCCCAATTTCGATAGAACCTCCAACTACACTACCGAACCGGTTTCCTTCTATTTAGCAAATTTCGCACCAGCTACAAAAATTGATCCAGGTTAGGCACATCATCAATATCCATCGCATTGAGCCGAACGTAAGCACTGCCGGCCATCCCTTCACATCCCGAACTCAAGAACCGCTTCCCGAATGCTGGAAGCGATGCGCGCAGCGTTTTCACATCCGGACAAACACGCTCACGCACTATTTTTTTTGATCGGCTTCCCGCTTCACGGCAAACCCGGCATCCTGCTCGAGCTTGGCCGGCCGATAGACGTCCACCTTGCGGAAGTACTGATCCACGACGTACACCCGGCCATCGCCGTCCACCGCAATCCCGGAAGGAAGCATGTACTTGGCGCGATCATCCTTTTCACTGCGCGAACCGACGGCAAGCAGCAACTGCCCTTCCGCGTCAAAGATCTGGAAATTGCCGAAGGCGCTGTCGATCACATAGACATTCCCATCCAGATCGACCGCCGCCTCCTTGGGCCGGGAAAACTGCCCACCCTGCCGACCGATCGAACCGAAGGTCTTCACGAACGTGCCATCGGGCCGAAACACCTGCACCCGGAAATTGCCGCCGTCCGTCACATAAAGCAAACCGTCACGCCCGATCACGACGTCGCGCGGCAGGTTGAATTCGCCAGGACCGGTACCGCGCTTGCCAATATCGAGCAGATGCTTGCCGGTTTGCGCATCAAACACACGCACGCGGTGCTTTTCATTGGCGACCGACCCCGTATCGACTACGTAGATGCGCTTACCTTCAGCATCGACGGCGATACCAGACGGCCGGGAAAAATCGCCGCGCTCGCCGATCGAGCGCAGGAATTTGCCATCCTTGTCGTAAACCTGGACCACCTTGAGGGAACTGTCGACCACATAGACATTGCTGTTGCCGTCCACATCGAGCCCGAGCGGCATGAGCAGACGCCCAGGATCATCCTCCCCGATCTTGAAGAAATGCTGCCCCGGGATATCGAACACCACTACCGCGCGCTTGGCGCTATCGGACACATAAACGCGCCCGTGATACACCGCCACACCATATGGCTTGCCAAGCCCCTCGCCGGTACGTGCTTCGCCGGTCATGGCACGACGCAGATCCGCACTCTTATCCTCCTTCTCGACGTCTGCGCTCGAATACAGCGTGCGCTCGAAGATAAAGCGCGGCTCATCAGGAGGCGCAGGAAACACCAGCGGCGCATTTTCCGCCGGCGCCTGCGTCTGCACGGCGCAACCCGCGCCTAGAAACGCACACGCAAGTGCAATGACCAATACTTTGGGAGATGGAAGTTTTCTCATATACCCCTTGAATGCCCATACCAAACAACCCCGACGTCTTGACCGGCCGCCTATTCAACTCCGGCGAGGTCGTCACGCCCGGAAAATTTCAATTTGAAACCTTTCTAGCAAACAACATACCAACCCTGGCATCCGTCTTGCCACCCCATTTTTTCGGGCACCATTCTTGCTCTATGTCATCGATAATTTAGTTGTCGTGACCTACATATCGCTATAACCAGCCATTGACGCCCTCCCACGCCATGACCAAGACCAAACACAGCTTGCTCGCCGCCGCACGAACCTTGCTTCCGCTTTCCCGAAATCGGATTGCTTTCCTTTTCCTGGGAATCGCCGCTTTCTCGTCGAATGCCTTCGCCGGCGCGCATGTGAGCTCGAGCGACGGAAAAATCAACCCGGCCGCGATCTACCATAACTACTGCTCGGTCTGCCACGGCGATAAGGGTGACGGCAATAGCCGCGCGCGCGGCAGCCTCAACCCGCCACCGCGCGACTTCACCTCACCGACCGCGTCGCAACTTACGCGCGACTACATGATTGCCATCGTCAAGGGCGGCAAGGCCGGCACCGCCATGGTCGGCTGGCAGTCGCAGATGAACCAGAAGGAAATCGAGGCGGTGGTCGACTACGTGCGCGCCAACTTCATGCCTGCCAATATTTCGAACGATATGAATCGCGGCCGACTCGTATACGCCAAGAACTGCTCGGTCTGCCACGGCGACAAAGGCGATGGCAGGAGCCGCGCACAGGCCAGCCTGAACCCGCCGCCGCGCGATTTCACCGCGCCTGCAGCCAAGACCGACCTGTCCAAGGAGCGCATGCTCAAGTCGGTTACTTACGGCCGCCCGGAAACCGCGATGGCCGGTTTCCAGACACAACTGAGCGCGGACGACATCAATGCGGTGGTCGATTACATCCGATCCAGCTTCATGGGCATGACGAGCATCGAAGGCATTTCCGGCACGCGCCATGGTAAGGGCTCCCCCGCACCAGGCGCACATGGCATGCCCGGAGTAGGCATGGCAGGCGCGATGGCGATGTCGCCGCAACACACGCCGGCCAAGTCGCTGTCGGCCGATATGAAAGCGCCGCTCCCGCATAGCCTGAAAGGCGATGCCGTCAAGGGTGCGGCCTTCTACATGAGCAATTGCGCCACCTGCCATGGCACCACTGGCGATGGTCGCGGCCCACGCGCCTACTTCATCATGCCGAAGCCGCGCAACTTCCTGCATCCGGCTTCGCGCCAGGAACTGAATCGTGTCGCGCTGTTCAATGCCATATCCTCTGGTAAGCTCGGCACCGAAATGCCGGCCTGGGATAAGGTGCTGACGCAACAGGAAATCGCCGATGTGGCCGAATTCGTGTTCCAGCGCTTCATCCAGCCGCCTGCCGGCACCGGAAAACAAGCGAAGATCAAATAATGAAATTGCCAGCATTACTGGCGGCAGCCGTCCTAGCGCTCGCCGCCTGCAGCGACTCACCGAAACCGCCAGCTTCGGCAGCAGCTACCACCGAAGCAGCCCCGCCCAGCGCCGAGACGCTCGAACTGGGAAGGCGCATCTACAACTTCCGCTGCTATTTTTGCCACGGCTACTCCGGCAATGCGCAGACGCTGGCCAGCAGTTATCTGGAGCCGCGCCCGCGCGACTTCACTGCCATCACGCCGCAACAACTGCCGCGCGAGCGGATGCTGGAATCGATCCGCCATGGACGCCCGGGCACGGCGATGAAAAGCTTTTCCGACATCCTGCAACCGAACGAAATCGAGGCGGTCGCCGATTTCATCCGGCAGGAATTCATGGTCTCAAAAGCAAGAAACACCGCCTACCATACCCGGGAAAACGGCTGGGCCAACCATGAACAGTATTCAGCCGCATTTCCGTTCGCGACCGGCAAGATCAAACTCGACACGCCGCCGGAGCAGCTCACGTCCGAACAGCGTGCCGGACGCCGCCTGTTCATGTCGAGCTGCGTGAGCTGCCATGATCGCGGCAAGGTGACGAACGAAGGCACGCCATGGGATTCGCGGCCGCTGTCCTATCCGCGTATGGGTTTTGCGCCCGGGGACTGGCCGCCCAAGGACGTCGACGCCATCACTAGCGCCACGCCCTATCACCTGCATGACAGAATACCGAAGATCGCCGACCTGACGTCGCTTGAAAAACGTGGCGAGACGCTGTTCCAGAAAAACTGCGCGTTCTGCCATGCCGCGGACGGGACCGCGCGCAACTGGATCGGCAGCTTCCTGGAACCGCATCCGCGCGACCTGACCGCGCCCGAGTTCATGCGCAACATGACCAGAGCACGCTTGGCCGGCGTCATCCGCGACGGCCTGCCCGGCACCTCCATGCCGGCCTGGAAGTCGGTGCTCAACGATGCGGATATCCAGGCGCTCACCGCCTACATTTCGCGTGCATTTCATCCGGTTGCGGATGATGCCATGCGCGCCGCCCCCGAGCAGCGCTAGTCCGCCAGCCGCCGCCCCGATTAGATCGCGCGGCGGCACGCCCTCCTTGCTGCGCATTCCCGCCACTGACAAAGCGGACTGCCTTATTTACCGGTTCCGAGAATGGCTTGATCCGGAATGGGTGTCGCGCCCCGCTCCGGCGATTAAAGCTTTCCTTGCCATTGGCACATTACTTGCAGACTGACAATTCGGTGCACCGGCCCATCGTCGCCTGCGCCATGTCTTTAATCCAAGGAGAAAACATGAAAGTCAGTTTCATCAGTGCAGCCGTCGCTGCAGGTTTGTTGGTGATCGCGGGCCAGAGCTTTGCCGGCGGCAAGGAAGTCTATGAATCCACCTGCGCCGCATGCCACGCCACCGGCGCTGCCGGCGCGCCGAAGTTCGGCGACAAGGCAGCATGGGCACCGCGCATCAAGACCGGCGCCGACGCGTTGCACGCTTCCGCCCTCAAGGGCAAGGGCGTGATGCCGGCCAAGGGCGGCAACGCCAGCCTGTCGGATGCGGACGTGATCGCCGCCGCCGACTACATGATCGGCCAGGCGAAGTAAGCCGCCCGTTCCGGCAGGTGCGTGCCCGTGGCTGCGCCTGCAACCACTGCCGGGCGGCACAGCCGGCCGGCACTTCTCCTTGAATGATTCTAATCGGGCCCAGGCCCGCAACCCATAGGACAATCAGCATGCGCAAGATCATCGTTTCAAACCTGTTGCTGATCATGTTCCTGGTGGGTGCGGCTTCGGGTTTCTTTGTCAGCAATATTGGCTGGTGGGGGCTGCACCGGGGCGCGCAGGATCTCGACCGCCTATACGACAGCAGCGGCGCGGCCCTCAAGCAACTATCCGACATCGAGGCACAGCTGCAGCGTTCGCAGGAACTATTTCTCGACGTGCTCCGCAAGCAGCAGCTATCCCCCGCCGACAAGGGTGCACTGGTCCATTCCGACGGCGAAGTTCGCCAGCAGCTCGGCAAGCTCCAGCACGATCCCAAGCGCGGCGACTACTGGGCGCAGGTGAGCCATCTGTATAACCGTGTATCGAACAGCCGGGAACGCGTGCTGGCGCTGCTCGACAAGGACCCGGCAGGCGCGTTGCGCATGTATGCCGTCGACACTGCCTCCCTGTCCAACCAGATGTTTACCGAGCTGCACCAGTCCCTGCCGCAGATAATCGAGGCCAGCACCCGGTCCTATGAACGCGGCGCCGAATTCAACCGCGACTCGCGCCTCACGCTGCTGGCGATGTCGATGCTGGCCACCGTCTTCTTCTGCCTGACCGCCGCCCTGACCTATCGCGAGGCACGGGAGCGCCGCAGGAAAAGTGCCGAACTGGATCGCGAGCACACATTGTTCCGCACGCTGTTCGAAGGCACCACCGACGGCGTGATCCTGCGCAGCAAGGATCGCTTCATCGATTGCAACCGCGCCGCGCTCAAGCTGTTTGCCGTGCCAAACGTGCAGGCGTTCGCGGAAATGGGGCTGGGCCAGCTGCAGCCTATGGAACAGCCGGACGGCGCACTGTCGGCCGCAGCGCTGCTCGAAAAGATCGAAGAGAGCATGCTGCACGGCTCGCAACGCTTCGAATGGCTGTTCAAATCGCTCGACGGCCGGGAGTTTCCGGCCGAAGTCACGATCGACTCGGCGCACCTGCTCGACCGCTCCATTGCGCAACTGACGGTGCACGATATTTCGCGTCGCAAGCAAAACGAGCGCTCGATGCGCCTGGCCAACCAGGCCTTCGAGAACTCGCTGGAAGGCATGACCATCACCGACGACAAGGGCAACATCCTCACCGTCAACCGCGCCTTCACAACGATCACCGGCTATAGCCTGCAGGAAGTGGTCGGCCGCAATCCGCGCATGCTCAGCTCCGGACGGCAGAGCCAGGAATTCTACAAGGAGATGTGGGAAGCCATCGGACAGAGCGGCAAGTGGCAGGGCGAGATCTGGAATATACGCAAGAACGGCGACATCTACCCGCAGTGGCTCAACATCAGCCGCGTGGTCGACGACCATGGCCGTGTCACCAATTACGTCGGCGTGTTTTCCGACATTTCCGAGCGCAAGTCGGCGGAGGAACGGATCCTGCACCAGGTGTACTACGACCAGTTGACCGACCTGCCGAATCGGGTGCTGTTCAGCGACCGACTCAACCAGGTGATGAACCAGGCCAAACGCAACTCCGACCTGCGCTTCGCCGTGATGTTCCTGGACCTCGACCGCTTCAAACTGGTCAACGACAGCATGGGGCACGATGCCGGCGACCAGCTGCTGCAACAGGCCGCGCATCGCCTGCGTGGCAGCGTGCGCAGCGCCGACACGGTGGCGCGCATGGGCGGCGACGAGTTCACCATCGTGCTGTCGGAAGTCAGGAGCCCGAAGGATGCCTGCAGCGTTGCGCAAAAGATCCTGGACGCCTTCCGTGCGCCGTTCCAGCTCGATGGCGAGGAAGTGTACGTCTCCGTCAGCATCGGCATCAGTGTCTATCCGGACGACGGCGCCAGCACCGACATCCTGCTCAAGAACGCCGATATGGCGATGTACCGCGCCAAGAGTTCAGGTGGCTCCTGGTACGAGCTGTATGACGAAGGGCTCGGCACCCAGGCCAGCCAGCGCCTGGCGATGGAGACCGCGCTGCACAAGGCCATCGAGCGCAACGAGCTGGAGCTGCACTACCAGCCGCAGTTCGACTGCAACACCAGCAAGCTGGTCGGATTCGAGGCGCTGCTGCGCTGGCGCCATCCGGAACGCGGCCTGCTGGCGCCGGAAGCCTTCCTCAACATCGCCGAGGAGACCGGCCTCATCGTCCAGATCGGCGAATGGGTGCTGCGCACCGCATGCACCCAGGCCCAGGCCTGGCGCAAGGAGTTCCCCGGTCACCGGCTGATGGCAATCAATCTCTCGGGCCGCCAGTTCCAGAGCGCGGACCTGGCGCGCCAGGTCTCGCTAGCGCTGCAGCACAGTGGCCTGCCCCATTTCTGTCTGGAACTGGAAATCACCGAAAGCGTGGTGATGCACGATCTCGACGCCTCGATCGCTATCATGCATCAGATGGCCGATCTGGGCGTGCAGTTCTCGATCGACGATTTCGGTACCGGGCACTCGTCGCTGGCGTATCTCAAGAAGCTGCCGCTGCATGCGCTCAAGATCGACAGCTCCTTCATCCGCGATATCGTCAGCGACCAGGACGACGCGGCCATTGTTGGCGCCATCGTCGCCATGTCCAACAAGCTCGGCCTGCGCGTCGTCGCGGAAGGCATCGAGGACAAGGCGCAGCTCGACCTGCTCAAGGCATACAAGGGCATCGTCGGCCAGGGCTACCTGATGGGCCGGCCGCAGACCGCGGAGGCCATCTCGAAAATGATCGCCGACGGCAGGCCCAAGTCCGCGTTCGCCTGACAGCATGAGCAAATACGCAACATGCGGCGAGAAGAACCGTTGAAAGGACCTGCGATGCACACCAACACATACGTATCCCCGCCCGGCTCCGAGCCGGACACAGCCATGGCCGATGCGGGGTGCGCGGATTATCTGACGTATCGCGCCTCCGGCCGCCAGTACGGCGCCCCGCTGCACAAGGTATTGGAGCTGCGGCGCATGGACGAGGTGCGTCCTCGTCATCGCGGCGACGCAATCATCGGCACGATCATGGTGCACGGCATCGACGTGCCCGTCGTCGACCTGCCGGCCATGCTCGGCCTGTCCCGGCCGCTACAGGAAAACAACGCCGAAGTGGTGATTCTGCACAGCGGAGATTGCCTGATCGGGATCGCCGCCGAATGCGTGATCGACGTGACGACACTTTGCGCGGCGCAGATGCGGCTGGCGCCGGCGATCCGCATGGAAGACGGTGCGCACTACCTACTAGGCATAGGAAAGATTGAGCAGCGCGTGCTTGCACTGCTCGACGTCGACAAGCTGCTCGCCGACCTCCATCCTCTAAAATTCGCCGCCTGACGGCACGCAGCGGAATGGGAGCCTTCATGCGGAAAAGCGCAAACGACTTTGCGCTCATACACAGCAAGAAGACTTGGCTTCCGGCGAAGATAAACCCTGCCGCACAGCTCCGCTGTGGCGGCATAAGCACGAAGTACTGGAGCAGCATGCAATGAATCGCGTAGTAACGGCACTGATGGGAACGAGCGGCGACGAATCGAAGCTTCGCTTGCGCTTGCGCCTGATTACGGCCATGTCATTTTGTATCGCCCTGCTCTTCGCGGGCACGCTCGCGGCATTGATCATGCATGTAACGATCGAGCACGAACAGCGCGAGGCGGAAGTGATTGCTGCCAATCAGAGTTCCATGCTCGAAGAGCGCCTCGCCAGGTCCCTGTCGGCCACGTATGCTCTAGCCGCGATGCTACGCAACGGCCGTGGCGAAATCGATCAGTTCGATCAGATAGCCAGCGAGATGCTGAAACTGTACGGCGGCATCAGCAGCCTGCAACTTGCCAAGGACGGCATCGTATCTAAGGTCGTGCCGCTCGGCCCGAATGCCAAGGCGATCGGTCACGATCTGCTCAAGGACCCGGCACGCAACAAGGAAGCCTTTCTCGCACTGCAAACGCGGAGCCTGACGCTCGCCGGTCCGATGGAACTGCTACAGGGTGGTCTGGCGGTGGTCGGCCGCCTGCCGGTGTTCCTGCCGGATGGCGATGGGCAAGACAAATTCTGGGGCTTCGTCACGGCGCTGATCCGGATCCCCGACCTGCTCATCAGCAGCGGCCTGCCGCAGCTGGAACATTCGGGCTATCGCTACGAGCTGGCCTACATCCCGCATGGCAGCGAGGAACGCGTGGTGTTCGTGCGGTCCGGCGCAACGCCGCAGCATTCACCTGTGGTACGCCGCATCGACGTCCCCAACGGACGCTGGTTCCTCAGCATCGAACCAGTGGAAGGCTGGATCGATCCGGAAGCGCCGATCTATTCTGCCGCCGCTGCCGTGCTGCTGGCGCTACTGCTAGCAGGGTTTACCCATACGGTGTTCAAGCAACCGCTGGTGCTGGCTCGCAAAGTCGAACAACGCACACGGGAGCTGGCCGACGCAAACCGCGCGCTCTCCATAGAAATCGAAGAACGCCAGCGCGCCCAGCGCGACGCGAACCAAATCAACCGCATGTACAGCGTGCTCAGCCACACCAACGGTGCGATCGTTCGCATCGGCGAACGCGACCAGTTGCTCGAGGAAATCTGCCGTATCGCGGTCGAGTACGGCGGCTTTCCGCTGGCGCGCATCGCGCTGCTCGACGCACGAGGCAAGCGATGGCGCTGGGTCGCACAATGGGGCAAGGATGTCAGCCAGCCGGAATGCGACGAGCTGATTCACGCTGGCCTGACCAGCAAGGTGAATACCGCGCACTGCGCCACGCTCAGCATATGCAGCAGCCGCCGCCGGGAAGACATGGATAGCCGGCCGATCTGCAGCAAGGCGCGCAAAGCCGGCTTTGAATCGCATGTCGTGCTGCAGTTGCGCGTGGCTGAACGGGTCGGCGGCGTGTTTAGCCTTTACGCGCGCGAGCCGGACAGCTTTGACGCGGCACAACTGCGCCTGCTGGAGGAAATGGCGGAGGATCTTTCGTTTGCACTAAGTAATATCGAGGGCGAGGCGCAACGCCGGAAGGTGGAAGACAACCTGCGCAAGCTCTCGCGCGCAGTCGAGCAAAGCGCAAGCGCGGTCATGATCACCGACCGTCACGGCGTGATCGAGTATGTCAATCCTTGGTTCACCAAGATAAACGGATACAGCGCGGACGAAATCATCGGAAAAACGCCGCATCTGCTGAGCTCTCAGGAAACGCATCCCGAGACCTACAAGCGCATGTGGGATACCCTGAAGTCCGGCAAGGAATGGACCGGCGAACTGCACAACACCAAGAAGAACGGCGAACTATACTGGTGCCTCGAGACCATTTCGCCGCTCAAGAACGAGGACGGCGAAATCACGCATTATGTCGCGGTGACAGAAGACATCAGCGAACGCAAGCAGAACGAACAGACCATCCGCAACCTCGCCTTCCATGATCCGCTGACCGGCCTGCCCAACCGGCGCCTGTTCAATGACCGGTTGCAGCAGGCGATCGTGGCGCGCCAGCGCAAGGATACGCCGTTCGCCCTGATGCTGTTGGACCTGGACCGCTTCAAGACCGTCAACGACACGCTCGGTCACGATGTCGGTGACGCACTGCTCAAGGCCGTCGCCGCACGTCTGACCAGCGGCGTACGCCAGGGCGACACGCTGGCGCGTATGGGCGGCGATGAGTTCGCGCTGCTCAGCGTCGATATCGCGCAGCCGGAAGACACTGCGCATATCGCCGGCAAACTGGTCGACGCGCTGAAGGCGCCGTTCCAGCTGTACGGCCACGAATTGTACGTCACGGGCAGCGTCGGCGTGACGCTGTTCCCGTCCGACGCTGCCGACGGCGACGCACTGATCAGGAATGCCGACATCGCGCTCTATCGCGCCAAGGACATAGGGCGCAACAACTTCCAGTTCTTCACCGAAGACATGAATTCGGCGATCATGCAGCGGCTCCAGCTGGAGAACAGCATGCGCAGCGCTATCGAGCGTAACGAATTCATGCTGTATTTCCAGCCGCAAGTGGACATCGTCAGCGGCAGGATCAGCGGCACCGAGGCGCTGATTCGCTGGTGCCACCCGACGCTGGGCACAGTATCTCCGGCCAAATTCATTCCGCTGGCGGAAGAGACCGGCATGATCGTCCAGATCGGTGAATGGGTGCTGCGCACCGCTTGCGCGCAAGCCAAGGCGTGGCAGCGCGCCGGAACTCCCATGCGGGTAGCGGTCAACCTTTCGGCACGCCAGTTCCTGCACGGCGACCTGGCCGAGACCATCGAGGGCATCCTGGAAGAGCTGCAGTTGCCGCCCGCCCTGCTGGAAGTCGAACTGACAGAAGGCATCCTGATGGAAGACACCAGCCAGACCGGCGCCATCCTGGCGCGCCTGCATCGTATGGGCGTGCAGATATCGATCGATGACTTCGGCACGGGCTATTCGTCGCTGTCTTACCTCAAGCGCCTGCCGATCCAGGTACTCAAGATCGACCAGTCCTTCGTGCGCGACATTCATACCGATCCCGATGACCGTGCTATCGTCACGGCCGTCATCGCGCTGGCGCACAGCATGCGGCTTGAAGTCGTGGCCGAAGGCGTCGAGACGCGCGAGCAGCTCTCCTTTCTGCGCGAGTACGGATGCGATGTGATGCAGGGGTACTTGTTCAGCAAGCCTGTAACTGGCGACGATGTGCTCGCGCTGTTGGCAGCCGACTCGCGCCTGAGCGCGTGAACGTGCGCTGCAGCTAACAAGGAATTCCGATGGAACAATCAATCAAACAGCACATTGACGGGCATGCATGCGAACCGGAGTGGGTCGCGCAGAATCATTTGTATTCCTACTGTGTAAAAGCCCGTCCCGCGCATGTATAACACGACGGGGGACTCCCTTCCGGCATGGAAGAAAGCCGCTGTGCGCACAAGTCCTGCCTGTTCAATGCAGCACAACGATAGCTGGTCGCGGCACGATTGCCTGGCCCATCGCCGTGGACGAGCGTACGTAGGTACGGTGTCCGCGCACACGGATACAGACCTTTGGCGATATCTTTTGCCTCCGCACGCCAGGCCCCACTGACGCGGGCGCATCACCCGCAGTCCATTCTCCATCACAATCCGGCGCATAAAAAAACATGGCCGGCACTGCCCTTCGACAGTGCCGGCCGCTGTCAATCGACGCCGGCGAATCCCCAGGCCCGCAGGCCCGGCGGAATCAGCGCGACAGGATCCAGTTACTGATCGCCTTCAGATCGCCCTGATCCTTGGTCTCGATGACCTTGTGATCTTCCTCGGTGCCGTCTTCCAGCTTGACCTTAGGCGAGGTGGTGATGTTCTTGATCACCTTGGATTCGCCGTCAGGCTTGCCCTTGTACTTTTCCGCGACCTTCTTGTACGACGGCCCCTTCTTGGTCTTGTCGATAGCGTGGCACTTGAAGCAGCCCTGCTTCTTCAGGTACGGCTCGACGTCCGACTCGCTCATCGCGGCGAAGGCCGACGCCGACAGGGACAGCGCTACCGTTGCTGCGGCAATGCCGAACAGCTTGGTGGTGATCGTGTTGAGTTTCATGATAGCTCTCTCAAAAATTTATTACTTAAATAACACCGCCAACATTTGTAATCCGGGGGACGGGCGCCCCGGATATTCCTTATAGGTGTCCGAAGAAGCCAATCAACACCAGGCTCAGCAGTGTCAATCCGATGCTGATCAGGGTAAAGCCGAGAATCTTCGCACCCAACTTCATCGGACGCGACGGCTCTTCGACCAGATACTTGGCCAGCTCGCCGGATTTCACTAAGCGATCATACTCGACGCGGTGCTCCCGGCGGAACTCTTCCAGCGTAAAGGCGCCGGTGAACATGACCGTATCAAGCGGGAACTTATCCGGACGGAAGTGGTTGTTGAAGAAGTGGACGGTGAACAGGAACAGCACCGCCAGGATCGCTTCTTCGCCGTGGAAGATCATCGCCACGTTGAACACCCAGCCCGGCAGGTAATTCGCCGTGATGTGCGGGAACCACATCATCAGGCCGGATACGCCGATGATGGTGACGCCCCAGAACGGTGCCCAGTAGTCGAACTTCTCCCAGTAGGTCCAGCGCTCGAATACCGGGCGCGGCGCCTTGCCGAAGAACCACTTGAACATCAGGACGATATCCTTCAGATCCTGCAGGTTCGGGATCATCGAATGCGGGCCGAAGATCTTGAAGTTCTTCCAGTCGCGGCCGATGCGGATCAGCACGAAGGCCAGGTGCCAGAAGAAGATCAGCCCGAACACGGTCGCCGCCGAGCGGTGGATCAGACCGGCCACCTTCGGGCCGCCGACGAAGTCGATGATCACCGGAGCCCACGGCGCGTTCGGGAAGAACAGCGGCATGCCGGTGGTGGTCAGCGTCATCAGGGACAGCGCGAAGCACAGGTGGGCGATACGCCATACCAGCGGGAAGCGCTGGTAATGCAGCCCCTTGAACTCTTCCGGCAGCGCTTCCACGTTTACGTGCGGACGCAGCTTGCGTTCCTTGCGGTCCTTGTATTCACGGTAGAACCACAGGAGCGTATGGGTCCAGAAGAACGCAAAGGTGCCAACCAGCAGCCCGATCATGAACTTGGACGCGATCCAGATCTGCGGGTAGTGCTTGAAGTCGTCGGTCACGCCGTGCGGCGCAAACGAGGCGAAGCCCGCAGTCGCTTCCGGCAGCCCTTTCTTCGGATTGTGGCACTGCTGGCAAGTCTTCAGGCGATTCTTTTCGTGCACCTTCGATTCCGGGTCGTCGGCCGGCAGGATGCCGTGGCTGCCGTGGCAGTCGAAGCACTTGCCGGTGTTCGCGTAACCGAGGGTATTGATCTGCCCGTGATAGGTGCCCTTGTACGACTTGAACTTGTCTTCGTGGCAGTTACCGCAGTTGTGGGTAATCGTCAGCTTGGTTGCCGCTGCCGAGGTATTGGCGATTGCGTGCGTGGTGTGGCAATCGGAGCAAACGGCCGCCTTCAGGTTCTTCTTTTCGAGAACCTCTTTCCCGTGTATGGAAGAGGTGTACTCTTCCAGTTGGTCCTCGTGGCAGCTCTCGCCGCACACCTTGGGAACGTTCAGGCGGTTGTCGGTGCGGCGCACAGTACCCTCGGGCGCGACGTCGAACGTGTGCACGTCATGGCACTCGTTGCAGGTGGCGTACACGCGCGTCTTGTCTTCCTTGTTCGGGCGCGCGTGGAACGACTTCTTGTACGCTTCGATGTTGTCTACCACCACGCCCAGGCGCGCCTTTTCCTTGGTCAGACCATCCTTCTTGGCCTTGTCCCACAGCGCCTCGTGACACTGGATGCAGTCCGGTTTTTTCGCCTGCGCAGATTTCTGGTGCTGCGCCTTGGCGTCGGTGATTTCGGTGTGGCAGTCGACGCACTGCATATTGCCATGCACGCCCTTGCCGTATCGTTCATTGCTGATGGCATGCAGGTCGCGCTTGGCGCCGTCGGCGCCCTGTGCTTCCAGCTTGCCCTTCTTGCCATCGTGGCAGCTCTCGCAGCTCGCATTATCGAGCTTCTCTGTGCTGGCAGCGGCGGCAGGTGCGGCCTTGTCGTCGTCTGCCATTGCCGGCGTCGCCGCAAAGCCGGCGATGCAGAACAGCGCGGTCAAGGCCAGGGCCTTGAGCTTGCGCGCTGGCTGGCTCAGTGTGGTCCGTTTTATGGGCAGGGTAATCATGATTTTTCGAAATTCAAATTATTACTGTTGGTATTAAGCAACTTTTGGACCAGACGGACGCAACAAAGCCGACGCGAAACTTGCAATGCATGGACGTATTAAGGGCACCGTCGAAATCCATTCAGAGGCCGGGATAAAACAAGCCCCAGAAAAAAAACTCCACCGGCCTCAGAAAGTATCTTCCTTAGGTCGGTGGAGCACGATCGCAACAGACTAGGTCTTATTGGAAGCGATAGATGTAACGAACGCCGATGAAGTTGGAGATCTGCGTCGGATTAGCGGTGACATAGGTGCCATCACCCAGACGGTAGGGCGTGCCATCGGTCGCTTGCCATGTCCAGTCGTCGGTCTTCCAACGTTCGTGCGTCACATCGAAGCGCACGTCGGAATTCTTGTTCAACGCATATACCGAGTACAGATTCAGGCGAACGGTCTTGTTCGTGATGTCCTTAAGATCTGTCGTACCGTTGGAAACGGTCGCGGTCTGCCCCGCAAGATTCGAAGCCGCCGTGTCGTACTTGCTTACGTTGTGAATCCATTGCAGATTCGCACCGGTGAGCAGGCGCGGCGTAGCAGCCCACTTGGCGCCCAAGCCCAGGGAATTGGCGCCGTCCTCCAGATCGTACTGCCGGGTGCCGGCAACACCGGTACCTGTGGAACTATAGAGGAAACCGGTCTGCTTGGCCTTGCTCATATCGTAGCTATACCAGGCGTCGAATCTGAGCTTTTCGCTCACCGTCCAGGTTGCGTCTACGCTATAGAGCTGCGTCGTACCTTTTTCCAGACCGAAGGCGTTCTGGCCGCTGTACTTGTCCCGTCCACCTTCAGCGACAAATTGCAAGGACAGCGCATCCGCAGGACTCCAGTCCAAAGCCAGACGAACCTTGTCACGCTCACGGTCAGCGACGTTAAGGGGGTTAATCTTGTTCCCCATGTCAAAGGTGACGCCACCAGAGGTAAAGGTATCCGGCTCCATCAACGTGTAAGAGGAACCATCACGCTTGGCATGAATCCAGGACGCGCTGCCGTTGACGGTTTCCGTCAGGGCGCGGCGAATTTCCAGGCGACCGGTGGTTTCGTTCAGCTTGTGACGGAAAGGAACCACGCCTTCCTTTTCCTCGCCGCTGGCAAGGACAGGTTCCACGCGATCCTGACGCTTCTCTTCCAGAGAGCCCACCAGAGTATAGATATCGTTCACACGATAAGTACCTTCCAGTTTGCCCGAGAGGGTCTTGTAGGAACCGCGCACATACGGATAGGTGGGATAGCAGTTAGCAGTCGTATCAGTCACGCTGCCAGGAGCACACTGCGCCGCCGTGTGACCAGCCTTGGGCTCACGTCCGATGAAATCGACGATGGGCGTCTGGTCATCCCTGTTGTGATAACGCAGATTGCCGTTCAAGGTAAATTCCTTGGTCACACGGGAATTCAGACCGAGTTGAATCAAGGAGGTATTGACCTGAGCGTGCAAGCTGCTCGGCGGGCTCATGTTGGACAGATTGGCCGAGTACCCATTCGCCGTGGTGATATCCGTAAAAGGATTGTGATCGTTCTGGGTCGCACGAGTGTATTCGAGCTTGACAGTGCCGCGGGTGTCCTTCGTGAAGTTGTAACCACCGTTCAGGAACAATTGGTGCGCTTCGTTATCCAGCGGCAGCGACAGGAAAGTCGTGTTACCGCCGGCGACTGTCTTCTCGGCACCGACAGGACCGATCACCATCATCTTGCTGGTGTTGTTCTGGTACCAGCTACCGTTGTAGCCGCCGCGAAGCTGGAGTTTCGGAGTGGTGTAGGAAAGAGCTGCTTCCAACTGGCGCGTCGTGCTGTCGATCGGCTCGACGGCAAAGTAACCGCTCTGATCACCGCCACGGCTCCAGTTGCGGGTGCCATCCTTCTCTTCGTTCTTGAACGTGACGTCGAAATCGAAACCGGGCAGCAAGCTCTTGTAGAAACCTAAGCTGGTTTGCTGACGCACGGTACCCAGTTCCACCGTCTGATTTTGCGGCGCAGATCGACTAAGGGTAGTCTCTTTAGTGACGTCGTTGGTCTGGATCAGGCGTGTGCCGCCGATACCTTGCAGGTTGGTGTGGAACGTGTTCGGATCATCCCGCGTGATGCGGTTGTACTCGATGGTGGCGCCCACATTGCCCTGGCGCAGGTATTCCGCCTTGACCTCGCGGTTGTCCAGGCCGAAGTTTTGGGCCTTGACCTTGTACCAGGTGCCGGTGGCATCGTCGCGCTTGACGACGTTCGCGTCGAGCAGGCCGTAGCCGCCCGCATCGCGCATGGCGTCGTAAATGCCTAGCCGTGGACGGTCATTGGACCAGCCGCCGGCGCCGATGGAAATGCTGCTGTCCGGCTTGATCAGGGCTGCCACGTCATCGTCAGCGAGCGCGGGACCGAATACCGCCACCAGGGCGGCGGCGACGGCGGTCAACCGGAATTGCGTTTGTGTCTTGGTCATGATTGAGCTCCCTTATTTCTTAGCGACGGAAGTGTCCGGCTGCGCCGTGGTTACCTACACCGCTTTGCGTGCTGTTGCTACCGTGGATATTGGTATGGCAGTTGTTGCAGGCGCGGCCCACGACCGAAGCACCAGGTGACGGGGCGGAGTTAGCATTCGGCTGGAAAGCGATATTCGCCGGGTGCAAGGTGTTGCTGTGGCACTGTTGGCAGAGGAAGGGCGCACGCTGCTTCAGCAGGTTAGGTATGCTGGTGCCGTGCGGCTGGTGGCAGATACCACAATCTTCCGTCACAGGCTGATGGTTATGCACGAACGGGCCGCGCTTTTCCATGTGGCATGTGTAGCAGGTGTCGTTGGTGCTGCTCTTGATCAGCGCCTTCGGATTGTCGTTGTGCACATCGTGGCAAGAGGTGCAAGCCAGCTTGCCTTCCGGAACCGGGTGGTGCGTCGGACGGTTCATTTGCGCACGCTGTTCCTTGTGGCAGGCATAGCAGACTTCGGCTTGCGCCTTCTTGTCACGCACCTTGTCCTGGCCGTTATGCACAGTGTGGCAGGAGGAGCAGGCTACGTCGCGGTTGGCGTGCGTGCTGGACTGCCAGTTGATGTGCTTGCCGCCCTGGTGGCACGTGAGACAGGCGTCGTTGCGCTGCGGCGCGGGATTCTTGGAATCTTTGGTGAAGGTGACGTCCGGCTTCGGCGGCTTGTCCTTCCCTTTGTAATCGGCGTGGGAATTGCTCTCGCCGTGGCACTTGGTGCAGGTCGGAGTGCGCTCATCGGCTCGTGTACCATGGCGAGTCTTGCCAATGGCAAGCAGCTGCGGCGAGTCCGCTTCGTCGTGGCACGCTGTACACTTCGCGTCGCCTTTCAGCACCAGGTCTTTCGGCGCTTCCTTCGCGCCCTCGGGTTTGGCAGCGTCAGCCGCGTAACCTGGCGCGGTTCCGGCCATCCCTATCGTAAATGCCACTAGCGTGACGAGCTTCTGCCAGAGCTTCATGATGCTTCTCCTATCTTTCGGCTTTGAATATTGAGTGCGCCTGTCCTGGCCGCATTGAATCCGTTTGTCTTACCTTCTGCTACGCATGAAGGCGTATTAAATCCCTACAAATTAAAGGGTATCTTTTGCGCAGTTTCTTCTCAACAATATCTGTTGCAAAGCGGGCCGATTTGCCGAGACTTTTTGATTTTCTTGACGACTCTCAAGCATTACCACCCACAGGAAAGATCAACATCAATATCGAGAAAAAAATGGCTTTTCATGCCGGCCCCAACACATCCAAATCTTCGCAACGGATGCAGTCACTTGCCTCTCACAGCGAAAACAGTCAACTGGGATAAGGGCTTTTCGATAGTGCGAAATTTTCAGAAACACGACATGTGCGCGGCCATGCACATTCCCGCAAACAGGAAGCACAGCGAAATCGGTAGATTTGGCGCGTACGTCCACGCCGTTATGCGCCCTGCGTGCGGCGACGACGCCGTTGCCGCACGCACCGCATTCAAATGCTATTCAAGCGACAGGATCCACTGGATCAGATTCCTGATTTCCGCCTCGTCCGTGGTCTTGATGATGCGGTGCTCTTCCTCTTCGCCGCTGGAAAGCTTGACGACACGGCCCGACTTGACGTGCGTGATCAGCTTCTCTTCGGCCTCGGGTTTGCCGCGGTATTTGGCGGCCACCTGCCTATAGGCGGGGCCATCCTTCTTCTTGTCGATGCCGTGGCATTTCAGGCAGCCTTCGCGGCGCAGCGTGGCTTCACCGGCGACGGCATCGAACGCCGCAGCATGCAGCGGTTGCGTCATGAGTACGACCGCCGCGAGCAGTGGCGCAGCGGAATTCAATACGAATCCTTTTTTCACTTCTTCTACTCCAGGGAATGAACGAAATCCTTTCAAAGCACACCAGCGTCTCGGCGCATTAGCGAGGCCATGACTGTCATGAACAGGCCAGCTCACACGGTGAGCACCACTTTCTGGTACAAGCCGCCGAAATAGGTTTCTTTCCTGATACCGGAGAACGTTATGTCCTGCGGCAGATAGCTTTCGAGCGGATTCTTCCAGAGATCGTCGGCATACGGTTCAAGGCGCCTGAGCAGCGCGCGCAACGGATGGCGCACCGGGTTCCAGTCGTCCGGCCCGTGGTAATCGACGATCACCACCTTCCCGCCCGGCTTTACCACCCGACATGCTTCGGCAAGCGTTTTGCGGCGTACGCTCTCCGGTTGTTCGTGCAGCAGGAAGAACACCAGCACGCGATCGTAGCTTTCGTTCCTGAAGCCCAGCGCGGCGGAATCGCGCTGATACAGCGACACGCGCGTGTCGGCTGGCAGTTTGCGCCTGAGGTTTTGCAGCTGGATCGGCAGCACATCGATCACATGCAACTGGCCATCGTCGGCGATGCGCTCGCGCAGGCGCGGCGTCAGATCACCATAGGCGCATGCGACCTGCAGGGTACGCCCGCTCAGGCTGTCCCCCAGCTCAGCGAGAGCCGCATCACGCAGCGGAGAGTAATTGCCGAACAAAATCAGGTTCACCAGCCATTCGCGCTCGAACACCTTGACCGCGTTCGGGTGGACGTATGCCCACCAGTAGATCTTTTGCAGATAGGGCGGCACCGTCACACGCTCCGATGTCTTGTCGAACTCGACCGGCTCCGCGTGGTCGATGCATGGCGCAATGCAGGATTCCGATATCAGATGTGTCATCTCCATGTTCCTTATGGTCTGCAGATAAAACTAAGCGCCGGCGCGCAAACGTGGGAATTGGTTAGCTCTGCGCTTTCCACGCCGCACGCCAAGCCGGCTCCCCTTGTGATAATTCTTGAAGTAAATTTCCGGCAGGCTATGCAAAGGTCGTACCAGCTGCCGACAGCGACCATAAAAAAACGGGGCCAAACTGCGCCCCGCTCATCCTCTTCGCAAAGACCGTCGCTCACTGGAAGCGATAGATATAGGTGACACCGAAGAAGCTGATGTACTGGCGCGGCGCCTGCGTCAGGGTGGTGCCGTCGCTGTAGTTCCAGCTCGACCATGACCAGTCGTTGGTGCTGTACCGGTCATAGATATAGTCGAAACGCAGGCTGGCGTTCTGCCGCAACGCGTAGCTGGCGAACAGCTTCAGGTTGGTGAGACGCGTGTACACGTCCGGCAGCGACGTCACCGCCGCGCCGGAGATGGCCTGCTGACGGTAGAGGTCGCCGATTTCCGAGTGGCTGAGATCGGCGCCGACATCCCACTTTTCGCGCGGCTTGCCGCGCAGGCTGAGGCCGAACGAATCGCTGTTGTTCTCGAGCTTGGAGCTCCACGGATTGCTTGCCGATATGCGCGTCGCACGATTGGCGAGCGTGTCGTTCCTGGATATCCAGCCGCTCGCCTGCCAGTCGTTGGCGAAGGCATAGGAAACGTCGACCGAATAGTTTTTCGACGAGCCGTCGCGCAAGCCGAAATCGTTCGCCGTGCGCGCGCTGTAGTCATCCCGCGTCTGGTCCGCCATGAACTGGACCGACAGGTCATTCGTCGGCGTCCAGCTGAGCGACAGCCGAACTTTATCGCGCTCGCGGTCGGCAAGATTCAGCGGCGCAATGAGATTGGAGCCGGTAGCACCGCCCTTCAGGACGTTATTCAGGAAATCGGAACCGTTGCGATCACTGCGGATGTAGGCAATGGAACCGGTCACGGTTTCCGACATCGTGCGCTTGAGCGCAACGCGATACGAGGTTTCCTCGGTCCGGTCGCGGAAACTGACGGACCGGATCGCGGAGGTATTACGGTCCTTCACGTCGTAGTCGATGCCGCCAGTCATCCGCAGCGAAGACTGCAGCTGATAGGTTGCTTCCACCTTGCCATTGGTCGTCTTGATGGAAATCGGCTGATTCTCGCCGTTGAAGCTCGACGCCGCCGTCACGCCAGTGACCGTGTAGGTCCGAACCGGTGTCTTGTCGTCGCGGTTTTCCTGACGCAGATCAGCCACCAGTGACAGCTTGGGAACGGGCCGCGCCGACACGCCCATTTGAACCAGCGTGGTGTCCACCCGGCCGCCAAGATTGCCGTCCGGCGCGATGCCGGCAGCGAGCGGAACGCCGGAAATGAAAGTATCGTTCTGCGTTGCCCTGCTATATGCGACCTTGAACGATCCGCGGGTGGTCGGCGTAAAACTGTAGCCGCCATCGAGCGCCAGCTGGTGAGATTGCGAATCGGGCGGCAATGCGATCGGGTTGAGCGCATTGGTCCCGGAAAAGGCCGTGGTGTTTCCGCCGGCTAGCGTGAGCGCAGTATTGTGATTGTCGTATGCGGTGCCATAGTAGATGGCGGACATCTGCAACTGCTTGCCGGAATAACCAAGGATCGCTTCGAGCTGGCGCGTCGTCGAATGAACCGGCTCCGGGGTGAATTCGAATGCATTGGTGGCGGTTCCACGCGAGAAGATGCGCGCGCCATCCTTGTCCTCGCTCTTTGCCCGCACCACGAGGTCGAAGCCATCACCGAGCTGCTTGGTAAAGCCCGCGCCGAGCATTTCGCGCTTCATCTTCAGCTGCTCGGCCGGCCCGTTGGTGCGCGTGGTCGGAATCGCCAAGCTCGCCGTGCCGATGCCCCGCACCGCCGTATTCACCGTATGCGGCTCGAAGCGCGGCAACTCGCTGTATTCAAGATAGTATCCCCAGTCACCCTGCCGCTCGTGCGTGAAGCGCATGTCGCGGTTTTCAAGGCCGAGGTTGTTGCCCTTGAACCTGACCCAGGTGCCGGTGCTCTCGTCGAGCTTATTCAAATCGATATTGAGCAAGCCGTACGTGCCCGCATCGCGCACGCCGGTATAGCGCCCGAACTGCGGCGCATCCTTGTTGAGATAACCTGCCCCAACCGATACTGACGACGAGGGCTTGGTCAGCCAGTTCAAATCGTCGTCCTGCTGCGCGCAAGCTGGTCCGTACACTGCGGCAAGCGCCGCTGCCATAGCCGCGAGAGGAAACGCCCTATGATTTTTCATTTTCATTCTCCCTGTCTCTCGTCAGCGGCGGTAGGTCCGCGCGTTGGCCCGGTCTGCCGGATTGTTGCTGCCGTGGATATCGGTATGGCAGTTCAGGCAACCGCGCGCCAGCGTGTTGGCCTTCTGTCCGGGACTGGCGTTTGAATTGGACAGTGAGGCGTTGAAGCCCTGGTGCGTTGCCGGCTCATGGCATTGCTGGCACAGGAAAGGCGGACGTGCCTTGAGCAGGTTCGGCATGGTCGAGCCGTGCGGGTTGTGGCAGATGGTGCAGTCTTCCTGCACCGGCGCATGGTTGCGCACGAACGGGCCGCGCTTCTCCATGTGGCAGGTATAGCAGGTGGCGACCACGCTATCGCGCAGCAGCAGGGTCGGACCGGCCGAGCCGTGCGGGTTGTGGCAGTCGGAACAAGCCATCTTGCCGTCCTTGATCGGATGGCGCGACGGACGCGTGTAGAGTGCGCGTTGCTCCTTGTGGCAGGTAAAGCAGACTTCCGGCTGGGTCACCTTGTCGCGTACCTTGTCGTGGTCGGTGTGCATCTGGTGGCAATTGGTGCACACCATGCCGGAACGCTCATGCGCGCCGCCGGCCCAGTGCGAGCGCCGGATGTTGCTGTGGCAGCCGAGGCAGGATTCGATATCCTTGGCGCTGGCCTTTCCGCGCTCGCTGAAGGCCTCGACCGGCGGACGGGTGGAAGAATGCGTCGAGTTCTTGACGTGATCGTCGCTCGTGCCGTGGCATCCCTGGCACGTCGGCGTGCGCTCGTCGGCTCTTACGCCGTGGCGCGTCTTGTAGATCGACAGCACCGGCCTTTCTTCGGACTGGTCGTGGCACTTGGTGCAGATCGCGTCCTGCGCCAGAGCCTTGTCAATTTGCTGCTGCTTCGCTTCGCCCGCAGCGAAGGCCGGGCCGATCCCGGCCGCGCTGACGGCGAGCGCCAGCGACATGGCAAGCTTCTGCCAGTATTTCATTTGTTTCTCCCTGAGCCTGCCCATTGTGACCGGCGCTCTGCGGCGCTTTGCGGTCAGAAGTAGTTTTTAGATTTTGAGTCTTACAACGATAAAATCCACTGGATCACATTCTTGATCTGGTCCGTGTCCTTGGTCTTCGGAATCTTGTGATCCTCTTCGTGTCCGTCCGGGAATTTCACCTTGTGGCCGCTGCTCAGATGCTGAGTCAGCTTCGCTTCCGCATCGGGCTTGCCCTTGTATTTCGCTGCAACCTCTTTGTATGCCGGTCCATCCTTGCCACGATCAATTCCGTGACAACGCAGGCACCCCTCAGCCCGCGTCAGCTTTTGCGCCGCTTCCGCGTCGACCGCCAGCGACTGCTGCGGCAGCAGCATGCCCGCCGCCGCAGCAGACCATATCGCGCCGGCGATGATGAATGCTTTCATCTCCCTCTCCCTTCGTTACTATCCGTTTCGCTTGTTGATCCGGATCTTCAGATTCTTCGTCCCCGGCTGCACGGGCTCGATCGCGCCTTCCAGATCACCCGCGCTCGGCGTCGCGTTGCCTGTCTTGGAAATACGTGCGCTGACGACCACCATCGGAAAGTTGGACAACTTCGCATCCGGCGTCATGCTCATGCTGTCATCCAGCACGAAGGCCGCCGGCAAGTCCTTGACCTGCTTGCGCAGCACGGCCAGCGGAAAGCGAGGTCCTTGCGCGGCGCGCGCGAAGATGAACACGGTATCGGAATCCGATGCCTGGGCACGCAAGGCCGGGTCGAGTTCGACCACGCCTTCCAGCGTCGCACCGCCGGCAGCTACCGCCTTGGCCGAAGGCTCGGCCTTAGCCGGCGCCGGAGTAATTCCCATCAGCCCCTGCGCTTCACTGATGCTGCCGGAAATCGAACGTCCGATGTCGGACTCGGCCGGCACCAGCGCCAGGATCTTCTGCCAGCGCGTCACGGCGGCCGCATAGTCGCGCCGCTCGAACGCGGCGCTGCCCGACAAGGCGAGCGCCTTGACATTGTTCGGCTCAATGGACAGCGCCCGCTCGATCAGCTTCTCCGGCTCGCCCTGCAGGCTCTTGTTGCTCGCCATCGCCAGCACGTCGGCATAATCGGCGAACAGGTTGGCGTCATTCGGCACCAGCGTCACCAGATGCCCGAACGCCTTGCTCGCCTCGTCGAAGCGGCCCAGCGCGTTGTAGGAGCGCGCCAGCATGTTCCAGCCGTCGACGTTGTCCGGCTCGTTCTTGAGGCGTTCCGCCAGGCGCGCCACCATGCCTTCGATCTGTTGCGGCGTAAGCTCGTGCGAATTCTCACTGGAAGCAGCGACCGTCTGCGCGGGATCAAGCCCGGCGGGCGTGCCGAGATACATGTAAAGCGAAATCGCCAGCGCCGGCAATGCGACGGCAACGACCCATGGCGTCCAACGCTTTTCCGTACCAGTGCGCGTCGGGACGGCTTGCGGCTGCACTTCCTCGGCGACGCGGCGCTCCAGTTCGCGGCGTGCGCTTTCATACGCATGCTGTTCGATCGCACCGTCGGCCAGATCCGCCTCCAGCTCGCGCAGCTGGTCGCGCAGCACGCTCAGGTTCAGTTCTCCGCGCGGCACCTCGCCCACTTCATCCGGCCGCTTGCGCAGCAAAGGCCGCAACACGAACAGCAAGGCCGTTGCAATCAATAACGCCGCGCCAATCAAAAATCCGGTCATGCTTTATCCTTCGTATCGTTGGCGGCGTCGAGCAATGCCGCCGCGCGCTGCAAATCTTCTTCCGGCAGGTCTTCCGCCGCGTTGCGCCGTTTCATCAGCTTCACCGCGAGCACCGCGATGCCGCCAACCAGCAGCAGGAACGGCCCGAACCACAGCAGCCAGGTGGTGGCCTTGACCGGCGGCCGGTACAGCACGAAGTCGCCATAGCGCTCCACCATGTAGTCGACCACTTGTTTGTCCGACATGCCGGCCGCCAGCTTTTCGCGCACCTGGTTCTTCAGGTCGATCGCCAACTCGGCATGCGAGTCGGCCAGAGTCTGGTTCTGGCACACCAGGCAGCGCAATTCCTCGGACAGGGACAGGACGCGCTTTTCCAGCTCGGGGTTGGCCGCTGCCGGCGGCGCCTCGCGCGCCAGTGCGCCGGACGCCCCCAATGCGAGCAGCAAACAGATCATCCACTTACGCACGGTTCAACTCCTTAATCAGAGGCAGCAGTTTTTCGCTGATGGCTTCCGGCGTGATCGGGCCGGTGTACTTCATGCGGATAACACCCTTCTTGTCGATCACGAAGGTTTCCGGCACGCCGTACACGCCGTAGTCGATGCCGACGCGGCCATCGGCATCGAAGGCCGAGGTCATGTACGGATCGCCGAACTCGCCCAGCCACGCCATGCCCTCGCCCCGCTTGTCCTTGTAGTTCAGGCCGACGATAGGCACTGCACCGGTCTTGGAGAAATGCATCAGCACCGGATGCTCCTGACGGCACGACACGCACCACGACGCCCAGACGTTGAGCAGCCAGACCTTGCCCAGCATGTCCTGGTTGGAGATGGTCTTGTCGGGATCGCCTAACTGCGACAACTTGAAGGCGGGCGCCGGCTTGCCGATGAACGGCGACGGGATTTCACGCGGATTCAGATGCAGCCCGATGTACAGAAAGCCGAGCAGTGCGGCGAATACGCCGAGTGGAAGCAGAAATCTCTTCATGATGCTTACGCAGTAACGTTGGCAGGATTGATCGGGGCCGCAGCCGTGGCCTGCTGGCGCTTGCGCGCCTGCACACGGTAGCGGCGATCAGAGGCGGCGAGCAGACCGCCGAATGCCATGATCAGGCAACCGGCCCAGATCCAGGACACGAAGGGCTTGTGCTGCACCCGAACCACCCAGGCACCGTCATTGGTGGATTCGCCCAGCGACACGTAAAGGTCGCGCGTGAAGCCGCGGTCGATTGCTGCTTCCGTCATCGGCATCTGCTGCACGGTGTACATGCGCTTTTCCGGCTCCATGGTCGCGATCTTGCTGCCATCCTTCGTGACTTCGAATGTCGCCTTGGCGGCGATGTAGTTCGGGCCCGTGTATTCCTGCAGGTCCGTGAAGCGGAAGGTGTAACCGCCAGCGCTGGTGGTATCGCCCACCCGCATGCTGACGTCCTTGGCGATGTCCAGGCCCTTGACCAGCGTGACGCCGACCACGAACACGCCGATGCCGGCGTGCGCGATGATCATCGCCCAGTAGCTAAGCGGAAGACTGGAAATTCGTTTGAAGATGGAAGTGCCGGCCGGCGCATGGCGCAGGCGCTGCAACAGGTGCGACGCAGTCGCCAGCAGGATCCAGACCGCAAAGATCAGGCCAGCGGTCGCCAGCATCGAGGTCGACGCAGCAAGCGCCGCACCGCCGCCGATGATCAGCGTAGCCAGCGCGACCCAGCGCAGGCGCAATGCCACGTCACCGACCGATGCTTCCTTCCAGCGTACGAACGGGCCGACCGCGAGCAGCACCAGGACCGGGATAATCAGCGGCACGAACACCGCTTCGAAGTACGGCGGGCCGACCGAAATCTTGCCGAGGTTGAGCGCGTCCAGGAACAGCGGATACAGCGTGCCGAGCAAAACGGTGCCTGCCGCCACCAGCAGCAGGACGTTATTCACCAGCAGCATCGATTCGCGCGAAACCAGCGCAAAGCGCCCGCCCAGGCCGACCTTCGGCGCGCGCCATGCATACAGCGTGAGCGAGCCGCCGATCACGACAGCGAGGAACACCAGGATGAACAGGCCGCGGCGCGGATCGGTGGCAAACGCGTGCACCGACGTCAGCACGCCGGAACGCACCAGGAAGGTCCCCAGCAGCGACAGCGAGAACGCGATGATCGCCAGCAGCACGGTCCAGTTCTTGAAGCTGCCGCGCTTTTCAGTGACCGCCAGCGAATGCATCAGCGCGGTGCCGACCAGCCACGGCATGAAGGAAGCGTTTTCCACCGCATCCCAGAACCACCAGCCGCCCCAGCCGAGCTCGTAATACGCCCAGAAGCTGCCCATGAAAATACCGAGCGTTAGGAACATCCATGCCACCGCGGTCCACGGACGCGACCAGCGCGCCCAGGCAGCGTCAAGCTGTCCGCCCATCAGCGCCGCGATCGCAAACGCGAACGCGACCGAGAAGCCAACGTAGCCCATGTACAGGAGCGGCGGATGGATGATCATGCCGAAGTCCTGCAACAGCGGGTTGAGGTCGCGACCATCCGGCGCGCCGGGCAGCATGCGCTCGAACGGATTGGAGGTGAACAGCAGGAAGCACAGGAAGCCCACGCTGATCAATCCCATCACACCCAGCACGCGCGCCACTGTTTCGTCAGACAGCTGCTTCGACAACGCCGCGACCGCGAAGGTCCACAGCGCCAGCATCTCGGCCCACAGCAGCAGCGAGCCTTCATGGCCGCCCCAGCTACCCGCGATGCGGTAATACACCGGCAGCTTCGAGTTCGAATTGGAGGCGACGTAGGTCAGCGAGAAGTCATTGTTGATGAACGAGTACAGCAGGCACCCGAACGCGATCGACACGAACAGGAATTGCCCGGCCGCGGCCGGACGCGCCACGTCCATCCAGCGCCGGTTGCCGTTGAAAGTGCCGGCGATCGGCAGGATGCCCTGCGCCAGTGCCAGGCACAGCGCGAGCATCACGGAAAAGTTACCCAGTTCTGGAATCATTTGCCATCCTTTGCCATTGCACCACCCGCCTTCGCTTCGTTGCCCTTCTTGAGCGCGTAGGCGGCTTCCGGCGGCATGTAGTTTTCGTCATGCTTGGCCAGAACTTCTTCGGCGACGAACACGCCGTCGTCGCCGAGCTTGCCCTGCGCGACCACGCCCTTGCCCTCCTTGAACAGGTCGGGCAGGATGCCGCGGTAGACAACGCGCAGCTGCTGCGCGTTGTCGGTCACGCCGAAGGCGACGGTAACGCCGTCCGGCTGGCGCTTCAGGCTGCCGTTCTCGACCATGCCGCCGACCCGGAAGCTGCGGCCGCGCGGCGCCTCGCCCGCGGCGATCTGCGTCGGCGTGAAGAAGAACACCAGGTTCTTCTGGAACGCGGACAGCACCAGCCATGCCGCGACGCCGAGCGTGGCCAGGCCGGCTGCAATCAGCGCCATGCGCTTATGCCTGGTTTTCATTTCAATCCCTCCCCATCCTTGCGCCCATGGCGGGCGTTGTTGCGCACCCAGCGGCGCAGTTGTTGCAGCGTACTCTTGCGCCGCATCTGCAGCATGAGCACTTCCGCGCCCAGCATTCCAAACATCACGAGGAACGAACCCCACACGTACAGCGCGTAGCCGCCCATCGCGAAAAAATCGCTCCAGCTATTCCAAATCATGCGTTTTTCTCCGCGTATTCCTTGACCCAATCCGTATGACGCTCGCGCTCGAGCATGATGCAGCGTACCCGGGACAACACCACCGCGATGGTGTACGCCCACATGGCAAGCGCCAGTACCAGCATCCCGATCAGCATGATGGCCGCCATGCTCGGCGCCTTGGTCATGTTGATGGACGAGCCCTGGTGCAGGGTGTTCCACCACTGCACCGAGTAATAGATGATCGGCACGTTGACCACGCCGACCAGGGCCAGCACAGCGCCGGCCTTGTCCGCGCGACGCGGATCGTCGATCGACGCCTGCAGCGCCATGAAGCCGATATAAAGGAACAGCAGGATCAGTTCCGACGTCAGGCGCGCGTCCCACACCCACCACGCGCCCCAGGTCGGACGGCCCCACAATGCACCGGTCCACAGTGCGAGGAAGGTAAACAAGGCACCTGTCGGCGCCAGTGCACTAGCCATCATCGACGACACGCGGGTATTCCAGGCCAGGCCGATGCCGGCCCAGCAAGCCATCACGATATAGATGAACATCGACATCCACGCTGCCGGCACATGCAGGAAGATGATGCGGTAAGCATCGCCCTGCTGGAAATCGGTCGGCGCGACAAAGAACCCGAGATACACGCCGACGATGGTGAGCACGAAGGCAATGCCGGCGAACCAGGGAATCAGTTTTCCCGCCAATGGGAAAAACGTTTGCGGCGACGCATATTTGAACCAGTGGATCCTGGTGGTTGACGGCTCGCCGGAAAAGGTTTGATTGGTGGTAGACACTA
Source organism: Noviherbaspirillum sp. UKPF54 (assembly GCF_007874125.1). NCBI lineage: Bacteria > Pseudomonadati > Pseudomonadota > Betaproteobacteria > Burkholderiales > Oxalobacteraceae > Noviherbaspirillum > Noviherbaspirillum sp. UKPF54. The sequence continues at coordinate 1,445,008 of NZ_CP040128.1, read as the reverse complement.
CTGCTGCACTCCGATGGTTGATAGTCGCGGTACGCGAGCTTGGGTTGCGGCGGAAAACTTCGCTTCTCGAATTCGAGAATCTACCCGTTTTAGACCAAGCTGCCTATGCCCGGATTCTTGGCTTTCCTGCAAGAATTAAACGATTTTCGCCCTTCTTCTTGCCCTACAACGATACTCAACTGAAACTTCCTTCCTTAAAGCAATCGCTGTGCCACTACAGGAAGAATGCGATCCGGCCGCCTTTGCCCACTCATTCGAGCGAGATGCGCAGCGCGGCGGCCGTAGCCCATGGCGCCAGCGCCGCCGCGCCGGCCAGCGCACCGCCGAGCAGCAGCAAGTGCGCGGAGGCGCCTACACCGGAGGCCTCGGCGCCGACCGCGCCGGCACCGAAGATCAGTACCGGGATATACAACGGCAACACCAGCAGCGACACCAGCACGCCGCCGCCACGCACGCCCAGGGTCAGCGCCGCGCCGATTGCCCCGATCAGGCTTAGCACCGGCGTGCCGATCAACAGGCTCAGGAACAGCACGCCGATCGATTCGGCCGGCAAGTCGAATTGCACCGCAAGCAGCGGCGCCAGCAGCACCAGCGGCACTCCCGACACCAACCAATGAGCGATCACCTTGCCGATGACGATGACGGTCAACGGCTCGGCCGACAACAACATCTGCTCCAGCGTGCCGTCGGCGTAGTCGAGAGCGAACAAGCGCCCCAGCGCCAGCATCGATGCCAGCAGTGCACCGACCCACAGGATGCCGGGCGCCATAGAGCGCAGCAGCGACGGCTCCGCCCCCACGCCGAGCGGGAAGAGCGTGGCGACGATGACAAAGAAGAACAAGGTAGTCAGCACATCCGAACGACGCCGGAACGCCAGCAACAGGTCACGCCGGACCACGCAAAACAGCGCCTTCAGCATGACGCCCCCCGATTCATGTCGAGCGTGAGCGCGCGCCGCGCCGACAGCGCGATTTCCTGGTGCGTGGTATAGATGACCATCCCGCCGCGCTCCAGATGGGCATTGAGCGTACCGCACAAGGTTTCCACCGCGCTGACGTCCAGTGCCGTGAACGGCTCGTCGAGTATCCACAAGGGCGCGGCGATGCCGAGCGACAGGCGCGCCAGCGCCACTCGCTTGCGCTGCCCCTGCGACAAGGCGCGCGTAGGCAACTCCGCCGCCCGCCCCAGGCCAAGATGCTCCAGGGCATCGAGCGCGTCGTCGCGGCTGACCGTTTTACCTGACAATGTCGAGGCCACCACCAGGTTTTCCCAGGCCAGCAGATCGTCCTTCACGCCGTTGGCATGGCCGAGATAAATCAGCTTGCTGCAAAACTCTTCGCGCAGCTTGCGGATGTCACGCCCGTTCCAGCGCACTTCGCCATGCGCCGGTGCCGACAGACCGGCCAGCATGCGCAGCAGGCTGGTCTTTCCGCTGCCGTTGGTGCCGGCGATGCGCATGGCGTCGCCCGGGCTCAGTTCGAAGCTGATGCCGTCAAACAACTCCAGATCGCCGCGAATACAGGTAAGTTGGTGTGCCTGCAAAGTCATGCGCCCGCCTTCCGAAAAAAACAGCAGGAGCGGATGAGCAATGTGTCGCCGGGCAAAACGCAGTCGGTTGACGCCATACGATGCTTGAATTCGAAATGGTATAGAAATGGTATAAAAAAGGGGCCGCCCATCCCAGCCTCGCGCCGATGCGCAAGTTACGCCTGGGCTGGAGCGGCCCGCAAGAGATGGATCACCGCCATCTCACATGAGGCGGAAGAGAAGACGCACACATGCTTTCCTCAAAGCAAGCAACTAGCGTGCCACACTCTTACAGACAGTGAGATTGCGGAAAAATTACGGGCCGCATGCGGCCCGTAATTGCTTAGCACCAGAAATGGAGCCGGATTTTACCTGTTTCCAACCGGGTGGCGGGGAATCCCGCCAACGGGAAGGATTTTCAATTGGAAAGTAGCGCCCCCAGCTTCTCGAAATCGAGAATTTTTATTTTCCGTCCCGAAACCGAGATCACCCCTTCGGAGGAAAAGTCATGCAGCAGGCGCGACAGGGTTTCCGGCGTCAGGCTCAGGCGCGAGGCGACCAGCGTCTTGCTGGCGATAAGTTCGATGTTTTCCGCGCTCTGGTACTGGCTCTGGCGCAGCAGGTAGCCAGCCAGGCGTTGCTTGGCGCTTTGCAGCGAATAGCTTTCGATGTCGCGCGTGAGGGTATAGAGCTGGCGCCCCACGCACACCATCAACTCCTGCGCAAATGCGAAATTATCCTTGGCGACATCAAGTACCTTTTCGCGCGAGGTATGCAGCAACATCGAATCGGCGGTGGTCTTGACGAATGCCAGATGAGTGCGGTCGAGCAGCATTTCGCATAGGCCGAAGCACTTGTTCTGCCCCAGGATGGCAAGCGTTTTTTCGCTGCCGTCCTTGCGGTCGAAGCCGATCTTCACTTGCCCATACACCAGCACGTACACGCCTTTCGGCGCATCGCCCTGATTGATGATCGAGGTGTTGGACGCCGCCCGGATCGGATGCGTCCCCACGCTGATCTCGCTGAGCTGCTCGTCGTCGAGCATCCTGAATAAGGAGGTGTTCGAAAGAATGCGTTTGATGTTCGGCGTGTGCATGATGTCTTCTCGCGACGAGGCTCTCTCTTTTGTATCCAAACCGTGTCCTGACAAAATGACAGCACCGGTATAACAGTTCCTCGCGGTAAGCGAAAACCGGGCCAGCTCGCGCCGCCCGGTCAGTTTTCTAGGCCAGCGAGGACTTATCCAAAATCAATATGGGCGTAGAGTATCGCCCCGAATTTCAAAAATTAATGATCTAGATCAACCCTTCCCTAGTCGCCTTGGAATCACCCGCTCTATGGTCTGAAAAGGGCCGACGGGCGGCTTTACCACCAAGCTTTGACGTTGCCATGTGGAACGCTATGGCAGCGCTCGCAGGAAAAATGGGTAATGAACGCTACCCGACCATGACAGGCCCCGCAGTATTCGCCACGGAAAATCTTGTCCATGCTGATCGGGTTGGCCCCTGCCTTCGGCACGAAAATCTTGTCGTGGCAGTTACTGCAGGCGAGCCATTGGGTATGCGAGTTGTGCGGAAATTTTACGTAGGGCATCTCCTTCGTATTCTTCAGGATGATGTCCAGGTCCAGCACCTCCGGCGCCTTTGTTCCGCTCAAGTCAGCGCGCGGATTAATGGCACCGCTGCGCAGGGCTTTCATCCAGTCGATCGCGCCCCGTTTATCCAGAGGAAGGCCGGAACGCGCCTCTTCCGCCTGCTGCAGCTTGTGGCGGTCGGGATTGTTGGCATCATAAAAACGGTCCGCATCCGTTCCCGGCTCCGGAGCCGTGGGCGATGGCAGGGATTGCGGCACCTGCCGCGCCGGCACCACTTCCGCCGGCCGGAACTGGGAGTACGCCCCGAACGGCAAGGCCGCCAGGAGGCAGACGCACAGGAGCAGGAAAAAGCGGCGGAACGGAAGCATCGGAAAAATCGGCCAATCAAATCGGCGTCAGACTACAGCGACGCCCCTCCGCCCCACATTGATTCAAGTCAATCACCGCTGGAATGACGACCTCGTCGCGCCTTGCCGCAATACGGCCAGATGCCCTTTTCATATCCTGCATCAAAGATGTCGCGCCGGCGCAGCGATATAAGTAGAGGTCGTCACCCACCCGGCGCGGCGGGGACGCCCAGACTTGACGGGAGCGGCCATGGGTACCATCTGCGACTATCTTGTACACGACCATCAGCGTTGCGACGAACTGTTTGCGCATGTGGAAACCAACGTGGCATTGAAGGAATGGCGGCGCGCGGAAGAAAACTTCCGATTGTTCTCCGGCGCCCTCGACCGCCATATCTGGATGGAAGAAGGCATCCTGTTTCCCACTTTTGAAAAAACGATTCGCGGTTCAGGAATGCCTCTTGGAATGCTGCGTGTCGAGCACCAACGCATCCGTGCGATCGTTAATCGCATCTGCGACGCCCTATGTCGTTCCGATCCGGTCGATTTCATGCTGCATACCGAAACCTTTGCGCTATTGATGCAGCAACACAGCGTAAAGGAAGAAGACATGCTGTACCCGCTGCTTGACCGGATTTTGGGTTCCCACACGACCGAAATCGTGTGCGCCATGCGCGAAAAAGTCGAATCGACGATCCAGTAATCCGGATTTCGCTGCAAATCCCCTGCCGCCCCCAAGCGCCGACCCTTCTGTTGCGACAATGCGTTGCGGCGGCCTTGTATGGCTTGAATTACACTTATGTAATGATGCAGTGCGGCATGCTACTTGCTTAGTGGCATTGTCCGCCGGCCTCGTGCCGCTAACCACGTGGGCACGCTGCAAGAACGGCGAGCAAGACCCATTCACATCCTTTGGATTGTCATGAACGATATCGCTGCAACCACTATTGAAAACATCACATACGACGAGCTGAGCATTGGCCAGTCTGCGCGCCAGGTGCGCACCCTGACGCTGGCCGATATCCAGGCATTCGCCGCCTTGTCCGGCGATCTCAATCCCACCCACGTCGACGTCGAATACGCGCTCCACTCGCTGTTCCATGGCGTCGTCGGCCACGGCATGTGGGGCGGCATCCTCATCTCGGGCCTGCTCGGCACCGTCTTTCCGGGGCCAGGCACGGTTTACGCCGACCAGAGCCTGCACTTCGCGCGCCCGATCCGTACCGGCGACACGCTGACCGTGATCGCCACCGTCATCGCCAAGGATGACAGCACCAAGCGCGTCACGCTCGACTGCAAGGTGATCAACCAGGCCGGCGACGAAGTGCTGTCCGGCACCGCCGTCGTGCTCGCACCTACCCAGAAAGTGCGCCGCCAGGCGATGCACCTGCCGCAGCTGCGCATGTTCGATCCGCAGGAGCGGCTGGACGCACTGCTGGCTACCGTGGCCCACCTGGAGCCGGTGCGCTGCGCGGTGGTCCACGCCTGCGATCCGGAGTCGCTGCGCGGCGCATTGAATGCCGGACAACGCGGCCTGATCGTGCCGGTGCTAGTCGGCCCGGAAGCCAAGCTGCGGGCCACCGCCGAGCAAGCCGGCCTCGACCTGACGGGCATCGAAATCGTCGCAGTGCCGCACAGCGCCGCCGCCGCCGAACGCGCCGTCGAGCTGGCCGCCGCCGGCGATGTCGAAGCGCTCATGAAAGGCAGCCTGCACACCGACGAACTGATGCACGCCGTCGTGACCTGCCGCCCCCTGCGCACCAAGCGCCGCCTGTCGCACGTGTTCCGCTTCGACGTACCGACCTACGACAAGCCGCTGCTGATTACCGACGCCGCGCTGAACATCCGCCCCACGCTGGAAGAAAAAGCCGACATCATCCAGAACGCAATCAATCTCGCGCATGCGCTCGGTACCGAAAAGCCGAACGTGGCGATCCTGTCGGCGGTTGAGACCGTGAACGTGAAGATGCAGTCCACGCTCGATGCGGCCGCGCTGTGCAAGATGGCCGATCGCGGCCAGATCCGCGGCGGCGTGCTGGACGGCCCGCTCGCCTTCGACAACGCGATCTCGATGGAAGCGGTACGCATCAAGGGCATCGAATCGACGGTGGCCGGCAACGCCGACATCCTCGCGGTGCCGGACCTGGAGTCGGGCAACATGCTCGCCAAGCAGCTCGAATACCTGGCCGGCGGAGCCGGCTGCGGCATCGTGCTCGGCGCGCGCGTGCCGATCGCCCTGACCAGCCGCGCCGACGGCGCCAACGCGCGCGTGGCGTCGGCCGCGCTGGCACTGCTGCTGGCACATCAAAACCGCAAGGTGCAGCCATGAGCGCCGCTCCGAACGCCATCCTGGCGGTGAATGCGGGGTCCTCCTCGCTCAAGTTCGCGCTCTATCCGCACTACGGCGTCGAGATCGAGGCTGCACGCCTGTCCGGCAATATCGAAGGACTGGAGCCCGGCGGCGCACCGACCATCAAAATGACCGGCCCGGACGGCAGCTTCAGCGAGCCGATCGCCGTCGCCGGCGAGGCGATGTTCGAACAGGCGCTGGTAGCGCTGGAAAAGGTGCTGGAGCGCCATACCGGCGGCGTGAACATCAGCGCCATCGCGCACCGCATCGTGCATGGCGGCGACCGCTTGTCCGAGTCGGTGCTGCTTGACGGCGACACGCTCGCCTACCTCGCCACGCTGTCGCGGCTGGCGCCGCTGCATCAGCCGCACAACCTGGCCGGCGTGCAGGCATTTCGCCGCATCTTCCCCGACCTGCCGCAGGTCGGGTGTTTCGACACCGCGTTCCATGCCACGCTTCCGGTCAACGAACAGATGTTCGCGCTGCCCATGAAGCTGCGCGAGGAAGGCATCCGGCGTTACGGCTTCCACGGACTGTCCTATCGCTATGTCACGAACTGCCTGCTGGAGCGCTCGCCGCGCGCCGCCGGAAAGACCATTGTCGCCCACCTCGGCAACGGTGCCAGCGCCTGCGCCATCGCGGGCGGCAAGAGCGTGGCGACCACCATGGGCTTTTCCGCGCTGGACGGCCTGATGATGGGCACGCGCAGCGGCGCGCTCGATCCGGGCGTGGTCCTGCACCTGCTGCGCAAAGGCTGGAACGTGCAGCAGCTGGAACGCACGCTGTACAAGGAATCCGGCCTGCGCGGCGTGTCGGGAGTCTCGGCCGACATGCGCACGCTGCATGCGAGCGACGAGCCGCAAGCCGCGCTGGCGATCGATCTCTTCATCCATCGCCTGATACGTGAATGCGGCTCGCTCACCGCCGCCCTCGGCGGTCTGGACGTAATCGCCTTCACCGGCGGAATCGGCGAGCATGACGTCGAAGTTCGCCAGCGCGTCTGCGAGGCGCTCTCCTATCTCGGCGTGCGCATCGACGAGCAGGCCAATCGCGCGGCGACCGGCGATTCGATCGCCACCATCCACACCTGCGCCAGCAGCGCGGAAATATGGGTGGTACCGACCGACGAAGGACGCGTCGCAGCGCAGGATGCGGCGCGCCTGATCAGCTGAGGTTTCGCGTCTGTCAACCACGGAATGGCTTGCAAGCCATTCCGGCGGCAGCGCGAAGCGTGCTTCGCAACCTAGTCTTCCCCTCTCTCGCGGCAGAGGGAATACCTTTCTCCTATACCGTATCGCTTACCGATCGTGCGCCCGGATGAATGCCGTCACCTCCGGGCAGATTTGCTCACGCCAGCGGTGTCCGGAGAAAATACCGTAATGGCCGCATTCCGGCGCATCGTAGTGATGCCTTTTCCCGTCGGGGATCGAGGTGCATAAATCGTGGGCCGCCCGGGTCTGCCCGATGCCGCAGATATCGTCCTGCCCGCCTTCCACCGTCATCAGCGCAACGTCGCGGATATCCTGCGGCCGCACCCGTTTTCCCGCGACGTCCCAGATACCATTGGGCAGCGCGAACTCCTGGAACACGGTCTTGATGGTTTCCAGGTAAAACTCGGCAGTCATGTCGAGCACGGCGTTGTACTCGTCGTAGAACTTCAGGTGCGCGTCGGCCGGATGCCCGTGGGAACGGTCCTCGTAGAAGTCGAGATAGCTCTGCATGTGCTTTTCCGGGTGCATTGCGATGAAGCCGGCATGCTGCAGGAAGCCCGGATACACCCTGCGCCCGGCGCCCGGATAATTGCACGGCACCACGTCGATCACGGTGCTTTCAAACCAGCTATACGGCTTTTCGGTCGCCACCCGGTTCACTTCGGTGGGCGAAATGCGCCCGTCGATCGGCCCGCCCATCAGGATCATCGAACGCGGCAGCACATCCGCCGCGCTCGCCAATAGCGACACCGCACCCAAGACCGGGACGGTCGGTTGGCAGATCGCCATGACGTGCACCTGCGGTCCCAGAAGCCGGATGAAATCCTGCACGTAGTGCACATAGTCGTGCAGATGAAACAGGCCGTCCGACAGCGGCACCATGCGCGCGTCAAGCCAATCCGTGACGTATACGTCGTGTTCGCACAGCAGCGCACGCACCGTGTCGCGCAGCAGTGTCGCGTGATGCCCGGACAGCGGCGCGACCAGCAACACCGTCGGCTGGCGGCCGACGTCAGTCTGCTTTTCGAAATGCAGGAGACGGCAGAACGGCTTGCTGCTGACAACGGATTCCCTGATGTTGACCTCGCGTTCGCCAACGATCACGGAATCAATGCCGAAGCTTGGCTTGTTATAGTCCTTGCCGATGCGGTAAAGCAGCTCGCATCCCGCCGCGACGTTCTGTGAAAACGGCGTATAGGCAAGAGGGGAAACGGAACTGCTGAACAGATGGGCCGCCGCCTCCGCCCATTGCGTCAGTGGGCTTAGCGCGACATGTTGAAGTTCATGGATTTGGTACAGCATCTGATTCCCTTGAATGAATTCCTGATTCGGTTGCAAGGCTTCTCGCTCTTGCCCGGAATGCCGCCAGCTCTCGGCGGCATTCCAATCATTCTGGAATGCAACATCCGTACCATTTATTGTAGAACGGAATTAATTTACTCCAAGCGAGGCACCAGCAAGGGAAGACACCCTGTACAAGGGTCCAAACACGCGGCCGCTTTCCTGAAGTTGCCATATAGATTTCCCAGAATCGGGAGTGCGACAGTCTCCGGCAACGGCAGCCAGCTTCCTTGTGCTTTCACAAACCCGCCTGCGTCGCTTGGGCCGAATAATATGCGGCTGCCCTCTGCACTTCGCTGCCTGTTCCCTTCCCGCTTCAGGAGAATCAATTGAAAAACACCGTCAATGCGGATTACGGCGCCGTTTCCGGCGGCGGATTGATCGAGCGGTTGCTGTCGTCCCAGCGCCGCCGTCTGGTCGACGCATTCACGACGTTCCGTCAGGGCGATGACGACACCGTTTTGAACGTCAGGCTGATGCCGACGCCATTGTCCGACAGCACGAACGTCCTCGAACAGTGGGGCGCATCGCAGGATATGCTGCGCATAACGTCCTGCGAAATCGCGCCGCCGAACTATCCAGCCCGCCCCCGCGCCAAGGGGCACCGGCGCGACGCGGACGGCCTGCCGCTGCCTTTTGCGGACGGAGAGTTCGACTGGGTATTCTGCAATGAAGTGATCGAACGGGTAGGCGGTTTCGAGCGCCAGTATGCGCTGCTGAAGGAACTGGCGCGCGTGGCGCGGCGCGGGGTGTTCGTCACCGCCGCCAACCGCAGGCATCCGCTGGAGTTCAATTCGGGCCTGCCGCTGCTGCACTGGCTGCCCGAGCGATGGTGGCGCCGCTCGCTCAAGCTGCTCGGAAAGAGCGACCGAGCCTCCGAACCGGAGCTACACCTGCTCGATGGCCCCGCACTTTACAAGCTTGCCAGCTTGTTGCCAGGAAAACCGAACCACGATGTGGGCCACAAGCGCGTGTTCGGCATCAAGGCGCATTTCTTCCTGATGATAGAAAAGACGCCCCCCAACGAAACAGCAGCGAAGAAATCCGGCTCGGCGCCGAGCTGATCAAGGAAACCCGTATTTCCGTCGACCGGGCTGTGACGCCCCCGCCCGGCTGCGCGCATCACGATCGGGAATGGGAGGCGCCCTCATTTACTCCCTCGATCAGTATCCTGCCGTCGCTCTGCCGCACCGGCGTCCCGAATTCCGCGCACAGTGCAGTGACCTGATCGGCAATGTATCGTTCGCTATCCCCGGTGGCAAGACGCGCCTGGCAACGTGCGATCAGCACGGGATACAGGGCAATGCGGTGCAATGCTCTCTTCTCCAGTTCCAGTTCGAACAGCAATTGATGGTCGTTCCTGAACGCGGGATCGACATGGTAATCGTCAACCAGGTCGCCGGCCGCATACAGGATCGGGCAGCCGCGATAGAGTTCGACTCCGTGAAATACATGGGCGCTGTGGCCGAACAGAATTTTCCAACCCATATCGATGGCAGCGTGAGCGATACGGCGAAATCGCGCCGTCGGCCGCCTTACCATGTTCGGTCCCCAGTGCAGGGACAGGATGGGCCAGTCGACCGCGGCGCGCAGCAGCGGCGCGAGTGACTCCCGCAGCACGCGCAGCGCTGCAGCTTCGTCATCGAGATCGAGATAGGCGATGCCGGGCCGGCCGTCATACGCTGCAAAATCCGGCTGGTGGTCGCAAAAGGCAGCCATGCCGAACCGAGTTCCGCCGCAGTCGACAATCGCGGCCGAACGCGCCTGTGCCAAGTCCGGGCCAGCCCCGGCCAGCGCAATGCCAAGCTCGCCCAGGAGCCGCAGCGTGTCGCGCAGCCCCTGTTCGCCGTAATCGAGCACATGATTGTTGGCCAGGCTGACCAGCCCGATGCCGGCATCGGACAACACCACGGCGGCCAGCGGCGGCGCGCCGAAATAATAGGCCTTGGGCAAGCCCGGCCATCGCTCCAGCGATGCCGTGAGCGCGCATTCGAGATTGACGATGGCAAGGTCCGACGCACGCATAAGCGGCGCGATCGGTCCCAGCGGATAGCCAGGGCCGTAGCGCAGGATGCTTTCCTTCACATTTCGCCCCAGCATGACATCGCCGCCAAACATCACCCGGACGGGACGTACCTGCCTGGCGCTTGCCTCCTGTTTCATTGCCGCCCGCCTGATCGCCGGCTTTCCATGCGCTCGCCGGCCAAGCGCCTCACCTTCTGAGCCGGCCCTCGCGTATCGGTTGCTCCGTGATGGCAGCCGTCATCATCGACAGTTCGACCGCCAGCAGCCGGACGATGTCATCGGCGGTGACGATGCCATACAACGCGCCATCGGCGGTTACCACCGGCAGGCGGCGGATCTTGTTGTTGCGCATCAGGCGCAGGGTTTCGACGAAACCGTCGTCCTTCTGCACCGACACCACCGGAGAACTCATCAGGTCGCCCGCAGTAAATACTTCCGTATCAACCTGCAGCGCAACCGTTTCGATCACGATGTCGCGGTCGGTGACGATCCCGACCGGAATCCGCTTGTCATCCTGAAACTCTACGACGACGACGTCGCCGACATGATGCTTGCGCATCAGTTCCGCCACCTGAGGGATGGAGGCATCGGCGTCACAGCAGACGACGCCGATGTTGCAGCATTCCATGATTGGCATGGCAACTCTCCTCGGAACCATCTTACGTTCTGCCGTCCGCAGCCGGCTTGTGCACCAGGACCGGCACCTTGCTGTGCACCAGCACCCTGATCGTTTCGCTTCCCAGCAATTGCGCCGCATCGCCCTTCCAGCCGTGCGAAGCCATGATGATGAGGTCGCAGCCGCTGCGTTCGGCGGTGTCGACGATGCCCAGGTAGGGTTCCGGCGCCCGCACCAGCTTGCAGGTGCACGGCACTTCTTCGGCCAGCGCACTGTTGGACACGAAAGACAGGTATTCATCCGCAAATTTTTCGAACAGCGCCGCCCTGCGTTCGGCGTAATGCGGATCGTGGTGCAGCCATGCTTCCAGCTGGTTCTGGCGCGGCACGGTGACGACATAGACGCCGATCACGGTCGCGCCGATATTCTTTGCAAGGAGCACGCCGCTGGCGACAGCCTGTTCCGACAGCTCGGAACCGTCGGTCGGCAAAAGAATGTGCTTGTACATGATGCGCCCGAATCGTTTCGCATGACAGGCGATTCAGATTAGGCGCGATCACCGCACAGGCTTTGAGATGAGTCAATCCATGCCGCCATGCCGGGCGCGATGACCGCGCGCGGGAGTGCTCTTTACAATCGGCGGTAACTCTTACCGCGTTGCCCGGCGCGGGCGTGGTCCCTCTCCCGGCTGCCAAGGAGTTTGGCACGCCGATTGCTGCTCCTGCGGGTTCGCCAGTCCGAACAACCTCTATCCAAACGAAAGGAGAATCATCATGCGAGTAGCTGAAGCGATGACACGCGACGTGCGCATTGCCAACCCCGACGAGAGTATTGTCGAGGCGGCAAAAATGATGGCCGATTGCGATTGCGGCGTGCTGCCGGTGGGCGAGAACGACCGGCTGGTGGGCATGATTACCGATCGAGACATCGTCGTGCGCGCGCTGGCCCAAGGCAAAACCGGCGATACCCGGATCCGGGATGTCATGAGCTCGGATGTGAAATATTGTCTTGAGGAAGACGATGTGGATGACGTCGCGCGCAACATGAGCGACCTGCAGATCCGGCGCCTGCCCGTCCTCGACAAGAACAAGCGCCTGACCGGTATCGTGTCGCTCGGCGACATCGCCTCGAGCGACCAGGCGCAGTCGGCAGCACAGGCGCTGCATGGCATCTCGGAGCAGTCGACGCAACATTCCAGCAGCGGCCACAAGCTGCATTAAGGCCATCGCACCGGATTTCCCCGTTCCGCCGGGGGAGTCCGGTCCGGCTAATGCACTAGTGCACCAGGCGCCGATCCAGCTTTTGCAGCAGCGTCTTCCGGTTCTTGTGCTTCACCTCGTAGGCGCGGATCTTCCTGATTTCGGCGTTCGACAAGCCGTCCAGCCGGGCTTCGACCTGGCCGATCGTCAGTGTCTGGTAATCCTCCAGCGGCAAGCCGCGGTCGGGCGATCTTCCCTGCCTGTCCTTCTCCCGTTCGGCCCGCGTTTCTCCATACTGCGAGCGCTGCTTGTTGACAATGCGGGCGGCGACTTCTTCCTCCCGCCCCCGATAGCGTCCTTCCTTTTTGAAACGCTGTTCCAGTTCCTTGAATTCTCCCTCCCGCTTCGGGCTGGCTCCCGCTGGCATGGCATTCCTCCTGTTCAATCCGTTGCAACAGACGTTCAAGCAGCATTTTCCGTGCCGCCGGGTTCCATATCTGATATGTCGCAACAGTGCACGCTTCCGGACGATGACAATGTGTTCACGCATCGGAAAGGCGCATACAGATGATCCGCTTCTTCCTCCTTCATGGCGTGTTCGCGACGCTGCTGTCTGCGTGTTGGCCGGCGGCGTCGGCCCCCGCTGCGCCTGTCGTGGCGCCGGTGGCGGCGCTGACGTCGGAAGGCGCGATCGGGCCGGCTGCCGCCGACTACATCAGCCGCGGGCTGGCCCATGCCGCGCGCGACGGCGCCCAGCTCGTGATCCTCAGGATCGACACGCCCGGCGGGCTCGATACCTCGATGCGGACCATCATCAAGGCGATCCTGGGCTCGCCCGTGCCGGTAGCCACCTATGTCGCCCCGAGCGGCGCGCGCGCCGCCAGCGCCGGAACCTATATCCTGTACGCCAGCCATATCGCCGCCATGGCGCCCGGCACCAACCTCGGCGCCGCCACGCCAGTCCGGCTCGGCGGCGGCCCGGAGCCGGAAGAGCCGCAAGGCGGACCTGCGCCATCCGGGCCTGACAAGAAAGCGGACAAGCCGCCGGCTCAGGCCATGACGCGCAAGCAAGTCAACGATGCCGCAGCCTATATCCGCGGCCTGGCACAACTGCGCGGGCGCAACATGGAATGGGCGGAGCAGGCGGTGCGCGAAGCGGTCAGCCTGTCGGCGCAGGATGCACTGCGCCTGCATGTGGTCGATTATGTGGCAACCGACCCGCGCGATCTGATGCGCCAGGCGCATGGACGCAAGTTCGCCCTGCCGGACCGAACCGTCACGCTCGACACGGCGCAGGCACCGCTCATCGACTATCTCCCCGACTGGCGCGTCAGGCTGCTGGCGGCGATCACCGATCCCAGCCTTGCGCTGGTCCTGATGACGATCGGCATCTATGGATTGATTTTCGAGTTCATGAACCCGGGCATCGGCGTGCCCGGGGTGCTTGGCGCAATCTGCCTGTTGGTGGCGTTGTACGGGCTGCAGCTGTTACCGGTGAATTATGCGGGCCTGGCGCTGATCCTGCTCGGCATCGGCTTCATGGTCGCGGAAGCCTTCCTGCCCACCTTCGGCTCGCTCGGTATCGGCGGCGTTGCGGCCTTCATCGTCGGCGCCCTGATCCTGATCGACACCGACGTGCCGGGATTCGGCATCCCGCTCGCCCTGATCGCGGCCGTTGCGGTAATGAGCGCCGCGCTGATCGCCGCGCTGGCAGGCGTGGCCCTGAAAACCCGCCGGCGCGCGGTGGTAAGCGGCGCGGCGACATTGATCGGCGCCGAAGGCGAAGTCGTCGCCGTCGCGCCCGGCGGTGGGTGGGCACGCGTCGGCGGCGAACTCTGGCGCGTCACCTGCCCGGAAACCTTGCGGCGCGGGCAAACGGTACGCGTGGCGGCGCGTGACGGTCTGGTGCTGCGTGTCGCGTCGCGCGGCGAATTTCAAGGAGGACGGCAATGATATTCGGATTCGGCTTCAGCACGATCCTGGTGCTGGTCATCGTGTTTCTGGTCGCATCGATCCGCATCCTGCGCGAGTACGAGCGCGGCGTGCTGTTCCAGCTAGGGCGCTTCTGGAGCGTCAAGGGACCTGGGCTGGTGATCGTCATCCCGGCCATCCAGCAGATGGTGCGGGTGGACCTGCGCACCGTGGTGCTGGACGTGCCAACCCAGGACGTGATCTCGCGCGACAACGTATCGGTGAAGGTCAATGCCGTCGTCTACTTCCGCGTGGTCGATCCGGAAAAGGCGATCATCCAGGTTGAGAACTTCTTCGAGGCCACCAGCCAGCTGGCGCAGACGACCTTGCGCGCCGTGCTCGGCAAGCACGAGCTGGACGACATGCTGGCCGAACGCGAGCGCCTGAACCTCGACATCCAGCAGGTGCTCGACTCGGCCACTGACGCCTGGGGCATCAAGGTCGCCAATGTCGAAATCAAGCACGTCGACCTGAACGAATCGATGGTGCGCGCCATCGCGCGGCAGGCTGAGGCTGAACGCGAGCGGCGCGCCAAGGTGATCCACGCCGAGGGGGAACTGCAGGCTTCGGAAAAGCTGCAGCAGGCGGCCCATGTGTTGGCGCAGCAGCCCGGCGCGATGCAGTTGCGCTACATGCAGACGCTGTCCACGATCGCCGGCGACAAGTCGTCCACCATCGTTTTTCCGCTGCCGCTGGAACTTTTATCCAACCTGGCGGACCTGAAGAATGACAGGACTTCACCCAAGTAAATTTCCGAACCGCCCCGCATGCGGATTGCTGCCACGACTACTGCCATGAATATCCATCCGACCAGCCACACGCCACCGCGTCCGCCACCGGAAATTCCGGTCACGCCGCATCCATCCCCTGACATCGAGCCGGCCCAGCGGCCAGAGCCGGAAATCCCGCAGGTGCCGGAAGAACCGGGCGTGCCTTCCTGGCCATCGGAGCCGGACATCACGCCGGACCCGGGATTGCCGGAAACGCCGCAGCCGACCGAAACTTCCTGTTCTGCGGAACGATACGCCATCGCTGCATGAGCAGCGATGGGCACGGTCGCGCCGCTACGGCGATACCGGATCGTCTGGATCCGGGTCGGATGGGATTTTCTGCGCCTGCTGCTGGCTGATGCGCTGCGGCTGGTGCGAACTACCTGCCTGCTGATTGCCGCCCGCGAAGCCCGCGTCGCCGGGGCCGGGCATGCCTTGGGTCGGAGCTGACGGGCCGCCCGCCGGCCCGGGCGCCTGTCTACCTTGCTGCGAGGATTTGTGCTGGCTATTCATAAGAACTCCTGCTGTTGTCGCCTCAGTGCAGCGTTTGTTTCAGCGCCGAAATCGCCTTGCGCGCCTGGCGCACCGCGACCTGCAACTGGTCGTCGACATAGTTGCCGCCCCCGAATACCTGCAGCGCGCGATCGCCGATTTTCGCCATCTTGTCGACGCACTGCTTGATTTCCCCATCGTCCTGGGTTTGTTCCACCAGTTCCCGGGTGTGATGGGACTCATGCTCCAGTTCGGCAAGACAGTTGCGCAATTGGTCAGGGGCATCGCCGCTCTGCTCGCATGTCTGCGCGGCATTGTGAATGCATTGCTCTACCTGGGAAAAACGGTCCTTGACCTGTTCGATCTGCATGATGAGCCCTTTCCTTTCCACATCGTCAAATGAGGTTTGTCAGATGCGGTTTTCGATAGTTCCGTCCTGCGTGCGTAAGCAAGATTGTCCGGTTGAACCACTGCCGTTGGCACTCGTCAAAACTTCGACATCGCCCACCGGGCGCTGCCCCGATCAAGAACAACACAGGAGAAAGCATCGATGACCTATCCCGGACAGGACAGCGCGGCGACCGGCCGCGCGGCGTCGCTGGCGCCCCCACTGCAGCGGCTGCATATCGAAAAAATCGCGGTATTCCGCGCGCTGCAGATCGGCGACATGCTGTGCGCGGTGCCTGCGCTGCGCGCGCTGCGCGCCGCCTTCCCGCAGGCGCACATTACCCTGATCGGCCTGCCGTGGGCGGCCCAGTTCGCGCGGCGCTTTCACTCCTACATTGACGACTTCGTCGCCTTTCCCGGCCATCCTGCCCTGCCTGAACAGCCGGCGCAGGAAGAACGCATTCCGGGTTTTTATCGCGACATGCGCGAGCGCGGTTTCGACCTCGCGCTGCAATTACATGGCAGCGGCCAGATCAGCAACGCGATCGTGCGCGGATTCGGCGCGCGTGAAAATGCCGGATTCGTGCTCGCCGATGACAGCGCGCAGCGCGCTGCGCTCTTCGTCGACTACCCGGAACAAGGCGCCGAGCCGCTGCGCCTGCTGCACCTGCCCCGACACCTGGGCGCGCCTGCGGACGACACCGACCTGGAGTTCCCGCTTATTCCGGAAGATGAACAGGAATTGCGCGCCGCTGGCATCGGTGCAGGCTTGCAGCCCGGCCGCTACATCTGCATCCATCCCGGCGCTCGCATGCGCCGCCGCTGCTGGCCGCCGCAATTATTTGCGCAGGTGGCGGACACGATCGCAAGCGAATACGGCATGCCGGTCGTGCTGACCGGCGCCGGCAGCGAAGCCGACCTGACGGCCGCGATCGCCGGCTGCATGCGCACTCCCGCAGTCGACGCCGCCCGGCCGATGTCGCTTGGCGCCATGGCGGCGCTGATGAGCAAGGCCCGCCTGCTGGTCTGCAACGATACCGGCGTATCGCATCTCGCCTCGGGCCTGAAACTGCCGAGCGTGGTCGTGTTCGGTACCGCGGACATGGAACGCTGGGGACCGATCGACCGCGAACTGCACCGCTGCGTGCGCGGCGCGGAAGGCGCCGAAGCCATCCTGGCGCAGGCACGCGCCCTGCTCGACGCTACCGATTCCGCAGCAGCTCCAACGCCAGTTCAGTGACTTCCCCGACCGGAACGTCCGCCACGAAGCTTTCGTCGTGCGGACAGCGCCGCCTCAGGTTTTCTTCGCCGCATACGGGGCAATGCGTGCGTACCGCCAGCGCCGCGCGGTGCCGGTCCTGCAGCAGCGGGCCGGATTCATGGAGATTGGTCAGCCAGTAGATACCGACCGCCGGCGTGCCGATCGCAAGCGCCAGGTGCAGCGGGCCGGTGTCGTTGGATACGAGCAACGCGCTGCGCTCCAGCAGTCCGCACAACCCGGCCAGCGAGATTTTTCCGCTCAGGTCGAATGCCGGGCGGCGCATCTGCCCTATGACGTCGCGCACCACGCCCGCTTCCGCCGCCGTGCCATGCACCGCGACGGCCGCTCCTTCGGCAGCCAGTGCGTCGGCCACGCGCGCAAAGCTGTGCGCCGGCCAGCGCCGCCGCGCATCGCTCGATCCCGGCTGGATCAGCACCAGCGGTTGCCCCGTTGCGGGCCTCATCACACGCGCCGCCTCCGCCCGGTCGCGCTCGGTCACTTCCAGCTCGCGCCCGAGCTCCAGGCGCCTCGCCCCCGCCAGCGCGGCGGCTTCCAGCAGCAGCAATCGCTTGTTCTGCAAGGCCGCATAGGCGATCCAGCGGTCCAGCGGTTCGGCATCCTGCGCCTTCAGCCCGACGGTCAGGCGCGCGCCCAGCCGCCGGATGAAGGGATTGGCATAGCGCCCGCCACCATAGAGCTGCAACGCCAGGTCGATATCGGCGGCGCGCAGCGCGGCCACGAAGTCATCAATCGCCCGCGCGTCGCACGCCTGTTGCAGCGGCGCGCCGACGCCGGGACACGGGGGAATCACCGCAACCTCGTCGACCGGGCCGGGCCGGTCCCTGAGGAACTCGGCATGCCACGGCTTACCGATGTAAACGATCCTCGCGCTCGGATACGCCGCGCGCAAGGCATGCAGCGCCGGCAAGGCGAAGATGAAGTCGCCCACTGCGTTCGGCCGCAGGACCGCGATTGTCCTGACGCCGGGCAGCACCTCGCCTGCTTCAGGCATTGCGTCCGGCCCGCTCGCGTTCGGAAACCGGCAGCACCTTGGGCGCGTCGACTTCCCGGCGCGGAACGGTGGTGGGCAATTCGAGGTGATAGGCGCCGGAGGGAATCATGCCGCAGCCGCCGAAGCGCTCCATCACGCGCAATTGCGCCAGCACGTCCTCGCCGCAGTGCTCGCACGGCAGCGCCGGCCAGAAGTCGAAGCCACCGACGGCGCGCAGCTTATCGGTGTCGAACAGCACGCAGCCGCCGATCCATGCCACCCGGTACAGCCGGGTTTCGCCCTTCCGCAGTCCGAGCCCGCACTCGACATGGAACAGGTTGGCCGCGCTGTGCAGGTGATGCCGCTCCCATGCCGCGCTGTCGGGCGACACCGCTTCCGGCTCCACCCTCCCTTCCCAGAACTCGATGTCCTGCTGGTGCGGACGGACATCGTCGATGAAGCTCAGGCCATGCAGGGCGCTGCCGACGAAACCGCAGCGTTGCGCGCGGATCGTCCGGTACAGGCGATCCAGTGTGTCCGGCTCCAGCATCACGTCGTCATCCAGGAACAGGCAATACGGCGCTGCGGCCTGCGACAGCAGGAAGGCGCGCTGTTCAGCCAGCCCGCGGCGCGGCAAATGACGCAGGGGCACCACCGCCCTGCCGCCTGCCTCCAGAATCCGCAGCAGCGCCCTCACCTCGGGCTGCTCGAACGCACTCCCGGGTTCCGACTGATCGGACACGATCACGCGGAAGTCCTGAAAGTCCTGCGAGTGCAAGGCTGCCAGGGTCACGGCCAGCGCGTACGGCCGGTTGCAGGTCGGGACCAGCACGTCGACCGCGCAGGCGGACGTTCCCATCATGCCCTCCGCGCATACAGGTAGGGATTGAGCGAAGGATCGTTATACATCTTGAACTGGCGGTAAACCTTGAAATACGCGCGCCCCTCGCTCGCCTCGGCCAGCAGGCGGTCGAAGCATGCGCCGAGATCCTCGCGCTGCTCCATCAGCCGTGCGAGCTTGGCTTGGCAGGACTGGACATGCGCGCGCTCCACGTCGAGGCGCAAGGTCTGCTGGCGCATGTGGTAGATCTTCAGACTCAGGATCGACAGGCGGTCGATCATGGCGCCGGCGGTTTCGCTGTTCAGCCGCGCATCGACGCCATGTTCATGCGCATTCAGTTGCGCCAGCAGCGCCTCGTCGATCGACTCGACCGCGTCGTTGCGCTTCTGGTTGTAACGGTCGATGAGGCGCTTGCAGCGGGCGATCTCCGCGGCATCGACGTCGGTGCGCCGCGCCTTGTCCTCTTCGTTCCACAGCAAATCGTTGTAGCGATGGTTCTCCTCGATCCAATGCCATACGCCAGAGTCGCATTCCGCTTCGCCACCGGCCAGCCATTTGGTACCGGAGATTTTTCGGTCGTGAAACTGAATGATCATTTCTGCCCGGAGATCTTCAATCATCGGCATCCTTTCCCGAAATTCATATACACGCTATCGCTAGCGTCGCTGCAAAATGAAAGTCGGGATCAAGCAGAAACCATGCTAACGGCTCTTCAGCCTGCTTCTCGCAGAGATTGTCATTAAAAGGCATGCAATCCGGTACTGCTGGCGCGTAGAGCTGGCGTCCAGTCTGCAATTTTGACTCTGGCCGGAGCGGAAAAAATACATGCAGCGATGGGCCGCAAGGATTTACCTTGCTGCTGCACAAAATCCCAATCGGAGATTCTTTCCCGAAAGTAGGCTCAACGGCGCGATGCGTCCTCGTCCGCTTCCAGCCCCAACAGCTCTTCGATATGGTCAAGCGATCCGCGGTCCTTGACCACGGATCGCAGCCACGCGTGCAGGGGCAACGATCCCCAGTGCGCCGCCTTGTCGGCAAGATAGGCTACCGGACTATGCGGCTCGGCATGCCGGAAATACGCCGCGACCTGGCGCAGCAATTCCAGCGCCTGCTGCCGGCTCGCGATTGTCGCGCCTGCCACCATCGGGCTTGCAGGCATGGGTAAGGAAGCGCATGCGGACTCGTCTGAGCCTGCCGCTCGCTCCTCGGCGTGTGGCAAGCCAATCTCCCTCGCCATCGCTTGCAGCCGCTCGCCGACCGCGCCGACAGCGTTGGCTAGCAGCGAAAAGGATGGACCGTCGGCGCCGAACAGCGCATCGCACGCCCGTTCGAGCTCGGCC
This sequence comes from Noviherbaspirillum sp. UKPF54, assembly GCF_007874125.1. Taxonomy (NCBI): domain Bacteria; kingdom Pseudomonadati; phylum Pseudomonadota; class Betaproteobacteria; order Burkholderiales; family Oxalobacteraceae; genus Noviherbaspirillum; species Noviherbaspirillum sp. UKPF54. The sequence goes on along the minus strand of NZ_CP040128.1, from coordinate 1,424,745 downwards.
ACCGCGCGAATGCAGCGCTGCGCATCATCCAGCCATTGCGCAACCAGCACCTTGTCGGTTTTAGCGGCGGCCGCAGCGAACTGCTCGGGTGTCACCTTGCCCTCCAGCTCGGGATCCGCGCCCGGATTGCGCAGCAGCTGCTGCTGTCGCTGCCGGGCCGCCTCGTAATCGTTCAGGCTGTATCCTTGCGCCCCCGTAAGCGGAATCTGTCGCACCAGCTGCGCCATCCGTGACACAAACCATGTCATGGCGCCGATCCGTCTTTCCTGGTCGCCGTCGTCCGACCGGGGATGCATATCCTGCCCAAAACGCTCCAGCAGGCGGGCATTTGTTTCCATTCCTTCCGCCAACCCGCGCAACCCGCCGTTCTTCGCCAAGCCTTCGGCCATCCATGCCGCCAGCCGCAAATCCTTGCTGCGCCGCGCCAGCAGGTCGGCGCAGATATCGACCACGGCGTTCCAGTCCGCCTGCTTGAGCGCGGCCTGCCACTCGCCATAATCGACGGTCGGGTCATCCTCGCGCCGCGCTTCCTGGATACGATCGAACTCCGGGGAAAACGACAGATCTTCGCCGCACGGCGACTGGGCCGATACCGGCGCCAGCATATCGATAAATCGAGAATCCATGACACCTCAATCAGTTGATTCTGTAGCTGAACTCGCTGCCCTTGCCGACCGCAACCCTCACATTCCTGATCGTCTTTCCTTCCGCCATGCGTGCCAGCACGGTTTCCGCGATTTGCGGCAGCATGGTCCCGTTCAGGATGTGATCAACATTGCGCGCGCCTGCATCGACTTCGGTGCAGCGCGCCAGCACCGCTTCCACCACATCGTCGCTGTAGGAGAAGGCCGCCTTGTGATTCGCTTCGATGCGGTGCTTGATGCGGTCGAGCTTGAGGCGGATGATGTCGGCCAGGATTTCGTCCGGCAGCGGAAAATACGGGATGACCTTCACCCGGCCGAGGAAGGCCGGTTTGAACGCCTTGTATAACGGCGGCCTGATCATCTCGCCCAGGGTTTCCATGTCGGGCAATTCGTCGCACTTCCTGTTCAGGCATGCCTGCATGATTACTTGCGACGCCACATTCGACGTCAGGATGATGACGGTGTTGCGAAAATCGATTTCCCGCCCCTCGGCGTCGTCCATTACCCCCTTGTCGAACACCTGGAAAAAAAGCTCCAGCACATCCGGATGCGCCTTTTCTACCTCATCCAGCAACACCACGCTGTACGGTTTCCTGCGCACGGCTTCCGTCAGCACACCGCCTTCGCCGTAACCGACATACCCCGGCGGCGATCCCTTCAGCCCGGCGACGGAATGCGCCTCCTGGTATTCGGACATATTGATGGTGATCAGGTTGCGTTCGCCGCCGTACAGGATTTCGGCAAGTGCCAGCGCAGTTTCCGTCTTGCCGACGCCGGACGGTCCGACGAACAGGAACACGCCTTTCGGCCGATGCGGGTCCGCGATATTGGCTCGCGCCGTGCGCACGCGCTGCGCGACCTGTTCCAGCGCATGCGGCTGCCCCACCACGCGCTGTTCCAGCAAAGGCTTGAGGTTCAGCACGGTCTTGATCTCATCCTTGACCATTCTCCCGAGCGGAATACCCGTCCACGCCGCAACGATTTCCCCCACCGCCTGCGCGTCGACGCACACCGGCACCAGCGGCGCTTCCCCTTGCAGGGTGCGTAATTCCTCATGCAGCTCCGCTAATTCCTTCATTTTCAGCAGGCTTGCCGTCGGCAACCGCTTTCTTCCCTGTGGCTCGGCAGCGCACTTTGCCGCCCCCTCCTGTCTCTCTTCGTGGGCGCCTTCCAGACTGGCGCGCAGTGTCCGGATCTGCGCAGCCAGCTGCTTTTCCCTTTCCCATCGCTCTTCGTGTGACTGCATCACACTGCGATTCCGGTCGCGCCTGTCCTGCATCTCGCGCAGGCGCTCCTGGTGCGGCGCGCCGGCCGCCAACTCGCGCTCCAGCGCGGAAATTTCGACGGATAAAAGTTCATCCAAGCGTCGCGCATCCTCGATTGTCGCCGGAACGGCCGCCTGCCCCGTCGCCACCCGCGCGCATGCGGTGTCGAGCACGCTGATTGCCTTGTCCGGCAACTGGCGTCCGCTGATGTAACGGGCCGACAGGCGCACTGCTTCCGTGATCGCCTCCTCCATTACCCGTACGCCGAAGTGGCTTTCCATCCTGGCGGCCAGGCCGCGCAACATTGAGCAGGCCACGGCCTCGCTCGGCTCCTCTACCTTGACCACCTGGAAGCGCCGCGCCAGCGCCGCATCCTTCTCGAAATACTTCTTGTATTCGCTCCAGGTCGTCGCCGCAATGGTGCGCAGCTCGCCACGTGCCAGCGCCGGCTTGAGCAGGTTGGCGGCATCGTTCTGCCCGGCCTGACCGCCGGCGCCGATCATGGTGTGCGCCTCGTCGATGAAGAGAATGATCGGATGCGGGCTGCACGCAACCTCGGCGATGACGTTGCGCAGGCGGTTTTCGAACTCGCCCTTAACGCTCGCCCCGGCCTGCAGCAAGCCGAGATCGAGCACGTGCAACGCGACTCCGGCCAGCGCCGGAGGCACTTCGCCGTCGGCGATGCGCTGCGCCAGGCCTTCGGCCACCGCTGTCTTACCGACGCCGGCCTCGCCGGTGAGGATGGGATTGTTCTGGCGACGCCGCATCAGGATATCGATGGCCTGCCTGATTTCGGCGTCGCGCCCGATCACCGGATCGATCTTTCCGGCCTTCGCGCGCCGGGTAAGGTTGACGGTGAACTGGTCGAGCGCTGGCGTCGTTCCGGCTCGGGTCGCTCGGTCTTCTGTCATCCCGGAATCAGCCAATTCTTTCGCGTCGCATGCGGCGATTGGCGCTTCAGGAAAGCCGGCGGTCAGTTCAGACAATCTGTGCTTGATGTCCTCGGTGCTGAAGCGCATGAACTGCCGCGACGCCCGATATGCCAATTGCGAAAGGTCGCGCTCGGAAAGCAGGGCCAGCAGCAGGTGCGCACTGCGAATGCACATTGCCTCGCCGTCGAGCGATGCCAGCAGCCAAGAACGCTCGAACAGCTTGAGCAGGTTTCCGGAGAATACCGGCGTGCGGCTGTTCCCTGCCCTCAAGCTTGCAAGCTCCTCGACAAGGTCATTTTCCATCGCCTGCGCACCGATGCCGTAATGCCTGGCCAGAAGCGCGACATCACTTTGTGCATCGCCGAGCAGCGCCAGGAAAAGATGTTCCAAGTCCACTTCATACTGCCCTCGCGAGACGCAGTCGTTGACTGCCCGCTCTGTGGCTTTCTTGCAGGTTGAGTTGAGCTTTGCGATGAGCACTTTCAGGTTGGCGGTCATGATGTCGGTGAAAAACGGGAAAAAGTGGCGGAAGTCAGGAAGCGGCGGCGTGCAGCATATAGCGGACGTCATGCGCGTCCGATCTCGCGGGCGACGTGGCAAGCCAGCCGTTCCACCCGAGGCGTGCATTTCCCATGGGGCCTCCCAGCGTGGTCGCGGCGACATCGCATCCTGCAAGGAGGAGCTGTACCTCGCAGTCGATGGTGACGCCGACCATCAGCCGATAAAGGCGCTGCAGGTTGCGCGCAGCCGGAGCGTCAGGCAGGAATGTGTCGAACTGCCGCTTGCGCAGCGGACCGAGCACGAGCCGCATTTTGCTCTGTCTATCCCACACCCTGGCACCACAAAATGTGGTCTTTCCAAGCTCGCAGTTCGCCGTGCCGAGCGCCGTGCGTTCATGTACCGGCAGATCAAGCCAGCCGCCAACGAACTGCTCGACGCGGCAACGCACCTGGAAATAATCGCTTGCGATTTGCGCAAAGCGCAACGCAGAACGCGGCCGTTCGCGCAGCGCGCCGGCATAATAGGCCAGCGATTCGTCGGCAATACCGCCGGCTGCGCCGATATTCCGCCCGCCTAGGCCACGCAAGCCGAAGCCCGCCAGGCTCAGTAGCTGCGGCAGGAAGCGGTTGGCGCGTTCGGCCTCGTATTGCAGATGCAAGCGCGACCGCAGCCAGCTCTTGTAGAACAGCGTCACCGCGCGGTTCGTGAAAATGTCCAGGAATGCGCGGGTGGAGCCATCGCGATGGTAAGTTTCGCGCTCGGCGACGTGCTGCGTATAGTGCCTCGGCAGCACTCCCATCGGTCCGGTCAGCCCAATAAATGACGGGGTCAACGTGACCATCCCGGATGCTCCGGGCTGACTTGGCGCCGGCAATTCGTCGGGCTGGAATTCGAGCGTTTCAATTTCGCTGGGAGGAAAGGCGAGCGAGATCGAGCTGCGGAACCGGATCAGCTGGCCGAGCACGTCCAGGTCAGTCCGGCACTGCCGGCGCCGGTAATGCATCGTCAACAGGCGTACCGCCTGGAAGAATTCAAAACGCTGGGGCTCGCTACGCAAGCGCTCGATCAGGCCAGGATCGATTCGCCGTTTCTTGGCTGGCATTTCAGCAGCTCCTGACCCGATTGTTTAGAAACCAGCACCAGTTGGACAAAACTGTTGGCGTGCGCATACAGCCCGAAAAAATGATCCAGCACCTGGGCAAACACGAACAGCCCGATACCGGCGTAATGGCTCTCGTCCACCGTCACCCGGATCTCCAGTCCGCGCACGAATACGGGGAACGGATTGCCGGCGATGCGCGCCGTGGCCGGGCGATTCTCGATGGCAGCGATGCCGCTGATCTGCCTGGTGTTCGCGCTCGAGCGCGTAATATCGTAGAGCGTCAAGATCTCCCTGATCGCATCCACGCCCTGTCCGGACAACGAAAGATGATTGAGCGAAAGTTGCGATATCAGGCGCCACTGGGCGCCGCGCCCGCGCGGAAAACGGTAGCCGGGCGTCGGCTTGCGCAGCAGCCGGATGGCTTTCGCGACCGAGCCGCCTTCGATGAACAGGTCGCCGTCCGCCATCCCGAACGGCAGCTGTGACGGCAATTCGCGGTTGGTGCAGGTCAGTTCCAAGCTCAGGGTATGCGTCTGCGACCGGCTGGTATCGAGGCTGTCGTCCACCAGCGACAGTTCCAGCGTATAGTTTTCCGCCACGTCGCCATCCGAATAGCTGGCATGCCAGTAACACGCCGGTCCGTCATGCAGCTCGCCGTGCCGGATCGAATAGAATGGCTTGAATTCCCTTACCTCCTCCTCTTCCAGGCTCTGTCTCACCTGGAATACGCGCCTGATGTCGTATATTTCGTACGCCTGCGGCCGCCGGCTGTCGACAATGACCGGATAACCGACAGCGGTATTAGTCATGCGTATCGGCTCGGGAATCTGTTTGAACAGATTCACGACCGGCGTGCAGCCGAGCACGAAGTTATCCTTGCTCACCCGGTCCAGCAGGTTGCCCGCCGCCTTGACGCCAGTGCCTTCCCGCAGCCCGATGCGGATTTCGACGCTACGCGCATGCTGTGGCAGCCGTCCTTTCAAGCCGCTCAGATCGAGATCGAAGAAATTGAACTTTTCAGGGAAAACAAAGTATTCGAGCAGCAGCTGGTAAGCGCGATGGGTTTTTGCATCCGTCTCCAGCAATGCATCTTCGGCATCGAAACCGACCGGCTGGATTGCATGCAGCGGCAGTTCGATTTTTTCCGCCGCAAGCGGAGTCGTCACCCAGATCCCTGCAGCGCCGGACATCAACGCTTCCCGCAGCGATGCGGTCAGCGAAGGATCGCCGTTCAGGAAAAACCTGAGTCGGCCAACGCCAAGAGTGTCGAGAGCGGCGCTTTCTGAGAGCGCCTGCAGTTCGATGCGGATGACGGAAGCGGTCGAGCGAGCGACACTTGAGCGCAGGCCGGCGATATCGAAAGCATTTTCATGAGCTGCCCGGGCGATCCGTAATGGCCAAAGCTCGGTTTCATATGCAGTGCGAAAGCGGCACGCCACGCCGCGCACCGGGCGCGTATGCAGCATCGCGTGTCGCGGGACGCGCACAGCCTTGGTCATTTGCGCTGCGCCACCGCCGCAGTCGAAATGAGCGATCGAAACCGATGGGAACGGGCGCAGGTACTGCGGATAAAGCACCTGCAGCAGGGAATCGGTCACTTCCGGGAAGTCGTCGTCAAGCTTTTTGTGGATGCGCCCGGCCAGGAAGGCAAACGACTCGATCAGCCGTTCGATGTGAGGATCTTCACAGGTTTCACCCGACAGCAGCAGTCGGCTGGCGACTTTCGGGTAGCGCTTGGCAAAGTCATGCGACAGCCTCCTGAGGAAGGTCAGCTCGCGCTCATAATATGGCAGCAGGGATTCCATGAATGTCCGGTGTTCAGATAGGTGCGAGTCGTCTTGCCTTGTTCACCGAGTACTGCAGCGTGGACGGCTGCAGCAGCGCGTCGAAGAACACCGGCTCGGCCGACGGATGGACCACCAGCAGCGCATTGATCGCAAAGCGCAGCCGGTTGACGGCCCCGTTTTCCAGTTCGAGCGACACGCGCACCTGCTTGAGCCGGCGCTCGTGAATCGAGATCGTGCGTTCGAGCGAACGGCAGATATGGCTCCTATCGCCCGGATTGGCCAGGCTGAGACCCACGAAATCACTCATGCCATAACTTGAGATCGAACGCAGGGCTTGCGGATATCTTCCGAAAACCTCGTCGTCAAAAGCGCAGCGCGAATTCAGAAGCGCCTCTAGATCGCGCGCGACGGATTCCTTCAATTCCTCCGCCGTAATCAGGCGCAGCGGTTGCCGCTCCGCCGGCTCGCACGGCGCCTCGTCGGCCAGGCGTTCAAAAAGCGTCGGTGAATATTTGGCGCAAGGAGAGGAACCGTGGTTCATTGAATCAATTGGCCTGAAAAAATGTTGCGGCGCATGCGAGGCGCCGCAATCAGGTAATGGAAAAAGCAGCCGCGAATTAAACCGCTTCGGTCGCCTTGTTCTTCGACAGGCTCCACATCTGCGGATTGCTGCCGCCCTTCTTGCCGTCGATGCCCTGCACCGTGTAAGTCCACTTCACCGACGCATATTTCAGCGCGACGGTTTCAGTCGGCAAGCCCTCTTCCGCCACCGCCGGCGTCACCGACGAGATGATGACGTGGTTCAGCACGATTTCCAGGTACTTGACCTTGTCCTTGCCGGACGCCCGCATGAACTCGATCGTGACCTTGTTGAAGGTATCGCCCTGGCTGCAGGCCAGCCAGATCGAGGGGCTGGTCGAATCGATATCCTTGACGAACACCATGTCGCCATGTTCGCAGCGTTCAGCGGTATGGCCGCCGGAAGTGCTTGCCGTCGCCGATTTCGGCTGGCGAATCAAGTGGCTCCAGGACAGTGCCTCGAGCCACTTGGAGTGGGCCTCGTCGCGCGACTCGCCTTCGATCTTGGTATCGCCCCCCTCAAACTTCAGGTATATATCTTTCATTCTTTAAAGCTCCTTTTTATAGTAGGCACGCGAGTGCCGGCTTGGTTGCAACAACAACGCTACGCCTTTGCCGACTGCGGCAATTCGGCCACCAGGCGCAGCGACACGCTGAGTTCGTCAAGCTGGAAATGAGGCCGCAGGAAAGTGACGGCGCGATAAACGCCAGGGCGGCCCGGCACTTCCGATACCTGCACCGCCGCTTCGCGCAACGGGTATTGCGCCTTGACTTCCTGGGATGCAGAGTCATCCATCACGACATACTGCGCCAGCCAGTTGTTCAAAAACTGCTCGACGTTGGCTGCGGCGGCGAAGCTGCCGATCTTGTCGCGCATCATCGACTTCAGGTAATGCGCGATGCGGCAGGACGCGAAGACGTATTGCAGTTGTGCCGACAGCACGGCATTGGCATTGGCGGCATCGGTGTTGTATTTCCGGGCGCGCTGCGCAGACTGCGCTCCGAAAAATGCCGCGTAATCGGTGTTCTTGCAGTGGACCAGAGGGATGAAGCCGAGGTCGCTCAACTCCTTTTCGCGGCGATCAGTGATCGCGATTTCAGTCGGGCACTTCAGCGCGATTTCGCCGTCGTCGGTCTTGAACGTGTGGGTCGGCAAGTCCTCCACCAGACCGCCGCCTTCCACTCCGCGGATCGCCGCGCACCAGCCGAAATGCTCGAACGCTCCGGTCAGGCGCGCGGCAAAGGCATACGCGGCATTCACCCACAGGTATTTATGGTGATCGGCGCCATCCACGTCTTCGGCAAAATTGAAGCCGTCGACCACCGTACCCTCCTTCGGGTGGTATGGCATCCGCCCCAGGAAGCGCGGCACGACAAGGCCGACATAGCGCGCGTCCTCCGACTCGCGAAAGGACTTCCATTTGACGTATTCGAGGGTGTCGAACACCTTTGCCAGGTCGCGCGGCTTGCCCAGGTCGGCGAACGACTCCAGCCCCAGCAGTTCCGGCGAAGCGGAGGAAATGAATGGCGCGTGGGCAGCGGCTGCAACATGCGACATCTGCTCGATGAAATACATGTCTTCCGGCTGGCGCGTGATTTCGTAGTCGCCGAGCAGCGCGCCGAAAGGCGCTCCGCCGAATGTTCCGAACTCTTCCTCGTAGACCTTCTTGAACAGCGCGCTCTGATCGAAGTCGATGGCGTTGCTGAAGTCGCGCACCAGGTCTTTCTTTGAAGCGTTGAGGACCTTGATTTTCAGCGTGTCCCCGGTCGAGGTGTGCTTGCACAGATAATGCAGGCCGCGCCAGGTGCTTTCCAGTTGCTGGAATTCCGGCGCATGCAGGATTTCGCTGAGCTGCTCCGAGATGAGCTCGTCCAGTTCGGCGATACGCGCATCCAAAGTCGCCGCTAGGTTGTTCGACACGACCACGGTGCCGTCCATGACCTGCGCCACCAATTCGCTGATCAAGTCTCTTGCGCGAGCGCGTTCGCTGTCCGAACGTGCCACCCTGCTCTGGGTAATTACCTGGTCGAGCAGGCTTTCCGAAGCCTGCTCCGCATATGCCTGAACGGCTTGAGCTTGGGCTGCCATATCAGTCCTCCGCGCGCTTGGCTTCGTCACCGAGCCGTTTCAGTTTCTCGGTATTCGCCAGCACCTCGCTCAATACGTCTTCCAGCTTGTCGTTCGCGGCAAGCTTGTTGCGCAAGTCCGACAGCCTGGTGCGCGCTTCGAGCAATTTGCGCAGCGGTTCCACCTGCTGCACCACGGACTCCGGCCGGAAGTCGTCGATCGACTTGAAGCTGAGGTCGACGGCGAATTCGCCGCCCTGATCGCCGAGCGTGTTCCTGACGCGACATGCGGTTCTCGGCGCGATACCCCTCATCACGTCGTCGAAATTGTCCATGTCGACGTTAACGAATTTGCGCTCTTTCAGCTTGGGCAACGGATTTCCGGAGCTTCCTGAAAAATCGCCCATTACGCCGACCACGAACGGAATCTCCTTCTGTTCGATGGCGTCGCCGATTTCGACGTCATAAGTCAGTTGTACCCGGGGCGGGCGGACGCGTTGCAGCTTCTTCTGCACGCTTTCTTTCTTGGACATGGATTTTCCTTCCGATGGAGAAGTCAGGTGGGTGGATGCGCTGCCTTACTTCAGCGACTTGAACGGATCGGCTGCCTCCGCGGCGGAAGTCGATGGCGCGGTGGCCCGCGTCGGAGCGGGCCGCTTGGCCTTGCGCTGCGCAGCGTGGCTGACAGGCCGCTTCTCCGGCACAGGAGCAGGAACGAGCACTTTCTCGCCGAGTACGGCGCGTAGGGAATTCGTCAGATTTTCCGCCTCCACGCGCACATCCGAGTTCACGGCATTCGGTGAACGCAAACCCGCCACCGAGTTGGAGGCAATCCGCAGCCCCGAGACTACCAGCAGGCTCTTTGCTTCCTGATTCGCTGTATCCCGTTGGAGCGCTTCGTTCGCGGACTGGATAGCGGCGGGATAATCGCCCTCGTCAAAGGAAATTTTTGCGATCTTGAGCCAGGGAATTGCGCTGGACGGATTTTCCCTGGCTGCTTGATTAAGCAGGGAAATAGCCTTGTCACGCTGGCCATTGGAAATTTCGGTATCGGCCTCCTTTGTCAAGATATCAAGCTGCGCCTGCGCACGCTCGGGATTAGTTGTCGTTGCGCAACCGGCCAGCAAAGCAAGGCAAAGCGCTGGAATGGCAAATAAACGATTTCCGTTGAGAACAGAAGAACTGCGTCGGTCGGTGAAATGGCTCATGGATAGTTTCAATGAAAGAAGGTCTCGGTTAGCGGAAAACACAGCAACATCGCCGGGTTCATCCAGTCAAGGATGACTGCCTTTACAGAGTGTCCGGGAAGAACACTTATCAAATTTTCAATTAACAAAATTGCAATGTTTGGTTTATACTAGCCGAAACATTGCGAATTAGACAATTTATTTTTTAATATTTTTTTGCTCTGGCGATATAAAAATGAAGAAAAAAGCAGAGGAAAAGAGCTTTTACATGATCTTGGATAGAAAAACGCGGCGTCATGTAACAAAAGGAAATCTACATGAGCTTCCATTTAGAAGGGTCGGTTTATTGACTATGAGTATTTTTCTCGCCGCCTGTAGCGCCGTGCGGGCCACGACGGATAAGGCAGCGCAGTTAGCCTTGGAAACAGTTGGAATCAGGGCGCCGGAAAGCTCGGCTCAGGCGGCGCCGGCCAGAACGATCCGGATACGCCTCGACGCCGCTAGGGATTTGAATGCCGACGAGGATGGAAAAGGCTTGTCGGCGATCGTACGGCTGTACAAGTTAAGAGACAAAAATGCCTTTCTTTCCGCATCGTACGCCGTATTTGGCCATCTTGATCGGGAAAAACAGGCGTTCGGCGCCGATTTGATGGAAGCGCACGAACTGATACTTACGCCAGGACAACAAATTGACCTTGCCGAGAAAATGAGCGCCGAAACGCCGTATCTCGGTGTGGCGACATTATTCCGTACGCCCGACAGCAGACGCTGGCGTTTTGCATTTGCTGGCGCGGCCGCCGAGGCGGCGGGCATTACCTTAGGCGTGCATGGATGCGCGATGACCGCCACAACCATCGCCCCCTTGGGCATGACATTGAGCGACGCGGCCTTGCTGTCTTCGGTCAAATGCAACTAATCCGGTAGCCATCACGATTTTTTCATCGCCACTCCAATGAACCATCCATCGAAAATCCTATGGGGCGAAGGCTTGTTTCTGCGCCCGCAGCATTTCCAGCGCCAGGACCTGTACCACGAATCGCGGCTGATCGAATTCGGCCGCGCAGTCCACCCCTATTTGTGGGGAATCCGCAGCCTGAAGTTCGACATGGATGCGCTTGCTTCGGGCGTGCTGCGCATCACCGAAGTCTGCGCCATTCTCCCCGACGGCGAGAGCGTCAATGCGCCCTCCTGCGACGATTTGCCCGAGCCCGTCGACCTAACGAGCGTCGATAGTTACGGTGCCGGGGTCGTGTTCTATCTGGCGCTTCCCTATCTGCGCGATACCGGCCCGAATTTTTCCGCGTGCCCGGACGATGCGGGCAAGACCCATCGCTACCGCCAGCATGACGTGCCCGCCCCCGATCTCTATACCAATGCGATCGACTCGACGCTATCGGTCCTGAAGAAATCAGTACGCCTTTTGTCGGACCTGGACAACCGCGAGCGATACGTGTCCCTGCCGTTGGCCCGGGTGCGTACGACGAGTTCCGGCGGTTATGAGCTGGACAACGCCTTCGTTCCGCCCGTCGTCAGCATCCAGGCCAGCGCTCCAATCTATCAAATGGTGCGGCGGCTGATCGAAATGCTGCAGGCGAAAGCACATGCACTTTACGGCTATCATCGGGAACCTTCCTTGAATATCGTCGAGTTCCGCTCTGGCGACGTCGCGTCCTTCTGGCTGCTCCATACCGTCAACACCGCCTGCGCCGCGCTGCAGCATCTGTTCCGTCATCCCGACCTGCATCCCGAGCGACTGTTCCAGGAATTGCTCCGCCTCGCAGGGCAGCTGCTGACCTTTTCCAAGGCATACAGCCTTTCCGACCTGCCCGCCTATCATCATGCCGCTCCCGGCCTTGAATTCATGAAGCTGGACCAGCTCATCAGGGAGTTGCTGGAAACCGTCATTTCGTCGCGCTATTTCTCGGTCATGCTGGCAGAGCCCAAACCAGCATTCCACCTCGGACGGCTCGATTCGGACAAGGTCGCCAGCGGTGCCGCCTACTACCTCGGGGCGACGGCTGACATGCCTCCGGCCGAACTGGTGGAGGCCGTCCCGCAGCGCTTCAAGGTCGGGGCGCCGGACGATGTGGACAAGATGGTGTCGTCGGCCATGCCCGGCGTGCGCCTGATGGCTGCGCCACAGGTTCCGGCGCCGATCCCGGTGCGCCCCGGCTGCTACTACTTTTCGATCGAACCGCACGGTCCACTTTATGAGCGCATGATCCAGTCTGGCTCGATCATGATCTACACAACCGCGGGTTTCAGGAACCTGAAGCTCGAACTGTTCGCCGTGACGCAATGAATGCCGCCACACCTTCCCCCGACTCCGTGAACCGCGCGCCATCGCTGTATGCCGGGCACATGGCGCCAGGGTTGGAGCCGCACGCCGGGCCACGTACGCTGGTCGACCTGATGCACGACGGCTTTTACCTGCTGCTGCTGCTAAAAAACCGCCACGTGCCGGACGATGCGGAGCGCTTCACGGCACAAGTTTGCCGCTTTCTCGCTACCTTCGAGCGCAATGCGCGAGCGCTGGATGTTTCTGCGGATGACATCTACGCCTCGAAATACGCCTTTTGCGCAGCTCTCGACGAAACCATCCTGTCATCCGACATGGCTATTCGCGACATATGGGAACGGGCGCCGCTGCAGCTGACGCTGTTCGGAGATCAGCTTGCCGGAGAAAACTTCTATGCCAAGCTGGAAGAAATCCGTCATCGTGGCCAGACAAGCCTGCAGGCGCTGGAAGTCTTCTACATGTGCCTGCTGACTGGGTTCCAGGGAAAGTACATGTTGGAGAGCAAAGAAAAGCTGAACTACCTGATTGCCACGCTGGACAAGGAAATCGTTCACCTGAGAGGCAAGCGAGCCCAGTTCGCGCCGCACTGGAAGGCGCCCGACAATATAAAGAACCTGATGCAGACGGGCATTCCGATGAGGGTGATCGGCGCGGCGCTGGCGCTGCTCGGCGTCGCGGCCTTTGCAGGCCTAGATTGGCTGCTGGCAACACATACGAATGCGGCACTCGCGCCCTACTTCGACATCGTCAAACTGGCGCCCAAGGTCGCCAATATCACGATCAGCCTCCCCTGATCGCAGGCCTATAGAAGATGAACAGCGCTTTCAGCACGGATCTTTCGCTTTCCCGGGTACCCCTGCCGCAATCCTTGAAAGCCGGCCTGCAAGCCTTGCCGCTCTGCCTGTCGCAGCATGCCAGGCTGCTGTCCATCGAAACCGCGCTCGGACCGGACGCGCTGATCGTGGAAAGCTTTAGCGGGCACGAATCCATGTCCGGACTGTTTCGCTTCAAGGTAGATTGCCTGGCGACGTTTGCGCATTGCGAGCTCAGTTCCATAGTCGGAGAAGAGGCTTGCCTGCGCATGCGCCTGGCCGACGGCAGCACGCGTCCTTTTCACGGCATCGTGACGACGGCCAGCCTGCTGGGCGGTGCCGGATCGACGGTTCGCTACGGATTGACGCTTGAGCCGTGGCTGCACGCGCTCACGCTGCGTCGGGACAGTTATGTTTTCCAGGACAAGTCCGTGCTCGACATCGTCGCCGAGATATTCCGGGACTACCCTCATGCCAGCTACCGCTTCGATGTCAGTGCACCGCCGCCCAAACGCGCGGTGACGATGCAATATCGCGAGTCCGACTACCAGTTCATCACGCGCCTGCTCGCCGACGAGGGCTTGAATTTCTATATTCGCCACGATACGCAAGACGGCCATTCGGAACGGGAAGCAAAGGCCGTGCGCGCAGGCCACTGTTTCGTCGTTTTTGACGACAACGCATCGCTGGCGCCGTGCGCGCAGCGCCAGGTACGCTTCCATCGCGCCGACGCCACCGAGCGAAGCGACACAATTACGCTGTTTGCGCAACGGCGCCGGGTGCAGGCAAACTCGGTCACCCAGTCGAGCTGGGACTACAGGGAACTGCATACCCATGCCGCGGACGATCAGGCAGGGATTGACGCGCGCGGCCTGCCGCCACTGGAAGTTTTCGAGGGACGCGGGGCCCATCGCTATTCCAGCGCGGCGGAGAGCGCGCGCTTTGCCCGGGCGCGCGCCGAATCGCTTGCCCTCCAACATCAGATTTGCCATGGCGAGAGCGCAGTTCGCGCATTTTCCATCGGCGCCTGGTTCGAATTGACTGGCCATGCGGCAAGCGGGCCGGCCGAATACGTAGTGCTCTCGATCGAACACCGGGGAGCCAATAATCTTTCGGCCCATGACAACGGGTTATCGAAACAAGCAGCAATCGAAGGCGGCACCTACCGCAATCATTTCACCTGCGTTTACCGCACAACGCCCATTCGCCCGGCCTGGACGCCGCCCAAGCCGACCGCAGGCGGCGCACAAGTGGCACTGGTCGTCGGGGTCGCAAGCGAGGAAATCACCACCGAGCGCGATCATCGCATCAAGGTGCGGTTTCCGTGGCAACGCGGCGAGCGGATGGCAAACGGGCAGTTCGGACACCCTGCGGCACCGAACGGTCCCGGTAACGAAACTACCGGCAACTGGGTGCGCTTGGCCGAACCAGCCGCCGGCGCGAACTGGGGCAGCAATTTCATCGCCCGCATCGGACAGGAGGTACTGGTCGACTTCATCGACGGCGACATCGATCGCCCCGTCGTGATCGGCCAGCTCTATAACGGTTCCGATATACCTCCTTATCATGGCGCTGGCAATCATCCCGGCGCCCTGGCCGGTATCCGCACGAAAGAATATGGAGCAGGCGGATTCAACCAGTGGAGCATCGACGACACGCCGCAACAGTTGCGCCAGTCGCTTGTTTCCTCATATTCGGCAAGCCAGTTGAATGTCGGTTACCTGATCCGGCGAATCGGCAACGTACGCGGCGCGTTTCGCGGCACGGGGTTCGAACTGATAACCGATGTGTGGAGCACGATACGGGCAAAGCGCGGGATATTCATCTCGACCGCACAAAGAACTGGCGCGGCCTCCACCCAACTCGACGCGCAGGAAGCGCAGGGTAAACTGTCGTCGGCATCCGACCTGGCGCATGCCTTGTCGGATGCCTCGGCACAGCACCAGGCGCTGCCGCTGTCCACGAGCGCCGGCGTCAGGGGGCTAGTCAAGACTATCACCGCCATCAACCCCGCCGATGGGCGGCAGGCGCCCGCGTTCGAGCAACCTGTCGCGCTACTCGACAGCCGAGCCGGCATCAGTGTTGCGTCCCCGGCATCGTCGGTCCTGCTGGCCGGGCAAGACCTCACCTTGAGCGCGACCTCGGCGCTGCGCATGAGTGCCGGCCAGGCGGCATCTCTTGCGGCGGCAAAAACGTTATCGTTGTTCACGCACGCCGGCGGCGCGAAAGTGATCGCGGCCAAGGAGCCTGTGTCGGTACGCGCACATGCCGGGCCGATGGATGCGCTGGCGGAACGAACACTTGCGGTCACCTCCAGCGGCGGCCGCATCAAGATTCAGGCGAAGCAGGAGATTCTGCTGGCATCCGGCGGCGGGTATATCAAGCTGGCTGGCTCCAACATCGATATCCACTGTCCTTCTTCGCTCTCGGTCAAGGGAAGTACGCATGAATTCCTGGGGCCGGGAAACCTCAGTGCAGGCAGCCCCGATTTGCCGGAGGGTCGCGCTCCCGGCTTTCCGTATCCCGCAAATTCGCCAATTTCGCCGAAGCCGGAGCGCTACAGCGGGCGCTTGTTAGCATGCAATCCCATCACCGGCGAGAGTCTGTCCGCAGGTTATGCCTTGATCCACGACGGCACCGTGATCGAAAAGGGCCGCACTACCGGCGATGGGTTCTCAATACGACACATACAAGATCGCGACGCCTGCCTCGCAGCGTTCGTCGGCCCGAGTAGTCCTTGGACCGTCGAGTATCATAGCGGCGCCGAAACGCCATCTCCCATCAACGACGAAGGCCAAGACATCAGCAGTCCCGAGGCAGACGCACAATGAATTCTGAAAGTACGCTCGTTGAAACCGAACTGAGTCCCTCGCCAGCCGCAGCCGAAGCAATTAATCAGGACCAGCGGCCAGCACCTCTGGTCGAGGCGATGCCAACGGCGCAATCGTCAGATCTGCCAGAAGCCGCGGCTCCAGCGATTGAACGTCCATCACAAGTTGATAATGATGTGAATTATGTGTCGCTGATCTTTCGCGACGGGCTGGACATGTCTATCGCCGGACTGGAATTATTTGTTACGCTGCCTTCGGGGCACGTGTGCACGGCGACATCGACCGCCCAAGGAGCAATCACTCTGCCGGTGCCGGCAAAGGCGAGCGGGCACGCGCAGGTTGAGGTAAAAGACTCCAAGGGAAAACGCCAGCCGGTTTGCTCCATCGACCTTGCGCAATGCAATGATGCTGTCATCATTCGCAGCCCCAAGGTCAAAGCCGATCTTCCCTTGCGCCCGCACCAGCAATCCCTGCCGCCCAAGCCCAGCCCGTTGACGCTTGCCCAACCAAAGGCAGTAAAACCGCCAGCGACACAACCCGGCCATGTAGACACCGACTCGCCATGGTGGAACGCAAACGGCACAGTGCAACAAGCGTGGAATTGGCTGACCAGTAGCCTCCACGTGGACGAGCAACGCCCGGCATCTACACCGACGACACCCGTGATTTCGAGTACGCTGAGCAAAGCAGGTCAACCAGTGACCGTACTTGTCGGGCCGGAATGCCCCAACAAAGACAGGCTGAGATTAGGTCGCAATAATATTTACCGGCAGGCGATTCTCGACGCTTCAAAACGCTTAGGCCTGATACCTCAGGCATTGTGCGCGTTGATGGATTGCGAAGCAGGTAAAGTCACTGAACATATCCCGAAGCTGGGACCGAATGGTGAGCAACTCAAAGACAAGAATGGCAAGCCGCTTACCACCACCATTCGCGAACTTTGGAACGCCAACGCCGGCAACGCGCAAAGCGGCGCGGCAGGCCTTACTCAATTCCTGGCGAGCACATGGCTGGGACACGTATTGAAGCCTGGGCTGTACATTCATGATCGGAGTGTCGCCAACGGATGGGTGCGCAAAGAAGTCGATGCCAAGGGCAGGCCGCGCTGTGTATTTGTGCTTGCGAATGGCAAAACCACCACAGATCCCTATTTAAAATGCCGCAATGACGACAACGTCAAGAAATGCCTTGCGATGCGCATGGACCCGACGTGGTCGATCAATGCGGCTGCTGACTATGGCAATGCAAATCTAAAACTACTCGCGAGCCAAGGCTTTAAGCTGGCGAGCCTAAACGACATGGACCGGGCAAAGCTCATGTACCTGATGCACCACGAAGGCGAAGGGGCGGGACCGCTGTTTATTCGTAATACTCTCGCTAGAGGCAAAGGTGGCATCGAGGGGTTGCGCAAGAAGTTTGCGACACAATTGGGAAAAGACGGAAGAGCTTTAGCACAGGAGTTGATTGACCGGGCCGATGGAGACGTGGAAATCGCCTATCGAAATTGGTTAGGCCACTATATCGATATGCAGTTTAGCGCTGCAGATAAATACTTCTGTTCCGAACCCGTTTCGGCAAAAACATTATCAAAATTAATGTCCTATATCGGAGGAGAAAAATTGTGAAGCACATCTTTTTACCGATTCTACTGCTGTTGCAAATCACTGGTTGCGCCGCCAAGGACACTTGTGAGAGCGAAAGAGGAATCAAAACGCCATATGGTCGAATAACTGCAACAGAGTGTACCGACTCGAAGGGGGCCACAACGCGTCAATGGATCTCACTCGACGAAAAGCGATTACTAGAAGACAAAAAATTGTCAGCAGATTTGGCAGTCGAGAAGACGCGTACTTATTGGGTCTTCGCCGGTCACCCTACCTGGGAAACAGGCTGCCCAGATCGCCTATACTTGATCGACCTTTCGAGGAAGCCGGTAACGGTCATTGCCTTCGGCGTGAAAAAGGCGTGCAACGAATTTCACTGGGCCTCCTGGGGCAAGACACGCAGTGTGATCGCTCTTAAAAACAATGTGAAGTTCGTCTACGAAAACGGCAAGATGCTACCGCCAGCAACCGGTGAAAGGCTTTGGAAAGCCATCGAACCTCCACATGCGGGAGCGGGATTAGGTCTGGAAGACGCCATACCGTTTGCCGAAGATGTGCCCCTGCCTAAATAAGCATATTGGGCTGCTACCGTTCCAGTGCTGGACAATTAACGAGCCAGGCTTCGATAAGCACATTTCAATCCCGCGTCGCAGCATAGAAAATTTGCAATACTAAATAAGCAATCAATTTGTATTACAAATTAAGCAATAAATTGAAACGATGCTAATATCGCGAAAATTGACAATCAGAAAAGTTACAACGTTGCGACGCGCGTTCAGCTTCACTCCTGTATTCGATCGGCAAGCCGTCCATTCCTGAGCGGTCCATGCACAGGGAACAGACAAGGTTGCCGTTTGGTCTGTTTATGCCTGGAGCCTGGAATATGGATCACATTCCTTTTACAAAGATATCGATCGAAGAAGCGAAAACGGCTCTGCAGAATAGCGGTGAGCCGGTTCGTATCCTGCCTCAGGTAACGACATCCTGGGAAACCAGGCGCAAGCCCCCGCATGACGTCGATCAGGACTTGGCCAAGCAAGCCTTCCAATGGCTGGCGACGTTGCCGAAAGATACCCGCCCTACGGCACTTGCCCTCCAGTTTCCGCGTATTGCAAACCGGCTTGCCGAAATTTGGAAACGCCCGTTGCAATGCGAGCGCTATCTGGATGAATTGATGATCGACCGCCGTGGTGGCCGTCAGGGGTTCCCTTCCGATGTCGCGGCCGATATCGCCAAAGTCAAGTTGCACTTCATGGATACGAGCAGCAGCGTGCGCTTCGGCGTATGGGGCGACCGGATCGGCCTGGACTAATCAGCTTCGGTGGCACGGCGTCTATGACGGCATCAGAGCTTGCCCGCCTTTTTCAGGCGATACGTCAGCCCCTCCACGATATCCAAGTGCCCATGGTTCCGTGCAAAGTCGATTGCAGTCAAGCCCAGTTCGTTTTTCAGGGATGCGTCCGCGCCCTCGTCGAGCAGCAGCTTCACGGTGTAAATATGCCCTTCGCGCGCCGCCATCATGATCGGCGTAGTTTTGTTGGGCGATTCGGCGTCGATATAGGCGGATTTGTCGAGCAATAGCCGCACGATCTCGTCGCTGCCGCTGGCGGCGGCATAATGCAGCGGCGTCCAGCCCGGCCGGTTGACCTCGGCCCCTTTGGTCAGAAGGGCTTCGACCGCCGGCTTGTTTCCCTTGTAGCAGGCAATCATCAGCGCGTTGTCGCCATTGCGCGACTTGGCTTCGATGTCGATTCCTTCGGCGTCCAGCAACACCTCGAATACCTTCATCGACTCTTCCCGCAACGCCAGAATCAGGCCGGTGTCATTGCGCTCGGGTTCGATCAGATTGGGGTCGAGGCCGCGCGCCAGGAGCGATTTGACCGCCTGCTCGCGGTTATTCCTGACCGCCAGGAAAAAATCATCGTAGGCGCCGGCAAATGCCAACCAGGGCAGACATGCCAGCATCGCCGCACCCAGCACGGTGCGCCGATGCCTGTTTCCTTGAAAAGCGTCGACCATACCGTTCAGCGCGCTATCTTGAACAGGTTAAAAAAATTGTCCGTCGTCTGCCGTGCTACCTGTTCGAGCGGAACCTGTTTCAGCGTCGCCAGGAACTCTGCCACATGCCGCACCAAACCCGGCTCATTCATTTTTCCCCGGAACGGCACCGGCGCCAGGTAGGGTGAATCGGTTTCGATCAGCATCCGCTCCAGCGGCACGGCACGCGCCACTTCATGCAATTCCTTCGCGTTCTTGAAGGTGACGATGCCGGAAAACGAGATATAAAAGCCCATCTCCATCGCCGCCTCGGCCACCGCGAGCGACTCGGTAAAGCAATGCATCACGCCTCCGGCGCCGCCCGCATCGGGGCCCGCGCCCTCTTCACGCATGATGCGGATGGTGTCTTCCGACGCCGAACGGGTATGGATGATCAGCGGCTTGCCGGTTTCGCGGGAAGCGCGGATATGGTTGCGAAAGCGCTCGCGCTGCCATTCCAGGTCGCCTTCGAGCCGGTAGTAGTCGAGGCCGGTTTCGCCGATCGCGACGATCTTCGGATGCTGCGACAGGCGGACCAGTTCGTCGACGGTCGGCTCCGGCGTTTCCTCATAGTCGGGATGGACGCCGACGGATGCGTAGATGTTCGGATATTTTTCCGCCAGCTCGAGCACGCGCGGGAAATCGGGCAAGTCGACCGATACGCACAGCGCATGGCTGACCTGGTTGTCGGCCATCTTGTTGAAAATTTCCGGCAGGCGAGCCGCCAGCTCGGGGAAGTCAATGTGACAATGAGAATCGATAAAC
Source organism: Noviherbaspirillum sp. UKPF54 (assembly GCF_007874125.1). Lineage (NCBI taxonomy): Bacteria > Pseudomonadati > Pseudomonadota > Betaproteobacteria > Burkholderiales > Oxalobacteraceae > Noviherbaspirillum > Noviherbaspirillum sp. UKPF54. The sequence continues at coordinate 1,404,333 of NZ_CP040128.1, read as the reverse complement.
ATGCCGCCTATTTTACGACGGCACGGGACTTCGGGCGCGCGACGAGCGATGTTTCGGTCAGGCTACGCGCTTGCCGACGATAACCAGGTCGCGCTCTATGCCGCCATGTGCAGCTAGAGAGTATGCGTGGCGCGCGACGAGCGCAGGGCCGCACCGAGCAGTTCCTCGATGCGCGCCTTGACGCGCTGGCCGCTCTCGTCGGCGGAGAACTGGACGCCGACGCCCTGCGCCTTGTTGTTGTTGGCGCCCGGCGGCGTGACCCAGGCGATCTTGCCGGCGATCGGATACTTGGTCGGATCGTCCATCAGCGTCAAGATCAGGTAGATTTCATCGCCGATCTTGTAGCGCTTGTTAGTCGGAACAAAAATACCGCCGTTGGTCAGGAAGGGCATGTAAGCCGCATACAGGGCCGCCTTTTCCTTGATCGGCAGCGACAGCACCGAAGGACGGGCCACCGCCGAGCTGGCGCCGGAGGCGGCTGCGGGATTCGCTGTGGGTTCGGCCATGACTGTCCTTTCACGCTCGCGCGGCAAAAAGAGTGGAATAACTGAGCAGCATGTCTTCAATAAACAACCGCGCCGACAACGGGTGCTCGGCGATCGCGCGGCGCTCGTTCAGGGATTTCAGCGCCCCCAGCAGCCGGGAAACGTCGGCCTGCCCAGCCAAGGTCGCCAGTTCCTTCTGGTAGCGCGGATAATACCGGATTCTGCCGGAAAGTTTGAGCGAAAACACGTCGTACAACCAGCGCTGCAGCCATGCGACCAGCTCGGTCACCGGCACTTTCTGCAGCCGCTCCGCGCCCCTCAGCGCGCCATCGACGCCCGGCCTGACCAGCAGTTGCAGGAACTCATCCATCGTTTCGCGCGAGCCCGACTCCGCGGCGGCATGCGCGGCAAGCGGCGCGCCGCCCTGCTCGGCCAGCCAGACATCGCCATCCTTGACGCCCTGCTCGCTCAACCAGGCCAGCGCCTGTTCGGCCGAGGGCATGGCGAGCGCGAATTTGCGGCAACGCGACAGAATGGTCGGCAACAGGCGCTCCAGACTATTCGACACCAGCAGGAACATGGTGTGCGGCGGCGGCTCTTCCAGGGTCTTGAGCAAGGCATTGGCCGCCGCCGTATTGAGCGCTTCGGCCGGATACAGCAGGACCACCCGCATGCCCTGGCGGTGGGTCGAAATGTTCATGAAATCGGCCAGCGCGCGAATCTGGTCGATCTTGATTTCCTTGGATGGCGTCTTGCTCGCCTTGCCGGATTTTTTACCCTCGCCCGCCTCGGCGCCGTCTTCGGCCTCGCTGGCCTCATCCTCCAGCGCCTCGGGGCGCACGCGGCGATAATCGGGGTGGTTGTACTGGGCGAACCAGCCGCAGGAATCGCAGGCGCCGCAGGCATGGCCGAGCGCATCTGGCGACTGGCATAGCAAGGATTGCGCGAAGCGTTCGGCGAACGCCGTCTTTCCGATGCCTTCCGGGCCGTGGAACAGGATGGCATGCGGCAGCCGCTGCTTCAACTGCTGAAGTTGCTGCCATGGCGTGCTTTGCCAGGGATACAAGGCGTCGGTCATGGTCTGTTCAATCTTAAATACCGCGAACCAGGCTCGCGAGTTCCTCCTGAATCGTGGGAATGCTGCGGGTCGAGTCGATGATGCGGAACCGGTCCGGAAATTCGGCGGCGCGGCGCAGATATTCGCGCCGGGTGGCATCGAAAAAATCGGCCTTTTCCTGCTCGAACTTGTCGAGCTCGCGCGTTGCATCCAGGCGCGCCCGGGCGACCGCCAGCGGCACATCGAACAGCAGCGTCAAGTCCGGCTGCAGATGCGGATGCACCCACTGCTCAAGCACCGCCAGCTTGTCCAGCGCCAGCTTCCTGCCGCCGCCCTGATAGGCGAACGTCGCATCGGTGAAGCGGTCGGATATCACCCAGTCGCCGCGCGCGAGCGCCGGCTCGATCACTTGCGCGAGATGTTCGCGCCGCGATGCGAACATGAGCAGCGCCTCCGTTTCAAGGTGCATTTTTTCATGCAGCAGCAGTTCGCGCAGCTTTTCCCCCAGCGGCGTACCGCCCGGCTCGCGCGTCACCACGACCCGCAAGCCCCTGGCCTTCAACAGCTCTGCCACGAAGGCGATGTGGGTCGACTTGCCGGCACCGTCGATGCCTTCGAAAGTGATAAATTTGCCAACCATTTTCGATCTTGTTCTGTTTTTTTGATACCCGGCATTATCGCTGGTATTTGTTCACCGCGCGGTTGTGATCGTTCAGGTTGTTATTGAATTCGCTGGTGCCGTTGCCGCGCGAGACGAAATACAGCACGTCGGATTTGGCCGGGTTTAGCGCGGCCAACAGCGACGCGGCCCCCGGCAGCGCGATCGGCGTCGGCGGCAACCCCGACCGGGTATAGGTGTTGTAGGGCGTATCCGTGGTCAGGTCGCGCTTGCGGATATTTCCCTTGAACTTGTCGCCCATGCCGTAGATGACGGTCGGATCGGTCTGCAGCAGCATGCGGTGCTTCAGACGATTGACAAACACGGCCGCGACCATCCCGCGCTCTGACGAAGCGCCGGTTTCCTTTTCCACGATCGACGCCATGATCAGCGCCTCGTAGGGCGACTTGTACGGCACCGACGGATCACGCCTGCCCCATTCGTCGTTGAGCCGCTTGAGCATCAGAGCGTGCGCCTGCTTGTAGATCTGCAGGTCGCTCGCGCCCTTGGCAAACAAATAGGTATCCGGGAAAAACAGTCCTTCCGGCGCCTTAAACTCGCTGTTGATTTTTTCCATCAACTCCTTGTCGGACAGCCCGGCGGTATCGTGCTTCAAGGCTGGATGGGCGGCAACCGCCTCGCGCATCTGCCTGAAGGTCCAGCCTTCGATGATGGATAGCGACTCTTGCGCGAACTCGCCGCGCGTGAGCTGGGTGATCAGGGCCAGCGGCGTGGTTCCCGGCTTGAGCTCGTAATTGCCAGCCTTGAGCTTGCCGCCCTTGCCGGTGAGGCGCGCCAGTACTTCCAGCAAACTCGGATTGACCGGCACTCCCGCCGCGGCGATCTGCTCGGCGCTGCTGCGTACGCCGCTGCCGGCCTTGATGGAGAAATCGATCGGCGCGTGATTGTTATCGATGATCGGCTGATGCGACCAGAATGACATCACGGCAGCGAAGAACAGCGCGACGGCGACTATACTAACAAGAAATTTTTTTACCAAAACAATGCCTTACACAAATATCAATTGCGTCCGGCGCTTTCGGCGCCGGCAGACGCGTTTTTTCAGACGTCACTATAATCAAGCCATCACGATATTGGCTATAAATTCCTGATACCTATGACTGAAATGATGACCGCATGGTTGCAGTTTTTGACGACGCAAGGGGCGCAGATCGACGCCAGCACGCAACGGGTGTCCGGCTTTTCCCGGCCGCTGACGCAGGACCAGCTCGAGCAAGGCTTCGTTGCGCCATTGACGGAGCTTGGCCTGATCGCGGTCACGGGCGAGGACGGACCGCATTTTCTGCATAACCAGCTGACTAACGACGTCGAGCATCTGGGACAGGCGGAGGCGCGCCTGGCCGGTTACTGTTCGCCGAAAGGCCGCCTGCTCGCCACCTTCCTGATGTGGAAGGCGGGCGATGCGATCATGCTGCAACTGCCGCGCCAAATTCAGCCGGCGGTGCAAAAGCGCCTGCAAATGTTCGTACTGCGCGCCAAGGCCAAGCTGCTCGACGCAACAGACAGCCATGCCGTTCTCGGCGTTGGCGGGCGCGCCGCCGGCGATTTGCTGCGGAAATGGTTTTCGCAGCTGCCGGACGCGCCTTACACGAAAGTCGACGGCGAAGCCGGCACGCTGATGCGCGTGTCCGACGCCTTCGGCGCGCCGCGCTATCAGTGGATTGCCACGCTCGATACCGCGCAACAGGCGTGGAATGAGCTCTCTGCGGCGCTGCCGCCGGCGGGAGCCCAGGCATGGCATCTGGGCGAGATCCACGCCGGCATCCCCCAGGTGACGCAGGCGACGCAGGAGCAGTTCGTGCCGCAGATGATCAATTTTGAATTGATCGGCGGCGTAAATTTCAAGAAGGGCTGCTATCCCGGCCAGGAGATCGTGGCGCGCAGCCAGTACCTGGGGAAGCTGAAACGGCGCATGGCGCTCGCCTCGGTCGATGCGGTGGACGCGGCGCCCGGGATGGAAGTTTTTTCGGCGGCCGATCCGGAACAACCCTGCGGCATGGTCGTCAACGCGGAGCGCAATCCACAGGGAGGCGCCGATTGCCTGGTCGAGCTCAAGACGGCGGCCATCGAGGCCGGCACGATTCACCTCGGCTCGGCTGGCGGCGCGGCGCTTGCCATTCAAGCCTTGCCCTACCCGGTTCCCGATACGGGCGCGTAATTCCCCCGATGGACTTGTATATCTACTATCGGGTACGCAGCGAACACGCCGAGACGCTGCGGGCGCAAGCGGCGGCCATGCAACAATGCCTTTCCAGGGAATATGGTATCGTCACCGGACTCAAGCGGCGCCCGGAAGAAAGGGACGGACGGCAGACCTGGATGGAGATCTATCAATCGGTGCCGAACGGTTTCGCCGCGATCCTTGAACGCGCAATTGCGCAGGCAGGACTGGCAAGTCTGATCGACGGCCAGCGCCATACCGAATATTTTTTGGATGTTCCCACATGTGCTTGATTGTCTTCGCCTGGCAAGTAGTTCCGGGCATGCCCTTGTTCGCCGCAGCCAACCGCGATGAATTTTACGAGCGGCCGGCCGCGCCGGCCGGCTGGTGGAGCGATCATCCGAACGTCTATGCGGGGCGCGACCTTCAAGGCGGCGGCACCTGGATGGGCGTGACGCGCGCCGGGCGCTTTGCGGCGATCACCAACGTGCGCGCGCCGGACGAGAAGCGTCCCGACGCGCCGACACGCGGCAGGCTGGTGGCCGACTACCTGAGCGGCGAAGCATCGCCGGAGCAATACGTGGAACAGGTCGCCGAGCTGGCGCACCGCTATAACGGATTCAACCTGCTGGTGGGGAGCGCTGAAAAAATGATCTGGTTTTCCAATGCAGGCAAGGAAGACCCTCGCAACGGCAAGCCGCTGACGCCAGGCATCTACGGCTTGTCCAACGGCTTGCTCGATTCGCCGTGGCCTAAGGTGGTGCGCACCAAGGCGCAATTCGGCAGCCTGCTGTGCCAGGGGGCGCCGGAAGATGCGTATTTCGAAATGCTGGCCGACACCGCGCGCGCGCCGGACTGCCGCTTGCCGCGCACCGGCGTCAGCCTGGAATGGGAACGGGTGCTGTCGGCGGTGTGCATCGACTCGCCGGAATACGGCACGCGCGCAGCGACCGTGGTCCGGCTGCATGCGGACAATACCGCGATCCTGCGCGAGCGAGCGATCCGTTAAGTTGAAGTCGTGCCGAAGTCGCGCCGCATGCTGACGTGTGCGATGCCGGCCTCGATGAACTCCTCTCCATCGCGCACGAAGCCGAAGCGCCGGTAAAACGGCTCGGCTTGGGTCTGCGCGTTGAGCAGCACGCAGCGGTCGCCGCGCCGTTGCGCTTCTTCCATGAGCGCTTGCAAGACCAGTCCGCCTATACCCTGCCCGCGCGCGCTCTTGCGCACGGCCATGCGGCCGATATGGCCATCCGGCAGAAGGCGGCCGGTGGCGACCGCCTGGCCGGCATCGTCGTAGACCACCGCATGCACGCATGCAGCGTCCATGTCATCCCATTCCAGTTCGACGGGCACGTTCTGCTCGATCACGAACACGTCGTAACGCACGGCGCGCGCATCGGTTTTGTGGCGCTCCCAGTCGCCGAGGATCAGGCGGTAGCTCATGATGCCGACGGGGCGATTTTCTCGAAGCGCGTCAGCGCCTCGCGCCACTGCCCCGGGAACGGAACGCCCTTGCGCACAGCGGTATCGGCATATACATACACCAATTCGCCGGAGATCAGGTGCCGCTCGCCGAGATGGATTTCCAGCGCAAAGCGCACCGACGTGCGTCCAAAACCCGCGCAGCGCACGCCGATGTCGAGCATATCGTCGAAACGCGCGGGCGCAAGGTATTCGATGGTCGACTTGCGCGCAAACAGTTCGCGGCCTTCCTGTGCCTGCTGCAGCACGCTCGGCAAGCCGGTGGCGCGCCAGTACTCGGTGAAAGCCACGTCGAAATACGTCAGGTAATGCCCGTTGAACACGATGCCCTGCATATCGACTTCCGCCCAGCGCACCCGCAGGGGGTGAAAAAAGGAAAAATCTTCGCGTGCCATGATGAGTTGAATAAGGAGCGACGGGCAATTATCACCGATCCCGATAAATGCCGTGCGCCTTAATCGGAGAGGAAGCCGCGAATCAGCCGATTGATGCGTTCGGGCTGCTCGTGAACGATCCAATGCGAACCTTCCGGGATACGCACCACCTGCAAGTCGTCAACGAAGTCTTCCAGCCCATCCGCCAGCGTCCTGGGCAACGCGATATCGCTTTCGCCCCATATCACGCGAGTCGGCACGCGCACGCGGAAATCCTCGGGATCGAGCTGCAGATTAAGCGGTCCCGGATGATCGCCGGTGGGCGGGTGCAACGGCGAGGCGCGATAATAGTTCACGCCGCCGGCAATGCCGCGCGACCAGCATTCATGGTATTTGGCGCGCACGTCGCCGGCAAGCCACGGCGTCGGCGAGCGCCCCATGCCGCTCAGGATGCCTTCCATCAGCGCGAAGCCGTCCTTGGCAAGCGCCTGCTCGGAGCCCTCCGCGCGCAGCCAGTTCATGTAGCCGCTGGCTTCCTTCTGCGCGGGATCGGTCGCCAGCGCCTTCATGAACAAATATGGATGCGGCGAATTGATGATGACGAGCTTGTGCAGCAGGTGCGGCAACGCGATCGCCAGGTTCCAGGCAATCGCCCCTCCCCAGTCGTGCGCCACCAGCACGAATTTGTCGTAGCCGAGATGCGCCGCCAGCAGGCGCAGATCGTCGACGATGTGGCGGGCCTTGTAGGCGCCGACATCGGCGGGCATGTCGGACAGGTTAAAGCCGCGCAAATCCGGCGCGACCGCGAAATAGTCGAGGCCGAACTCCTTGAGCTGCGCTTCCCACTCGTACCAGAACTCGGGAAATCCGTGCACAAACAGCAGCAGCGGCCTGCCCTTTTCACCCGCGCTCGCATAATGCAAGCGAATGCCATTGGGCAGCGACGCAAACTGCCCGGTCTGAATTGCGGTGTCCATGCTCATCCTTCCCTTTCCAGTCGAAGAAATCGCTGCCGCCTTACTTCACGTTCATTTTCGCCTGCAGCATCTCGCGCACCTGAGGCGCGGCGGCAAACGGATCGCTCGGGTTGCGCTGCAAGACGATGTCTTCCATCCGGGTCTGCACGTTGCCGAGTGCATGCGGATGCGAATAGATGTAGAACTGTTCGTTGCGGATGGCATCGAAGGTGCGCTCGGCCACTTCCGCCGCCGTCACCTTGCCGGACGAAACGGCTTTCTCGGACACTGCCTGGGCGGCGATCTGGCTGGCGGTCGGTCCGCCTTCCGTCTTCACGTCGTCCGGGCGGTTGCGGTGCGATTGGCTGATCCCGGTCGGCACGAAATACGGGCACAACACGGAGGCGCCGACCGGCGCCTCGATCAGTTTCAGGTCCTGGTACAGGGTTTCCGACAAGGACACCACCGCATGCTTGGACACGTTGTAGATGCCCATGTTGGGCGCATTCAGCAGGCCCGCCATCGACGCCGTATTCACGATATGGCCCTGATAGCCCGCTTCCTTCTTCGCGCATTCGAGCATCAGCGGCGTGAAGATGCGCACACCGTGGATCACGCCCCACAGATTCACGCCCAGCACCCATTCCCAGTCGGCCACCGAGTTTTCCCAGATCAGTCCGCCTGATCCGACGCCGGCGTTGTTGAACACTAGGTGCACCGCGCCGAATTTCTCCATCGTGGCGTCGGCCAGCGCCTGCACCTGCTCGGCGCGGCGCACGTCGCAGCGCATCGCCAGCACCTGCGCACCCTGCGCTTCCAGCTCAGCCGCGGTCTTGTCGAGCGCATCCTGCTGCACGTCGGCCAGCACCAGTTTCATGCCCAGCCGCGCGCCGATATTGGCAAACTCGCGTCCGAAACCGCTTCCGCCTCCGGTAATGACGGCTACCTTGTTTTGAAATTCTTTCATGCTTGTCTCCTGATATTTTGGTTAGGCTTTCTTGAGCTGGAATCCGACGCGCGGGAAATGCACCACGACTTCGCCCGCGAGCGGATCGGTGCGGCGCACCGCAAGCTCGTTGTCGGTGGAAATGACGAGTTCGCCTTCCACCGGGTCGATACCGTAGTCATTCGGCATGATCGCAACACGCTCGCCCGGCGCAATACCGTGAAAGTCGACAAAGGGCAGATGCGAAGTGTCCGCCGCGCGGCTGTTGCGGGCGATTTCAAGCGCCTGCTCGGCATTCATACGATCGAACTCGTGATGCCCGAATGCCTCCATGCGCCCGGCCCACTCCTTCAGCTTCGGCGCCACCTCCAGCACCTCGGCAACGGCTGGCGCACTCCGCAGGAACCACACCGAGTGATACACCGAAAAATCGGCGATGCACGGTTGCGCGCCCAGCAGGTACGGCTTGCCGTCCGCCAGCATGTTTTCCAGACGGCGCAGGTATTCCGTCAGGCTGCCGGTCGCCTCCGGCAGCGACATGCGCGGCATGTTGCCGCGAAACGCCGCGCGGTCCGCGCCGAACGCCTTGATCTGTTCCGGCGTCATATTACCGAGCGCGCTCTTCATGCCAGCAGGCTGGAACAGATGCGTGATCATGGTCCAGAACAATGTCGAATCAGCCCATTGCGCCAGCGTGCGTGCCAGCCCGGCGCATTCGGTCGGATAAAGCGAAGGCGCCGGCGCCAGCCGTTCCAGAACATCCGCGATCAGCGCCGTGTCGCAATAGATGTCGGCGCCGATCTGCATCACCGGCGTGCGGCGATAACCGCCTGTCAGGGCGACCACATTCGGCTTGGGCATGATGGCCGGGATGATGACCGACTTCCACGCGACTTTCTTGAAGCCGAAGATCAGCCTGACCTTTTCGGAAAAAGGCGAATTCGGATAGTGATGAAAAATAATCTCTGACATAGTCATTCTCCTGATCGCGGGCGTTCAAGTCAGCTTGACCAGCTGCTTGCCGAAATTCCTGCCCTTGAGCAGGCCGATGAATGCATCGGGCGCACAAGCGAGGCCTTGCGCGATCGATTCGCGGAACTTCAGGCGGCCGGCGGCGACCAGCGTGCCCAGTTCCCGCAGGCCCTGTGGCCAGAATTCCATGTGCTCGGAGACGATAAAACCGCGCATGGTCAAGCGCATGGTCAGGAATGCGCGGACATTATTGATCGGCATGGGCTGGCCGTCGTAACCGGCGATCAGGCCACACAACGCGATGCGGCCGAACGGGTTCATGCGCGCCAGGCAAGCGTCGAAGCCCTCGCCGCCGACGTTTTCGAACACCGCGTCGATGCCGTCCGGCGTCGCCTGCGCGAGGTCGGCAACGAGGTTGCCCGCCTTGTAATCGATGCAGGCGTCGAAGCCGAGCTCGTTGACCACGTAATCGCACTTTTCCCTGCCGCCGGCGATGCCCACCGCGCGGCACCCGCGCAGCTTCGCCAGCTGACCGACCACGCTGCCGACTGCGCCGCTGGCGGCCGACACAACGATGGTCTCGCCTTCCTTCGGCTGCATGATCTGCGTGAGGCCATACCAGGCGGTCATGCCGGGCATACCTACCGCCCCCAGATAGGCAGACAGCGGAATATGCGTGGTGTCGATCTTGCGCAGCAAGGCGCCATCGGAAACGCCCATCTCCGACCAGCCGAGCATGCCTTGCACCTTGTCGCCCACGGCGAATTTCGGGTTCTTCGACTCGACCACTTCGCCGACGGTGCCACCGATCATGGTTTCGCCGATCGGCTGCGGCGCCGCGTAACTCTTCACGTCTTCCATGCGCATGCGCATGTAGGGGTCGAGCGACAGATAATGATTGCGAATCAGGATTTCGCCGTCCTTCAGCGCCGGAACCGACACCTCTTCAAGACGGAAATTTTCGGGCACCACCTCCCCCGTGGGGCGGGAGGCGAGGACGATGCGGTTGAATGTGTCCATGAGGTTCTCTCTATTCTTTTCGTTGGTCGTTTGTTGCCGGCCCCGTCTCCAGGAGCCGGCCAGCCTGTGCAAAACTACTCGAGATCCAGCTTCCTGCCGGCGTCGAGGCGCTTCAGGTACTTGAATGTTCCCATCGCCTTCGCCACCAGCTTTTCGCCGTTCCAGATCTCGCCTTCGCAAAAGCACATCGTCGTCGAACGATGAAAGGCCTTGCCCTTGGCAACGATACGGCCGCCCGGTTTGCCACCGGGCTGCAGGAAGCTGGTCTTCATCTCGATCGTGACGCCGCCGCGCGCATCCGGGTCGAGCGATCGCCCGGCCATCGACATGACCACGTCAAGCAGGGTCATGATCACGCCGCCATGCGTGACCTGCCAGCTGTTCATGTGGCGATGCTGCAGGTCGAGCGCGATCTGCGCCTCGCCGTTGCCCATGCCGAGAAAGTCGACGCCGAGGTCGTGCAGGAACGGGATCTCGACCGGAAACGGTTGCGGCTTCGAAGTATCCATCAGTGAACCGCCGACACGCCGCCATCGACTGCCAGGATCTGGCCGGTGATGTGCTTGGAAGCGTCGGACGCGAACAGCAGCGCCGCGCCCTTCAGGTCCTCGTCGTCGCCGATGCGCTGCAGCGGCGCGCGCCTGGCGAGATTTTCCTCTCCAAAGTTTTCCAGCACGCCCTTGGTCATCTTGGAAGGGAAGAAACCCGGAGCCAGCGCATTGACGGTGATGCCGTGACGGCCCCATTCGCCGGCCAGTGTGCGCGTGAAATTAACCACCGCCCCCTTGGAGGTGTTGTACGCCACCGTCTGCATGCTGCCAGGACCGTTGCCGGACAGGCCGGCGATAGACGCGACATTGATGATGCGACCGTATTTACGCGGGATCATCGACTGCTTGCCGACCGCCTGCGACAGCAGGAAGATGCTGCGGATGTTCAGGTTCATCACCTTGTCCCAGGCTTCGGTCGGATAATCTTCGGCCGGCGCGCCCCAGGTGGCGCCGGCATTGTTGACCAGGATGTCGATGTGGCCGAGGCGCTTGATCGCTTCGTCCACCAGCGGTGCAACCGCAGATTCCTGCGCCAGATCGGCGGCGATGGCGGACGCTTCGATGCCGCGCTCCTTCAGGTGCGCGACCGCTTCGTCCAGGTCGGACTGCTTGCGCGAGCACAGCACGAGTTTGGCGCCCTGCTCGCCCAGCGCTTCGGCGATCTGCAGGCCCAGGCCGCGCGAGCCGCCGGTGATCAGGGCGGTCTTTCCGGTCATGTCGAACAATTGTTTAATGGTGCGCATGTCGTCTCCTTGTTTCGTTGGTGTCGTTAAAACCACGCGTCCTGCATGTCCAGCGTGGTGGTGTCGATGCTTTCCAGCAGGTCGAGCTGCGGCTGCACTTTCGGCAGCTCCCACTTGAAGAAGTAGGCGCAAGCCTGCAGCTTGCCCTTGTAGAAATCGGCGTCGTGCCCGTCCTTGCCGGCCGCCAGCAAGGCCTGTTCGAGCCAGATCCAGGCGACCACCGCATGGCCGAACGCTTCCAGGTAAACCGATGCATTGGCCAGCGTCTTGTTCAGGTCGTCGGCAGCATACAGCGCCTGCGTTACGGCGGCGATGCGCTGCAGCACCGCACCGAGCGACTTCGCGTAGGCAGCCAGCTGCGGCACTTCCAGCGCACGAGCGATGGTCTTCTGCACTTCCGCGCCCAGCGCCTTGAAGGCAGCCCCATTCTGCATTGTGACCTTGCGCCCGAGAAGGTCGAGGCCCTGGATGCCGTGCGTACCTTCATGGATGGGATTCAAGCGGTTGTCGCGGTAAAACTGCTCGACGTTGTATTCGCGGGTATAGCCGTAGCCGCCATGCACCTGGATCGCCAAGCTGTTCGCTTCCAGGCACCACTGCGACGGCCACGACTTCGCGATCGGGGTCAGGATGTCGAGCAGCAGCGTCGCATGCCTGCGCGCCTCATCCGTTTCGGCTGTGCGCTCCTCGTCGACCAGCCGCGCGCAGTACAGGTTGAGCGCCAGCCCGCCTTCGACATAGGACTTTTGTGCCAGCAGCATGCGCTTGACGTCAGTGTGCGCAATGATCGGAATCTGCGGCTGCGCCGGGTCCTTCGCCTGCGGGTGGCGGCCCTGCGGACGCTCGCGCGCATACTCGAGCGCGTGCAGGTAGCCGGTGTAGCCCAGCATGACCGCCCCGAGGCCGACGCCGATACGCGCCTCGTTCATCATGTGGAACATGTTGGCCAGCCCCTTGTGCGGCTCGCCGACCAGGTAACCGATCGCACCGGCCTTGCCTTGCGGCTTGAACTTGCCTTCGCCGAAGTTCAGCAAACAGTTGGTGGTGCCGCGATAGCCCATCTTGTGGTTCAGGCCTGCGAGCACCACGTCGTTGCGCTCGCCCAGCGAGCCGTCCGGGTTGACCAGCTTCTTGGGCACGATGAACAGCGAGATGCCCTTCACGCCCGGGATCAGCTTGCCGTTTTCGTCCGGGATCTTGGCCAGCACCAGGTGCACGATGTTATCCGACAGCTCGTGCTCGCCGGCGGAAATCCACATCTTGTTGCCCTTGATGCGGTAGGTGCCGTCCGGTTGCGGCTCGGCGCGCGTGACGATGTCCGACAAGGACGAACCCGCCTGCGGCTCGGACAGGCACATGGTGCCGAAAAAGCGCCCGCTCATCATTGGCTTGACGAAGGTCTCGATCTGCTCGGGCGTGCCGCACTTGAGCAGCGTATTGGCGTTGCCGATGGTGAGGAACGGGTAGGACGAGGTCCCGACGTTGGCGCCCTTGAAGTAGGCGAAGCCGGCCTTTTCGATCAGCACGGGCAGTTGCATCCCGCCGAAATCGTAGTCCTGGCCGGCGGCCATCAAGCCGGCTTCGCAGAACGCTTTCAATGCGGTTTTCACTTCCGGGATGATATGGACCGTCTCGCCGTCGAAATGCGGCTCCTGCTGGTCGTTCTTCTTGTTGTGCGGCGCGAACAGGTCGGTCGCGATCTGTTCGCAGGTATCCATCGCGGCGTTGAAGGTTTCGCGCGAGTGATCGGCGTAGCGCGCGCGCCTGGTCAGCGCTTCGGCGTCAAGCCACTCGTATAGCAGGAAGTCGAGGTCGCGGCGGGAAATGATTTTCGATTGCATGGTGAGTCTCCGCGCGTGAAGGCGACTCGCCGCACGCGCCAATGAACGATTTCAGATAGCGGACGAACGTCCAATGCAACCGTGGGCGCCGAAGCGCCCACGTTTTACTTGAATTAAACGACTTCGAACAAGCCGGCGGCGCCTTGTCCGCCGCCGATGCACATCGTGACGACGACATACTTGGCGCCACGGCGCTTGCCCTCGATCAGTGCATGACCGGTCAGGCGCGCGCCCGACACGCCGTACGGGTGGCCGACGGCGATTGCGCCGCCGTTCACGTTCAGGCGATCCATCGGGATGCCGAGCTTGTCGGCGCAGTACAGCACCTGCACCGCGAATGCCTCGTTCAGCTCCCACAGGCCGATGTCTTCTACCTTCAGGCCGGCTTTCTTCAACAGCTTCGGAATCGCGAACACCGGGCCGATACCCATTTCATCCGGCTCGCAGCCAGCGATCGCGAAACCGCGGAAAATGCCGAGCGGCTGCAGCCCCTTGGCCTCGGCGACCTTGCTGTTCATGACGACAGCCACCGATGCACCGTCGGAGAACTGGCTGGCATTACCCGCGGAAATCACGCCGCCCGGAATCGCGGTGCGGATCTTGGACACGCCTTCCAGCGTGGTGTCGGCGCGTATACCCTCGTCGGCGGAAATCGTCACTTCACGGGTGACCAGCATGCCGCTTTCCTTGTCGGCCACGCCCATGACAGTCGTCATCGGCACGATCTCGTCGTTGAACTTGCCGGCGGCTTGCGCGGCAGCCGCGCGCAACTGACTTTGCACGCCGTATTCGTCCTGGCGTTCCTTGCTGATGTTATAGCGCTTGGCCACGGTCTCGGCGGTCTGCAGCATCGGCCAATACACTTCCGGCTTGTTCTGCTTGAGCCAGGTTTCCATGATCATGTGCTTGTTCGCCTCGTTCTGTACGCAGGAAATCGATTCCACGCCGCCGGCGGCGTAGATGTCGCCTTCGCCGGCAATGATGCGCTGCGCCGCGGTGGCAATGGTCTGCAGGCCGGATGAGCAGAAACGGTTGATCGTCATGCCGGCGGTGCTCACCGGGCAACCGGCGCGCAGCGCGATCTGGCGCGCGATGTTGCTGCCGGTGGCGCCTTCCGGCGTGGCGCATCCCATGATCACATCTTCCACTTCGCCGGCATCGATCCTGGCGCGCTCGATCGCGGCTTTCAGCACATGGCCGCCCAAGGTCGCGCCGTGGGTCATGTTGAAAGCACCTTTCCAGGATTTGGCGAGGCCGGTGCGGGCGGTGGATACGATGACGGCGTCAGTCATTTTGGGCTCCTTGTGAATTGAACGGTTATTTTGAATCGCTGTTGTATGGCTGTTTTCGGGCGTTTCATCCCGGGTACCGCTGGTAATGAAACACCAGAATATCACATTTTTAGCACGATCGTTCGCAAATTATAAAGGCTAAGGAAAGCCCTTGAAACGGCGTGCCCACCTCAAAAAAGCACTTCCGAATCCGTAAGGTTTTGTAAGTTTCAAGCAAGTATGCCGTAAGGTTTGCGTCGCACACTCGAAACGTGCAGAAATGGGCATGCAGTTTTGCACATTAAATATATATACCTATTAAGGAGACAAGCATGGCGACAGTACAAGCAGCGTCACGCGGCATTACGGCGGAGGAGCGGAAAGTCATTTTCGCGTCCTCGCTGGGCACCGTGTTCGAGTGGTACGACTTTTATCTATACGGCTCGCTGGCCGGCATCATCGCGAAGCAGTTCTTCGCCGGCACCGATCCGACCACCGCGTTCATTTTCGCCCTGCTGGCGTTTGCCGCAGGCTTCATCGTGCGGCCGTTCGGGGCGCTGGTATTCGGCCGCCTCGGCGACATGATCGGCCGCAAGTACACCTTCCTGGTCACGATCATGATCATGGGCCTATCCACGTTCATCGTCGGCCTGCTGCCCTCCTATGCGTCCATCGGCCTCGCCGCGCCGGTCATCCTGATCTCGCTGCGCATCCTCCAGGGGCTGGCGCTGGGCGGCGAGTACGGTGGCGCGGCCACTTACGTGGCCGAGCACGCGCCGCATGACAAGCGCGGGGCCTTCACCGCCTGGATCCAGACCACCGCGACTCTCGGCCTGTTCCTGTCGCTGCTGGTGATCCTCGGCACCCGTACCGCAATCGGTGAAGAAGCGTTCGCCGATTGGGGTTGGCGCATTCCGTTCCTGGTCTCAGTGTTCCTGCTCGCGGTCTCCGTCTGGATTCGCCTGTCCATGAACGAGTCTCCGGCCTTCGCCAAGATGAAGGCAGAAGGCAAGACTTCCAAGGCACCGATCACGGAATCCTTCGGCCAGTGGAAAAACCTGAAAATCGTGATCCTGGCGCTGGTCGGCCTGACTGCCGGCCAGGCCGTGGTCTGGTACACCGGCCAGTTCTACGCGCTGTTCTTCCTGACGCAGACGCTGAAGGTGGACGGCCCGACCGCGAACCTGCTGATCGCCGCCTCGCTGGTGGTCGGCACACCGTTCTTCATCGTGTTTGGTTCGCTGTCCGACAAGATCGGCCGCAAGGTCATCATCATGGGCGGCTGCCTGATCGCCGCACTGACCTACTTCCCGATCTTCAGCGCGCTGACCCACTACGCCAACCCGGCGCTGGAAGCCGCGATCAAGAACTCGCCGGTGGTCGTCACCGCCGATCCGGCCAAGTGCCAGTTCCTGTTCAACCCGACCGGCACCAAGAAGTTCACGACATCCTGCGATATCGCCCGCACCGTGCTGGCCAACGCCTCGGTGAACTACACGACGGTCGAAGCCCAAACCGGCGCCATTGCCTCGGTCAAGGTCGGCGACAAGGTCATCCAAGGCTATGATGCCACCGGCTTGTCGAAGGAAGAGGCTGCCGCCAAAGACAAGCAATTCAAGAAGGAGTTGGGCGACGCCATCAAGGCCGCCGGCTATCCGACCAAGGCGGATCCGGCACAAATGAACAAGGGCATGGTGCTCGTCCTGCTGACCATCCTGGTGATCTACGTGACCATGGTGTACGGCCCGATCGCCGCAATGCTGGTGGAAATGTTCCCGACCCGCATCCGCTACACCTCCATGTCACTGCCCTACCACATCGGCAACGGCTGGTTCGGCGGCCTGCTCCCGACCACCGCCTTCGCGCTGGTCGCCTACAAGGGCGACATCTACTACGGCCTGTGGTATCCGATCGTTATCGCCGTGATCACCTTCGTGATCGGTTCGCTGTTCATCAAGGAAACCAAGGACAGGGATATCTACGCAGCCGATTAACCGTCTAATCGTCCCAGGCGTACCTTCCCGGTATTCCTGGCTTTCAGCCGCCAGCGTCCCTGGCGGCTTTTTTTTCCCCTTTTTGCAACAAGCCGGAATTTGCTGCCAGCCACCGCTCTAATGTGCAGGCCGCGCCTGTCCGAAAGTGTTAAGATCGGGAATTGTCGCTCTGCCAATATTTTGGCTTGCAAAGTCTATAGTATGTCCACCGTGCAATATTGCTCCATTTACAATCCTTAAACATCTTGTAACAGGCCTGTTACCTTTTACTACATGAAAACACCTATCCGCCTTGGCACGCCGCTCTCTCCCACTGCTGTCAAAGTCATGTTGCTCGGTTCCGGGGAACTGGGCAAAGAAGTCATTATTTCCCTGCAACGCCTGGGTGTGGAAGTCATCGCGGTCGATCGCTATCCGGATGCACCGGGCCATCAGGTTGCGCATCGCTCGCATGTGATCGACATGACCGACGGAGCCACATTGGCGGCACTGATTGAACAGGAAAAACCGGACTTGGTGGTGCCGGAAATCGAAGCGATCGCCACCCACACGCTGATGGATCTCGAAAGCCGCGGCAAGGCAACCGTCATTCCGACCGCACGGGCCGCATGGCTGACCATGAACCGCGAAGGCATCCGCCGGCTGGCCGCCGAGGAACTGGGCTTGCCGACCTCCCCCTACCGCTTCGCCGACAGCCTGGAGGAATTGAAGGCGGCATGCGCCGCGGTCGGTTTCCCCTGCGTGATCAAGCCGGTAATGTCCTCCTCCGGCAAGGGCCAGTCGAAAATCGACGGCCCCGGCGAGGTGGAAGGCGCCTGGAATTACGCGGCGGCCGGCAGCCGGGTCGATGCGGGGCGCGTGATCGTCGAAGGCTTCATCGATTTTGAATATGAAATCACCCAGCTGACCGTGCGCGCCCTGAACGCCGACGGCACGGTCTCCACGCATTTCTGCGCGCCGATCGGCCATGTGCAGGTCAAGGGCGACTATGTCGAATCCTGGCAGCCGCATCCGATGCCGCCGTCCTCGCTGGCAAAGGCCCAGGAAATCGCCAGGAAGGTCACCGACAACCTCGGAGGACTCGGCGTATTCGGCGTCGAGCTGTTCGTCAAGGGCGACATGGTCTGGTTCTCCGAAGTCAGCCCGCGTCCGCACGACACCGGGATGGTCACCATGGCAAGCCAGGTGCAGAGCGAATTCGAACTGCACGCCAAGGCGATTCTCGGCCTGCCGGTGAATACCGCATTGCGTTCGCCGGGAGCCTCCGCCGTGATCTACGGTCAGCACGACGCCGCGGCAATCGCCTTCGAAGGTGTCGCCGACGCCCTTGCCGTACCGGGCGCAGACCTGCGTCTGTTCGGCAAGCCAGAATCGTTTGCGCGGCGTCGCATGGGAGTGGCGCTGGCGACTGCGGACGATGTCGACACCGCTCGCCGGCGCGCCAAGGAAGCCGCGTCGAAGGTCAAACCGACCACGGACCGATGAAAATCGCGGCGCTGCGCCTTCCCACTGCCATCATCACCGGCGACGAGGTCTTCCGCCTCGCCTCGCTCGGCCTATACGTCACGCTGCTGCTGCACGTCCTGCTGACGGGATACATGCGGGACATGCAACTGACAGTGGTGGGCCTGGCGGCGGCCGGCGCGCTCGCCGCGCTGTTCGTGACGGCGCTGGTGCGCTACCTGCGGCCCACCGCCGGGCAGTTCGGACGCGACCGCATGCTCATCGAGCTGTTCACCGCCATCTTCGTCGTTACCGGGTTGTCGCTGCAACAGGGCATGCCCAACCTGCCCCTGCCCTGGCTGATCGGCATGGCGGGTCTGTTTCCGCTCGTGCTGGAACGCGTGCTTGCCCTAGCTGCGACGTTTGCCATTGCGCTCATCGGGCTGGCAATGAACGTCACGCTGGACGTGCAGCCGGTCGACTGGTTGCCGCAAGCGTTCGCGACGATGTTCGTCGGGATTTCCGCGATTTTCCTTTCGAGCGCCCTGGACCGCAGCCTGGCGGCTGTCCAGCAGGCGCACACCAACCAGCGCCGCTTCAACGCGATCGCGCGCGCGACACGCAATGCATTCCTGATTACCGATATCCATTACAGGATCAGATTTTCGAATCCTGCCTTGCAGGACGTCATCGGTTACTCCCCGGAGGAATTCGAGCGCTCCGGCATTCATCCGATCGCCCATCCCGACGATGTAAAGGAGCACCAGCGCAAGTTGCGCTACCTGCGCGACACGCCAAAGAGCAGCATTTTTTCGCGCCACCGCATCAGGCACAAGCAAGGCCACTGGGTGTGGGTCGAGACGCGCGGCTTCAACATGCTCCACGACGACGGCATCGACGGCCTGGTGTTCAGCATCGAGGATATTTCGGCGCGCAAGGACGCCGAGCTGAAGCTGAGCGAAGAGCACGCCCTGTTGCGCGCCGTGCTCGACCTGAACCCGTCGTGCATCTACGCTACCGATGCGGAAGGCCGCTTCACGATCAGCAACCAGACCTTCCAGCGCCGCTTCGGCTATTCCTCGGAAGACGAACTGCGCGGCAAGACGATTCACGACATTTTCCTGCGCCAGGTGCCGAAGACGCAGCAGCGCAGCGCATGCGAGCTGGCGGAGCGGCTGTACCAGCTCGACATGCAGGTCATCCGCAGCGGCATGCCGCAGCAGGACCAGGAGCTGCAGGGCCTGTGGGACAGCGACCTGCGGTCCTGGTTCCGCGTCAACAAATATCCGCTGCACGACGCAGAGGGAAGTATCGCCGGCATGCTGTGCATCGCGCGCGACATCACCGACCGCAAGGAATACGAGATGCGGCTGCAGCACCAGGCCCTGCACGATCCGCTGACCGGCCTGCCCAACCGACGCTATCTCCTCAAGGCGATTTCCGACGCCATGACCAGGGCGAGGGAAAGCTCGATGCCGCTCGCGATGCTGTTCTGCGACCTGGACTTCTTCAAGAGCGTCAATGACACCCACGGGCACGACTTCGGCGACAAATGCCTGACCGAAATCACGCGCCGCATCCTGGCGGAGCTGCCGACCCGGGATTTCGTCGCCCGTTTCGGCGGCAATGAATTCGTGGTGCTGTCTCATGCCGGAGTCGATGAGGCCAAGGCCAAGGCCGACGCCCTGCTGCAAGCCGTATCGCGGCAGCTGACCGTTGGAGAGGCGGTGGTCAAGATCCAGACCAGCATCGGGATCGCCATGCTGGAGCACGCGCACAAGAATCCGTCCGAATTGATCCGCGACGCCGACGCGGCCATGTACCAGGCCAAGGAGCGCGGCCGCAACCGCGCCGAAATCTTCGACGCCTCCCTTCAATCCAATACCACCAAGCGCGCGCAGATGGACGTCGCCCTGCGCTTTGCGCTGGAGCGCAACGAGCTCAAGCTGGTCTACCAGCCGAAAGTGTCGATCATCAACGGCGCGGTCAAGGGATTCGAGCTGCTGCTGCGCTGGAATAACCCGCAGTACGGCGCGATCCCGCCGACCGAATTCATCCCCGTTGCGGAGAGTTCCGGCCTGGTGGTGCCGATCGGCCTGTGGGTGCTGGAAGAAGCCTGCAAGCAGTTATCCGCCTGGCAGGCCGAATACCCGGAAATGAAGAACATCACGCTCGCCGTCAATGTATCGATGCGCCAGATTCTGCAATCGACCTTCCTCGACGACGTCACCGGCATCCTGGGGCGAACCGGCGTGGCGCCGGGATCAATCGAGCTGGAGCTGACCGAAACCTCGGCAATGGCCAACCCGATGCAGACCATCGAAAACCTGTCGCGCCTGAAGAAGCTGGGGCTGCGGCTGGCGCTCGACGATTTCGGCACCGGGTATTCGTCGCTGGCCTACCTGCAGAAGCTGCCGATCGACGTACTGAAGATCGACAAGGCGTTCGTGCAGGGGCTCCACAAGAACCCGGGCGACGCCGAAATCGTTCGCCTGATCCTCGCGCTGGCGCAGACCCTCAATCTCGACACCGTGGCAGAAGGCGTGGAAACCCGGGCCGACATGATGCACCTGAAGAAGATGGGCTGCTACCTGGCGCAGGGCTTTGCCTTCTCGCCGCCGGTCAATGCCGACATGGCGGGCGAGATGCTGCGGGACGCGCAGCACTACCAGGTGGCTTAAGGAACAAGCGTCAGCAAGCCGAGACGATCCTTCTCCACCTCCGCGCGCCGGGTTTTCATTGGCACGTATGCGACGTCCGCCCAGCGTTGCGCGAAGTTGCGATACAGCGGCGACAGCACGTTCCCCGATTGCCCCGTGGAGTGCATGAAGCGGGAGTTCTCCAGGTTCGACAAGTCGTAGAGCGCGCGCAGGCTGGCCGCATGGTGATTCACGAACGGGCCATTTTCGTCGCGCAGGTTGTAGCGCCCGACATTCACGGTAAAGTTGTCGCCCGGCGAGGCAACGCGGATATCGAAGAAGGCCGAGAGTCCCTTCACCTTGCCGAACGGCCGGTGCTCGGAGAGCGCCGCGTGGGCATCGCCCCATCGCCAGCCCGCCATGTCCCGGCCGTACCGCCGCTCCAGGTCGTCCAGCGCCGTCTCCAGAGACGCCGACAGGACGTCGCCGCATCCCTGCGCGCGGGCCGCCTCGCCCCCGGCGGTATCGGTGCACCATTTCGCCATGCCGTTTTTATTCTGCAGCACCAGCACCATCGGCCGGTGCACGTTGCGCAGGTCCCAGTAATCCTTCATCAGCGCGTCGCCCAGCTCGTCCGCGAAGATCGCATATGACGCCGCACGCAGCCAGGCATTGAAGATCAGCGGCTCGCTGCGCCCGGCATCCATTGCGCCGTTCCATCCAGCCAGCAAGGCGAGCGCCGCCCGCGCGCGCTGCGATCTGGGCGTCGTCTTGCGCAGCAGCGGCAGCAATTCCCGCGCCGCCAGCGACACGTCGTCCTTCTGCATCTCCGCGAAGCTCTCGATGCCTTGGCGCGGCGCGGCGTCGAGCAGTTCGCCGATACGCTGCGCCCGGTATGGCAGCGTCCATTCGCTGGTCAGGAAATACGGGTAATCGTCCGCCACGATCTTCTGGTTGGCGGTGACGATGCGTTGCGACGGCGGGTTGAAGCTTCGCGGCAGCGCGTCGAACGGGATGAAGCCTGCCCAGTCGTAGCGCGCCTTCCAGCCGGGCGCGGGGGCCAGCCCCTTCAGGTCGTTGTCCGGCTTGCGCAGCGGCACACGCCCGGGCGCGACAAAGCCGATATTGCCGTCGACATCCGCATACACCATGTTCTGCTGCGGCGCGCCGAAGTCCCTGGCCGCATCGAGGAATTCCTCCCAGTTGCGTGCGCGGTTGAGCTTGACGCCGGCTTGCAGGGTCAGGTCGTCCGGGCGCAATGCCGTCCACGCAAATGCCACCACATGGCGTTTTGCATCGAGCCCGGCGCGCTCCACGATCGGCAGCGCGCCGCTCAGCACCGGCCCGTGCCGCGTCTCCCTGATTTCCAGCGTCACATCCGGCTTGCCCTTGACCTTGATGATTTCGGTTCGAATGGCGAAGTTGGCCCAGCCGTCCGGTGTCTGGTACTGCTTGCTGTTGCCGGGATGAATTCGCTCGATATACAAATCCTGCACGTCCGGCCCGGTATTGGTGAAGCCCCAGGCAATCCGGTCGGTACGTCCGAGCACGACGGTCGGGATGCCGGGCAGCGTCGCGCCGATCACGTTCATTCCCGGCGCCGACAAGTGTGCGAAATACCATAGCGCCGGCGCGCTCAGCCCCAGGTGCGGATCGTTCGCCAGCAACGGTTTTCCGGTTTCCGACAAGGCCCCGGCCACGACCCAGTTATTCGACCCCATGCCCTCGACATAGGAAGGCGGCGCGATCGCGGCCACTGCGGCAAGCTGTTCGCCGGTCCCGGCCAGTTCCCGGTACAGCGCTGTGTAATCGCGCGTTTTCAGCACTGCATCGCCCGGATACGGCGGCAAGAACTCATTGATCTGCTGCAGCGACAGGCGTTGCGCCAGCCGCATGCGCAGCAACTCCTGCGTCCAGTTCGCGCCCAGGTCCCAGGCCATCATGGTTTGCCAGCCGATCGAATCAGCCGGCTGCCAGGGTTCGGGGGTCGGCGCGCCCGTCAGCAGGAATTCCGGCGGCAAGGGCCCCTTGCGGCTGGCGAGATAGGCATTCACGCCGCGCGCATAGGCCTCCAGCACCGAGCGCGTTTCCGGCGCAAGATGGGAAAAAATCCGCTCGGCATTGCGGCGCACGCCGAGCGTTCTCAGGAAGCGATCGGTATTGGCAGCGCTCTCGCCCAGGATTTCCGCCAGCCGGCCAGCTGCGATGCGGCGGTTCATCTCCAGTTGCCACAGGCGATCCTGTGCATGTACGAAACCGAGAGCAAAATAGGCATCCGAAGCCGATTTCGCATAAATGTGCGGAATGCCTTCCGCATCACGCACGACGTCAACCACCGCGCCCAGGCCCGTCAGGCGCAGCTTGCCGTCGATCTGCGGCTGGCTGGCGCTGCGGTACCAGAGCGCGATTACTGCCAGCAGGCCCAACAGCGTTGCGATGGCAATGGCAACTTTTCTGAAAATCCCAGTCATACTGTTTTTGTCCCCGTAACAGCGACTATCCACACTTTGCATCAAGAGCAGAGAATTGCTAAGTGGTAAGATGTCGCCTTGTGTAATGGATACGCAAAAGAATTATCTTATGAAATTCGATGTCGCAATCGTCGGAAGCGGACTGGCCGGATTGTCGGTCGCGCTGCATCTTGCACAAACCCGCAAGGTGGTGATCATTTCCAAACGCAGCCTGCTCGACGGCGCGAGCAACTGGGCGCAGGGCGGCATCGCGGCGGTGCTCGATTCGGCGGACAGCCACGAACAGCATATCTCCGACACGCTGATAGCGGGCGCCGGCCTGTGCGACGAGAGCGCCACCCGTTTCATCATCGAGCACAGCCGAGAAGCCATCGAATGGCTGATCGAACAGGGCGTCCCCTTCACGCGCGACCCGAAGGCGGAACTCGGTTTCCACCTGACCCGCGAAGGCGGCCATAGCCAGCGCCGCATCATCCACGCGGCAGACGCCACCGGGCATGCGGTACAGGTCACGCTGGAGCAGAAAGCGCGCTCGCATCCCAACATCACCATCCTGGAACATCATTACGCGATCGACGTCATCAAGTCGGACAAGCTCGACGCCAGCGTCGGCACGCCCTCCTGCCTCGGACTGTACGTGCAGGACGTCCATACCGGCAAGGTGATGACGCTGGCCGCCGATCACACGGTGCTGGCCACCGGCGGCGCCGGCAAGGTCTATCTGTACACCACGAACCCCGACACCGCGACCGGCGACGGCATCGCGATGGCATGGCGCGCGGGATGCCGCGTGGCCAACATGGAATTCATCCAGTTCCACCCGACCTGCCTGTACCACCCGTATGCCAAGTCTTTCCTGATCAGCGAGGCGGTGCGAGGCGAAGGCGGCGTGCTGAAGCTGCCGGCCGGCGCGGGTCCCGCCGCCGGCAAGCGCTTCATGCCGGAGCACGACGAGCGAGCCGAACTGGCGCCGCGCGACGTGGTGGCGCGCGCAATCGACTTCGAGATGAAAAAGCGCGGCCTCGACTATGTCGAACTCGACATCAGCCACCAGCCGCCGGAATTCCTCAAGGAGCACTTCCCGACGATCCATGCACGTTGCCTGGAACTGGGCATCGACATCACGACGCAGCCGATCCCTGTCGTGCCTGCGGTGCACTTCACCTGCGGCGGCGTGGTCACCGACATGTTCGGCCGCACCGACCTGCCCGGCCTGTACGCGGTCGGCGAAACCGCCTATACCGGTTTGCACGGCGCCAACCGCCTGGCCAGCAACTCGCTGCTGGAATGCCTGGTTGTGGGGCGCGCCGCAGCCAAGCATATCGAGCAGCAGCCGAAGCAGAAGACGATCGCGCTTCCCGCCTGGGACGAGAGCCGCGTCACCGACGCCGACGAGGAAGTCGTCATCGCCCACAACTGGGACGAACTGCGCCGCTTCATGTGGAACTACGTCGGCATCGTGCGCACCACCAAGCGCCTGGAACGCGCGCAGCACCGCATCCGCCTGCTGCGCGAAGAGATCTACGAGTACTACGCGCATTTCCGCATCACGCGCGACCTGCTCGAATTGCGCAACCTCGTCGACGTAGCCTCGATGATCGTGGAAAGCGCCCTGTCGCGGCGCGAAAGCCGCGGACTGCATTACAGCCAGGATTATCCGGAGACCTTGCCGAAGGCCTTGCCGACGGTGTTGTCGCCGGCGCCGCGGTAACGGCAAACGCATATTGAAAAGGCCGCAGCGCGCCGTTAAACGCGCTGCGGCCTTTTCATTTGCCGCGTCGAACAGCGACAGGAGTTAGCCGACGATGCGCAGCGAATAGTCGGTTGCCTGCACATCCTTGGTCAGGCTGCCGATCGAGATCCGGTCCACGCCGGTTTCGGCGATGTCGCGCACCGTCTTCATGTTGACACCGCCGGAAGCCTCCAGCAGCGCCCGTCCTGCCGTCATCTTCACCGCCTCGCGCATCATCTCCAGCGTAAAATTATCAAGCAGTATGGAAGTCGCGCCCGCCGCCAGCGCCTCTTCCAGCTCAGTCAGGTCTTCCACTTCGACCTGGATTGTCACGCCGGCATTCAGGCCTTGCGCCGCGCGCAACGCCGCAGTCACGCCGCCGGCCGCGGCGATATGGTTTTCCTTGATGAGGATGCCGTCATACAGGGCCAGGCGCTGGTTCTGGCCGCCGCCGACGCGCACCGCGTACTTCTGCGCCAAGCGCAGCCCCGGCAGGGTCTTGCGGGTATCGAGGATCGCCGAGCGCGTGCCCTTGATCGTGTCGACATACCGGCGGGTGGCCGTCGCCACGCCAGATAGCAGCTGCAGGAAATTCAGCGCGCCGCGTTCCGCCGTCAGCAATGCGCGCGCCGGCGCCTCGATGACGCACACTTCGCTGTCGGCGCGCATCAAGTCACCTTCCGCGTAACGCCAGTCGATGCGGATGCGCGCGTCGAGCTGCACCATCACGCCTTCGAACCATGGCGCGCCGCACAGCACCGCCTCTTCGCGCACGATCACGCGCGCCTTCACCCATTCGTTTTCCGGCACCAGCAAGCCGGTGACGTCGCCGCCGCCGACGTCTTCGGTCAGCGCCGCCTGGATATTCGCCTCGAAGGCCGCCTTCAGCGCCGCGTCGAATGGCGCAAATGTATTCTTCAGTGTGCTCATGCCGGTCCGATCCCTGCAAATAGTTTCTGTTCTTTCGCCAGGTCGCCCGACGGGCGCACGTTGGCCTTGCGCTGTGCGGCAAACGCCAGCATGCGGTCGATGCAGACATAGGCCTTGCGGCCGATTTCCGGATCGACGTGTATCTCGTTCTTCCCTGTTTCCAGTACCTCGGCCAGGTTCTGCAAGCCGTTCATCGCCATCCACGGGCAGTGTGCGCAGCTCTTGCACGTGGCGCTGTTGCCGGCGGTCGGCGCGTCGATGAAGCGCTTTCCCGGCGCGGCCATGCGCATCTTGTGCAAGATGCCGTTGTCGGTGGCGACGATGAACTCGGTCGCATCCAGCTTCTGCGCGGCGGCGATCAGCTGCGAGGTCGAGCCGACCACGTCGGCCTGCGCCACCACCGACTCCGGCGACTCCGGATGCACCAGCACCTTGGCGCCCGGATGCTCCTTTTTCAGCAGCTCCAGCTCGATGCCCTTGAACTCGTCGTGCACCAGGCAGGAGCCCTGCCACAGCAGCATGTCGGCCCCGGTCTTCTTCTGGATGTAGCTGCCCAGGTGCTTGTCCGGTGCCCACAAAATTTTCTTGCCCTGCGCATGCAGGTGCTCGACGATCTCCAGCCCGATCGAGGATGTCACCATCCAGTCGGCGCGCGCCTTCACGGCGGCGCTGGTGTTGGCGTACACCACGACGGTGCGGTCCGGATGGGCGTCGCAGAATGCCGCGAACTCGTCGGCCGGGCACCCCAGGTCGAGTGAACAGGTGGCATCCAGGTCGGGCATCAGGATGGTCTTGTCCGGGCTCAGGATCTTTGCCGTCTCGCCCATGAATTTCACGCCTGCCACCACCAGCGTCTTGGCCGGATGGTCACGGCCGAAG
Source organism: Noviherbaspirillum sp. UKPF54 (assembly GCF_007874125.1). NCBI lineage: Bacteria > Pseudomonadati > Pseudomonadota > Betaproteobacteria > Burkholderiales > Oxalobacteraceae > Noviherbaspirillum > Noviherbaspirillum sp. UKPF54. The sequence goes on along the minus strand of NZ_CP040128.1, from coordinate 1,377,707 downwards.
CGCGCCATTTCGAGCGAATCGGATACGCAGCCGCCGGTTTCCTCCGCCAGGTCCTGCAGGTCGGCGTCGACGTAGTAATGCGCCACCAGCACCGCTTCCTTTTCCTTCAGCAAGCGCCGGATGCGCTCCTTCAGCGCGGCCTTTTCCGCCGGCGAAGGCGCCGCCGGCACGCGCGCCCACGCATTGGCGGTACAACTGGTGCCCGCCTCCATTTGCGGACGCTCGAATTCGACGGTTTTGATGGATTGAGTCTGCATGGTGTTGAAACTGTTAATCAGATAGCAATGCGCGCAATCGCGCGGCCAAATAAGCAGTATGCCCGAAAACCGAACTGGGGGATCAAGCGGTAGATTTCAAGCGGTTCCCTTGTTGGATGGCCATAATTAACGCCTGAAATATATTTACGCAGGGCCAAATAGATTGCATACTAAATTGACGCACATCAACAATTGACCGTACTGTTTCTCTATAACTAGTCAATTCTAAACGTTGCCTGGAAGAATTAACAAATCCATACAATCAGGCACCCGTATTTTCTTGCGTTGGAAGTGGAGACCATGATTAACACTGTGTTTGACAAGACCGACAAGGGTCGCGAAGAAATAGCCACGCGCAAATACCAGCTCGCTCCGCGCTTGCGTACGCTGTTGGTCATGGTCGATGGCAAGCACGGCGCCGAAGATTTGCTCAAGAAAGTGTCGGGCCTGGGCCTGTCGGAAGCCAGCCTGGCTGAACTGGCCGCTAATGGCTTCATTCAGGCCGCGGGGCCCCAGTCTGCGCCGGAGTACCCCGTCGCGCAGCCTGAACCTGCCATTGCCGCCACAGAACCCGACTCGCCTATTCCGGAAGGGCAAAACCAGTTCCAGGCCATCTACCATTTTTATACGCAGACCATCAAGAGCATGATCGGCTTGCGCGGCTATACGCTGCAGCTCAAGGTGGAAAAGGCGGGCTCGATCGAGGACTTCCGAGCATTGCGCCTGCCTTACCTGGAAGCAGTGCTGAAGGCGAAAGGCGACGAAGCCGCGCGCAGCCTGCGCCAGCGGCTCGACCAGCTGCTCTACCTGGGCGAAAGCGCGCCGGCCACCACCATTCCCGCGCAGCTGCCGGCCGAGTAGGCGGCCGCCGCGCGACAGGACAGGCGCCCTGCCGTAACGACTATTCGATGCCCTGGCTGGCCAGATACTCTTCGTAGTTGCCCTGGAAGTCGATCACTTCGCCATCCTTCACTTCCAGGATCCGGGTCGCCAGCGACGACACGAACTCGCGGTCGTGCGACACGAAGATCAGCGTGCCGGCATACTTGTCCAGCGCGATATTGAGCGATTCGATCGACTCCATGTCCATGTGGTTGGTCGGCTCGTCCATCAGCAGCACGTTGTGCCGGCCCAGCATCAGCTTGCCGTACATCATTCGGCCCTTCTCGCCGCCCGACAGCACTTTCACCGACTTCTTCACGTCGTCGCCGGAAAACAGCAGGCGGCCCAGGATCGAACGTACCGCCTGGTCGTCGTCGCCTTCCTTGGTCCACTGGCCCATCCAGTCAGTCAGGTTCTTGTCGACGGCGAATTCCTCGGTCGGGTCCTGCGGCATGTAACCGACATTGGCATTCTCCGCCCATTTCGCGTTGCCGCTGTCCGGCTGCAAACCGCACAGGTCGCCGCCGATGCAGCGCAGCAGCGTGGTTTTACCGGCACCGTTGGCACCGATGATGGCAATCTTTTCACCGGCATCGACCATGAGATTCAGGTTCTTGAAAATCGTGCGGTCGTAAGCCTTTGACAGGCTCTGCACTTCGACGGCCTGGCGATGCAGCTTCTTTTCGCCTTCGAAGCGGATGAAGGGCTCCTGGCGGCTGGACGGCTTGACGTCCTCCACCTTGATTTTCTCGATCTGCTTGGCGCGCGAGGTGGCCTGGCGCGCCTTCGATTTGTTGGCCGAGAAGCGGCGCACGAATTCCTGCAACTCCGCCACGCGCTCCTTGGCCTTCGCATTGGCGGCCATTTGCTGGGCGCGCGCCTGCGACGACGCCAGCATGTAGTCGTCGTAATTGCCAGGATAGATCTTCAGCGTGCCGTAGTCCATGTCGGCCATGTGCGTGCAGACCTGGTTCAGGAAGTGACGGTCGTGCGAGATGATGATCATCGTCGAGTTGCGCTCGTTGAGCACGTCTTCCAGCCAGCGGATGGTATTGATGTCGAGGTTGTTGGTCGGCTCGTCCAGCAGCAGGATGTCCGGGTTCGAAAACAGCGCCTGCGCCAGCAGCACGCGCAGCTTCCAGCCGGGCGCGACGTTGCTCATCGGCCCCTGGTGCTGTTCGATCGGCACGCCCACGCCCAGCAGCAACTCGCCGGCGCGCGACTCCGCCGTGTAGCCGTCGTACTCGGCGAACTTCGCCTCCAGATCGGCGGCGCGCATGTAGTCGTCGTCGGTGGCATCCGGATTGGCGTAAATGGCGTCGCGCTCGGTCATCGCCGCCCACATTTCGGTGTGGCCCATCATCACGACGTCGAGCACGCGCTTGTCTTCGTAGGCGAACTGGTCCTGGCGCAGCTTGCCCAGGCGCTCGTTTGCGTCGAGCATGACGGTACCGGAGCTCGGCTCCAGGTCGCCGCCCAGAATTTTCATGAAGGTCGACTTGCCGCAGCCGTTGGCGCCGATCAAGCCGTAGCGGTTGCCATCGCCGAATTTAACGGAAATGTTTTCAAACAGCGGCTTGGGGCCGAACTGCATCGTGATGTTTGCGGTGGATAACACTGAGTAAAGCCTCTTGCGGAATGGATTTAGGATAACCGGCTATTTTACCATTCCGGGAAGCGACGGGGCTTTGCGCACCGCGCAGCCGGCATTGCGGTCGATTCGCCGCCCTCCCTCATGGACAGTCCATCTATCCGAACAGCAATTGGAACAGGAAGCGGCGGCAAGGAGTCTATTTACGCTAAACACATTGCCTGCGTACCGGCCAATCTCTTGCGTGGATGAGCTCATTGCCATGACAGCCGACATCATCGTCCTCGAATCCGACAAGCAACGCTTGCAAGTAGCCCCGGAATTGGGCGGCAGCGTAATCGACTGGGACTGGAAACCTCAGCACGGGTGGGTGCCGCTGTTGCGCGCATGGGACGGCGTTTCCGCCGACCGTTATACGGTAGCCTGCTTTCCGCTGGTGCCCTGGTCGAACCGTATCACGCAAGGCGGCTTCGAGCACGATGGCGCGTTCTACCCGATCCATGCCAACCGCAGCGAGGAGCACTACCCGATACATGGAGACGGCTGGCTGCAGGCCTGGAAAGTGGCGGAACGCAGCGACAGCCACCTCAAGCTGACGCTCGAATCGCGTCATTTCGACGGCAATCCCTACCATTACCGCGGCACCGAAACCTTCCGGCTGCTGCCCGACGGCCTGCAAATCGACCTGACCGTCACGCATCTGGGGCAGAAGACGCTGCCTTACGGTCTCGGCCTGCATCCTTACTTCCTGCGCAATGCGGCGACCCGGCTGCGCTTCAAAGCCGAGGGCATCTGGCTGGCCGACACCAGCTCGATCCCGACCGGGCATACGACCAACCTCCCCGCCGGCTGGGACTACAACACATCTGCATCCCTGGAGGGACCGTTGATCGACAACTGCTATACCGGCTGGAACGGCAAGGCGATCGTCGACTACCCGGACCACGGAATCTCGGTCACGATGGTGATGCCTGATTGCAATGGCTATCTGCTGTTTTACCGGCCGCCCGGCTACGATTACTTTTGCATCGAACCGACCACCCATCCGATCGATGCCTTCCACATGCCCGAACAGCCCGGCCTGTCTTTCCTGGCGCACGGCGACAGCTTGGCATTGCGGACAAAGTTTCTGGTCGGACCGTCAGCCGGGGCTGCCTAGCGACGGGTAACCGCTCATCGAAAGCAGCACGTCACGTCCGTCCGACTGCAGGCGGCCCTGGCAACCGACGACCAGCGTCGCCTTGTCGCGGATATGCCCGAATGGCAGCCCGGTCAGCACAGGAACAGGCAGGTGCGCGCGCAGGTAGGCAAGCATCGCCGCGAAGTCGTAACCGTTGTCATAGGCGCTCAAGCGGTAATTCGAAAAATCGCCCAGCACCAGCGCCTTTTGCCGCAGCAAGCCGGCATGCAGCAATTGCAGCAGCATGCGCTCGACCCGGTACGGATGTTCATTCACATCCTCGACGAACAGGATGCCACCCTCGATGCGCGGCATGTAGGGCGTGCCGGCAAGATGGGTCAGCATCGTCAGGTTGCCGCCCCACAGGATGCCCGACACGTCCAGCGCCGGATTGCCATCCGCCTGGAATGCGATCTGGTGCGCAGGCTGGCTAACGCATTGCCAGAACCGCTGCAATGTATAGGCGCTCGCTTCCTCCCGCGTGAAATCGTCGCACACCATCGGCCCCGCAAAACTGGCCGCGCCCTGCTGCGCCAGCAGGCCCATCTGCAACGCGGTAAAGTCGCTGTGACCAACAAAAAGTTTTCCGCTTGCCGCCAGCATGCTGAAATCCAGTGCCGGCAAGATGCGCGACATGCCGTACCCGCCGCGCAGCGCGAGCAGGATCTGCACGTCGGGGTCGGCGGCGGCGGCATGGATCTGCCGCAACCGTCCCTCGTCGGTGCCACCGAAGCGCTCGTGCTTTTGCAGCGGGTCGTAGTAGTTACGGACGAGGCAGCCCTGCGCCTGCAAGCGTTCGATTGCCCTGCCGAGCGCCACCTCGTCCGGCGCATAGCCGCCGGGAGCGACGATCGCCACGCCCGTGCCGGCGGGCACTTTCAATGTGGAGGTCATCCGGTGTCGATAGGAAGTGGTTCAGCGAGACGCGATTGTAGCCGCCGCATTCCGGGCGCGCCAGAAGCCCACGGTGCGGCTTCCGGCCCCTCTTAAAAGATGCCGAAACGCGGATTGCGCTGCGGATCGCGATACAGCAGCTTCTTCAAGCCCGCCAGGCCTTCGCGGTCGAAACGACGCCACTCGCCTTCCGGCTGAGCCAGGCGATCGGCGATGGCGTACAGCGCGGTCGGGTTCATGCCCATGCCGATATGGCTGGCATGGACTTCGATGTTCTCGGAGCGTTCGGTCTCGTCCTCCAGGCTGCACTGCCAGGCGACCACGCCATCGGTGCGACTGAAAATCGATGTGGTCGGCACTGGCGGCGTGCCCTTCAGGTCGGCGATGCGCGCATCGTCGTCGATGCTGCGACCGCTTGCGAATTCGTACAGCCGCCAAGCGTTGGTCGCCTTGGGATGGCCTGTGAACGGCGAGCCCAGCGTGATCACCGTGCGTACGTCGTCCGGCATCAACTTGGCGATTTCTCGGGCGTAGATCCCGCCCAGGCTCCAGCCCACCAGGCTGACGGTCCTGCCGTGCTCCGCGCGCAGTTCCTGCACGCGTTCGACACAGTTCTCGATCACGCCCGGACGCGGTCCACGATTCAAGCCTTGTTCCCATGCGTAAGGAGCGTAGCCGCGATCCTTCAGAAAATTGCGCAGCACGAGCGTCGTCATGTCGCCCGTCGCCAGCCCCGGAAACACCATGACCGGATGACCGTCTCCTTTCGGCGCGTTCTTCAAGACCGGCAGCGCAATCAGCGATGCCCACAATTCCCACAGCGCGCGCCCTTCCAGCGCGAGCCGGAACCAGCCGGGAGCCTTGATGTGGGACTCATTCTGTTGTGCCTTTCCTTCGTTTCTCACTTGAAGCACCCCATGTCGAAAATTAAGCTGCTGCGCCAACATGCCCCTCTCCTTCCCGCGTTGACTGGATGAGCGGTCCAGCATAACACCTTATATTTCCGCCAAGAAACAATCTCATGCAAATCGGCACTCTGAAGTCAACCATTCGTCACGCGCACCGCGCTTCCAGCTCGTTGCCGCGCCGGCAATGCTTGCCGATCACATCCGACAGCGCCGTTTCGAGCGCGGGCGGGAAATCGTGCCCCATGCCTTCAATTTCGTGCATTGTGGCATTCGGTATCCAGCGCGCGGTGTCGCGGCCGCAGGCAATCGGCACCAGAGGGTCGTCGCTGCCGTGAATGATCAGGGACTGCGCCTTGATCGTGCGCAGCAGGGCGACCCGGTCGCCCGAGGCCGCCACGGCCATGATCTGGCGCGCGCTCCCGGCAGGACACACATTGCGGCGCACGCTTTGCACAACACGCCTGCGCAGCTCCGCCTCGGGCGTCGGATAGCGCGGGCTGCCGATCACCTGGAACATCTTTACGAAATAGCCGATCACGCTGTCGATATCGCGCGGATTGTCGGGCGACGAAAACAGGGCGTTATGTGCCGCCAGCGTCGGACCGGGCAACCCCGGACGGCCGCTGGTCGACATGATCGAAGTCAGCGTCAACGTGCGGTGCGGGGAGGTGGCAGCGATGATTTGCGCGATCATCCCGCCCATCGAGGCGCCGACAATGTGCGCCTTGCCGATGCCCAGTTCATCGAGCAGGCCGACTGCATCCTTCGCCATGTCATAGAGCGTGTAGCCGCTCAGCAGCGGCAGATGAAACAGCGAGTGAAAAAAAGCTGTCGGCAGATGCGGCTTGCCGAACTGGTCCATCTTGGTCGACAGCCCGCAGTCACGGTTATCGAAGCGGATGACGCGAAAACCTTGCGCGGCGAGGCCTTGGCAAAATGCGTCCGGCCAGGATATGAGTTGGAGGCCAAGGCCGGCGATCAGCAGGATCGGCTCACCTGCCGGGTCGCCTTGCACGTCGTAGGCCAGGTTGATGCCGTTGGTAGCGATAATAGGCAATTCACATCCCTTCAGCATGCCGATTAACTGACTTCATTCCTCGGCTGCAAATTTGTCTCAATATCAAGCGTTCTTGATGCTGAGCTCTTTGCAAGGCGTATGCCAGACATGAGCGGGCCTGCGTAAGCCTTCCTGGACGCCGGACGGACCGTTCATGCCGGCGCACCGACTGGCGACTTTACACGTACATGTAGTTTTTCCAGAGACAGTGCCCGCGCGGCATTATTCAAACGAGGCCGGCATCCGGAACCAGGCCCGTTGCGCGCTGCGCCGCGCGCCGCCGCTCGGCGAAGAAGTCCTTGAGCAAGGCCCCGCATTGATCCGCGAGCACGCCGCCGACCACTTCGGCATGGTGATTCAGTTTTTCCTGCTCGAACAGATTCACGATGGAACCGCAGGCGCCCGTCTTTGGATCAGGCGCGCCGAACACCACGCGCGACAGCCGCGCATGCATCATTGCACCGGAACACATCGCGCATGGTTCAAGCGTGACATACAGTTCGCAGCCCGGTAGGCGATAGTTGCCCAGGATAGCGGCCGCAGCGCGCAAGGCCATGATTTCGGCATGCGCCGTCGGATCATGGGTGCCTATCGGCTGATTGAAGCCGGTGGCGATGACTTCGCCGTCCCTGACCACGACCGCGCCCACCGGGACCTCGCCCAGTGCCCACGCATTGTGGGCCTGCGAAATCGCCTGCTGCATGTAGATCGCGTCGCGCATTGCTCAGTCGGCCGTGATTTCGGCCCAGCAGTTGGGTGTCTCGTGCAGCACCAGCTTGTGCAGGCGCAGGCCGGTGCCGTAACGGTCCTGGTAGGCCGCTTTCAGGATGTTGAATGCCGTCTGCGCCAGGTTCTCGACGGTCGGGATGCTGCCGATGACCACGGTCTTGTGACCAGGAAGGCTGTCGAGGAATTCGCGCAGCGCAGTATCCTTTTCGTACACCAGGAAGGCGTGGTCCCAGACATCGACCAGATGCTGCTTGGCCAGCGACTTCACATCGGAAAAATCCATGATCATGCCGTTGTCGGAACTGCCCTCTTCCGTGATCACCGCGCCAATCAGCGTGATTTCAAGGGTATAGCGATGCCCATGCAGGTTGCGGCACTGGCTCTTGTGGTCGGGAATACGATGGCCGGCATCGAATTCCAGCTTGCGGGTAATGGTCAGCATGGGGACTAGGAATCAGGGAATTTGCAGCAGCTTGTGGGTTTGCAGGCTCAGCTTCCATTGCGGGCGCTGCTTGCACAGTTCGATCGCGAGCTGCGTATTGCGCTCCGCGTCGGGGCCATCCATCGGCTGCAGGTAAAAATGGTCGAATTCGAGCAGCTCGTAATCGTCGAGGTTCTGGTTTTGCTGCGGGATCACCACCTTGAGCTCGTTACCCCGACGGACCTGTAGCATCGATCCTATCTTGGGGCTGATGCATATCCAGTCGACGCCTGCGGGCACCGGCAGCGTGCCATTGCTCTCGATGGCGATTTCGAAACCATGCGCATGCATGCTCTCGATGAGCGCCGCGTCAAGCTGCAACAGCGGCTCGCCGCCAGTGAACACGACAAACTTGCTTGCGGGGTAAGCGGCCGGCCACAGGGCATCGATGGCCTTTGCCAGACTGGCGCTGTCCGGATATTTCCCGCCCAGCTCGCCATCGGTGCCGACAAAATCGGTATCGCAGAACTTGCACACCGCGCTCGCGCGGTCGCTTTCCCTGCCGCTCCACAGGTTACAGCCCGAAAAGCGGCAGAACACCGCGGGGCGCCCGGCATGTGTGCCTTCGCCCTGCAAGGTGTAGAAAATCTCTTTGACGATGTAGCTCATTCCCACTCGATCGTCGCGGGCGGTTTTCCGGAAATGTCATACACGACACGATTGATGCCGCGCACTTCATTGATGATGCGGTTCGATACCTTGCCGAGCAATTCATGCGGCAGATGTGCCCAGTGCGCGGTCATGAAGTCCTGCGTCTGCACCGCGCGCAATGCGACCACGTACTCATAGGTGCGGCCGTCGCCCATCACGCCGACCGACTTCACCGGCAAAAACACGGCGAACGCCTGGCTGGTCTTGTCGTACCACGACTTGCCCTCTTCATCCATCGTTGCCCGCAATTCTTCGATGAAGATCGCGTCGGCGCGGCGCAGCAGGTCAGCGTAGTCCATCTTCACTTCGCCGAGGATGCGCACGCCCAGGCCCGGCCCCGGGAACGGATGGCGGTACACCATGTCGTGCGGCAGGCCGAGCGCCACGCCCAGTTCGCGCACTTCATCCTTGAACAGTTCGCGCAGAGGCTCCAGCAGTTTCAGATTCAGCGTTTCCGGCAAGCCGCCGACGTTGTGGTGGCTCTTGATCGTATGCGCGGTCTTCTTGCCCTTGCCCGCGCTTTCGATCACGTCGGGATAAATGGTGCCCTGCGCCAGCCACTTCGCATTTTTCAGCTTGCCGGCTTCGGCCTGGAACACCTCGACGAACTCGCGGCCGATGATCTTGCGCTTGGCTTCCGGGTCGGTCACGCCAGCCAGCTTGCCCATGAACTGCTCGGTGGCATCGACATGAATCACCTTCACGCCGAGGTTCTTGCCGAACATGTTCATCACCATCTTTCCCTCGTCCAGCCGCAACAGGCCGTGATCGACGAACACGCAAGTCAGCTGATCGCCGATGGCGCGATGGATCAGCGCCGCGGCGACGCTGCTGTCGACGCCACCTGACAGGCCGAGAATGACTTCGTCATTGCCGACCTGCTTGCGGATCGCCTCGACCGCCTCTGAAATATAGTCCGGCATGTTCCAGTCGGACTTGCAGCCGCAGATCTCGTGCACGAAGCGGCCAAGGATGGCCTTGCCCTGCAGCGTGTGGGTTACCTCCGGATGGAACTGCACCGCGTAGAACTTGCGCTCCTCGTCGGCCATGCCCGCGACCGGGCAGTTGTCGGTCGATGCCATCAGCTTGAAGCCGGGCGGCATTTCGTTGACCTTGTCGCCGTGGCTCATCCAGACCTTCAGCATGCCGTGGCCTTCCGGCGTAACGACATCGTTGATCCCGTTGAGCAGCGCCGTATGGCCGCGCGCGCGCACTTCCGCGTAGCCGAATTCGCGCACCTTGCCATTCTCGACCTTGCCGCCGAGCTGTTCGGCCATGGTCTGCATGCCGTAGCAGATGCCGAAAACCGGCACGCCGGCCTCGAACACCGCCTGCGGCGCGCGCGGGGTGTCGCCCTCGGTGACCGAGTTCGGCCCGCCGGACAGGATGATGCCCGCGGCCCCATAGTTACGGACGAAATCGTCGCTGACGTCATACGGATACACCTCGGAAAAAACGCCGGCTTCACGCACGCGGCGCGCGATCAGCTGGGTCACCTGGGAACCGAAATCGAGAATGAGAATTTTAGAATGCATGATGTGCTGGTTTTGATAATCAGGGTAATTCTGGTGCTGCCTTGACGATGCGGTTACGCCCTGCATCTTTCGCGGCGTACAGCGCCACATCGGCGCGGCTGATCAATTCTTCCGTCGTCGCGGTCGGAAACATATCGGTCGACGCCACGCCTGCGCTGATCGTCAGGTTGAACGTCGTGCCCCCGATCGTTTCCGGTTGCGACGCCACCGCTTGCCGCATGCGCTCGGCGACCGCCATGGCCGTCGCACTCGTCGCCCCCGGTAATACGATCAAGAACTCTTCGCCGCCATACCGGCCCAGCGCTTCCTGGGGACGGATGCAGGAACGCAGCCGGCTGGCGACCTTGACCAGCACCGCATCGCCCGCCTGGTGCCCGTAAGTGTCGTTGATCTTCTTAAAATAATCGAGATCGGCTACGATCAGCGACAGTGGGACTCCCGCCTTGTCGCAGCGAATCGCCTCGATCGTCAGAATACGCATGATCGCGCCGCGGTTCCAAGTCCCGATCAAAGGGTCGATCAGGGATTTGCGACGCAGATTCTTGTTCTTCTTTTGCAGGTCGAGATGCGACGCGCTCATCGAGTGGACCAGCAGCTCGCGCTCCACCAGCGATGCGAGATCGGCCAGCAACTGCCGTTCCGCCGGCCCGAAACCCGGCCGTGGAGCAAGGTCGATCAGGCAGACATGGCCAACCAGGACTTTTTCCTGATTACGGACCGGATGCGCCGCAAAAAACCGAATATGCGGCACGCCCAGCACCGCGCGGTCGCGCCCGAGCACCGGATGACTGCCAGCGTCCGCCACCACGACCGATGCGTCGGGCAACGGCTGCCTGCGGCAGAAATCCGCTTCTGCGGACAACGGTGAGGACGCGCCGTCGGGCGATTCCGACGACGTCTGCCCGAGGACGATGACGCAGTCGGCCACATCGAACAGCCGCTTGCCGATGCGCCGGATGCGCAGCAGTTGCTGTTCGACTTCGTGCGGCGCCGCATCCGCCGGTCCGCCAACGGATGGCTGCGCCTGCGTTTGCATCGCCGCTACCGGCTTCGTCATCTTGCTGTTACCTTCAACGCGGATCACTCCGCACGGTAGTTCGGCGCTTCCTTCGTGATCTGGACGTCGTGCACGTGCGACTCGCGCATGCCGGCGGACGTGATCTCGACGAATTCTGCCTTCTCGCGCAACTCATCGATGGTCGCGCATCCGCAATATCCCATGGAAGAACGCACGCCGCCAACCAGCTGGTACAGGATGGCCAGGACGCTGCCCTTGTACGGCACGCGCCCTTCGATCCCTTCCGGCACGAACTTGTCCGCATTGTTCGCAGCGTCCTGGAAGTAGCGGTCAGCCGAGCCTTCAGACATCGCACCCAGGCTGCCCATGCCGCGATACGACTTGTAGCTGCGGCCCTGGTACAGGATCACTTCGCCAGGCGCTTCCTCGGTGCCGGCAAACATACTGCCCATCATGACGCTCGATGCTCCTGCCGCCAGCGCCTTGGAAATATCGCCAGAGAAGCGGATGCCGCCGTCTGCGATGCAGGGGATGCCGGTCCCCTTCAACGCCTCCGCGACGTTTGAAATCGCGGTAATCTGCGGCACGCCAACGCCAGCCACGATACGCGTGGTGCAAATCGAGCCGGGCCCGATACCAACCTTGACGCCATCGGCGCCGTGCTCGGCCAGTGCGATGGCGGCGGCGGCGGTGGCAATATTTCCGCCGATGACGTCGACCTGAGGATAATTGTTCTTGACCCAACGCACCCGGTCCAGCACGCCCTTGGAATGGCCATGTGCGGTATCGACCACGATCACGTCGACGCCGGCCTTCACCAGCAGTTCGATGCGCTCGTCGTTATCCGGGCCGACACCAACCGCCGCGCCGACGCGCAGCTTGCCGTGCTCGTCCTTGCTCGCGTTCGGGTGCTCTGTCGATTTCTGGATGTCCTTCACGGTAATCAGGCCGCGCAGTTCGAATGCATCGTTGACCACGATGACCCGCTCCAGGCGGTGCTTGTTCATCAGGCGCTTGGCTTCGGCCAGGTCCGCGCCTTCCTTCACGTACACCAGCTTCTCGCGCGGGGTCATCTTGGCGCGCACTTCCGCATCCAGCTCTTCTTCGAAGCGCAAGTCGCGGTTGGTGATGATGCCAACCACCAGCTTGCCCTCAACGACCGGGAAGCCGCTGATGCCGTGCTGTTGCGACAGCGCGATCACGTCGCGGATCTTCATGGTCGGCGGAATCGTGATCGGATCGCGCACCACCCCGGACTCGAAGCGCTTGACTTTCGCCACTTCACGCGCCTGCTCAGCCGGCTTCAGGTTCTTGTGGACGATGCCGATGCCGCCCTCCTGCGCCATCGCGATCGCGAGCCGCGCTTCGGTCACGGTATCCATCGCCGCCGACAACAGCGGGATATTCAGCGTGATGTTGCGCGTCAGGCGCGTTTTCAGGGAAGTATCTTTGGGAAGGATGTCCGAATATGCCGGGACGAGCAGCACGTCATCGAATGTGAGTGCTTTCTGGAGTAGACGCATAGTGATTCCTATAGGCGCAAAGCCGCATTATACAGAAATCCTCAAGGCAAGGCTTTTTTACATTGCTTTCGCCTATAAGCTTCTTCGTTGACACGATGCATAAAGCATGGCGAAATCCGACTGTCTGCTCCCCGTTCAAAAGGATCGCAATGAGAATAACCAATTCCCTGCGCCTCGCCGGCGCCAGCTTCCTGGCCGTTGTACTGCTCGCGCCGGTCGCCGCTCTTGCGCAGTATGTATGGCTCGACGAGAAAGGCGTGAAGCAGTATTCGGACATGCCGCCTCCGCCTTCGGTGCCGGCCGCGCGCGTATTGAAGCATCCGGGCGTTCGCGCCACCGCCGATGCAACGGCTCCCGGCAGCGGTGCCGCCACGCAGCAAAAGTCGCTCGCCGAGCAGAATGCGGAATTCAAAAAGCGGCGCGCGGAGCAGGCCGAAAAAGAGAAGAAGGCGGAGGATGATGCACGCCTGGCCGCGGAAAAAAGCAAGCACTGCGAGCGTACCCGCAGCTACCTGCGCGCGCTGGAATCGGGCGAACGCATTGCGCAGACCGACAATAGCGGCGAGCGCTCTTTCTTGTCGGATGAACAACGAGCACGCGAATTACGCGAGGCTAGGCAGGCCGCACAGGATTGCAGATAACGTGAAAAATACGCAACAAGCCTGCGCCTGCGCAGGCTTTTTTATAGCCCTTTTTTCACGGCACGCTTGCGGCGCGATTCTTTCGGATCGGCAGTCAACGGCCGATAAATTTCGACGCGGTCGCGCTCTCGCAAGACCGTATCGAGCGACTTGAGCTTGCCGTGGATGCCGACGCGGCAGGAGGCTAGGTCGATGTCCGGCACGGCCTGCAGCACACCGCTTTGCTCCACCGCCGCCTGCAGCGTGGCCCCCTGCGGCAAACGCAGATCGCGCGCAAATTGCATGTCCGGCCGCGCATAGCAGACCTGCACGTAAATGTCAGCCATAAACCGTCTCCGCGCGCTTGCAGAAGGAATCGACAAAGCTGTTCGCAATCATATTGAAGACAGGGCCGATCAATTGCTCCAGCACCCTGCTTGAAAATTCGTAATTCAGCTCGAACTCGATCTTGCATGCGTCGCTGCGCAGCGGCTTGAAACTCCAGGCGCCGTGCAACTGCTTGAACGGACCTTCAACCAGCCGCATTTCGATCGAAGTCGGCGCCACGTTGACATTCTCGGTCGAAAAGCTTTGCTTCACGCCACGGTAATTGATCGTCAATTCGGCCAGCACCTTGCTACCATCCCTGGTGCGCACCTCTGCCCCACCACACCAGGGCAGAAATTTCGGATACTCCTCGATGTTCTCCACCAGCGTGAACATTTGTTCTGCGCTATATGCGAGCAATACCGACTTGTGAACGACAGCCATCGCGAATGAACCGTTTGATAAAATAAGAAGTTAAAATTTTAACCGACACACTCTGTTTCCAGAACTCATGACCATTGTTGATAATAAAAAAGCCTTCCACGATTACTTCATCGAGGAGCGCTACGAAGCCGGCATGGTTCTGGAAGGTTGGGAAGTCAAATCAATCCGCGCCGGCCGCGTGCAATTGAAGGAAGCCTATGTCATCGTGCGCAATGGCGAAGTCTTCCTGTTCGGCTCCCATATCAGCCCTTTGCCTACCGCATCGACCCATGTGTCGCCGGACCCGGTACGTACCCGCAAGCTGCTGCTGAACGGGGAAGAAATCAAGCGGCTGATCGGTAAGGTCGAGCGCGCCGGATACACATTAGTTCCAATCAATTTGCATTACACCAAAGGCCGCATCAAATGCGAGATCGGCCTGGCCAAGGGCAAGAAGCAGCACGACAAGCGCGAGAGTGAAAAACAGCGCGACTGGCAGCGCGAGCAGCAATCGATCATGAAGCAGCACCGGCGCTGATCACGCCCGGCGCGCCCTTCCTCCTTGCGGCGCGCCTTTCCGGCTCACGCTTTTTGCTGCGATTTTACGACCTGCAACGCGCTCGCGATCAAGCCGCTGATGTCGCTCATGTTGGCGGGAACGATAATCGAGTTATTGGTTTTTGCCAGCTGCGAGAAGGCACTCACATACTGTTCCGCCACTTTCAGGTTGACCGCGTCCGAGCCGCCCGGCTCGCGGATGGCCGCTGCCGTCTTGCGCAATGCTTCCGCGCTCGCTTCCGCGATGGCAAGAATACCGGCGGCCTGGCCTTGCGCGCGATTGATCGCCGCCTGCTTTTCACCTTCGGACTTGGCGATCGCCGCTTCGCGCTCGCCGCTGGCGATATTGATCTGTTCCTGCTTGCGCCCCTCCGACGCAGCAATCAGGGCGCGCTTTTCGCGTTCTGCCGTAATCTGTGCCTGCATTGCATGCAGGATTTCCTTGGGCGGGGTCAGATCCTTGATTTCATAACGCAGCACCTTGACGCCCCAGTTTGCCGCCGACTCATCGATTGCACTGACCACCGCCTTGTTGATGTGATCGCGTTCCTCGAAGGTCTTGTCCAGCTCCATGCGCCCGATGACGGAACGCAGGGTGGTTTGCGCCAGCTGCGTAATCGCCATCAGGTAATTGGACGATCCGTACGATGCGCGCATGGGGTCGGTCACCTGAAAGTACAGGATGCCATCCACTTGCAGCTGCGTATTATCCTTGGTAATGCAGACTTGACTGGGAACGTCGAGCGGAATTTCTTTCAGCGAATGCTTGTAGGCGATGCGGTCAATAAACGGCAATACGATATTCAGGCCGGGGCCGAGCGTGGCGTAATATTTGCCCAGTCGCTCGACGACCCAGGCATGCTGCTGCGGCACCACGTTGATCGTCTTGACGACGAATACCACCGCAACGACAAACAAAATCAGGCCGAGATTTCCGAATCCGAATTGCATGGGCATCCTTTCTTTTCAGTTATCTTGTTTGCGATCTTTTGAAACGATCAGGCGATTGCCACGGATTTCCCGAATGGTGAAGATGCCTGGCACGCAATCGGCATCATGTTCGAGTTCGACATCCCATAAAGCGCCGCGATATGTTACTCGGGCCGTCTTGCCGTCCTCATTCCAGGCGTCGACTTTCAAAGCCTGCCCGATGTCGAGATTGACGTTCGGATCACGGGCAGCCAGACGCCGCGTCATGCCTCCCCATTTGCTGCGCCGCAGGCCATAGGTGGCAATCGCACCGACGATACCTGCACCGATCAGTTGCGCTTCGCGCCCCAAGCCGGCAAAAGCCACCAAGCCGCCGGCGACCAAGCCGAAACCGATCATCAGCAGATAAAACGTCCCGGTAAACATTTCCAGGATCACCAGAGCACCGGCGAAAACAAACCAGATCATCCAATCCGCCATTTTCAGTCCCCGCATTCTTACTGCAGCACAAAAATAAAACACCCCCGCAGCCGCGAGGCTGGCGGGGGTTCAAACCACCTTGTACTGCCGTTTTTGTTGGTTGTTGTCCATGAATAAGGTTGCTTAAGTCTAATCCAAAACCCCTTGCCGTCAAATGCTTTCTATCTGCATTTTTGCCGCCTTACAACAGATTACTCTAAACAAAAACGCGGGCATGAAGCCCGCGTTTTCGCATCTCAACAAGACATGTCCACCGATCAGCGCACCGTCGCCAGCTTTTGCCAGGTATCGATCACGGTATCGGGATTCAGCGAAATCGATGCAATCCCCTCTTTCATCAGCCACTCCGCGAAATCCGGGTGGTCCGACGGCCCCTGACCGCAGATGCCGATGTACTTGCCCTGCGCACGGCATGCAGCAATCGCCTTGGACAGCAAGGCGCGCACAGCCGGGTCGCGCTCATCGAAATCGGCCGCCAGCAATTCCATGCCAGAATCGCGATCCAGGCCGAGCGTGAGCTGGGTCAGGTCGTTGGAACCGATCGAGAAACCGTCGAAATACTCCAGGAACTGCTCGGCCAGTATCGCGTTGGACGGCACTTCGCACATCATGATCAGGCGCAGGCCGTTTTCGCCGCGCTTCAGACCGTTCTTCGCAAGCAGGTTGACAACCTTTTCCGCCTGGCCGAGCGTGCGCACGAACGGCACCATGATTTCGACATTGGTCAGGCCCATGTCGTTGCGCACCCGCTTCATCGCCTGGCATTCCATCTCGAACGCCTCGGCAAAATCCTCTGCCAGGTAGCGCGCCGCGCCGCGGAAGCCGAGCATCGGGTTTTCCTCGTCCGGCTCGTATCGCGAACCGCCGATCAACTTCTTGTACTCGTTCGACTTGAAGTCGGAAAGGCGCACGATCACCGGCCTCGGCCAGAATGCGGCGGCGATCGTTGCCACGCCTTCGGCCAACTTATCGACATAGAAGGCCTTGGGCGACGCATGGCCGCGCGCGACCGATTCGACCGCCTTCTTCAAGTCGGCGTCGATGCCCGGATATTCCAGGATCGCCTTCGGATGCACGCCGATGTTGTTGTTGATGATGAACTCCAGGCGCGCTAGGCCGACGCCGCCGTTCGGGATCGACTGGAAGTCGAACGCCAGCTGCGGGTTACCGACGTTCATCATGATCTTCACCGGCACTTCCGGCAGTTCGCCGCGCGACACTTCGGTCACCTCGGTTTCCAGCAAGCCGTCATAAATCTTGCCTTCATCGCCCTCGGCGCAGGACACGGTCACCAAGGTGCCGTCTTTCAGCATGTCGGTCGCATTACCGCAGCCGACCACCGCCGGCACACCCAGCTCGCGCGCGATGATCGCCGCATGGCAGGTGCGTCCGCCGCGATTGGTCACGATTGCGGAAGCGCGCTTCATCACCGGCTCCCAGTTGGGGTCGGTCATGTCGGCCACCAGCACGTCGCCCGGCTGCACGCGCTCCATCTCGGAGGGGTCGCGAATCACACGCACCGGGCCGGCGCCGATCTTCTGGCCGATCGCGCGGCCCGAAGCCAGCACGACGCCATTGCCCTTGAGCTTGAAGCGCTGCTGCGCATCGGTCGCCTTTTGCTGCGACTTCACCGTTTCCGGGCGCGCCTGCAGGATGTACAGCTTGCCGTCGCGGCCATCCTTGCCCCATTCGATATCCATCGGGCGGCCATAGTGCTTTTCGATGATGACTGCATACTTGGCCAGCTCGACGATTTCCTGGTCGTTCAGCGAATAGCGGTTGCGCAGCTCGATCGGCACGTCGACCGTCTTCACCGAGCGGCCGGCTTTCGCTTCGCCGGTGAATTCCATCTTGATCAGCTTGGAACCGATATTGCGGCGGATGATGGGCAGCTTGCCCTGCTCCAGCATCGGTTTGTGCACGTAGAATTCGTCAGGATTGACCGCTCCCTGCACCACTGTCTCGCCTAGGCCGTAGCTGGCGGTGATGAACACGACATCCTTGAAGCCGGATTCGGTATCGATGGTGAACATCACGCCGGCGGCACCGATATCGGAACGCACCATGCGCTGCACGCCCGCAGACAATGCCACTTCGGAATGGGTAAACCCCTTGTGCACGCGATATGAAATCGCGCGGTCGTTGTACAACGATGCAAACACATGCTTGATCGCTTCCAGCACATTGTCGATGCCGACCACATTCAGGAAGGTTTCCTGCTGGCCCGCGAACGATGCATCCGGCAAATCTTCGGCAGTCGCGGAGGAACGCACCGCAAACGACATCTCAGCGGTCGAATCGGCGACCAGGCGCTGGTAAAACTCGCGGATCTCCTGTTCCAGGCGCGGCTGGAACGGGGTGTCGATGATCCATTGACGGATTTCGGCGCCGGCTGCAGCCAGCGCGCGCACATCGTCGATATTCAGCGACGCGAGGCGGTCCTCGATGCGCTGTGCGAGCGTTGCACCACCACCGGCGCTGTAGGACAGGAAGTCGCGAAACGCCTGCGCGGTGGTCGCGAACCCGCCGGGCACACGCACGCCGGCACCGGCCAACTGGCTGATCATTTCACCCAGCGACGCATTCTTGCCGCCGACGGACTCGACGTCCGTCATTCTCAGATGTTCAAATGATGCTACGTAAGTAGCCCCCTGGGTAGCACCCATAGCTGTGTTGGACATAACAACCCTTTAAGTTTGATGATAGAAATCTTCATATGCGGTGGCACGGCTCATTTCTTGTTATTCTTCGTCGTGAGCGCGGCATGGCTTACTGTTCAATGTCATTTTACAGTGTGCAACAGGAATCCGCCGTGCACAACTGAGAGTTTTTCATCATTTCAAATTAGATAAGATTATGCCAGACTTGTCCGCCCAACATTTGCCGCCTGCCGATCGCACTGTATTCTTCGTTTCCGATGGGACCGGTATCACGGCGGAGACATTCGGCCATTCCGTGCTGACCCAGTTCGAGTTGCGATTCAAGCAAGTTCGCCTTCCTTTCATCGATACGCTCGACAAGGCTTATGAGGCTGTACGCCATATTAACGACGCCTGCGAGATCGATGGCAAGCGCCCCATCGTGTTTTCCACCTTGGTCAAGGCGGAGCTGTCATCGGTAGTCAGGCAATCCAAGGGTATGCACATGGACCTGATCCAGACCTTTGTCGAGCCGCTGGAGCAGGAACTGGGCGTGAAGTCCACGCATACGGTGGGGCGCAGCCATAACATCGCCGACTCGGAGGAATACAAGAACCGTATTGAGGCGATCAATTTCTCGCTTGCGCATGACGATGGCCAATCGGACCAGAACCTCGCCGCCGCCGACGTAATCCTGGTGGGCGTGTCGCGTTCCGGGAAAACCCCGACCAGCCTCTACCTCGCCATGCAATACGGGATCAAGGCTGCCAATTACCCGCTGATCCCGGACGATTTCGAACGCGGCAAGCTGCCGAATGGTTTGCTGGCGTACAAGAAGAAGATATTCGGATTATCCATTGCCCCGGACCGCCTGTCCGAAGTGCGCAATGAGCGGCGGCCAGGAAGCAAATACGCAGCACTGGAAAATTGTCGGTACGAAATCAACGAGGCGGAAAAAATGATGCGTCGCGAAGGCATACGCTGGATGTCCTCGACGGCAAAATCAATTGAAGAAATTGCAACAATGATTCTTCAAGAAATCAAGCTGGACAAACGCTCATATTGATTGGCTGGCATTGCTGTAACTATGCCGCGCCGCGCCAGCGTCGCGGCATTTTTCATTCGACTAGGCAGTTCCAGTCAATATCACCCCGAAAAACCTTACAGATTCCTTACAAATTGAGTATAAAGAAAGCATAGGCGTTGATGGAGCGGTGCCATGGATTTGCTATTGATCGAACTCGTATTGTGGGGCGGCCTGGTATTTTTTTTCTGGGCACTAAAGGACGGGCTGGGACATGTCGAGAGCGATATTGAGTCGCTCGGTCTCCTTGATAAATCTAGGGCGGACGCCAAGCCTCGCGAGGCCATGCCTTTCGCCCGCCCCGAACAAGTGCTCGAACCGATCGGCAGTTACCAGGACTCACAGATTCATCGCTACGCGATCATCAACGGACGGAAATGCCAGTTCGACCGCGTCTGTCCGATGCAAAGCAGGATGACGCTGGAGGCAGACGAATACTATGTAGCGCCCGGCCTTGTATACCGAGAGTGCGGCTGACAATTCCCTCCGTCCGCCACCGCTCGATCAGGCTGTTTTCTGGCGCACCTGCTCGAAAAAGCACACGGCGGCGCTTGCCGCGACGTTCAGCGACTCCACCTCGCCAAGATGCGGGATCGATACGCGCCAAGTGGCCAAGTCGAGCAAATCCCCGGAAACGCCTTGACCCTCGTGGCCGAACAGCCAAGCGACAGGGCCCGCCAAGTCGACGTCATATATCCGTTTGTCGGCATGTGAACTGGTTGCTAATATCGGTATGCGTGCGGCGCGCACCAAGCTGCCGAGGTCGACATTCTCGAAGATATTGAGCAGAAAGTGCGCCCCCATTCCGGCGCGCAGAACCTTCGGCGACCATGCAAACACGGTCGTTTTGCTGCAGTAAACATCCTCGATCCCTGCCGCAGCGGCGCTACGCAGAATCGAGCCGAGATTTCCCGGATCTTGCAGGTTATCGAGCAACACCGCTCCACGTACCAGGTTTTTAGGTGGGGCAATACGCGGCGTATCGACCACAAACAGCAATCCGACACCGTGCTCGACCTGGCTCAAGGCATGAAAAAGCGCTTCCGGCAGCACGATGCATTGCGCCCTCGCCGCTTCGCAACGTTGCACGATAGAGGCAACTTCCGCATGCCCGACAGAGTCCTCGCTGACGATACACAATGGTGGCAATCCGACGTGCTGTAGATAAGCCTCGCACAAATGCACGCCGTCGAGCAGCGTGCGCCCTGCCTTGCGCCGTGCATGAGGATTCGATGCCAGCAGCTTCAATTCCTTGTACAACGGGTTCTCGCGCGATGAAATCGCCTTCATGTAGTTCCTTTGCCGTCCCGTCCCATGCCCGTCTCCTCGCAAGCATCGATCAATGCCCGTACTGGCGCATATGATTTGCGGTGTACCGGTGTCACACCGTGCAGGCGCAGGCGCTCCAAGTGCAGCGCGGTGGGATATCCCTTGTGCCGGTCGAAGGCGTAATCCGGATACTGCCGGTGCAGCGCCAGCATGGAAGCGTCGCGCGCAGTCTTCGCCAGTATCGATGCGGCGGAAATGGCCGGCACCTTGTCGTCGCCCTTTACGATCGCTTCGGAGCGCAGCGGCATCACAGGACAGCGGTTGCCATCGACCAGCGCGAGCGTGGGCTGCACTTTCAGCGCCTCGACCGCGCGCCGCATCGCCAGGAGCGACGCCTGCAGAATGTTGATCTCGTCGATTTCAGCTTCGGTGCAGCAAGCGATCGCCCACGCCAGCGCGTCCGCCTTGATCTGTTCGGCCAGCGCTTCGCGCCGGGCTTCCGTCAGCTTCTTGGAGTCGCGCAAACCGGCGATCGGCTTGAAGGGATCGAGAATCACGGCTGCGGCAAACACGGCGCCGGCAAGCGGACCGCGCCCGGCCTCGTCCACGCCGCAAATTACTTCGCCCGCGTGGTCAAACAGCGACAGACTCACGTCCTTCTTTTTCATGCCGGCCGTCGTCCAATCAATTGCAGGACCGCCTGCGCACTCTCCCGCGCTGTATCGCGCAACAGCGAGTGATGCATATCCGTAAATCGCTGGCGCAGCCGCGCACGCAACGCGTCGTCGTCCAACTGCGCCCACAATGCATCGGCGAGCGCCTGCGGCGTGGCCGCATCCTGAAGTAATTCGGGCACGACGAATTCCTGCGCGAGGATATTCGGCAGTCCGATCCAAGGTTGGTACCCCATGTGGCGCAGAATATGCCACGAGGCCCGCATCATCTTGTATGCGATCACCATCGGCTTCTTGAACAGCGCCACCTCCAGCGTTGCGGTACCCGAAGCAACCAGCACCACGTCCGCGGCCGCGATGGCTTCATGCGAACGCCCCGCCGTCAGCTGGATCGGGACATCGGCCAAGCCCGCCTTCGATACCAGTTCGAGAAAATAAGCGCGCTGCTTCTCGCCGGCCATCGGCACCACGAAGCGGATCGACGGGTCGCGCTGGGCCAATACCTTGACAGCCTCGATGAATGCAACAGTGTTGTACTTCAGTTCGGACATGCGACTGCCTGGCAGGATGGCGATCACGCGCCCTTCGTTCGGCAAGCCGAGCGCCATGCGAGCGGCGTCGACGTCCGGCTCCATGGGAATGACCTCGGCCAGCGGATAGCCGACATAGGTCACCGGAATTCCAGCCTTGCGGTAAATCTCCTCTTCGAAGGGGAATACCACCAGCATGTGGGACACGGCACGCGCGATCTTCTTGATGCGCCCTGCGCGCCATGCCCAGATCGACGGACTGATGAAATGCATGGTTGGGATGCCAGCCCGCTTCAGCTGCTCTTCCAGGCCGAAATTGAAGTCAGGGGCATCGACGCCGATGAAGGCGGCCGGCCTTTCCCGCAACAAGGCATCACGCAGCGTATTCTGGATACCCTTGATTTCGCGGTAATGCGCGAGCACCTCGAACAGGCCGCGCACCGAAAGCTTTTCCATCGGCCAGTCGCTGCGAAAGCCGTACTGCGCCATCTTCGGCCCGCCGATTCCATGAATATCGGCGTGCGGCAAATGCGGCCGCAGGCCAGACAACAAGCGGCTCGCGAGCAGGTCTCCGGAAGTCTCGCCGGCGACCATCGCAAGGGACAGCTCAGCGGATGATGCCACGGCTGCTATTTTCCACGAACTCGCGCAACATGCGGATCGATTCAGCCGCTGCAGGTGACTTGATTTCTTCCTGCGCCAGCGCCGACTTGGCATCGTCCAACGACAATCCGGCCCTGTATACCAGCTTGTAGGCGCGTTTGATGGCGGCGATCTGTTCTGGTGTGAAACCGCGGCGCTTCAGTCCTTCGGAATTGATCCCCGCAGGTACGGCACGGTTGCCTGCGGCCGTCACAAATGGCGGAACGTCCTGGCTCACGGCGGCGGTAAAGGCGGTCATTGCATGGGCGCCGACATGGCAGAACTGATGAATGGTCGTAAACCCGCCCAAAAACACCCAGTCGGCCAGATGCACATGGCCAGCAAGCGTCACGTTGTTCGCCAAAATAATATTGCTGCCGAGCTGGCAATCATGCGCGACATGGACGTACGCCATGATCCAGTTATCGCTGGCGATGCGCGTTGCCCCGGCATCCTGCGCCGTGCCGAGGTTGAAGGTGCAGAATTCGCGGATCGTGTTGCGGTCGCCGATCTCCAGCAGGGTCGGCTCGCCCTTGTATTTCTTGTCCTGAGGCGCCGCGCCGATCGACGAAAACTGGAAGAAAGTATTGTCGCAGCCGATCGTCGTATGTCCCTCGATCACCACGTGCGGCCCCACCTTGGTCCGGGCGCCGATCTTGACGTTCGGCCCGACAATCGAATACGCGCCGATCTCGACCGAATCGTCGAGTTCCGCCTTCGGGTCGACGATGGCGGTCGGATGAATGTTGGCCATTACTGCCCCGCCGGCTGGCTGGCGTCGGTTGCGCTACGCATGGTGCACATCAGTTCGGCTTCCACCGCTGTCTGGCCGTCGACCGTCGCCACCGCCTTGTATTTCCAGATACCGCGCGACTGGCGCAGGATCTCGACTTGCATCTTCAATTGATCACCCGGCTCGACCGGACGCTTGAAGCGGGCGCCGTCGATGCCGACGAAATACACCACGCTGTTCTCGTCCGGCTTCTGCCCCATTGTCAGGAAGGACAGCAAAGCAGCCGTCTGCGCCATCGCCTCGATCATCAATACGCCTGGCATGACTGGCTTGTGCGGGAAATGCCCGTTGAAAAATTCCTCATTCACCGTGACGTTCTTGATCGCAGTAATCGATTTTCCGGATTCCCATTCCAGTACGCGATCGACCAGCAACAACGGATAACGATGCGGCAAATATTCTTTGATTTGATTTATATCGAGAGTTTTCATTACTTTTTTTCGATGAGCGATTTGATTGTTTTTTCCAGCTCGCGGATTTTCTCACGCATTGATCCCAGATTGCGTACGATCGCGGCCGATTTTTCCCATTCCGCGTTCTTGGCAAGCGGATAGAAGCCGGTGTATTGCCCGGGTTCCATGATCGAGCGCGACACCATGCTGCCCGACGAAATATGGACGTTGTCCACAATCGTCAAATGGCCGAGCACCATCGCGGCGCCGCCGAACGTGCAATATTTCCCGATCCGGGCGCTACCGGCGACACCGACGCAACCCGCCATCGCGGTATGCGCGCCGATATGGCAGTTATGGCCAATCTGGATCTGATTGTCGAGCTTGACGCCATCTTCGATCACGGTATCGGCCAGCGCGCCGCGATCGATCGTGGTGTTGGCGCCGATCTCCACGTCATCGCCGATCACCACACGTCCGGTTTGCGGGATCTTGATCCAGGCGCCCTTTTCATTGGCAAATCCGAATCCGTCCGCACCGATCACAGCGCCCGAATGAATGATGCCGCGCTCGCCGATCTCGCAGCCGGCGTGGAACGTGACATTGGCGAAAAAATGCGTGTCGGCGCCGATTTGCGCATTGCGTCCGACAAAACACCCCGCATCGATCACTGCCCGGTCGCCGATGACGGCGCCAGCC
Source organism: Noviherbaspirillum sp. UKPF54 (assembly GCF_007874125.1). Classification (NCBI taxonomy): domain Bacteria; kingdom Pseudomonadati; phylum Pseudomonadota; class Betaproteobacteria; order Burkholderiales; family Oxalobacteraceae; genus Noviherbaspirillum; species Noviherbaspirillum sp. UKPF54. Next base: position 1,352,941 of record NZ_CP040128.1, on the reverse strand, counting down.
TCGATCGTGACTTGGGGGCCAACGTACGCTTCCGCCGACACTTTCGCATCCGGATGCACGCTGGCTCGCGGATCGATGCCGGGCACGAGCGGTACGGCGCTTTGCTCCGCGAACAACTGTGCCGTGCGCGCAAAATACGCGTATGGATTATCCGTGACGATACGCGCGCCTTGGTACGTCGCGCTGATAGCCGCATCGTCGGCCGCCGACAGAATCAGCGCCGCAGCCTTGGTTTGCGCCGCTTGCGCGCGCAGCCTGGGATTGGAAAGAAATGTGATGTGGGACGCGTTTGCGTCATCCAGCGGAGCGATGCCAAATACTTCTATATCGGCATCGCCTATCAGTTGGCCTCCCAAGCGTTCGACCAATTTTCCCAGCCGATTGCTCATCGTGGCCTTCCTTTGGGTTATTTGTTGAGCGCCTTCAGAACCTTGTCGGTGATATCGATGCGCGGGCTGGCGTAGACCGCTTCCTGGAACACGATATCGTACTTTTCCGTTTCGGCGATCTGCTTGATCACCTTGTTGGTTTTTTCCAAGACCGTGGCGAGTTCCTCATTGCGGCGCTGATTCAGATCTTCGCGGAATTCGCGCTGTTTGCGCTGGAAATCCTTGTCCAGGTCGGCCAAGTCGCGCTGGCGCCTGACCCGGTCGGAATCGGACAACACGGCGGCATCCTTGTCCAGCTTTTCCGACATGCCTTTCAGCCGTGCCGCCATGTCCTGCAATTCTTTATCGCGTCGCGAGAATTCCTGCTCGATTTTGGCCTGCGCAGCCTTGGCTGGTGCCGCCTCCCGGAAAATCCGCTCGGTGCTGACGAATCCGATCCTGGATTCCTGCGCCTGCACATTGCTCAAGGGGAGCATGCACAATGCAAGCAACGCCATAAGCCGAGAGGGGGTCGATATTTTAGTGAAAGACTTCAAGGTCATTCTCCGCAAATCAAATTGCAATTATGCCATTATTAGAAACCGGTACCTAATTGGAACTGGAATGACTGCTTCCTGTCTTCCGGCTTCGCATTCAAGGGCTTGCCATAACTGAGCTTCAGCGGACCAATCGGCGAGACCCAACTGATGCCGATACCAGCCGAATAGCGCAGTTCAGATACCTGGATTTTCTCCCCCTCGCCGAACACGTTGCCGCCGTCCAGATAAGTGAACCAGCGCAGGGTACGGTCGTTGCCGGAACCAGGGAACGGGAACTGCAGTTCCGCGTTCGCGATGATACGCGAGGTGCCGCCTAGAGGGTCGCCGTTGGAAGCGCGCGGGCCGAGCGACGAGCCTTCGTAGCCGCGTACCGAGCCAATCCCGCCGGCATAGAAATTCTTGAAGATCGGGTACGGCTTGCCGCCGAAACCATGACCATAATCCAGTTCGCCATTCAATGCCAGCGTAATGGTACGGAACAAGGGCTTGAAGTACTGGTGCTGATAAATTGCGCGGTAATACTTCAGCGTTCCGACTGGCGCAATCTCGAAGTTGGCGCGCTGATAGCGCCCCACCGACGGTACAAGTGCGCTGTCGCGGCTGTCGCGTTGCCAAGCCACAGTCAACGGGAAGCTGGTAGTGTCGGCGTTGGTGCCATCGCCGAAGTCGGTTACGTATTGCTTGTACAGTTGCGGACTGTCATTGTGGTCGGGGACGCCGGTAAAGGTTTCCACCCGTGTCTTTTCCACGCCGAGTCCGAAAAACACTGTATCCACTTCCGAGAATGGCACGCCGAACCTGATATTGCCGCCCGTGGTGCGGACGATATAATCGCCGGTATTTACTTCCGGCGGACGCGTGGTGCGCAGGAAGAGTTCATAACTGCGGCTGACACCATCATCCGTAAAGTAAGGATTGGTCTGCGACACCGCAATGGTCCGGTTGCGATGGCTGGTATTGACGTCGATGCCGAGCGTATTGCCGCTGCCGAAGGCATTGGCCTGCTGGATCGAACCTGTCAGTGTCAATTTGTCGCTGCTCGAAAAGCCTGCGCCGAGCAGGATATTTCCGGTCGGCTTCTCGGCAACCGTCATGTTGACATCGACCTGGTCAGTCGTGCCCGGGACCTCCGGCGTTTCGATATTCACTTCCTTGAAATAGCCGAGGCGGTCAACACGGTCACGCGACAGCCTGATCTTTTCGCCGTCGTACCACGAATCCTCGAATTGCCGGAATTCGCGGCGAATCACTTCGTCGCGCGTCTTGGTATTGCCGGCGATACTGATGCGCCGCACATAGACACGCTTGCCCGGGTCGATCAGCACCGTGAAGCCGACTTCCTTCTTTTCGCGGTTGATTTCCGGATTTGCGTTGACGTTCGCGAATGCGTAACCGAAGTTACCCATACGTTCGGAAATCTTCTTCACGCTTTCAGCGAGTTTCTCACCGGAATAGACGTCGCCCTTTTTCAGCTCCACCAGCGACTTCAGCTCCTGCTCCCGCCCAAACATCTCGCCTTCCAGCTTGACGTCGCCGACGGTGAACTTGTCACCTTCGTTGATGTTGATCGTGATGTAGATGTCTTTCTTGTCCGGCGTAATCGACACCTGGGTCGATTCCACCTGCATCTCGAGGTAACCGCGGTTCAGATAGAAGGAACGCAAGGTCTCGATATCGCCGGTGAGCTTTTGCTTGGAGTACTGGTCCGCCTTGGTATACCAAGTGAACCAACCTGGCGTCCTGAGGTTCAGCAGGCCGCGCAGCTCGCTGTCGGAAAAAGCCTTGTTGCCGACAATATTGATCTGCTTGATGCGGGAAACCTCGCCTTCGTCAACGACAAAGTTGATATTCACGCGGTTGCGCTCGACCGGTGTCACGGTAGTCGTGATTTGCACCCCGTACAGGCCGCGTGACAGGTATTGCCGCTTGAGTTCCTGCTCGGCGCGATCGAGCAGCGCCTTGTCGAAAATGCGCGACTCGCCAAGACCGATTTCCTTGAGCGCCTTGGTCAGTTGATCCTTGTCGAATTCCTTCACACCAGAAAAATCGACGGCGGCAATTGCGGGCCGCTCTTCCACCGACACCACCAGCACGTCGCCCTCGACCTCGATGCGCACGTCCTTGAAAAAGCCGGTCGCATACAGCGCCTTGATCGCGGCAGCCCCTTTTTCGTCGGTATAGACTTCACCGACCCGCACCGGCAGATAGCTGAAAATAGTCCCTGCTTCGGTGCGCTGGATTCCCTCTACGCGAATATCCTTGACGGTGAACGGTTCCACAGCCAGCGCATGGCCTGTGCAAAGAGTGAAGGCGGCAATGGCGATTAAGCGACGGGCAAAAAAAGGCTGTGAAAAACGCTCGGAATGTAATTTCATCGGTTCTTTATTATCAATATTCTTGCCGGGCGAGCCGCGCGATTGGCGCGGTTTCAGGACATGAGTCGGATGATGTCGTTAAAGACAGCGACAGCCATCAATGTCATCAGGATGCCCACCCCGGCACGCTGGGCCAGTTCACCAAACCGCTCGGGTATGGCTCGGCCAGTCAAAACTTCCAGCGCATAATACAGTAAAAGCCCCCCGTCTAAAACCGGGATGGGCAGCAGGTTCATGACCCCCAGGCTGATACTGATGAACGCAATGAAGCTGAGATAGCTGATCATGCCGATGCGAGCCGTCTGCCCCGCATAATCCGCAATCGTGATTGGCCCGGTGACGTTCCTCCAAGAAACTTCACCAACGAGCATTTTACCAAGCATCTTGATAGTGAGCGTGCTGGTTTCCCAGGTTTTCTTGACGGCTTTTCCAACGGCGACCAATGGCGAATCACTGGCAATCGTCATTTCTGGTGCGAGCGGCACCTCCGTCCCGATACGACCAAGCACCTGATTACCCTTGCTGTACGACTCCGGCGTCACGTCAAGGCTGAATTCCCGTCCATTGCGCAATCCGTGAATGCGCAACGGCTTCCCCGGCGACGCCCTGACCAGCTCCACAAATGCGAGCCCATCGGCGACCGCACCACCGTTGACGTCGAGGATCAGATCTCCCTCTTTCAAGCCGGCTCGCATCGCCGGGCCATCCTCAATGATCCTGCCCAGCACGGGACGTGGCCGGGCCAGATCCATGCCGAGCTTTCCGAGGAAGTCGCCTTCCAGATCGGAAGTGGAAAGGCTATTCAGGTCAAGGGTCTTCGTATCCAGCAAATCCCCCCCCGAAGGGCCGGGGTTCGGACGTTGCACATCCAGCCGTGCCTGCTTGCCTTCCAACGCCAGTTGCATCAGCTTCCAGCGCAAGTCGGACCAGAGCCGAATCGGTTCGCCATTGATGGCAGTAACCAATTCGCCCCCGCGCAATCCAGCCTGATACGCGGCTGAATTTTCGGGAACCGCACGCAGCCTTGCTGTCGGCTCTGGAATTCCATAACTGTACAGCCCTGCAAACAGCACGATCGCCAGCACAAAATTGGCGAGCGGCCCTGCCGCCACGATGGCGATGCGCTTCCATACCGATTGCCGTGTGAATTCACGCTTGAGCTCCTCAGGCGGCAGCTTCGCTAAATCCTGCTCGCGCGCATCGAGCATCTTGACGTAACCGCCGAAAGGAAGGATCGAAAGCGCCCACTCCGTCTGGTCGGAGCCAAGACGGCGCGAATAGACAATGCGCCCCATGCCGACCGAAAAACGCAGGACCTTGACGCCGCACCAGCGCGCCACCCAGTAATGCCCCAGC